>NZ_FCOL02000013.1 GCF_001544515.1 Caballeronia terrestris
TAGTTTTTAAAGAACATTCGCACGAACCGGCGCCCACACCTTCAGTCGCCTACAGCACTCAACTTCAGCGCTTCGTTGTGCGTCGCTGCATCAGCAGCAGAGAAACGAGATTATGAAGAATCTTTTTCCCTTTGTCAACAAGTTTTTCGCTTTCGCTTCCAAACTTACCGACTTTGGAGACCACTTGTTTCCTTCGCGGCCCTCGTCGTGAAACGAGGAGACGAATAATAGGTGAACCAGACGACAATGACAAGGGCGTGACGCAAAAATATGTTGGGACGCTCAACGCCCTTGCTGGACGGCGATCACGTCGATGGGGACGGCTTCCGCCATCGCCGCGTAGCCAGCGTCGCTCGGGTGGATGTGGTCGCCGCTGTCGTAGCGACGCAGGAGCGAGTCCGGGCGCGCCGGGTCGCGCAGCGCGCGGTCGAAATCGATGACGCCGTCGAATGCACGGCTCGAGCGGATCGATTCGTTCACCGCCAGCCGGATCTTCTCGCGCTCCGGCGGTAGCGATGCCGGCGTCAGCGTGGCCCCATATATCTTGATGCCGCGCTGGTGCGCCTGTGCGATCAGCCGCTGGTAGCCGCGGATCAGCGAGTCGGCGGTGACTTGCGTGTGCGGGTCGTCACAATCGAGGCCGTCGCGCGCGGGCATCGCGGCGAAATTGATGTCGTTGATGCCGATCAGCACGATGATCGCGCGCACGCCCGACTGGCGCAGCGCGTCGCGCTCGAAGCGGCCGATCACCGCCTCGCCGTAGCACGGCGAGTTGCTGAGCAGCCGGTTGCCGCTGATTCCCGCGTTGACGATCGCCGTCCCCGGGACGCCCTTTTCCGCGAGCCGCCGCGCCAGCGCGTCCGGCCAGCGGCGGTTGGCGTTGGGCGTCGAGCGCATGCCGTCGGTGATCGAATCGCCGATTGCGACGATGCTCTGCCCCGACGCATCGTCGACGGCGACGCTCGACAGCCACGCGTATTGCGTGAACCTGGTGCGGAAGGCGTCAGCGGCGGTATCGTCAGCGTGGTTGCCGGGAGTCGACACGTAGTTGATCTGGCTCGCTACCCGGTGCCACGCGGCCAGTTTTTGGTCCTTACCTATATAGAGGCTGACGGCGAGTGGCTGGTTCGCCGCCACATCGAAGGCGACGGGGTCGCTCTCGACCTGACCGCCCGGCGCGATCGTCACGCTCTTGTTGCCGGCGAACGTGACCGCGCGGTCCGTGCCCCGGCGCGCCGCCGCGCCGCTGCCGCTCACGGCCCGCGCGATGTGCGCCGCGTCGATCACGAGTGGCGTCGTGCCGTACACGTTGCTCAGCCGCAGACGCGCGCGCTTGCCGTCGAGGCGCGGGTAGATCAACTGCCTCACCGTGCGGCCGCCGACTTCCGGCGAGCGATAAAGCGGCGGCAAGTTCGCCTGTTGGGGGATCGCCTGGAGCGCCGTCGACCAGGCGCTGACCCAGTGGGCGTTGTCGGCGGGGGTATCGGCGAAAGCGGGGATCAGCGGCAGGAACTGGGCGCAAAGGCACGCGGCAGCAAGGATTCGAAGCGTCATTCGGTGGTCGCGGGCTGAACAAAACGTCGATTGTGCCTGATCGGTCGCGACCGTCGCACAGACTCGCCTTTCACGCAAAAACGAGACGCTTCGTGGAAAAGCCTCAGAATGTAGGCATAGGCCAGCCGGCCCCACCTCGTTTCGGTATCCAATTCGCATGCAATCCAAGAACTCCGTCAGTCTCGCCGTTAGCCCGCTTCAGCTCCATTGGGAGGAGGACGGCGAGAGCCGCTCGGCCCTTTGGCGCTCGGAAAGCGGCAACGCGCCGCCGAAGCGCGTCGTGATCGGCGACGATCAGCTCACCGCCGATTCCGCCTATCGCCTCGCGTGCGAAGGCACGGCGATCCTGTGGCGCGGCGACTTTCAGAACGCGCGGCAGTTGTTGCAGGCCGTCGTGAGACGAATCGAGAACAAGCCGAAGAAAACACGGAGGAAAGCGGACGAAGCGCCGCCGCCTTCGCCGGTCGACAGCTTCAATCTCCACCGGCTCGCGCAGTCGCAGCGCGCCCGCACGCTCGCGATGTTGCTGCTCCCGCTCGACGAGCAATACGCGATTCCACTGCGTCGCGCGCCCGACGTACGCGAGGCCTGCGAGGAAGCATACGGGCCGTCGAGCGGGCCGTCGGTGGTGTCGCTGCGTGAGGTGCTCGGGCTCGTCGGCGCGCACGAGTGGCGTAAGAAGGGCGTCGAGATCGCCGCGCTCGGGGCGCGCATCCACCCTTACTACGGCGTGTTTTCGCCGGTGCGCGGCGAGTACATCAAGCTCGTGGCAGACCAGCCGCTGCCGTCGAAGACGCTCGCGTTCGACATCGGCACCGGCACCGGCGTGCTCGCGGCGCTGTTGGCGCAGCGGGGCGTGGAGCGCGTCGTCGCGACCGACCTGGATGCCCGCGCGCTCGCCTGCGCGCATGAAAACATCGAGCGGCTGGGGCTCGCGTCGCAGGTGGACGTGGTGAAGGCCGACTTGTTCCCCGAAGGCCGCGCGCCGCTCGTCGTGTGTAATCCGCCGTGGCTGCCCGCGCGGCCGAGCTCGGCGATCGAGCACGCGATCTACGATCCCGAAAGCCGCATGCTGCGCGGCTTTCTCGGCGGCCTCGCCGCGCATCTGACGCCCGGCGGCGAAGGCTGGCTGATCCTTTCGGATTTCGCGGAGCATCTCGGCCTGCGCACGCGCGCGCAGTTGCAGGAATGGATCGACGCGGCCGGCCTGAAGGTCGACGGACGGCTCGACGTGAAGCCGCACCATCCGCGCGCCGCCGACAAAACCGATCCGCTTTACGCCGCGCGCTCGAAGGAAGTGACGTCGTTGTGGCGACTCGTCGCCGCGTAATGCACGCTCACGTGCGCGCCGCGAGATACGCGAGCGCGCCCTCACCCGCGACGATCCCGCTCGCGAGGCACGCCGTCAGTAGATAGCCGCCCGTCGGCGCTTCCCAGTCGAGCATTTCACCCGCGCAGAAGACGCCTGGCAGCGCCGTGAGCATCGAATGCGCGTCGAGCGATTCGAACGCGACGCCGCCCGCGCTGCTGATCGCCTCGGCGATCGGACGCGGGCGCAGGACCTTCAGCGGCAGCGATTTGATGCGTTGGGCGAGCGTCGGCGGATCGGCGAAATCTTCCTTGCTGACGCATTCGCGCAGCAATCCCGCTTTCACGCCCGTGATGTGCAGCCGGCTTTGCAGATGACTCGACATCGACCGGGCGCCGCGCGGATGTGTCACCTCTTCCAGCACGCGTTCCGGCGTAAGACCCGGCGCGAGGTCGAGCAGGATCGTTTTGTTCTCACCTTTGGCGCGCTCGCGGATCGGCGCCGACAGCGCGTAGACCAGACTCCCTTCGATTCCCGTCGCGGTAATTAGGCACTCGCCGGCGCGCCAGTCGATGCTGCCGTCGTCGCGCGCCAGCCCGATCGCCACTGATTTCAGCGGCTCGCCCGCGAACCGGCTGCTGAAATGCTCGCTCCAGTCGACGTCGAAGCCGCAGTTCGACGGCTCGAACGGTTCGACGCGCACGCCGCGCCCTTCGAGATGAGGCACCCACGCGGCGTCCGAGCCCAGGCGCGGCCAGCTCGCGCCGCCAAGCGCCAGGATTACGGCATCGGCTGAAACGTGCGCTTCGCCGTTGGGAGTGGTGAAGGCGAGCGCCCTCGACGCGTCGTGCGCCCAGCCGGTCCAGCGATGCCGCATATGAAACTGCACGCCCGCCCCGCGCAGCCGATGCAGCCAGGCGCGCAGCATCGGCGCGGCTTTCATGTCAGTCGGGAAGACGCGGCCCGAGCTGCCGACGAACGTTTCGATTCCTAATTCGTGGACCCAGCTTTGCAGGGCGTCGGCACCGAAACGGTTTAATAAAGGCTCGATTTGTCCAGCGCGTGCGCCATAGCGGGCAAGAAATTGCGTCGCCGCTTCGGAATGAGTGAGATTCATCCCACCTTTGCCCGCCATCAGAAATTTGCGGCCGACTGACGGCATCGAGTCGTAGACATCGACGCGCGCCCCGCCGGCAGACGCCACTTCGGCCGCCATCAGCCCGGCCGGCCCCCCGCCGACGATGGCAACGCGTGAAATTTCTGGTGATTTGAAAGACATGCTGTTCAGGCGCAAATAACGAGACGCCATTTTCGCATCGCGCCAATCGGACACCGCCGTCATTCATCAAATAACAAAAATGAATTTGTCCGCGGGCGACCCACGACGTAGCATCGCGCGATCATTGCCTCGTCAACCTATTTTTCACCAGGTATTTCATGTCAGCTTCCCTTGCGCCCGAGCGCTCCAGTGCGCCGGCCTCCCCGAGCGCCGTTGACGCGCGCCCCGTCATCCGCAGCGCCGCCGATGTCTCCAGCCTCGTCAATCGGGGCGCGGCGATCGGCAGCGACGCGCGCGTCGTCGTCGCGATCGCGCTTGGCGGCGTCTTTCTCGATGCCTACGACCTCGGCGCGCTCGCGTTCGGCATCAAGGACATCGCCCGCGAATTCTCGCTGACGCCGACCGGCACCGGTTTCGTCGCGTCGGCGATCACCTTCGGCGCGATCATCGGCGCACTGATCGGCGGCTACCTCACCGACAAAATCGGTCGATATCGCGTCTTCATGGCCGATATGTTCTTTTTCGTCGTCGCGGCTATCGCTTGCGCGCTCGCGCCGAACGCCTGGGCGCTCGGCGGTGCCCGCTTCGTGATGGGACTGGGCGTCGGCATCGACTTACCGGTCGCGATGGCGTTTCTCGCCGAATTCTCGCGGCTCCAGGGTCGCGGCAACAAGGCCGCGCGAATCGCGATGTGGTGCCCGACGTGGTACGCGGCGATCAGCGTGTCATATCTATTAGTGCTCGGGCTGTACGCGGTGCTGCCGGAAAGCCACTCCGGCTGGCTTTGGCGGCTGATTCTCGGCTTCGGTGCGGTGCCGGCGATCGTGATCATCGCGATCCGGAGCCGCTATATCAGCGAGTCGCCCGTGTGGGCGGCCAATCAGGGCGATCTCCCGGCGGCGGCCGCGATTCTCAAGCGGTCTTACGGCATTGACACGCGGGTCGACGCGGACGGTTCAGCGGCGAAAATCGCGCCGCGCAAGGCGACATGGAGCAACTACGGCAAGTTGCTGCGCGGCGTGTACCTGCGGCGGACCGTGCTCGCGACGGTCATCGCGGTGGCGTCGTCGTTTGCGTATAACGCGGTCGCGTTCGGGTTACCGGTCATCATTTCGAGCTTCCTCAAGCAGTCGATGCTGACTACGATCCTCGCCTCGCTCGCGCTCAACCTGTGTTTTGCGTTCGTCGGCGGGTTGATCGCGGTTCGGACGGTGCCAAAGGTCGGCGCGTGGAAGCTGACGGTGGGCGGCTACGCGTTTCAACTGGTCGCGCTCGTGGGGCTCGCGATCGTCGGGCGGCCGGAGAACGGCGCCGAAGTGGTCACGGCGATCGCGTTCCTCGCCGCGTTCCTGCTGGGACAGGGCTTCGGGCCGGGGTCGCACAGCATGACGTTCGCGTCGCTGAGTTATCCGACTTCGCTGCGGGGCGTTGGCGTCGGCTTCAATCAAACGCTGATGCGCTCCAGTTCGACGGTTTCGCTGTTCCTGTTTCCGGTGCTGTCGGCGGCGCTCGGGACGAAGGTGTTCTGGATCATCGCGGTCGCGCCGTTGGCCGGATTGGTCGCGTTGCTGGCGATCCGGTGGGAACCCTCTGGGTATGACGTCGATGCGGAGGACTTTGAGCCTGCACGAAAGGCTGATTTCGCATCGTGAGAAAGCGTGCGGGAACATGGGTGACACCCGTTCCCTGATACGTCGGAGGTAATTAAGGCCGCTGCGGTTGAGCGGCCTTTTTCTATGGAACGCGCGATTTGCAACGCGCCGCAGGCTCGCTGGTTCAGCTTGGCGTGCGAGGACATCGCTGAGACAGCAACGCCTCTATATAGATAGTAAATAGCGCACCGAAAATCGCTCTCTCTTCCTCGTCGAGACAAATCTCCTCTCATCAATCTCAAAAAAAGTTATAAACCGACCGGCCGGTCGGTTTATAATCGCCGAACAGCGACTTCCTTGAGCGAGCGATCGTCATGTACACCCAATCCCTCGATATCCCCGGCAACGTCCAGCCGATCGGCGCATCGGCCGATGTGAACGCCTCTCCCGAGCAGCAGCGCTTCGACGCCGTCATGGAGGCCGACGGCAAGATCGAGCCGCAGGACTGGATGCCCGAGGCTTACCGCAAGACCCTGGTCCGCCAGATTTCGCAGCACGCGCATTCGGAGATCATCGGCATGCAGCCCGAGGGCAACTGGATCAGCCGCGCGCCGAGCCTGAAGCGCAAGGCGATTCTGCTCGCGAAGGTGCAGGACGAAGGCGGCCACGGCCTCTATCTCTATAGCGCGGCCGAAACGATGGGCGTCTCACGCGATCAGCTCGTCGATGCGCTCCACGCGGGCAAGGCGAAGTATTCGAGCATCTTCAATTACACGACGCCCACGTGGGCGGACGTCGGCGTGATCGGCTGGCTGGTCGATGGCGCCGCGATCATGAACCAGATCCCGCTCTGCCGCTGCACGTACGGCCCGTACGCGCGCGCGATGATCCGCATCTGCAAGGAAGAGTCGTTCCATCAGCGCCAGGGTTTCGACGCGCTTCTCTCGATGATGAAGGGCACGCAAGCGCAAAAGGACATGGTGCAGCAGGCGGTCGACCGCTGGTGGTGGCCGGTGCTGATGATGTTCGGCCCGAGCGACAAGGATTCGATCCACAGCGGCCAGTCGTTCCAGTGGGGCATCAAGCGCATTTCGAACGACGACCTGCGTCAGAAATTCGTCGATGCCACCGTCGAGCAGGCGAAGATTCTCGGCGTCACGCTGCCGGATCCGGACCTCAAATGGAACGAGGAACGCAAGGCGCACGACTACGGCGCGATCGACTGGGAAGAATTCTGGCGCGTCGTGAACGGCGACGGCCCGTGCAACAAGGAGCGCCTCGCCACCCGCGTGAAGGCGCACGACGACGGCGCCTGGGTCCGCGAAGCCGCGCTCGCGCATGCCGAAAAGCAAGCCACCCGCGCTCACCAACAAGCTGCATAGGACGATTTTATCTATGGGGCCAGAGTAATGCGCTAAAGCGCCAACTCTGGACCGACAGGAGACAAACATGAACAAAGAATGGCCGATCTGGGAAGTTTTCGTTCGCAGCAAGCAAGGGCTCGATCACAAGCATTGCGGCAGCCTGCACGCTCCCGACGCGAGCGCCGCGCTGCGCATGGCGCGCGACGTCTACACGCGCCGGCAAGAAGGCGTGAGCATCTGGGTGGTACCGTCGGCGGCGATCACGGCGTCCGATCCGGCCGACAAGGCCGAGCTCTTCGAACCGGCCGGCGACAAGATCTACCGTCACCCGACCTTCTTCGTGCTGCCCGACGAAATCAACCACATGTAAGGCGCTAGCGACATGACGACGCCCCAGCATCTCCAGTACATCCTGCGACTCGCCGACAACGCGTTGATTCTCGGCCAGCGCAACGCCGAGTGGTGCAGTCACGGCCCGGCGCTCGAGGAAGATATCGCGCTCGCGAACATCAGCCTCGATCTGATCGGCCAGGCGCGCCTCTTGTACTCGCACGCGGCCACGCTCGACGAACAGCTCAACGGCGTGAAGAAGACCGAAGACGACTACGCCTATTTCCGCACCGAGCGCGAATTCGCGAACTACACGATCGCCGAGCTGCCGCATTTCGGGCCGCTCGCGGGCACCGCGCGCACCGAGCGCGACTACGCCGTGACGATCGTGCGCAATTTCCTGTACTCGGCGCTGATGAGCCATCTGTGGACGGCGCTCGAATCGTCGACGGACGCGCAGCTCGCCGCGATCGCCGCGAAGTCGCTGAAGGAAACGCGCTATCACCTGCACCACGCGGGCGACTGGCTGATCCGCTTCGGCGACGGCACCGAGGAATCGCATCGCCGCGCGCAGGCTGCGCTCGATTACCTGATGCCGTACACGCGCGAATTCTTCAGCATCGATGACGTGGAGACGGCGATCGCCGCCGCGGGCATCGGCCCGCTGCCGAGCGATATAGAAGCAGCATGGCGCGAGGACGTCGACGCGGCACTCGCCCAGGCGACGCTCAAGGCGCCCGCCGACGTAAAACACGTGAGCACCGGCAAGCACGGTGAACATTCCGAGCACATGGGCTATCTGCTCGCTGAAATGCAGAGCCTTGCGCGCCAGCATCCCGGCGCGAGCTGGTAAGCCCGAGGATTCCACGATGAGCGCACACGCCATGATGACCGCCGATGCCACCCTCGAACGCGCCTGGGACGTGCTGGAAAGCGTGCCGGACCCGGAAATTCCCGTGGTGTCGATCCGCGAACTCGGCATTTTGCGCGACGTCCGCCGGGGCGCCGACAACGCTCTGGAAGTCGTGATCACGCCGACCTACTCCGGCTGCCCGGCGATGTCGCAGATTGCCGAGGACATCGGCGCGGCGCTCACTCAGGCGGGTCTCGGGCCGCATCGCATCGAAACGGTGCTCGCGCCCGCGTGGACCACCGACTGGATGACGGCCGAAGCGCGCGACAAGCTGCGCCGCTACGGCATCGCGCCGCCGACGGGCAACTGCGGCTCGCAGTCGGTGCCGCAAGTGAAAACGATCCGCTTCGTTCCGCGCCCCGCCGCGAACGACAAGCCCGCCTGCCCGCGCTGCGGCTCCGTGCACACGGAACGCCTCGCGCAGTTCGGCTCGACGGCATGCAAGGCGCTTTATCGCTGCATCGACTGCCGCGAGCCGTTCGACTACTTCAAACCATATTGAGACGACCCCCGATCATGGCGACTCCGCAATTCCATCCGCTGCGTATCCGCGACGTACGGCCCGAAACCGCCGATGCCGTCACCGTCTCCTTCGACGTCCCCGAATACCTGCGCGACGCGTTCCGCTTCACGCAGGGCCAGTTCGTGACGCTGAAGACGCACATCGACGGCGAGGAGACGCGCCGCTCGTATTCGATCTGCGTCGGCGTGACCGACTACGACCGCGACGGCGAGCTGCGCATCGGGATCAAGCGCGTACGCGGCGGCCGCTTCTCGAATTTCGCGTTCGACACGCTGCAGCCAGGCCACGAAATCGAAGTGATGACGCCGGACGGGCGCTTTTTCACGCACCTGAACGCGGATCACGCGAAGCATTACGTCGCGTTTTCGGGCGGCTCGGGCATCACGCCGGTGCTGGCGATCGTCAAGACGACGCTCGAAACGGAGCCGACGAGCCGCTTCACGCTGATCTACGGCAACCGCAGCGTCGATGCGATCATGTTCGCCGAGGAACTCGAAGACCTGAAGAACCGCTTTATGAGCCGGTTCTCGCTGTATCACGTTTTGTCGGACGATTTGCAGGACGTCGAGCTGTTCAACGGCGTGCTGAACCAGGAAAAGTGCGCCGCGTTCCTGCAGACGCTCGCGCCGGCCGCCGAAATCGACGAAGCGTTCATCTGCGGTCCCGGTCCGATGATGGACGCCGCCGAAGCGGCGCTGAAGGAAGCGGGCGTGCCGCCGAAGCAGGTGCACGTCGAGCGCTTTGGCACGCCGCTGCCGCAAGCGGGCGCGCCGACCATCGAAATCACCGAGGACACGCCGGCCGCCGATCTGGAACTGATCATCGACGGGAAGAAACGCAAGCTGCGTCTGCCCTACGTGGGCGTAAGCGTGCTCGACGTCGGGCTGAAGGCGGGCCTGGCGCTCCCGTACGCGTGCAAAGGCGGCGTGTGCTGCACCTGCCGCGCGAAGGTGCTCGAAGGCGAGGTGAAGATGGAGAAGAACTACACGCTGGAGCAGCAGGAAATCGACGACGGCTACGTGCTGACGTGCCAGTGTCATCCGGTGAGCGATCGTGTCGTCGTGAGTTACGACGAACGTTGAGCGCGATATCGGTTGGCTTACACTCAGGGATCGCTTTCTGCGGTCCCTTTTTTGTTCGCCGGCCACTTTCACGATGAGCATCATCCACGTTACGAACGGCGATCACGCCGCCGACACCCTTCGCGAAGCGCTCAAGCTCGCCGAACGCGACGAGCGCGTGATCGCGCTGAAGGACGATCTCGCGGTCGGGCCGTTGAAGGGCGTCGATGACGCTCCGGAAACGCGTGCCACGTTCTGGAGGCATGTGCTGACGCGCGAGGGCAGCGACTTCGAGGCCGAGTTCGAGAAGCAGGAAGCGCAACTGCAAAGCCTCGTGCGCAACGACGCGCAGATCGTCGTGTGGCACGGCCAGAGCGCGTCCGATCAGCTCGCGCTGCGGCGGGTCGCCTATCATCTGCGCAACTCGCCGCAGCGTCTGAACGAAGCAAAGCTATCCGAACGCGACCTGCCGATGGTCATCGACGCCGACGGCCACGAGCGCCGCCGCGGCCGCGCGGACGGCATCACGGCGGTCGGCATGTTCGCCGCGCAGGAACTGCTCGCGAAACTGCCGAGCGCCGCGCCGATTTCGGTGCTGCGCATCGGCCGGCTCGCGCTCGAATGGCAGGAAGCGAAGCATATGAACGCCGAAACGCGCGGCTGGCACGAGAACACGTTCGTCTCGGGCAACTTCGCCGACATCGACGAAGCGATCCTCGACGCGCTCACTCCTGATTGGCAAGACGCGCGGCGCATCGCGGGCGAGATGATGGGCGGCGACTTCGGCTTCCTGGTCAGCGATTCGATCGCACTCTGGCGATGCCGCGAGCTGGCAGCCGCGGGACGGCTTAAACTTCGCGGCGAGCCGGGCAATATCGTCCAGGCAGAACTCCGGCGCAAATAAGCGCAGCCCTTCCAGCAATTCCACAGAAGATAAATGGCCCGCACAAGAGCGCCCGACCACGACACCCAGCGCGAGCAGATTCTCGAACTCGCCGCCGCCAAATTCGCGCAAACGAGCTACCCGAGCACTTCGATGGCCGATCTCGCCGCGGCGAGCGGCACGTCGAAAGCGCGTCTGTACCACTACTACGCAAGCAAGGAAGCGATCCTCTTCGACCTGCTCGACCGCTACACGAAGCGGCTGATGCTGATCATCGCGGAGGTGGAAGGCGCGAGCCAGCGACGCGGCTTGACCGAGCGCGAGGCGTTCGCCGAGCTGGTGCGCGCGTTTCTCGCGGAATACGAGACGTCGCACAGCCGCCACGTCGCGCTGCTGAACGACGTGAAATACCTCGAAGACGCGCAACGCACGATCGTGCTCGACCGTCAGCGCGACATCGTCGCCGCGTTCGCCCGGCAATTGGCTCGCGCATACCCGACGCGCGCGACGAAGGAAAACCAGACCGCGCTCACGATGATGGTGTTCGGCATGATCAACTGGACGTTCACGTGGCTGAAGCCGGGCGGCAAGCTGGGATATCGCGAATTCGCGGAACAAGTGGTGGACGTGATCGAGAATGGCCTGAACGGCGACGCATGAATTGTTGCGGGACAGCATGTCGAATTTACAATTCGATGTCATTGGGAGATACCGGCCCCAATTAATTGATATTTCACGACATTTTTTGTACTAAACGTTCTTTTAGAAGGCTGTCTCAGCGTCAATTTAAGGGTTTTCCCGTATCCGAATTTCACTCTTCGGTAAAATTCGTTTTGCGATGCAGCACGTCGCATGACGATTTAAGGAGAACCCATCGTGAACATCATTTTTAACCGCTTTGCCGCACCCAGCCTCGCAGCCGAACGCGCGCTGCCTGAGGCAGGTCGAACGCCGGTTCTCGTTCGCGAGTTGTCATCGGGCGACCGCGAACGTCTCCTCACCCACTTCCTCGCACTCGACGAAGACGATCGCCTGTTGCGTTTCGGCCAGATCGTGCCAGACCACGTGATCGACAACTACGTGCGCAACATGGATTTCGCGCGTGACACCGTCTTCGGCGTGTTCGACTACGAACTGCGTCTGATCGGCGTCGGCCATCTGGCCTATCTGCCAGCGGAAGGCGACAAGCGCACGGCCGAATTCGGCGTGTCTGTCCTGGAACGCGCACGCGGCCAGGGCATCGGCACGAAGCTCTTCGAGCGCGCCGCCATCCGCAGCCGCAACACGCAAGTGTCGATGCTCTATATGCACTGCCTGTCGCGCAACTCGACGATGATGCACATCGCGAAGAAATCGGGCATGAAGATCGAGTATGCGTATGGCGAGGCAGACGCCTATTTGTCGCTCACGCCGGCCGATCAGAGCAGCCTCATCGCGGAAATGCTTCAGGAACAGGCCGCTGTGTTCGATTACACGATCAAGCGCCAGGCGCGTCGTGCGTCGCAGATGTTCCAGGTGTTCATGCCTACGGCGGACGCGGCTTAAGGATCAGCGCGGGGTTGTATCGGCCAGAGTAAGCGCTAAAGCGTTAACTCTGGCCCATGCAACGAAGTTGCACTGCGAGTGGCACCGAAACAAGAAAGGGCGGCCATGACCGCCCTTCTGCTTTTTTGAGCTTCTGCGTGCGACAGCTTTATAACAGCGGCAGCGCCGTCGTTTCCTTGATGCGTTCGAGCGAGAAGCTCGTTTTCACGTCGATCACCGACGGATGGTGCAGCAAATGATCCTGCACGAAACGCGAAAAGTGCGCCATGTCCTTCACCTGCACGCGCAGCAGGTAATCCATGTCCCCCGTCATCGCGTCGCAGGCGACGACTTCCGGCCACTCCTGCACCGCCTCGCGGAATAAATCGGCGTGTGTCGCGGGATTCGACGATCGCGGCGTAAACGATGTCCCGCCGCGCTTTTCCAGCCGCACGTTCACATACGCGAGCAGCCCGAGCCCAAGCTTCTGTGAATCCAGCAGCGCGACATACCCGCGAATCACGCCGCTTTCCTCCAGCCGCCGAATCCGCCGTAAACACGGACTCGGCGACAAATTCACCCGGTCCGCGATCTCCTGATTCGACAGCCGGCCGTTCTCCTGCAGGATCGCAAGAATTTTGCGGTCAATCGCATCGAGCTCAATGTCGGCCATTTTCTGTCTCCTTCTTTTTAATCTTTGGCAGTAACTTGCGCAATCGTAGTCATCGGCGATTTATTTCGCAAGCATTCGCCGCGCGTACTTCAGTACACTTCTTCTCAATATTTCCACGCAAAGATTCGAAGGAGACACGCATGACATTCCAGGGCTGGGACAACCCGATGGGCACCGACGGCTTCGAGTTCATCGAGTACACGGCACCCGATCCCGTCGCGCTCGGCAAGCTATTCGAGCAGATGGGCTTCACCGCGATCGCGCGGCATCGCCACAAGAACGTGACGCTGTATCGGCAGGGCGAGATCAATTTCATCATCAACGCCGAGCCGGATTCGTTCGCGCAACGCTTTGCGCGCCAGCACGGGCCGTCGATTTGCGCGATCGCGTTTCGCGTCGCCGATGCGGGCCAGGCCTACAAGCGCGCGCTCGAACTCGGCGCCTGGGGCTTCGACAACAAGACCGGCCCGATGGAGCTGAACATCCCGGCGATCAAGGGCATCGGCGATTCGCTGATCTATTTCGTCGACCGCTGGCGCGGCAAGAACGGCGCGCAGCCGGGCAGCATCGGCGATATCAGCATCTATGACGTCGATTTCGAACCGATCGCTGGCGCCGAGCCGAACCCGGTCGGCCACGGTCTGACCTATATCGATCACCTGACGCATAACGTCCACCGCGGCCGCATGATCGAATGGGCCGAGTTCTACGAGCGCCTCTTCAACTTCCGCGAAGCGCGTTATTTCGATATCGAAGGCAAGGTGACGGCGGTCAAATCGAAAGCGATGAGTTCGCCCTGCGGCAAAATCCGCATTCCGATCAACGAGGAAGGCTCTGAGACGGCGGGCCAGATCCAGGAGTATCTCGACGCGTATCGCGGCGAAGGCATCCAGCACATCGCGCTCGGGACCGACGACATTCACAGCACCGTCGACGGCCTGCGCGACGCGAAGATCGCGCTGCTCGACACCATCGATACCTATTACGAACTGGTGGATCGCCGCGTGCCCAACCACGGCGAATCGGTGGCGGAACTGAAGAAGCGCAAGATCCTGATCGACGGCGTGCGCGACGAAATCCTGCTGCAGATTTTCACGGAGAACCAGATCGGGCCGATCTTCTTCGAGATCATCCAGCGCAAGGGCAATCAGGGCTTCGGCGAAGGCAACTTCAAGGCGCTGTTCGAATCGATCGAACTCGATCAAATGCGGCGCGGCGTGCTGAAAGACACCACCGCGAGCTGATAACGCAAGGCAAATAAAAAGGCGAGGATCGAAAACGATCCTCGCCTTTTTTGTTTTTGACGGCCCAAGCTCGGGGTGACGGCACCGGACAGGCCGCCGGGAATCAATCGTCCGAGTCGTCGTCGGATTCGGAGGCGGTGCGCCCCGCGTTGCCGCTTTGCGTGGACGGCACGCGCACCTGCGCAACCTGCTGCGCGGACGATGCGGTGATTTGAGACGGATTCGCGTTGCCGGCGCGAATGGGCGCGTTCATCGCGAAAAACGCGGCCGAAACCATCAGGAAACTCTGGATGTGGCGCTGTTTCATTTTTTCTCCTTCTGACTGCATGCTGCTTTATGTACGGCTAGTGCTGCTTCGTAAAGCGTGACTCCGAACTACGGTACGCAAAATGCGCAAGCGGCTGGTTAGACAGGAGTCTACCGTCCGGTTCCCGAAATCGGTCGAATTTACACCTCGTAACATCCGTGCGCAAAGCCACCTGAAAACTTCGTCAAACGGTCATAAACTTAGCTAACACGAGGATTTTTCAGCGGGTTTTTACCACTGCCGAAAAAGTCTGCAAGTCGTCACACTCACAATCCCGGCCGAAGCGTCCACAAGACGCCGAGGTCCGCAGAATGCTTTGGTGATCCCAAACTGGGTGGAGGAGTACACATAATGAATGCCCCGCTAAACGCTGAACAAAGAGCTTCGCTAGAAGCCGCACTCAAATCCGTCACGCTCGACGACAAATACACGCTCGAACGCGGCCGCGCGTACATGAGCGGCATCCAGGCGCTGGTCCGCCTGCCGATGCTGCAACAGGAACGCGACAAGGCCGCCGGGCTCAATACCGCCGGTTTCATCTCCGGCTATCGCGGTTCACCCTTGGGCGGCCTCGACCAGTCGTTGTGGAAGGCGAAGAAGCATCTCGCCGCGCACGGCGTCGTGTTCCAGCCCGGCGTCAACGAAGACCTCGCGGCCACCGCCGTCTGGGGCTCGCAGCAAGTCAACCTGTACCCGAGCGCCAAATACGACGGCGTTTTCTCGATGTGGTACGGCAAGGGCCCGGGCGTCGATCGCTCCGGCGACGTCTTCAAGCACGGTAATTCCGCAGGCTCGGCCCCGAACGGCGGCGTGCTGGTGCTCGCCGGCGACGATCACGCAGCGAAATCGTCGACGCTCGCGCATCAGTCGGAACACGTCTTCAAGGCGTGCGGCCTGCCGGTGCTGTTTCCGTCGAACGTGCAGGAATATCTCGATTTCGGACTGCACGGCTGGGCGATGAGCCGCTACTCCGGCCTCTGGGTCGCGATGAAGTGCGTCACCGACGTGGTGGAATCGTCGGCGTCCGTCGATATCGATCCGCATCGCACGAAAATCGTGATCCCGACCGATTTCGCGATACCCGACGGCGGTCTCAATATTCGCTGGCCCGATCCGCCGCTCGTGCAGGAAGCGCGTCTGCTCGACTACAAGTGGTACGCCGCCCTCGCCTACGTGCGCGCGAACAAGCTGGATCGCATCGAAATCGATGCGCCGAACGCGCGTTTCGGGATCATGACGGCGGGCAAGGCCTATCTCGACGTGCGTCAGGCGCTCGCGGACCTCGGTCTCGATGACGAAACCTGCGCGCGCATCGGCATTCGGTTGTACAAGGTCGGCTGCGTGTGGCCGCTCGAAGCGCAAGGCGCGCATGCATTCGCGCATGGGCTGGAGGAGATTCTGGTCGTCGAGGAAAAGCGCCAGATTCTCGAATACGCGATCAAGGAAGAGCTGTACAACTGGCCGGATGCGCAGCGTCCCCGCGTGTACGGCAAATTCGACGAGAAGGACGGCGCGGGCGGCGAATGGTCGGTGCCGATGGGCAACTGGCTGCTGCCGGCGCATTACGAGCTGTCGCCGGCGATCATCGCGAAGGCGATCGCGACGCGCCTCGACAAGCTCGATCTGCCCGCCGAAGTGCGCGCGCGCATCGCGACGCGCATCGCCGTGATCGAGGCGAAGGAACGCGCGCTGGCGAAGCCGCGCGTCGAAGCCGAGCGCAAGCCGTGGTTCTGCTCGGGCTGTCCGCACAACACGTCGACGAACGTGCCGGAAGGCTCGCGCGCGATGGCCGGCATCGGCTGCCACTACATGACCGTGTGGATGGACCGCAGCACGAGCACGTTCAGCCAGATGGGCGGCGAAGGCGTCGCGTGGATCGGCCAGGCGCCGTTCACGAACGACAAGCACGTGTTCGCTAATCTCGGCGACGGCACGTACTTCCATTCGGGCCTGCTCGCGATCCGCGCGGCGATCGCGTCGAAGACGAATATCACGTACAAGATTCTCTACAACGACGCGGTCGCGATGACGGGCGGCCAGCCGGTCGACGGCGTATTGACCGTGCCGCAGATCACGCATCAGCTCGCGGCCGAAGGCGCGTCGAAGATCGTGATCGTCACCGACGAACCGGAGAAGTACTCGGCGAACGTCGGCCTGGCGCCGGGCATCGACGTGCATCATCGCGACAAGCTCGACGACGTCCAGCGCGAGTTGCGCGAGATTGCTGGCACGTCGATCCTGATCTACGACCAGACTTGCGCGACCGAGAAGCGCCGTCGCAGGAAGCGCGGCGCGTATCCCGATCCGGCGAAACGCGTGGTGATCAACGAGGCCGTCTGCGAAGGCTGCGGCGATTGCTCGGTGAAGTCGAATTGCCTGTCGGTCGAGCCGCTCGACACCGAATACGGCACGAAGCGCCAGATCAACCAGTCGACGTGCAACAAGGATTATTCGTGCCTGAACGGCTTTTGCCCGAGCTTCGTCACGGTCGAAGGCGGACAGTTGAAGAAGCCGAAGGCATCGAGCGTCGCGGGCGATGCGATGCCAGCCGTGCCCGAACCCGATCTGCCTGAAATCGCGCGGCCTTACGGCGTGCTCGTGACGGGCGTCGGCGGAACGGGCGTCGTGACGATCGGCGCGCTGCTCGGCATGGCGTCTCACCTGGAGCAAAAGGGCGTGACCGTGCTCGACGTCACCGGCCTGGCGCAGAAAGGCGGCGCCGTGATGAGCCACGTACAGATCGCGAACAAGCCGGGCGACATCCACGCGACGCGCATCGCGATGGGCGAGGCGGATCTCGTGATTGGCTGCGATGCGATCGTGACGGCAAGCGACGAATGCGGCTCGCGGATGCAGCCGAACCATACGCGCGTCGTCGTGAACAGCGCGCAGACGCCGACCGCCGAGTTCATCAAGAACCCGAACTGGCGCTTCCCCGGCGCGAGCGCCGAGGCCGATATCCGCGCGGCGGCGGGCGAGCACGTGGCCATGGTCGATGCGAACCAGTTCTCCGTCGCGCTGCTCGGCGACGCGATCTATACAAATCCGTTCGTGCTCGGCTACGCATGGCAACGCGGCTGGGTGCCGCTGCGTCACGAGTCGCTCGTGCGCGCGATCGAATTGAACGCGGTGCAGGTCGAGAAGAACCTCGCGGCGTTCGAGTGGGGCCGTCGCGCGGCGCATGACGTAGAGGCCGTCCGCCGTATCGTGAATTCGCAAGGCAGCGGTGCGGCGCAGGGCGGCACGAGCAAGATCATCGCGCTGCATACGCCGAAGGCACTCGACAAGCTGATCGAAAAGCGCCTCGCCTATCTCGCCGACTATCAGAACGAAGCGTATGCGGCGCGTTACGGACGACTGGTCGCGCAGGTTCGCACGGCGGAGGCGGAACTCGGTTCAAACGACGGGCAGTATCCGCTGTCGGAAGCCGTCGCGAAGAATCTGCACAAGCTGATGGCGTACAAGGACGAGTACGAAGTCGCGCGTCTTTATGCCGATCCGGCTTTCGTGGAGAAGCTGAAGGGCAGCTTCGAAGGCGACTGGAAGATCAAGTTCCATCTCGCGCCGCCCGCGTTCTCGAAGAAGGACGCGAAGGGGCATCTGGTCAAGAAGCAGTACGGCCAGTGGGTGCTGCCCGCGATGCGCGTGCTCGCGAAGCTGAAGTTCCTGCGCGGCACGGCGCTCGATGTGTTCGGCAAGACGGAAGAGCGACGGATGGAGCGGGCGTTGATCGTCGAGTACGAGGCGCTCGTGAAGGAACTGATCGCCGGGTTGACGCTGCCGAAGCTCGCGCTTGCAATCGAACTCGCGAGTCTGCCCGATTCGATGCGCGGATACGGTCACGTGAAGGACAACAACGTGCAGGCCGCGAAGACGAAGTGGAACGCGCTGCTGGCTCGCTGGCGCGAAGGACAAAACGGCGAGGCGCGGCAAGTGGCTTGATTTTTTGTTGGCTTTGGTAAGTAGAAAGGGCGGTCCGTGTTGCGGACCGCCCTTTTTTTGCCAGCGTCGGACGCTTGTTAGAACTCGTAGCCCATTTGCGCGCGTACGCCCGTCTGACCGTGGCCCGTGACAGAGAGCGCACCGTTGATCAGCCACTGGCCGTCACGCGAGCGATATGTGGCGCCCGCACCGACCGCGCTGTAACCCGCATAGTTGCCGATGCCGGCTGCCACCACCGTCCTGCCCGCCTCGCGCGGCGCGATGCTCGGCATCGCCATCGCGGCTGCGATGCCCGAGAAGGCGTTGCGCTGCAAGGTCGAAATGCTCCCACCGAGATCGTTGCGCAACGCGTTCATCTGGTTGACGTTCGTCGCGTCCGTGCCGTTCATGCCCGGTGCGACATTCGTCAGACGGCGCTCGCTGCCTGACGAACCAATCGACACAGTATTGTCCTGATCCGCGACGGAGCCCGCGCCGAGCGCAACCGAATTGTTGCCACTCGCCCTGGAATTGGCGCCGATGGCAACCGCGTCCGTGCCGCTGGCAATCGGCACCGGCGCATTCGACGAGTTCACCGCGACGTAGTCGAGTCCGCCCTTCTGAAAGTTACTAACAAGGCCCGCATATTCGTCGAGCTTCGAATCGGTCGCGTTCAGTTGACGGCCGTTGACGGCGTCCGTGCTGGCGGCGGAAAGCTCGCCGTCCTTCACATTGGTCAGTTGCACGCCGTCCGTGACGGCCGCGTCCTTGCCGCCGAGCGTGACTTTCTGATGATCGGTCGAATCGTAGGCGACAGCGTTCGACGCCACTTCCGATACATTCGCCAGATCGCCCTTGATCGACGCGATATCGGTCGTGTTCTTCGTCACGCGGCCGTCGAGGTTGTCGATGGCCGCGCCCACGCTGTGCACCTGGGTGCCGCCGACGTTGTAGGTCGGCGCGCTCACGCCACCCTTGGCATCGACGCCTGCGCCGCCGCCGAGCGCCGCCGCGATCGTCGACGATGCGTTGAACAGTTGTGAGCCGTTGAGCGCATCCGTGCTCGCCGCGCTCACGGCGCCGTTCGCCACGCCGGTGACGACGCGCGGGCCGGCCGTGCCCGCGACGCTGATCGTGCCGCCGTCGGTCATCCCGCCGATGCTGATGATGCGCGTCTTCAGATCCTGCCGGACGATGCCGACCTGACCGGTTGCCACGTCGTTTGTCCAGGTGTTGACGGTGGTCGTGAGGTTGCCTATGTCCGTCGTGTTCTTCGCGACCTTCTCGCTGGTCGCGAAGAGTTGCGAACCGTTGACGGCGTCCGTGCTGTCGGCCTTCAGTGCGCCGGCTTTCACGTTCGTCAGGATCACGGGCGTTCCCGCATTGCCGAAGGTGACCCTGTCGTGTGCCGCGCTGTCATACTTGACGGTGTCGCCCGAAAGCGATGCGAGACCCTGATTCGTTTCGAACAGTTGGGCGCCGTTGACGGCATCCGTGCTCGATGCGCTGAGCGCGGCCTTTTTCACGTTCGTCAGGGCGACTGGCGTTCCGGCGTTGCCGAGCGTCACCTTGTCGTGGGCCGTGGTGTCGTATTTGACGGCCACGCCCGAGAGTGCGGTGAGTTCGTCGTTCGTCCTCGCGACGTTCTGGTTCGTGTCGTGCAGTTGCGAGCCGTTCACGGCGTCGGTGCTTGACGCAGAGAGCGCGCCCGCCTTGATGTTCGTCAGGGCTACCGGCGCATTGGCGATTCCGAACGTCACCTTGTCGTGCGCCGGAGTATCGTACTTCACGCGATCCTGAAGGCCGCTGTCGAGCGCGGTGATCGCCGAACCGACGTCGTTTTGCTGGCCGCCATTCGCGGCGTATGCGGGCGCTTGAACGCTGCCGTCGCCGTTGATCTTCGCGCCGCCGCCCAGCAACGAAGCCACCGTTTCCAGTTGCGTCGCGGTGCGCGTCACGTCCCGGTTCGTCGCGAAGAGTTGCGAGCCGTTGACAGCGTCGGTGCTCGTGTCGCTGAGTGCGCCGGCCTTCAGTTTGGTGAGGGTCGTGCCCACCGTGCCGCCGCCCAGCGTGATTTTGCCGAGCGTAGCGTCGTCGTAAGCGACGAGCGAATTGGTCGCGTTGCCGGATGCGTCGAGCTTCAGCCCCGTGCTCTTCAATTGGGCGATGTTCGCGACGTCGGTGTCCTGCGTGCCCTTCGCCACGTTGACAATCTGGCGTTGCGCCGTGGCTGAGCCCACGGAAACGCTGTCGGCGCGGTCCGCAACCGAACGGGTGCCGATCGCAACTGCGCCCTTTGCGCTCGCTGTAGCGGCGGGCCCGATCGCCATCGAGCGCTCGACCAGTGCGCGAGAATCGGACCCAATTGCGACGGAGGCCTCCACGCCTCCAGTGGAATCGGCGACCGCATTGCCGCCGACCGCCAGGCTTCCGGCGCCGGTGGCCGTCGCGCCGTCGGTGCTGCCCGCAGCGTCATTGGCTGCGAGGTACTTGTTCTTGGACGCGCTAACCTTTGTCGCGAGGTCATGGAGCTGCGAGCCGTTGACGGCATCGGTGCTGGTTGCGCTGACGTCGCCCGCCTTGACGAACGTGATCGTGCGCTGTTGCGATGTGCTGCCGACCGAAACCGTGTTGGCAGTTGCCGCCACCGACCCGGCGCCGAGCGCGACGGAATTGCTCTGCGAGGCGGTTGCACCGTGACCAAGGGCAAGCGCATCGGCAGCCGAAGACGTTGAGTGCGCACCGACCGCGACAGCACCCGGCGCGCCGGTCACGATGCCCGAAATGTTGACCGAATCGGACGAATTGGACGTACCCGTGCCGCCGTAGGGATTGAAGGCGAACGAGTTGGCCGACTTGGTCACCGTGCCGCCGTTCGGGGCAAAGAAAACGGTTTGCGCGGAACCCGCATCGAGCGTGAGGAAGTTGCTTCCCAGCACCACGGAGTTCAACGCATCGTTGGTAATTTGCGATCCGATGGAGACGGCGTCATTCACCGTGCTCTTGACCGTGTCACCGATTGCGAGCGAATTGTTCTCCCCGATCGAGGCCGCATTCTCGCCGATAGCGACATTATTCGTACCTGTGGAGACGCTGTTACCTATCTGCACTGGGCTGGCGATCGCGCTTTTCGCTCCGCTCAAAGCAACCAATGACAAAGCAACGACCTTCGCCGCGCGTCCGCTACGCTTACCGCGCGCAGGCCCTTGCTCCGATATAGCAACCCAAGCGCCCAGCGCCTCATTCCACACCGACTTGTATACCTTGTTCATTGCCCGATACCTGTTGAGATTAGCGATCGACGTACAGTGACGCGCTATCTCGTCACGACCTAGCCAACGCAAGATCGCGAATTTACTCAGCCCGGCCAACGGGTTTAACCAGTTTTATCCGAATTGTTGCAGTTGTTGTCAATTGGTTGCTGCCTCAAAAAACTACATGCACCCAATTGATTCGCGCTTTTTCTTGAGATTTCGTCAGACAGTACGACAAAGGAACAAGCCCTAGAAGAACGGCCCCGTTTTTGGGGCCGTTACTAGACAGCACACGACGCTAGGCGCCGTGCCATCACCAGCACATCACTGGCTCGCATCCCATCCGCACAGTCAAAACTCGTACCCCACCTGCGCACGGACGCCGGCATCGCCGTGACCGGTCGACGAAAAGCCGCCATTGAGCAGCCACGCACCGTCGCGCGAACGATACGTCCCGCTTACACCCACCGCGCTATAACCCTTGCAGCTGCCGATACCCACCGCCACAACAGTATTGCCCGCCTCACGCGGTGTCATGTTCGGCATGGCCAGTGCCGAAGCCACACCGCCGAACGCCGCCCGCTGGTTCGCCAGCACCGAATTGCGAACATCATTGAGCTGATTCACATTCGCGGCATCAGTGCCCGCCTTGCCCGGCGCAAGGTTCGTGATGCGACGCTCGTTGCCCTCTGAACCGACCGACACGGTATTGGGCTGATCCGCAACCGAGTTCGCACCGAGCGCAACCGAGTTGTCGCCCGTCGCCTTCGAATTCGAACCGAGCGCAACGGCGTCCTTGCCAGTTGCCGTTGGCAGCGGTGAACCCTTCTCCGAATTGATCGCGAGGTATTCGCTACCCGTCGAAATGTTGTTCACGATGCTTTCGTACTGGTCGATGCGCACGTTGGTCGCATTCAACTGCGCGCCGTTGATGGCATCCGTGCTGGTCGCCGAGAGTTCGCCGGCCTTCACGTTCGTGAGTTGCACGCCTTCGCCGCCGGCTGCATCGGTGCCCCCGAGCGTCACCTTGTCGTGCGCGTCGGAGTCGTACTTCACGGCGTTCTTCGAGGCTTCGTTGACGGTCGTAGTGATCTGTGTCACACGGCCGTCGATGTTGCTGAGGGCCGTACCGACGTCGTGCGTATCGACTCCGCCGACGTGGTAGGTCGGCGGCGTCACGCCACCGTTCGCATCGATGCCCGCGCCGCCGCCCAGCGCAGTCGCGACGCTGCTCGCCGTGTTGTGCAGTTGCGAGCCGTTGATGGCCTGCGTGCTCGTCGCCGACACTTCACCGGCTGCGACGCCGCTCACGACGCGGTTGCCCGCCGTGCCCGTCAGGCTGATCGACGTGCCGTCTGTCTTGGCGCCGATCGTGATCTCGCGCGACACTTCGTCCTGCGCGATCAATCCGGAAGACTTGTTGATGTTGTTGATCGTGTTGTTGATGTTGGTGATGTCGCCAGTGTTCTTGTTGACTTGCTCATTCGTCGCGTACAACTGAGCACCATTGACGGCTTCCATGCTAGTCGAGCTGAGCTTGCCGGCCTTGACCTTGTCGATCGTCGTACCGTTCACACCACCTAACGTCACCGAGTTCATCGTCTTGTCGTCGTAGGCGACGAGCGCGTTTGTGAAATTGCCGCTCGCGTCCGTTTTGATGCCTGCCTCCTTCAGTTGGCTCAGGTTGATCGCGTCCTGGTCGGCCGTGGCCTTGGCGACCTTGTGGATCTGCGTGCCGTTCGCCCCTTCCAGCGTCACCGAATCCTTCTTCGTCTTGTCGTCGTAGGCCACGAATGCGTTCGTGACGTTGCCGCTTGCATCCGTCTTGACGCCCGCATCCTTTAATTGACTCAGGTTGATCGCGTCCTGGTCGGCCGTGCCCTTGGCGACCTTGTGGATCTGAGTGCCGTTCGCCCCTTCCAGCGTCACCGAATCCTTCTTCATCTTGTCGTCGTAGGCCACGAACGCGTTCGTGATTGCGCCGTTTGCGTCCGTCTTGGCGCCGACATCCTTCAACTGGCTTAGGTTGATCGCGTCCTGATCCGCCGTGCCATTTGCGACCTTGTGGATCTGCGTGCCGCCCGTGCCTTCAAGCGTCACCGACGTCTTGCCCGGCCCATCGTACTTCACGGCGTTCTCGAGGCCTTTGTCGATTTCGTCGATCGCGTCGTCGACGGTATGCACAGGCTTGCCGCCAACCGTGAACGTCGGCGGCGTAACGGTGCCGGTCACCGGATCGATGGTCGTCCCGCCGCCCAATGCGTCCGTCACCACTTTCAACTGATTGACGTTGACGGCATCCAGGCCATCGGTGCCCGCCTTGACCTGCGCGATCTGACGGTTGCCCACGGCAACGGTGTTCGCACGATTAGCGACTGAATTACTACCAAGCGCAACTGAATTGGCAGCGCCAGCGGATGCGGACGCACCGAACGCGATGGCACCGACCGCAGTGGACTTAGCCAAGTGGCCGATTGCGATGGCATCGTTGCCGAGCGGGTTGGAGTCCACGACCGCCACAGAGCCGATACCGATTGCGAGATCATGAAGGCCATCGGCGGATCCGGTGGTGAACGCAGCCGTTGCCGTCCCTGATGTCCCAAACATCAATGCTGCCGCCACCGCGACCGCCTTCAACGAAGTGCTCGCGCGCTTCCCGCGCGCTGCGCTGAGTTCCGACGTTGCAATCCAGACGCCCAGCGCGTCGCTCCAAATCGATTTGAAAAACCTGTTCATGTTGAAATTCCGCGAGAGTTGACGTGGCTGACCGGACGCGCATCATTGCCTCGGACAACGGCCTAAGGATCCCGAACAAATACTGACGCACGCCCTAAAAGGGAACAATCCCGAACTCTACGCAGCAAGGAAACAAAATCGAACCAGAATCGTCCTAATCACGAGACAACTTTTGTAAGGATGGCAAATGATCCTCAACCATGAGAACAACGCTGTCCGATTCAATCTGTTATCCAGACGACCCACAAAAAAAAGCGGCCCGGAATTAACCGGGCCGCCCTTTTTTGCTTCTGTGCGGCATCCGGATGTCATCCGGATGCCAAATCAATTTACCTCATCACATCGCCGCTTTCACTCGCGCTCCCGCCGACGCCACCGCCGTCATGTTGATGATCCGCCGCACGGTCGCCGCCGGCGTCAAAATATGCACCGGCTTGTCGGTGCCGAGCAGGAACGGCCCGACCGTCACGCCTTCGCCGCTCACCATCTTGAGCAGGTTGTACGCGATGTTCGCCGCCTCGACGTTCGGCATGATCAGCAGGTTCGCCTCGCCGTGCAGCGAAGTGCCCGGGAACGCGGACTTGCGCACTGCCTCCGACAAAGCCGCGTCGCCGTGCATTTCGCCATCGACTTCGAGATGCGGCGCACGTTCCGCGATCAGCTTGCGCGCCGCGGCCATGCGCTTCGCGGAAGCCGTCGGCACGCTGCCAAAATTCGAGTTCGACACGAGCGCCACCTTCGGCTGGATGCCGAACTTCTCGATTTCGCTCGCCGCGAGAATCGTCATGTCGGCGAGCTGCTCGGGCGTCGGCTCTTCGTTGACGTACGTATCGCTGATGAAGAGATTGCGCCCCTGCAGCATCAGCAGGTTCATCGCGGCGAAGTTCTGCACGCCCTTCGCCTTGCCCAGCACCTGCTCGATGAACTTGAGGTGATCCTGATACGTATCGATCAGGCCGCAAATCATCCCATCGGCGTCGCCCATATGGACGAGGATCGCGCCGATCAGCGTGTTGAACTTGCGCAGCGCCGCCTTCGCGCTCTCCGGCGTCACGCCGTTACGCGCCGCGATGCTATGATATTCCTGCCAGCTTTTCTGATAGCGCGGATCGTCCTCGGGATTGACGATCTCGAAGTCGACGCCAGGCTTCAGCTTCGAGCCCATCTTCTTCAGCCGCATCTCGACGACCGCCGGACGCCCGATGATAATCGGCTTCGCGATCTTCTCGAGCAGCACGAATTGCGCGGCGCGCAGCACGCGCTCGTCCTCGCCCTCCGCGAACGCGATGCGCGCAGGCGCCGCCTTCGCCGCCTGGAACACCGGCCGCATCACCATGCCCGTGCGATACACGGTCGTGCTGAGTTCCTCGCGATAGGCGTCCATGTCGTGGATCGGACGCGTTGCGACGCCCGAATCCATCGCGGCCTGCGCGACGGCCGGCGCGATCTTGATGATCAGGCGCGGGTCGAACGGCTTCGGAATCAGGTACTCGGGGCCGAATTCGAGCGAATGGCCTTCGTAGGCTTTCGCGACCTCATCGCCCTGGTCGGTTTCCTCGGCGAGTTCCGCGATCGCGCGCACGCACGCGAGCTTCATCTCTTCGGTGATCGTGGTCGCGCCGACGTCCAGCGCGCCGCGGAAGATGAACGGGAAGCACAGCACGTTATTGACCTGGTTCGGATAGTCCGAACGGCCCGTCGCGATGATGCAGTCCGGGCGCACCTTCTTCGCTTCCTCCGGACGGATTTCCGGCTCCGGATTGGCGAGCGCGAGGATCAGCGGCTTGTCGCCCATCGTCGCGACCATCTCGGCTTTCAGCACGCCCGCGCTCGAGCAGCCGAGGAACACGTCGCAGCCGTGCATCGCGTCGGCGAGCGTGCGCGCGTCGGTTGTCGCCTGATAGCGCTCCTTCGACGCATCCAGGTTGCCGCGCCCTTCGAAGATCACGCCCTTCGAATCGACGACGAGCGTGTTCGACTTCTTGAGGCCGAGGTCGACGAGCAAATCGAGACACGCGATTGCCGCCGCGCCTGCGCCCGAGCAGACGAGCTTCACCTCGTCGAGCTTCTTGCCGACCACTTTCAGGCCGTTGAGAATCGCCGCCGACGCGATGATCGCCGTGCCGTGCTGGTCGTCGTGGAAGACGGGGATCTTCATGCGCTCGCGCAGCTTCTTCTCTATATAGAAGCACTCCGGCGCCTTGATGTCCTCCAGGTTAATGCCGCCGAGCGTCGGCTCGAGCATCGCAATCGCTTCGACGAGCTTGTCCGGGTCGGTCTCGGCGAGTTCGATGTCGAACACGTCGATGCCCGCGAACTTCTTGAACAGACACCCCTTGCCTTCCATCACCGGCTTGGCGGCGAGCGGCCCGATGTTGCCGAGCCCGAGCACGGCCGTGCCGTTCGTCACGACGCCGACGAGATTGCCGCGCGAGGTGTACTTCTGCGCGTCGAGCGGTTCGTCGAAGATCGCCATGCACGCGGCCGCGACGCCCGGCGAATACGCGAGCGAGAGGTCGAGCTGGTTGGAGAGCGGCTTGGTCGGCGTGACGGAAATCTTGCCGGGCTTCGGGTTCTGGTGATACGCGAGGGCGCTTTGCTTCAGTTGTTCGTCCATGATTAGCCTAGAGACGTTGGAGATTTTTCGAATAGGGGCCTCGCTGCCTTGACGCAGCCGCGGGGTGTCAATCGTGGATCGATCGTACGGCGGCGCCCGGCACGCCTTGTAAGGCGCGGCATCTCACCGATGCGGATGACAGCGGCGGACGGAGCTTTTTTTGGGAGAATTAGTGTACACCCCGCGCATTGAATGACGCGAAGCAGCATTCGCCGCAAAGCGATGGGCGAAACCCTTAGCCAGCGTGCTTTCGTGCGACGAAAGCCGCGCTTACTGGAGTTCAGCGCCGCGCCGTTCGGGGATGAGGAAGAGCGTCGCGAGGATGTCGAGCAGGTAGATCGACGCGAGCAGCGTCAATGCCGCGGCGAACGAATAGCGCGCCGCGAGCGCGCCCACGGCCACCGGCCCGAACCCGCCGACCGCCCGGCCGATGTTGAACAGCACGTTCTGCGCGGTCGCGCGGGCCTCGGTCGGATAGAGCTCGGAGATCAGCGCGCCGTAGCCGCCGATCATCCCGTTCACGAACACGCCCATCACCGCGCCGCCGATCAGGAGCGCGAACGGCGTCGTCAGATTCGAGTAGACGAAAACCATAACGACTGCGCCGATCTGATAGAGGAGGAACGCGGGCTTGCGGCCGAAGCGGTCGGCAGCGATGCCGAAGAGCCAGATGCCGAGCGCCATGCCGAGGACGGTCACGGCCGTCCAGACACCGGACTTCGTCAGCGAGTAGCCGAACGTCTTCGACAGATAGCTCGGCAGCCAGATCATCAGGCCGTAGTAGCCGAAGTTCTGCACCGAGCATAGGATCACCACGCCGAGACTCGCGCGCGCGGTGCGGGCGTCGTCGAAGAGGCGCCGGAGCGGGAGCTTGCGGCTCGCGCTTCGGCGTTCGGTGAAAAGCGCCGGTTCCTCGACGCGCCGCCGCACTGCAAACGACACGACCGCCGGCAGCAAGCCGACCGCGAACATCCCTCGCCAGCCGATCAGCGGCAAAAGCAGCGGCGTGAGGAGCGCGGCGGCGAGCACGCCCGCCTGCCACCCGAGCCCCACATACGACGACGCCCGCGCCCGTTGCCGTGCCGGCCAAGCCTCGGCGACGAGCGCCATGCCGATGCCGAACTCCCCGCCGAGCCCGATCCCCGCGACGGTGCGATAAAATAGCAGGTCGCCGAAGCCTTGCGCGAGCGCGCAGAGTCCGGTGAATACCGCGAAGAGGAGAATCGTCCACGTCAGCATCTTCACGCGGCCGTAGTAATCGGAGAGCGTGCCGAAGATGAGCCCGCCGGCCACCGCGCCGACGAGCGTCCACGTGACAAGCGAGCCCGCTTGCGTCGGCGTGAGATGCAGGTCGGCGGCGATCGCGGGCAGCATGAAGCCGAGGATGAGCAGATCGAAGCCGTCCATCGCGTAGCCGAGCATCGAGGCGACGAGCGCGCGCACGGCGTGGCGATCGGGAGAGGGACTGGCGACGGCGGAGGAAGTCATCGGGAGCAGCCGGACGCTCGGCAGGCGCCCGGGACATGAGAAGTGCCGCGAGTGTACGTGCGGCGCTTATCGCTCACAACCCGCAAAAAATTGCTGGATGCCGCGCGCTTTCAGGGTCTTTACAGACCGGCCGGCGCTCGCTTGAGCGACGCCAGTCAGGTAAAATCGCGGGCTACGCGCGCAGCAAACGTCTCGACAAACCCAGACGCTCCGGCCCCCGGTTTCGTCCTCCGTACACGCTGCGCCACGGGCCCACGGGCCGCCTCTGCGCTCAGCGCCACTCAAAGTCCAAGGATTCGCCCATGACAGGCAACGATCGCCAGACGATCTCCGACACCACCGCCAAAATGCTCCTGGAAGTGCAGGCGGTGCACTTCAACGCGGAAAAACCGTACATCTTCACGTCCGGCTGGGCGAGCCCGGTTTATATCGACTGCCGCAAGCTGATTTCGTATCCGCGCGTGCGCCGCGGCCTGATGGAAATGGCCGAAGCGACCATCCTGCGCGACGTCGGCTACGAGCAGATCGACGCGGTTGCGGGCGGCGAAACCGCGGGCATCCCGTTCGCGGCCTGGCTCTCGGACCGCCTGATGGTGCCGATGCAGTACGTGCGCAAGAAGCCGAAGGGCTTCGGGCGCAATGCGCAGATCGAAGGCCTGTTGACCGAAGGCCAGCGCGTGCTGCTGGTCGAGGACCTGACCACCGACAGCCGCAGCAAGATCAACTTCATCAACGCGCTGCGCACGGCGGGCGCGACGGTGAACCACTGCTTCGTGCTGTTCCACTACAACATATTCAAGGAAAGCGTGTCGGTGCTGAAAGACATCGACGTCGATCTGCACGCGCTTGCCACCTGGTGGGACGTGCTGCGTGTCGCGAAGGACGCGGGCTATTTCGAAGCGAAGACGCTCGACGAAGTGGAGAAATTCCTGCACGCGCCGGCGGAATGGTCGGCGGCACACGGCGGCGCGACGGCCGCGCCGCAATAAACTTTTGCAAAGTCCCTATTGAATAAGCCGCTGGTCCTCGATGGGCCAGCGGCTTTTTTCATCACGGATTAACAAGTTAATCGATTATAGAGTTTCGGGTTTTTGCGGCAGCGGCGTATCGAGATTGCCGTCGCCGACATACGCCGAGAGATTCAATAAGCCATTACTCTGCGCATATTGAAACAATTCGGAATCGCGGTCGATGCCGAGTTTGCGCATCGCGGTGTTTTTCTGCGTGCTGATCGTTTTGATACTGCGGCGCAATTGCGCGGCAATTTCAGTAATCGTCATGCCGGAAACGAAAAGCCGTACCACTTCCAGCTCGCGTTTCGACAAAACCACGTCCCGCTGCGCGCCGCTCGCGCTCAAGCCCATGCTACGAGCGCCTTCTGTACCGATGGCCCTATATATTCCTTCCCGCGCATGACCTGCACGACCGCAAGGCCAATGTGGCTCAGGTCGTCCGCCTTGCTGATCACGGCGTTCACGCCGACTTCGCGCAGACGCTTGACCAGCGCCGGATTTTCGAGCATCGTCAACACGACGATGCGCACGTTCGAAAACTGCCGTCCGATATAGCCCAGCAAAGGCATGCCGTCGCCGAATTGCCCGCCTGGCATGGCAAGATCCGAGACAAGTACGTCGCAGGGGGTTTTCTGCAAGAGCGGAATGAGTTCCGTGGACTGGCGCGCCTGTCCGACTACTTCGATCTCCGGAAAGCGGAGCAATGCCTGCGCCGCGCCGAATAAAATCACCGGATGGTCGTCGGCGATTATCACCCTGATTCGCTGGCTCATTATTCCTCCACCCACTGCAATTGACCGGACGCCTCGCGAACAAGCGTCGTCATGTTGTTTTCCATGTTTTGATCCATCCGAAACTTTGCGATCGAGCCGTCCGCGTCGCACAAAGGTCAATACAAGAACCCTGCGCCATCTTTACGTGACGAGCAAAAAATTTTAATGCTTTGTTGCAATCTTAAACTCGAAATCCGCATAAAGCCCATTTCTGAGACAAAATACATCGTTACGATCAGCGTAACGGTGCTAGGGAGCACCGGCGCCTCATCCGGAGAAACCGCACTATGCCCCTGGCATGTTTGGCCCTGCGTTTCGCTGCGCCTCGTCCGCGCCGCTCCACGATGGTCCTCGCGATGCTGTGTTCGGCCGTGATCGTATCCAAGGCGCCTCGTGCACACGCCGAAGCGGCGTTCACCGTCAGGAGCGCCGATCTACCGGCTGGCAAGGCCGTACCGCCCACATTGCTCTTTGATCAGACGGACTGCAAGGGGGGCAACCACTCGCCGCAACTCTCCTGGCACGGCGCGCCCGCCGAAACGCGCAGCTTCGCGATAACGATCTTCGATCCCGACGCGCCCGGTCGCGGCTGGTGGCACTGGGCGGCGGCCGGCATTCCCGCGACCGTGACGCAACTGCCGCCGAACGCGAGCGGATCGGGCGTCTTGCGGAAGATGGGCGCGGTCGAGGCCCGTAACGACTTCGACACCGACGGCTACGCCGGCCCCTGCCCGCCGCCCGGCAAGCCGCATCGCTATGTGATCACGGTGTACGCGCTCAACTCCAGCGACTTGCGGCTGCGTCAGGGGCGTCCGGCGCTGATGTTCGAGCACGAAATCCGCACGACGACGCTCGCCAGCGCGCAGCTCGTCGTTACTTACGGTCGATAGCGAAAACCGGCGTCTTTCCTCGACAAAATTTGTCTTTGCTAGACTGGGCGCGCTCAGTCGACCCCGCAGCGCAGGACCCAAGGACATCACCCACCATGCCGAAAATCGTCATCGTTTATCACAGTGGCTACGGCCATACGAAGAAAGTCGCCGAAGCCGTGCTCGCCGGCACGCAGGACGCGGGCGCCGAGTCGAAAATCGTCGCGGTCGGCGATCTCGACGACGCCGCCTGGGCCGAGCTCGACGCCGCCGACGGCATCATCTTCGGCGCGCCGACCTACATGGGCGGCCCGTCGGCGGACTTCAAGAAATTCGCCGATGCCAGCTCCAAGCCGTGGTTCGCGCAGAAGTGGAAGGACAAGGTGGCGGCGGGTTTCACGAATTCCGCGACCATGAACGGCGACAAATTCAACACGATCACCTACCTCGTCACGCTCGCGATGCAGCACGGCATGCTGTGGGCAGGCACCGGCATGATGCCGTCGAACACGAAGGCCGCCACGCGTAACGACCTGAACTTCGTCGGCGGCTTTACGGGGCTGCTCGCGCAATCGCCGGCGGATGCGTCGCCAGACGAAGCGCCGCCGCCCGGCGATCTCGAAACCGCGAAGGCGTTCGGCGCGCGCGTCGCGGCCGTGACGGCGCGCTGGACGGGCAGGTAGGCATCGCCGGGATCGGCCGATCGGCCGATTCTGGTTGCGCGCCATACCGCTGACTTCGAAGCACATTAAAATAGCGCTTTTGCCACTCCCCGCGCGCACGGCGCGGCGAGGCCGAACCAGCGAGATCGAGATGACCACGAAAGTATTTGTCGACGGACAGGAAGGCACCACCGGCCTGAAGATTTTTGAATATCTGTCGGAGCGGCAGGACATCGAGGTGTTGCGCATCGACGAAGCGAAGCGCAAGGACATCGAAGAGCGCCGGCGCCTGATCAACGCGTCGGACGTCACGTTCCTGTGCCTGCCGGACGTGGCGTCGCGCGAATCGGTGTCGCTCGTCGAGAACGGCAATACGTGCGTGATCGACGCGAGCACCGCGTTTCGCACGCAGGACGACTGGGCGTACGGCCTGCCGGAACTGACTCGCGCCCAGCGCGAACGGCTGCGCACGGCCAAACGCATCGCGGTGCCGGGGTGCCATGCGTCGGCGTTCGTGCTGTCGATGCAGCCGCTGGTGGCGGGCGGCCTCGTCCCCGCCGATTTCGACGCGCACGCGTACTCGATCACGGGCTACAGCGGCGGCGGCAAGAAAATGATCGCGGACTATGAAGCGGGCGGCAACGCGCGGCTCACGAGCCCGCGTCCGTATGCGCTCGGGCTGACGCACAAGCATCTGCCGGAGATGGCGGTGCGCTCGGGGCTGAAAAGCGCGCCGATCTTCACACCGATCGTCGGCAACTTCCTGAAGGGGCTGGCGGTCACCACCTATTTCTCGCCGAACCAGCTCGCGCGCGCCGCCAAGCCGCAGGACGTGCAATCGATGCTCGCCGAGTACTACGCGAACGAGCCGTTCATCCGCGTGCTGCCGTTCAACGCGGAAAGCAATCTCGACGACGGTTTCTTCGACGTGCAGGCGTGCAACGACACAAATCGCGTCGATATCTTCGTGTTCGGCAACGACGAGCGCTTCGTGACCGTGGCGCGGCTGGACAATCTGGGTAAGGGCGCGTCGGGCGCGGCGATCCAGTGCATGAATCTGCACATCGGCGCGGATGAAGAGGCGGGGTTGAAGCGGTAAGGACAACGGAGGCGCGATTGCTTCGACCGCCAAAGCCGATTCGCTGAAAAGCGCATCGGCTTTTTCTTTCGCCGAAACGCGCAAAACGCGCAGCCGAAAAAAAACCCGCCTGCGAGGGCGGGTTGAATCCATATCAGTGGAGACATGGAGGAGACAAGAACGACTGTACCAAAATCATTGGTGCGCCGCAACATCGCGCGACGCTCTGTCTCGCTCCTGCAACGTTTTCTACGGCTGTGTCATGGACAAGATGAAGCCCAACTGATCCGCCGACACCGGCTTTACGAGATGAACGTCGAAACCGGCATCCTGCGTCATCTCGTGATGCTGCGGCTGGCCCCATCCCGTCAGCGCGACGATCAGCAGCGAGCGTCCATTCGGCAAGGTCCGCAGCGCGCGCGCCGCCTCCAGGCCGTTCATCTGCGGCATGCCGAGATCGAGGATCACGACCTCCGGCGCGAATTGCTGCGCGACATCGACGGCCTGCGAACCGTTTGCCGCAAGCGCCACCTCGTAGCCCATTCCGTTGAGCAGGTTCGACAGCCCGATCAGGGAGTCGTCATCATCGTCGGCGATCAGGATGCGTTTGGTCACGGCAGTCTCACTTGTTGCCCGATATCACGAGCTTTAGCTTATTGGCGCCCGCCGTCGTCGCGACGATCTGTGTGCGCCGGCCGCGCGCGCCCAGATAGAAGTGCTGGCGGGAAGGAGAATTCTGGTCGTGGGTGGCGTCGGGCAGGCACGACGCGATGTCGGCCGCGACGCCCTGCAGCGCATCCGCGCTCGTTCCGCCGTGGGACGTCCACACGCATTGATAACTGCCGTGCGTCGCTGCGCATTTGGCGTCGTCGCCATAAGGGAGCGCGACAGCGCGGCCGTCTTCAGGCGTAAGCGATGAAAATCCAGGCGCCGCCGCGACGATGTGTTTAAGCGCGTCGCAGGGAGTGGGTGTGTCGTCGGCGAAGGCGGGGAGCGCGGCGCAAAGCAGCAGCGCGGCGATGGCTGAGGCGACCGCTCGTCCTAAAGCAAACATGTGGCGCCTCCCTTTGTCGCTATTCTTCTTCGATCGACGCAAGACGTTGTTCGAAGGGCACTGTGCACCCGGATTCCGCGTACGTATGTTCGAAAGCGAATGAAACACATCATCTAATAGCAAGACACGATCCACGACAGAATTCGTCGGATGTTTCACGATTCACGCCAATATCGTGGATTTTTCATACGATTTGCGACGACGGCCATTTCAGAGCGCATTCAATGCCTCACGAGGGCCATCATCGCTCCGAAGCCGACGAAAATGCCGCCCGTCAGCCGGTTGAACGCCTTCGCGACATTCCCGCTCTTCAACTGTGCGCCGATCCGCGTGCCGAGCGCCGCGTAAATCAGATACCAGCTCACTTCGATCACAGCGAACGTCGCGACGAGCACGCCAAATTGCGGCAGCGTCGGACGGGTTGCGTCGATGAATTGAGGGAGGAGCGCGGCGGCAAACACGATCGATTTCGGATTGCTACTCGCGATCAGGAAGCCGTTGCGGAAAAGCGCGAAGCTGGCAGTGTTCTCCGCGGCGGGGATGTCGACTTCGGCTTCGGACACTTTCGCCCGCCAGCTTTTCACGCCGAGCCACACCAGATACGCAGCGCCAGCGAACCGCAGCGTGTCGAACATCGCGGGCCACGCTTCCAGAAAGACACCGAGCCCCGCCGCCGATACCGAGAACATCAGCACCAGCGCCGACAAACAGCCCGCCATCGTCGCACTGGAGCGCCGCAATCCGTGGCGCGCGCCGTGCGTCATGACGAGGAGCATGTTCGGCCCGGGGATCGCGGACAGGACGAATACAGTGGCGACAAAAAGCGACCAGATATGCAGATTCATCGCGGCGGACTATTTTTGAGATAGGACCGGATTATGCCGTCTGCAGACGCAGTCGCCTATTCATTCCACGTTTATTGACAATTCAGCGCCCTGCCCGCCGCGCCGCGACTTCGCCGAGCACCGCGAAATCCTTGTCGCCGCCGCCGTGCGCGACGGCATCGATCAGGCTGTCGCGCACGAGGCTCGCGATCGGCAGCGGCGTATCGACGGCTTCCGCCGCCGCGAGCGCAAGCCGCACGTCCTTCAGCCCGAGCCGCGCCTTGAAGAGCGCCGGTTCGTAGCAGCGGTCCGCGATCATCTTCCCGTAGCCTTGATACACCGGCCCCGGAAAGAGCGTGTTCGTGATGATGTCGAGGAAAGCGTGCGTTTCGATGCCGTGCCCCGAGACCAGCGCCGCCGCCTCGCCGAACGTCTCGATCGCTGATGCCAGCATGAAATTCGCCGCCAGTTTCAGCACGTTCGCGTGCTGCGGATTCGTGCCGACGCGCCATGTCTTCTGGCCGATTGCGTCGAGGACAGGCTGCACGCGCTCGATCGCGTCCTCGGCGCCGGCGGCGAGGATGTTGAGCTTGCCCGCCGCCGCGACGTCCGGCCGGCCGAGCACCGGCGCCGCCACGTAAGCGACGCCGTGTTGGGCGTGCAACTCGGTGAGTTCGGCGGCGAGCGCTGCCGAGATCGTCGCCATGTTGACGTGGACAAGGCCCTTCGGCGCGTGCTTCAGCAGGCCGCCGTCGATCAGGACAGAACGCAACGCAGCGTCGTCGGCGAGCATCGAAAAGGCGGCGTCGCCGGAAAACGCCTGCCCAGGTGTATCGACGACCGACGCGCCCAAGTCCGCCAGCGCCTTCGTGCGCGCGGCCGAGCGGTTCCAGACGCGCACCGTGTGTCCCGCCTTCAGCGCATTGCCCGCTATCGCGCCGCCCATTTCGCCCAGTCCGATGAAACCGATGTCCATGTCATGCTCCTTTCAATGAAGAAAATGCGGAGCCAGTAGATCACATCGACCTGAAGCATGCAGTGCCGGGCGATGCGATACTCGTTACATGGTTCACGCACACTTTCGTTTCCACCGCGAACTGAACGAATTCCTCGCGCGGCCGCAGCGCGAGAAGGCGTTCATTTGCGCGTGCGCGAAGGGATCGTCGACGAAGCACATGATCGAGGCCCTCGGCGTGCCGCACACGGAAGTCGAGCTGATCCTGCAAAACGGCGAGCCGGCGGGGTTCGACGCGCCGATCGCCGACGGCGATTCGATCGGCGTCTATCCGAAGCACGCGGTGCCGTGCGGCATGGAAACCGGCGCGCTGCTGCTCAGGCCGCCGTTGCGCGGCGCCGGATTGCGTTTCATCGCCGATGCGCATCTCGGCGCGCTCGCGCAACTGCTGCGGCTCGCGGGCTTCGACACCCGCTACGACAACAATTTCCCCGACGATGAAATCGAACAACTCGCGCTCGACGAGCATCGCGTCGTGCTCACGCGCGATCGCGAGTTGCTGAAGCGGCGCAGCGTCGTGCACGGCTGTTACGTGCGCGCGCTGCAAGGCGATGCGCAGTACCGCGAGATTGCCGACCGGCTGGATCTCGCGCCGCATGTGCGCGCGTTCCGGCTCTGCCTGATGTGCAACGCGCCACTGCGTGCGGCGCATCCGCACGATCTCGACGGCCGCGTGCCCGAAGGCGTGCGCGAGCGGCACACGCGCTTCGTGACGTGCGACGTCTGCCGCCGCGTGTTCTGGGAAGGGACGCACTGGAAGCGCATGCGCGAGCGCATCGACGCCCTCGCCGACGCGAGCAGACCCGCGTGACGGCTAGACCGCGAGAATAAGCTCGTACAATACGCGGCTTCCCATCCACCCCAACCCCCGGAGCTTCTTGTGAAGAAATTCGACCTCGAAAAAAACAAGGCGCTCAAGCTCGCCAACGATCTGAAGCAGAGCAGCGCCGCGCGTGTCGGCCAGGCAGGCGCGCAGCCGAAGCTCGACCGCCGCGAACAGCGCAAGCTGGATCAGGAAAAAGGTCTCGTGCCGTTCGCCTGCAAGCTCGACGCATCGCTCGTCAAGCAATTGCAGGAACGCGCCGCCGCGCACGAAGGCGGCATGACCGAAGCGCTCGCCGACCTGCTCGTCGCAGCCGGACTCACGCGCTAAGCCTCGCTAAACGCTGCCTTCCTTTTCGATCACCAGAATGCGCGCTTGGCCGACCGGCTCGGCGTAGTGCTCGTCGCCGGCCTGCGCGTGGACGATATCGCCGGCCTTGAGCATCAGCGTTTCCTCGCGGCCGTCGCGCCGCACGTGCATTTTCACCTCGCCGTGCATTACGGCGAAGACTTCCTCGCCGTCGTTGACGTGCCATTTGTACGGCTTGTCCGTCCAGTGAAGGCGGCACGAGATGCCGTTCATCACGCAGACGTCGAGCGCGCCCCACGCGCGTTCAGCCGTGAAATTCTCGCTTTCGATGACTTTCATGTTCCTGTCCGTTGGCTATCGGCTCAGCTGCCGCGCCTCGTCGACATCGACGGGGCGCGTCGCCGGAATGCACGCTATCGCGACCAGCGACAGCACGAGTCCCGTCATCACGTAGAACGTCGGCGCGAGCTGCGAGCCGGTCGTGCGGATGAGCCACGTCACGATGAACTGCCCGAAGCCGCCGAACAGCATCACCGCGATGTTGTACGCGAGCGATAGACCCGTCGAGCGGATATGCGCGGGAAAAAGCTCCGCGATCAGCGCGCCGAACGGGCCGTAATATCCGGATAGCGCGATCGACAGCAGCGCCTGCACCATGATGAGCCGCATCATGCTCGGCTCGGCGGCGAGCCACGCGAAGAGCGGATAGATGATCACGAGCGTGATCAGGAGCGACCACAGCGACAGCCCCTTCCGGCCGATGCGATCCGACCACGCGCCCGCGATCGGTGAAAGCACCGTCAGCAGCAGATTCCCCACGATCAGCGCCGTGAACGACTGCCCGAACGGCAGGCCGAGCTGCTTGACGGCAAACGTCGGCAGATAGCCGATCAGCACGTAAACCGTCACCGTCAGCGCGATCACCGAGCCGAGTCCGCACAGCACTTCACGGCTGTGTTCGCGAAAAACTTCGCCGAGCGTCGCGCGGCGGGCGGTCTTTTTCGCGTGCAGGAAGGCTTCCGTGTCCATCATGTTGCGCCGGATGTAGAAGCCGACCGGCCCGATGACAAGCCCGAGAATGAACGGCACGCGCCAGCCCCACGAATGCAGCGCCTCGGGCGACATCCCGCGCGAAATCGCCGCGCCTACCATTGCGCCGAGCAGAAGCGCGGCCGCCTGGCTCGCCATCTGGAAGCTGCCATAAAACCCGCGCTTCGAGAACGGCGCGGCTTCGATGAGCAGCGCCGTTGAACTGCCGAACTCGCCGCCCGCCGAGAAGCCCTGCAACAGCCGCGCGAACACGATGATGAGCGGCGCGCCGAGGCCGATCGCCGAATAGGGCGGCGCGATCGCAAGCAGGAGGATGCCGAGCGTCATCAACCCGATGACCAACGTGAGCGCCGCCTTGCGTCCGGCGCGATCGGCATAGAGCCCGAGGACGATGCCGCCCACCGGCCGCATCACGAAAGCCACGCCGAAGGTCGCCGTGGTGAGGAGAATCGAAGCGTAGTCGCTGGTGCTCGGGAAGAATAGTTGCGCGATCACGACGGTCATGAAGCCGAACACCGTGAAGTCATACCATTCGAGCGCGTTGCCGATCACGGCGGCCGCGACGGCGCGCGTGTTCGGTGGCCTGACTGTCTTTCGATTCACAGTTGCCATGAATGCTCCCGCCCCTCGGGCGCCATGCCTCGGTTGGATGGTCCATCTGCCGCGAATCCGGCGTTCGACGGATTTATGCCTTGGCGAGTGTAATTACGGCGCGCATCGTTATCAAGCAATGAAAAAAGCGCGCTCGACCGTGAGGTCGGCGCGCTTCCTTTCTCTCAGGCCGGCTTTTGGAGAAACCGTGTCTTTCAGGCCCCGGCGGATCGCCGCGGGTCAGGGCCCTCTCTTCAGGCTTTTTTGTTGTAGGCGCTGCACCAGCCCTTCGTCGCCACCTGCTTGTTGGCGAACATCGGGCACGGCGCCCAGGCGTCGGCCGCTTTGCCCTGATAGAACGAGCAGTTGCCGCAATCCTGGCCGGCGACGAATTTCGTGTACTTGGCTTTGTCCACCTTGCTGGCGTCGTGCTTGTAGCCGAGTGCCTGCGCGGTCGGATCGGTTTCCTCGACCTTTGCGGCATCGGCGGCGAAGGCGGTGCGGCTCAGTGCCAGCGTCGAGGCCACGCCGATGCTCGATATGAGAAACGTGCGACGGGATGTCTTCATGATGACTCGCTCCATGTATTGGGGGGACGACGCGCCGTTCTGACGACGGCGATACCCCAGCATATCAACGGGAAGCGGCCTCAAGAAGCCCAAATGTCATAGATAAGGGCGCCAACAACTCAGGTGAGACGCATCATCTCGACGACGCGATCGGCGATCGCAAGCGACGCCGTCAGCCCCGGCGACTCGATGCCGAACAGGTTCACGAGCCCGCGCACGCCATGCGCGGACTTGCCCTGGATCATGAAGTCGGCGGCGGCCTGGCCGGGGCCGGAGAGCTTCGGCCGAATGCCCGCGTAGGCCGGTTGCAGCGCGCCGTCGGGCAGGCCCGGCCAGTACGCGCGGATCGCGGCGTAAAACGCGTTCGCGCGTTGCGGATCGACGTCGTAGCTGATCGACTGCACCCACTCGACGTCCGGCCCGAACTTCGCCTGCGCGCCGAGATCGATCGTGAGATGGACGCCGAGGCCGGCTTCGTTCGGCATCGGGTAGATCAGGCGGTCGAACGGCGCGCGGCCGCTGACGCTGAAATAATTGCCCTTCGCGAAGTAGAGCGGCGGGACGTGGCGATCGTCGAGGCCGCGGATCTTGCGCGCGATATCGTTCGCGAACAGGCCCGCGCTATTGACGAGGTGCGTGGCGCGCAGACGCGTGGGCGTGGCGCCGCCGGTCTCGATGATGAAGCAGCCTTCGCTCGCGTCGATCGCGGTAACGGGCGTGTGGAACGCGATGTTCGCGCCGTCGCGCTCGGCGTCGCCTTGCAGCGCGAGCATGAACTGATGGCTGTCGACGATGCCGGTTTCCGGCGACCAGACCGCCTCCACGCATCGCAATTGCGGCTCCATCGACATCGCCTCGGCGGCGCTCAAACGTTGCAGCCCGGTGACGTGATTCTCGATGCCCTTTTGCTCGATCGCCGCGAGTTGCGGCACCTGGTTGCGCGCGGTCGCGACGAGCAGCTTGCCGCAGCGCTGGTGCGGCACGCCGTGCGACTGGCAGAATTCGTAGAGCATCGCGCGGCCGCGCACGCAAAGCTCGGCCTTCAGCGACCCGCGCGGATAGTAAATGCCCGCGTGAATCACCTCGCTGTTGCGCGAACTCGTGCCGATCCCGACCCCTTCGCCCGCCTCCAGCACGACGACTTCGCGGCCGCGCGCCGCGAGCGCCCGGGCGATCGCTAGTCCGACCACGCCCGCTCCAATCACTACGCATTCGATCTGTTCCATGTCTTTTCCGTCGCAGGTTCATCCAATGCATTCTACTTTCTGGACTATTGCGTGTTGCACAACAACCGCACATGAATTAGATCGTTTTCTGCACAGATTTCAGAAAAGGCAAGAAATCGTCTGTTTTGAGCCGAAAAAGCCGCCTTTCGACGGCCTTTTTGGCAAGTTTTAAAACAACGGGCTTTCAGAATCCGATCGCCTTCTTGCGCGAATTGTGGTCGATCTGGATGTCGCGCGCCTCCACCTGATGCCGCGAATCGATGCGCGCGTTGCCGAACGCGTTGAGCATCGCCCGGCGCATCGCGCGCGGCGAGGCCTTCGTCAGCGCGTCGAGCGGCGCGTCGCCGAGCGTTTCCGGGAAGCGCCGGCCCCACACGTGCGCGTTGCGGATTTCGGCGTAGATCGCCTGCGCAATGCGGCGCGCGCCGTCGCGATCGGGCGGCGGAATCTCGTACACGTTCATGCGGTTCAGGAGCGGCTCGGGGATCGCGCGAGCGTCGTTGGCGGTCGCAATCCAGACGACGTTGCCCGCGTTGATCGGCACCTCGGCGAATTCGTCGACGAAGGATTCCGCCGTGTCGTGTTCGAGCAGCGCGTAGAGCGCGCCGAGTGGGTCGTACTGGGCGTCGCCGGTGGCTTTGTCGATTTCGTCGACGGTGATGACCGGGTTCGCGTAGCTGCCGTTGACGAGCGCGTCGAAAACCTTGCCCGGCTTGGCGTTGCGCCATTGCGACGACGCGCCCGACAGGATCCAGCCGGCGGTGAGCGAACTCATCGCGACATAGTGGCTTGTCGTGCCAAGCAGCCGCGCGAGTTGTTTCGCGAAATGCGTCTTGCCGATGCCGGGCTCGCCGAGCAGCAGGATCGGCATGAGTTCGAGGCGATCCTCGGTTTCGAGACAGAGCGCAATCTGCTTGCGGATATCGGCGAGCGGCTCTTCGAAGTTGGGCAGATTGCCGACGAGATCGTCGATCGACGGCATGCGGTTCGGCTTCACGCAAAAGCGCAGGTTGCCGACCTTGAGCATTTTTTCGTAGGTGGCGCGAAGGGCTTCGCTCGAGCTTTCGGAGAGATCGTTCAGCGCGGTCTCGACGTCGTCGAGACTGAAGACCTTGCTGAACGATGCGACCGCAAGCTCCTGTTTGACCACGGCTGTCGTCATGTCACACCCCGTCGTTTTCTATAGTCGATGAGGTCAGTGTATCGACGACAAAAGGGCTGGCAAGCGAGCAGTCGTGGGGGGGTGCTGCTAATTTGGGAGGGGTTTTGAGGGACGTGCGCCGCGCAATCACACGTCAGTGCTGGCTGGCTGCTCGGCCTGCTCGGTATGACACCACCCGCGCGGCGTCTCGCGCATGACGAAATGCAGCGTGCGCTCGGTCACATTCAGCGCAGTTACTAGATTCTTGATGGCTTCGTCGCCGTCCGCGTGTTGCAGATAGATGGCGCGCATGGCGAAATCCGCCAACCGCGCGACGGGCTCGACGGACTTTTCCCACTTCGCGATGGCCTGGTCGGTCTTGTCCATCAACTGGCCGACCGCGCTTTGAGACAAGCAGAGCGCTTGACGCAGATAGCGGAATACGGCGCCGGTAAGCGGTGTGATTTTTCGCGTCAGCGCGATGCAGACGGCCTTAATGAGGCCATCGAGATCGTGGAAGGAGACGGCCTTTCCGTAAGACGTATCAATCTTCTTACTCAAAAGTCTACTGACAATATGGGGACAGCTTCGTCAACAAGTATGACAAAAGCGCCTCACCCCAACCCTCTGTATCATCGACGCATTCCTACCCGGCCAAACCCGCCACATCCGGGAGCAAATCCTGCTGTCTGGCGCAAAGCTGAACCCGCCGCACATCGCGGTGTCAGAAACACGTTCCCGACCCGCGGGCCGCCCAGCGTGAAAAAACGCCTCGCCACCCCGCATTCCAGGAGAATCCTTTCGATGCTGAAACACCCCGCCGCCCGCCTGCTGACCCCGCTCCTCCTTGCCGCATCGCTCGCCGCGCCTTTCAGCGTAGAAGCACAGTCGTCCGCGTCGCAGCCGGTGAAGTGGGAGCTTCAGGTACTGCGCGACGGCCAGCAGATCGATTCGTTCTCCGCGACGACCAACGTCGGCCAGGCGCGCACCGACACGCATCACAACGTCGTGAAAAACAGCGTAGGCTGCGCAGACAAACCGGCCGGCGACATCGACTTGCAACGCACACTGACCGTCTCCCCCGTCCACGCATCAGCCGACGACATCACGCTCGCAATCGAAGCGCAGGAGACGCTCGAAGAAGCCACGTCGCGCACGACCGCGCAGGGCTGCAAGTTGCCGCCGCAGCCGCGGGTCGTGAACGCGTCGCATCCGGGCCTCGTGCTCAAGCCCGGCGAATGGTCGAACTGGACGATCGTCGACAAGAATCCCTCGCTGGCGTATCGGGTGCGGGCCAGCCTGAACACCGCGGCGGCGGCTCAATGACGGCCTGAGTGTCCGGCGGGCCGCGCCGCTCAAAAACACCAAACGCATGCGAAACCCCGAACTTTTACCGCGCAGCTTTCCGACCGGCCATCAACCGCCCGAATTCGTCGCGGTGAGCTGGAACCTGCACAAGGGCCGCTCGCCGCTCGGGCTCCAGGCCTGGAAGGCGATGCAGCGCTGGGTCCAGTCCACCAACGCCGACGCCTATTTCCTCCAGGAAGCGATGGCCCGGCGCATGCCGCAGCCGATGCTCGCCACCGGCTTCGGCAATCCGCTCGACGCCCCGCCCGACGACATCTGGCATTGCCAGGCGACCGAAATCGCGACCTCGCTCGAATTGCAGATCGCGCTCGGGCCGAACGTGTTCAAGCCTTCGTGGCGTCATGGAAACGCGATTTTGTCGCCGCATCCGCTCGATCTCTCCGGCCGCTGGGACATCTCGGCGCATCGTTTCGAGCGGCGCGGGCTGCTCGTCGCGCGCGCGACCTTCGCCGGCCGCGCGATCACGCTCCTGTGCGCGCACCTCGCGCTGACGCGCCAGGCGCGGCTGCGTCAGATGAACTGGATCGCGCACTGGATCGCGAAGGAGGCGCCGGACGGCCCGCTCGTGCTCGCGGGCGATTTCAACGACTGGCGCAACGATTCCGTGCCGCTCTTCGGCGAACTCGGGATGCACGAGGTGGCGACGCTGCTCGGCGAATCAGGGCGGACGTTTCCGGCGTTTTCGCCGGCGCTTGCGCTCGACAAGATGTTCATCCGTGGCATGAAACCAGTCGAATGGATCACGCCGACGCAGGACACCGCGTGGCTCTCCGATCACCTTCCGTATATGGCGAAGCTGCGCGTGGAGTGACCTGAAGCGTTGAAGCGTCAGAAATTGCGCTTGTGGTCCGGCCCGAATGAGCCGTCGATCAGCGTTTCGAGATCGGCGAAGGAAACCGGCTTGACGATGTGATGATCGAAACCTGCGGCGGTGGCGCGCGCCCGGTCGTCGGCGCCGCCGAAACCGGTGAGCGCGAGCAGAAGCGCAGCGCGCGTCGACGGGAGCTTGCGCAGCTCGCGTGCAACCGCGAAGCCGTCCATCCCCGGCAAACCGATGTCGCAGATCACGACTTCCGGCCTGAATTCATCGACGATGGCGAGCGCGCTCGCGCCGTCGTGCATCGTGCGCACGTCGTGGCCGAGCGTTTCGAGCAACATCGAAAGGGCTTCCGCCGCGTCGGCGCTGTCGTCGACGAGAAGGACGCGGCGCGCGGGCGCCGTGCCATCATTGGCACCGGTCGTCGTGTTCATGGGGTCCCCGTGGTCCGCTGAATGCGCGCGGCATCGCCGGCGCACTTATTGAGATAAACGCGGCCGACTGTAGCACACGGTTTCCGGCGGAGTAAATCCGGCACAGGCCTCTAATAATGGCCATCCGGCGCTTGCTTGACCGGCCTCAAAATCGACGACGGCACAATTTCGGGATAATCGATGCGCACGGACTCGCCGTCGCGCGTCTGCTATCGTGATTCTTCTTGCCGCGCGACGCGGCCGGATTTCACGTCTCCCAACATGTTCGACCTTTTCGACGACATCCCCAAGCCGGACATCGACTGGCAGCCGGACTGGCTTCCCGCCGACACCGCCTCCGACCTGATGGCGGCGCTGATCGACGAAGTCTGCTGGCGGCAGGACACGATGACCACGCCCGGCGGCCGCGTGCCGCTGCCGCGCCTCACCGCGTGGCAGGGCGAGCCGGACGCCGTCTACACGTACTCGGGCATTCGCAACGTGCCGCAGCCGTGGACGCCCGCCGTCGCGGAATTGCGGCAGCGCGCGGAGGACGCGTCGCGGGTGCGCTTCAACAGTGTGCTGCTGAACCGCTACCGCACGGGTCAGGACAGCATGGGCTGGCACGCCGACAAGGAACGCGAGCTCGGACCCGAGCCGGTGATTGCTTCGGTGAGCCTCGGCACGACGCGTACGTTCGAATTCCGCCACGCGCGCACGCACGCGACGCACACGCTGCCGCTCTCGCACGGCAGCCTGCTCGTGATGCGCGGGCGCACGCAGCTCGAATGGGTGCATCGCGTGCCGAAAGAGCCGGAGGCGCGCGGCGAGCGCATCAATCTCACTTTTCGATGGATAGACGCGAACGCCGCGCCGAAGGCCAGGTCGCGACGTACGTGATCCGCGCTACGGCCGTTTAGCGACGAAATCGATCTCGACGAGCGCATCGCGCGCAAGTCCCGTCACGCCGATGCAGGTCCGCGCTGGCAGCGGCTTCGGCACAAAATATGACTTGTAGACGGCGTTCATCGCGTCGTAGTCGCGCTTGAACTCGGTCAGGAAGATGCGCACGCTGACCACGCTGTCGAGCGTCAGACCGAGTCCGCCGAGCACGAGGATCAGGTTGTCCATTACGCGCCGCGTCTGGGCCGCGACGCCTTCGGGGAGCGGGGCGTTGTCGTCGGCGGGATCGGTCGGCATCTGGCCGGTCAGGAACACCCAGCCGTCGGCTTCCGCCGCGTGGGAGAACGGGCCGACAGGCGTCGGCGCGTTTTCGACCATGGTGAATTTGGGTTGCTGGGGCACGGGCGGTCCTTTTCGTGTTGAGTGAGGCGGTTACGGTAGCGCGTCAAAAAGGCCGCCCGTCATCTCACGCAAACGCCTTGTGATACGCGTTCAACGCCGGCGCCCCGCCAAGATGCACGTACAGCACGTTCGCGCCCGGCTCGAACTCGCCCGCCTTCGCCATGGCGATCAGGCCCGCCATCGATTTCCCCTCGTACACCGGATCGGTCAGCATCGCCTCCAGCCGCGCGGCGGTGCGGATCGCGTCGATCGTCGCCTCGTCCGGCAAGCCGTAGTCCGGACCGGCAAAGCGCGGATCGATGATCACGTCGGCGTCGTCGATTGGCTTATCGATGCCGATCAGCTCCGCCGTCTGCCGCGCGATCTTCGTGACGGCGCGGCGCGTCATCGCTTCGTCGCAGGCCGTGTCGATGCCGATCAGCCGGCGCGGCCGCTCTTGCGCCTTGAAGCCCGCGACCATGCCGCCCTGCGTCGAACCGGTGCAGGTCGCGGTGATCACGGTATCGAAGAACACGCCCGTCTCGTTTTCCTGGCGCGCGAGTTCGTCGGCGAAATTGGCGTAGCCGAGGCCGCCGAGCGGATGATCCGACGCGCCCGCCGGAATCGCGTACGGCTTGCCGCCCTCGCGGCGCACCTGTTCGAGCGCGCGTTCCCACGTCTTTTTCACCTCGGTCGAATAGCCCTCGCCCTCGAGCAGCGTCTCGGCGCCCATCAGCCGCGATAGCAGGATATTGCCGACCTTGTCGTAGACGGGATCGTCCCAGTGCGTCCATTCCTCTTGCACGAGCCGGCAGCGCATGCCGAGCACCGCGGCCACTGCCGCGACCTGCCGCGTGTGATTCGACTGGATGTTGCCAATCGAGACGAGCGTGTCGGCGCCTTGCTTCACGGCATCGGCCGCGAGCCATTCGAGCTTGCGGATCTTGTTGCCGCCGAACGCGAGCCCCGACGAGACGTCGTCGCGTTTCGCCCACACCGAGACGCCGAGCGCCTTCGACAGCCGTTCGAGCTTGTGGACCGGCGAGGGAAAGAAGCCGAGCGAGACGCGGCCGAAGCGCTTTTCGAGGTCGAGTGCCATGAGTGAGGTCCTTGGTTCGTGACAAAGAAAGAAACCTCATTCTAGGAATTAGTGCGCGGAATGTGCTTCGTACAAAAATCGCGTTCAATGTAGTATGTTTTCTTCAATGCTTTAAATCGAACATATGGTTTGTAGCTAGGCTATTAAACAAAAAAATCTTCACCATGACCGAACTCGATGCCACCGATCGCAAGATCCTCCGCGCCCTTCAGAACGACGGCCGTCTGAGCAACGCCGAACTGGCGAAACTCGTCGGCCTGAGCGCGGCGGCGTGCTGGAACCGCACGAAGCGTCTCTTCGACCTGCGCGTAATTCAGGGCGTGCACGCGCGTATCGACCCGGCTGCCGTGCAGCGGCCCGTGCTGGTGCTGGTCGGCGTGGTGCTCGACCGCTCGACGCAGGAAAGCTTTGCGCTCTTCGAAAGTGCCGCGCGCGAGTTGCCGCAAGTGCTCGAATGCGTGCTGGTCGCGGGCGACGTCGATTATTTCCTCAAGGTGCGCGTGCGCGATCTCAACGCGTTCAACGTGTTCCATAGCGAAAAGATCCTCGGCCTGCCGAACGTGCGGCAAGTGCGAACCTTCTTCGTCATGAACGAGGTCAAACTCGACGGACAATTGCTTTTCTGACGCTTCTTGCGAACCAAAACATGCTGCCTTTCCCCATCCTGCTGGAAGTCGTAATCCGCATGCTGTCGGCGGTAGGGATCGGCTGCATCATCGGGCTCGATCGCGATCTGCACGGCAAGCCCACCGGCATGAAGACGCTCGGCCTCGTGTCGCTCGGCGCCTGTCTCGCGACGATGTCCGCGCAGGGTTTTTCGATGCAACCGCTCACCGCCAACGCTGACGTGTCGCGCGTCGTGCAGGGCATCATGACTGGCATCGGCTTTCTGGGCGCGGGCGTCATCATCCAGAATCCGAGCCTGAACCGGATTCGCGGGCTGACCACGGCCGCGTCGATCTGGGTGACGGCGGCGGTAGGAATCGTGTGTGGTTTGGGGCTGTGGAGCGTCGCGCTGATCGCGACCATGATTCTGATCCTGCTGCTGACGGCCGGGCGGGTCGTCGAGAAGGCGCTGCACCGGCAATGGATGAAGAAGCCGCCCGAAGAACGCGAGGCGCGCGCCATGCCCGACGACGACTGAGCGCCGCCGTCAATAGGAAGTCGTCAGAACCGGTAGCCCACGCCCGCGAGAATCACGTCGGTGTCGCGGTTGTAGCGCGTGACGATGCGGTTCCATGTGACGCGCGTCGTCCAGTGCTCGCCGAACCGGTACGCCGCCGACATCGAGACGATGCCGGCGAAGCGGTCGTCGGTGTCGTTGTCGCCGGTGACGTCGGTGTTCGACCGCTGGTTCAGCGCGATGTAGACGCCCGCGCCGACGCCGAGCGTAAAGCGATCGCTGAAGAAGGCGCGCGTCGCCCAGAGTTGGGTCGTGAGGCCGTCGCGGCGCACGAGATCGCTGTTGCCTTCGTGCAGATAGCCGACCGTGACGTCCATGTATTTCATGAGGCCGCGGCGATAGTCGAGCGCGGCGGCAAGCGATGTTTCCGACCCCGTACTGTTGACGATCGTCTGGCCGAGAAAGGCGGTGACTTCGTTGCCGGTGACGCGGGTCGTGCGGTCGGGCGCCCAGTCGCGCGGGCCGGGGGTATCGGGGGCGTCGAGCTGATAGGCCACGCCGAGCATCGCCGCCGACGTATTCGGCCCGCGCTGCACCTGCACGCGGTTCAGCTGTAATTGCGCGATCCATCGGTTCGCCATGTAGTACTGCGCGCGCACGCTGTACACGACGCCCCACCCGTGCAGGTCGGAATAACTGCCGCCGTCAGAATCGGTCGAGGTATCGAAATAACGATATGGACCGACGCCCGCCGAGAGCACGAAGCGCCGGTTCGCGAGCGGCAGGCGCGCCCAGCCCTGGATCAGATGGCCGTCGCGATGATGGTTGGTGACGTGGCCTTCGTTGAGCCAGGTGAAACTGGCGGCGAAATATTCACCCAGACCTTCCTCGTAGGACCCCGCCCAGGAATACGTGTGCTCGCCGATACCGCGCGATACGCCACCCATCAGCGACAGTTCCTGCGCGTGGAGCGTTCCGGAGGCGGAGATAAGAAGGAAAGCGGCGAGGGCAAAGGGCGTCAAGCGCTCGAATCGCTGGTCGCCATGACACAGCGGCGTCGGACGGTACCGGGGAGATAAAGGCATGCGCGTCGTCCGGCTTGGAATCAAGTCAGGATCGTAGCAGCGTCTTGCTCGAAGCGCCGTCGAGCGTCCTCAAAGCACGAACGGCGACGAGCTCTTTGTTCTCTTCGCCGTTCGTTCAATCCTTACCAGCCATGCCGATCATGCCAGCGTTCCTCGCGACGCTCTTCATGGCGCCAGTGGCGTTCGCGACGCCATTCGCGACGCTCGCGCCATTCGCGTTCGCGCCAGCCGTCGTAATCGCCGTAGCCGCCGTACGCCACCGCTACCGGCGGCGGCGCGACATACACCGGCTGCGGCGCCGCGTAATACGCCGGCACGCCGATCCCGACCGCGAGATCCACATGCGCCGATGCCGCCGTCGACGCCGCCAGCACCGCCAGTCCCAAAGCCGCCCCGATCATCTTCTTGTTCATATCGCTTCTCCTTGCACCGAGTGCAATGTCAGTGACTACGGAACGCAGTCTAGAGGGCGATATCCGATACAAGTGCTACAGCGAAGCCAGAAAGGTAACGCGTCGTAACGGCCGTCGAGCGGGACTCAGCGCACGCGCTGACCCTTTTCATCGATGACGACTTCGCCGTCCTCCTTCGCAAACGGCCCCTGCTGCGGCGACGGCAGGATATCGATCACGAGCTCCGACGGACGGCACAGCCGCACGCCGAGCGGCGTCTCGACGAAAGGACGGTTGATGAGGATCGGATGGGCCAGCATGGCGTCGATGAGCTGATCGTCGGTGAGGGCGGGGTCGCCGAGGCTCAGTTCGGCGTACGGCGTGCCCTTTTCGCGCAGCGCGTCGCGCACCGACATGCCCGCGCGTGCGAAGAGGTTCGTGAGCGTCGCGCGGTCCGGCGGCGCGACCAGGTATTCAACGACCCGCGGCTCGATGCCGGCGTTGCGGATCAGCGCAAGCGTGTTGCGCGACGTGCCGCACTGCGGGTTGTGGTAGATCGTGACGGTCATGATGTTTCCTCGCGGTTTGCGCCGTGTTCGAAGGCGGTCATTCACCATTTTAGTGTCACCCCGGCCGATCTATTCGCGCGCCCTGAATCGATATCGAATGGCGGAAATGTCATCTGCAAGCCAGACTCGGCGCGCATCGCGACGAGCGGCGCGATTGTGCTGTCAATTCGCGCATCGGCACGCTATAACCAAACTGCAGTGCGGCTTTACATACCTTGTCTAGCTTGCGTACCGGACCTCGCGTCCGTAAAAGCCGGCATCTCACCGGCGCACCGCTCTGCAGTTTTCGCGGTAACAGTCCAACTAGTTCGGCACGCTGGTGTGACCGGCTGATGACCGACGCATTTCCGCCCAGCGCGACTCTGCCCCTTTCTCGCGGCACGCGCCTTGCAAGCGGAGAACCGAGCCCGCCGATCGTCAGTGCGGGACCCCTGTGATCAGCGCTTCATGAAAGGAGTCGCTATGAAAGCCCGTTTGGTATTGACGACGCTCGTCGCTTCCCTCGTAGCTGTCGGAGGCCTTGCAACCGCGCAGGAAACGTATCGCACCGCCCAGCCGCCGATGCAGGGCGCGGACACCACCGGCCAGCAGATGGCGCAGCCCGGCATGCAGCAGGACGCGAACGCGCCCGCCCAACCCGCCGATAGTTCGTATGGCGGCGCGCCGGCAACCCGCAGCGTGGCGGGCGGCATGACGTCGAAGCCGTGCGTGCGCGGCACGCAATGCGATATCTTTTTTGGCCAGTGACGTGTGCAATGGGGAGAATCCCGTCGAGGCGTTGTCCTCCGGCGGATTCTCCTCTTCGATCGTAGGAACCCATGACACGCGATGATTTCTCGCCGAACTGGCGAGCGAAGGATTTCAGAAAATCGTGACGGTCACGCGCGAGGCGGGCCAGTCACTCGATACCCACACGCATCCGTTCGAGGCGAAGGCGTTGATCGTCGAAGGCGAATTGACGATTCGCGCACGCGAGTCGGAGCGACGGTTTCAGGTGGGCGATGTCTTTCATCTGGCTTCCAACGAGTCGCACTCGGAAAGCTACGGGCCTTCCGGTGTCGTGTATCTCGTCGGGCGGAAATAGACGCGTTTCAGCGCCTTTCAAGCTCACAACATCGATTTGCCCTGCGCGAGAATCTTGTCGCAGACCTGCTTTGTGACCTGCTCTTTCAGTCCGCCGCCGCTCAAGTCGACTTTCTGCCCGCTGCTGCTGCTGAGGATGCCTTTGGCGCCGTCCGTGTAGCCGCTGTCCGACGACGACGATCCGCCCAGCTTGCCCATCAGCGAATCTTTCACCGACGATGCGCCGCTGCCGCTCAGGTAATTGTTCTTGATGCAGTATTCTATGATGCCGGTGACATTGCCGAGGCTGCCGGAACTGAGCGACTGGCCCGACAGCGCGAGCTGCCGAGACCGCCTAATCCACCCGCCGCGCCCGTCGCGCCTGTCGCGCCACCGTTGTTTTTCAGGAGATCGCCGAGTTGGGCATGTGCCGGCGGCAAGCAGGCGATGGTCGCGAAGGCCGCCGCGATGGTGAGGGTTGTTCGCAGTTTCATGCTCGTCACCTTTTCGAGGGCAGGTAGGTTCTTACTATAGTGCTTTTCGGCGACCGCGCTTTTCACCGCGCCGCCATCCGCTCCGCGCGCCTCACCCGCAGCCGCTCCAGCATCAGCGCTCCGATCACACTCGCCTGCGCGATCAGCACCAGAATCACCACGCATATCTCCACCCGATACCTCTCCAGCAGCGAATCCGGCCGATGCAGAAACCGCGTGTCCGCCGGAACGAGATTCGGATCGATTTTCCAGCGTTCCATTTCCCGCATGTCGACGGAAACTATTGAGGGCGGCGCCGGCATGATGACTGGCGAACGCGTGCCCGGATGGCGAAGGATGCGCAACGCCATTTGTCCGGCGAGCGTGCCCTGCTCCGCCCAGCTCGAAATCGATCCGCCGATGATCCCCGCGCCGAGATACGTATCGAAGAAGCTGTAGATCGGCGAATGCGCTCGCTCCGCGAAAAGCGAGATGAGATCGCGCGGGATGAAAGTCCGGCCGCGTGCGTCGCGGAACACGCTCGAGTACAGGATGATCGTCTGCGGCGGCAACTGGGCGACGCGCTCCAGCATGTCTTCGATCGGGACGTCGGAGATCCAGATCACCGGGAGGTCCTTGAAGCGGCTCGACACCACGCTCTCCACTCGCCCGCGCCACGCCTGATCGTACGACGACGTACCCGCGATCACCGCGATACGGTCGGCGTTCGGCTGGAAGCGCCGGGCCAGATCGAGCGTCCCGGCGACATCGAACGCGATGCGCACGCCCGACACGCGCGCCGACAGCGTGTGCGTGCGGAAATAATCGTCCGGAATGCCGCAGAAGACGATCGGGACATCGGGCCAGAGCATGTCCGCGTTGCGCTCGAGGAATTCGAGCGCCGGCTGGCGCAACGCGATGATGATGTCGGGCTTGCGGCTCGCGAACTTGCTGTTCAGATACTGCGTGACGACGGCATCCGGCACCGGACTGCTGGATTCGAGCGTGTGAAGCGGCTCGGTGATGAACTCGGTGGACGCATCGGTGGCGCGCGAGAAGACGTCGCGAATGCCGCGATCCTGCGCGACGGCTGAGGGCAGATAGGGATCGCCGCCCTGCATGATTAGGACGCGCCAGCGCTCGGGCGGCAAGTGCGTGCTGTACGCCGATGCGCTGAGCGTGAGCGGGATCGCGATGACGAGGGCGCTCGCTAGTCGCGCGATGGAGCAGCGTCGCCTGCGATGCGAGCGGATTCGAGCGAAGCAGGGTGTCATCTTCCGGCCTCTCTGGAGAAACGCGGTCGATCGGGGACGGGCTGAGGTTTGCGCTTCAGCGCGGGGTGTCGCGTGGTCGCATTGCTCTGATTCTAGTGCGACAGCAATGCTGCAAGGGGGTGGATTGCGATAGTGCTAAATGCGGTACCCAGGCGGCGTGTGTGTGGCGGAAGGTGAAACAATCGTGGGGTAGACGCCAAAGCGATCATGCCGGCGGGACGCCGGCATGATCGCTTTCGTTTGTCGTCTCACGGACGGTGAAAAAACCTCACTCCACCGTAACCGACTTCGCCAAGTTCCGTGGCTTATCCACATCCGTCCCACGCGCACACGCAGTGTGATAAGCCAGCAACTGAAGCGGCACGACGTGCAGGATCGGCGAGAGCGGCCCGTAATGCTCCGGCATCCGGATCACGTGGATACCATTCTCGCTGACGATCCGCGTACCCGCATCGGCAAACACATAAAGCTCGCCGCCACGCGCCCGCACTTCCTGCATGTTCGACTTCAGCTTTTCCAGCAGCGTGTCGTTCGGCGCCACCGTCACCACCGGCATCGCTTCCGTCACCAGCGCGAGCGGCCCGTGCTTCAACTCACCCGCCGGATAAGCCTCCGCGTGGATATACGAAATTTCCTTGAGCTTCAACGCACCTTCCAGCGCGATCGGATAGTGCAGTCCGCGTCCGAGGAACAGCGCATTCTCCTTGCGCGCAAAGTCTTCGGCCCACGCGATGATCTGCGGTTCCAGCGCGAGCACGCTGTTCAGCGCCGCAGGCAAGTGCCGCAACTGCGTGAGATAAGCCGTTTCCTGCTTCGCATCGACAAAACCGCGCATCTTGCCGAGCGTCACGGCAAGCACGAACATCCCGACGAGCTGCGTCGTGAACGCCTTCGTCGATGCAACGCCGATCTCCGTCCCTGCATGCGTGAGGAACGACAGTTCCGTCTGCCGCACCATCGCGCTCGTCCCGACGTTGCACACGGCCAGCGTGTGCTTGTGCCCGAGCGATTGCGCATGTTTCAACGCAGCCAGCGTATCCGCGGTCTCGCCCGATTGCGAGATCACCACGACGAGCGCCTTCGGATCCGGCACCGACTCGCGATACCGATACTCGCTCGCGATCTCGACCTGCGTCGGAATCTTCGCGATCGATTCGAGCCAGTACTTCGCCGTCAGCCCCGAGTAGTAGCTCGTGCCGCACGCGAGAATCAGCAAGTTGTCGATACCGTCGAACGCTTGCTTCGCGTTCTCGCCGAAGATCGATGCATCGAAATGATCGGCTTGCGGGATCGTGTCGGTGATCGCGCGCGGCTGCTCGAAGATTTCCTTCTGCATGAAGTGGCGATACGGCCCGAGTTCCACCGCGCCGCCGTAAGCCGCGACCACGCGCACTTCGCGCACGGCGGGCACGCCTTCGCGATCGACGATCTTCACGCCGTCGAGCGTGATCTCCACGACGTCGCCTTCTTCGAGGAACGCGAAGTGATCGGTGCTGCCGGCAAGCGCGAGCGCGTCCGATGCAAGGAAGTTCTCACCGTTACCCACGCCGACGACGAGCGGCGAACCCTGCCGCGCGCCCACCACCGTATGCGGCTGGTCCTTGTGCATCACGGCGATCGCATACGCGCCGTGCAGTTGCTTGACGGCCTCGCGCACGCTCTGGAACAGGTCGCCGCGATACATGCTGTGGATCAAGTGCGCAATGACTTCGGTATCGGTCTGCGAGACGAACTCGTAGCCCTTGTCGCGGAGCATTTCACGCAGCGACTCGTAGTTCTCGATGATGCCGTTGTGTACGAGCGCCAGCGCATCGCGCGAGAAGATCGGGTGCGCGTTGTCCGTGACGGGCGCGCCGTGCGTTGCCCAGCGCGTGTGGGCGATGCCCGTCACGCCGTCGAGATGCGAGTCGCGCACCTGGGCGTCGAGATCGGATACGCGCGAAACGCTGCGGGCACGCTTCGGCGCGCCGTTGCTCATGACGGCGACGCCGCACGAGTCGTAACCGCGATATTCAAGCCGGCGCAGTCCTTCGACCAGCACCGATACGATGTTGCGCTGCGCGACCGCGCCGACAATTCCACACATGGTTTCTCGTCCTTCTCTAAGTTTGTTTGCAACGCACGCTGTGGGTGCCGCTGCTGCTGCGATCAATCGATATTCGTGAAGGCTCAGGCCTTCTTCTTGGTCGGCCGCACGTAGCCTTGCCGGCTCACCTGGGTCTTCCCGTTCATCACAAGTTCGCCCTCGCCGACGTCCTTCCACACCGTCGTGCCCGCCGCGATCGTCGTGCCGCGGCCGATGCGCACCGGCGCCACGAGTTGCGTATCGGAGCCGACGAACACGTCGTCCTCGATCACGGTGCGATGCTTGTTCGCGCCGTCGTAATTGCAGGTGATCGTGCCCGCGCCGATGTTCACGCGCGCGCCGACATCGGAATCGCCGACGTACGACAGGTGATTCGCCTTCGAGCCGCGCCCGAGCACGGCGTTCTTCACTTCGACGAAGTTACCGACATGCGCTTCGTCGCCGAGCTTCGCGCCCGGACGCAGCCGCGCATACGGCCCGAGCACGACGTTCGCGCCAGTCGTGCCGCCTTCGATATGCGTGAACGCATCGATCCGCGTGCCCGCGCCGATCACCGCATCGCGGATCACGCAGTTCGGGCCGACCGTCACGTTGTCCGCGAGCGTCACGCGCCCTTCGAACACGCAGTTCACGTCGATCGACACATCGCGGCCGCATTCCAGCGTACCGCGCACGTCGATGCGCGCCGGGTCCAGGAGAGTCACGCCCGCGACGAGCAGATCGTTCGCCACGTTGCGCTGATGCACGCGTTCGAGTTCGGCCAACTGCTGCTTGCTGTTCACGCCGAGCGTTTCCCACTCTTCGTCGGGCTGCGCGGTGACGATTTCGACGCCCGCTTCCAGCGCGCGCTCAACCACGTCCGTCAGGTAGAACTCGCCCTGCGCGTTGTCGTTCCTGAGCGATGCGAGCCACGTCGTCAGTTGCTTCGTCGGCGTGGTGATGATGCCCGTGTTGATCTCGGCGATCTTGCGTTCTTCGGCGCTCGCGTCCTTCTGCTCGACGATCTTCTGCACCGCGCCGTTAGCATCGCGCACGATGCGTCCGTAGCCGGTGGGATCGTCGAGGGTGACCGTGAGCACGCCGTAACGGCCATTCTCGGCGGCATCGACGAGTCGCTTCAGTGTGCTGGCACGCGTTAGCGGCACGTCGCCGTAAAGCACGAGCGTCGGCACCGACGGATCGACGAACGGCAGCGCCTGCTGCACGGCGTGGCCGGTGCCGAGTTGCTGCTCCTGCACGGCGAACTGCACGTCGGGCGCGGCAACGGCTTCGCGCACCTTCTCGGCGCCATGCCCGATCACGACGACGAGCCGCGTCGGCTTGAGCGAACGCGCGGTCTCGATGACGTGCGACAGGAGTGGCCTGCCAGCCAGCGGATGGAGCACTTTCGGCAAGGCGGAATTCATGCGTTTTCCCATGCCCGCCGCCAGAATCACAATGTTCATCGCATCACGTATTTATAAGAATTGGAAAGACCAGCAGGACACATCAAGCCGCATGCTGCTGGAGATTGCATCAAAGTTCATCGAACGGCACGATTGAAACCGTCTTGGCCGCGCCTGACGGTTCGCTCGCACACGGTTCTTCGTCGAACGCAATATCGCCTTGGCTGTCGGCTTCGCCCGTCGCGCGTAGGCCAGCGAACGGAAAAAGCTGGTGATCCATCAAATGCGACGGCACGACGTTGCCAAGCGCGTTGAACATATTCTCCGCGCGGCCCGGAAAACGCTTGTCCCAGTCGCGGATCAGCGCCTTCATTTCCGCGCGCTTCAGATTCGGCTGACTGCCGCACAGGTTGCACGGAATGATCGGGAATTCGCGCAGCTCGGCGTACTTCTCCAGATCGGTTTCCTTCACGTATGCGAGCGGCCGGATCACGACGTTCTTGCCATCGTCGGACTGCAGTTTCGGCGGCATGCCCTTCAGCTTTCCGCCGTAGAACATGTTGAGCAGCAGCGTTTGCAGGATGTCGTCGCGATGATGGCCGAGCGCGATCTTCGTCGCGCCCAGTTCGCCCGCCACGCGATACAGAATCCCGCGACGCAGCCGCGAGCATAGCGAACAGGTGGTCTTGCCCTCGGGCACGAGCCGCTTGACGATGCTGTACGTGTCCTGATTTTCGATGTGAAACGGGATATCGAGCTTGGCCAGATAGTCGGGCAGAATGTGCTCCGGAAAACCCGGCTGTTTCTGGTCGAGATTGACCGCGACGATCTCGAAATCGATCGGCGCGCGTTCGCGCAGGCGCATCAGGATGTCGAGCATCGCGTAGCTGTCCTTGCCGCCGGACAGGCACACCATCACCTTGTCGCCGTGCTCGATCATGTTGAAGTCGCCGATCGCCTGGCCAACCTGGCGCGCAAGCCGCTTGAAGAGCTTGTTGTTCTCGTAGGCTTCCTTCTGCTCGCGGCGCGTGAGCGCGGCGCGCTCGGGCGCGGGTGTTTGAATGTCGGCCAGCGCTTCAGCCTGAGCGGGCGTGTTCATGCGCGTTCCTCTTTGATGCGAAAGACCTCGACGCCCACGGCATCGCAGTCGGGATAAACGTCCGGCTTTTCCGTCGATACGACGACCGCCCGCACCTGCGGATGCGCGAGCAGCGCGGCTGCGACGTCGTCGCAGAGCGTTTCCTGCAAATGGATGTGCCCGCGCTCGACGCGCTGCGCGATGGTCGAGCGCATGAAGTCATAATCGACCACTTCGCGCAGTTTGTCCTCGACAGGCGTCGACAACGCGAGCGGCACGAACAGCTCGACGTTGATCACGACGCGCTGCTCGCCCTGCTTCTCGAAATCATGCACGCCGATGTTGATGCGCACTTCGTAATTGCGCAGAAAGAGCCGCCGGCAGTCGGCGAGCCGGGGATGCGAAAGTGCGGCAAGCATGGTCTTTTCCAGTAGGTGTTGCGCGTTTTCGCTTGTTTCAGCGCTCGCGTTCAGCGCTTGTCGCGGATCATGAACATTACGTCGCGCGGGCTCGGCACCAGATGCTGGCCGCCATCGACGACGAGCGTCGTGCCCGTCACGCCGTGCGCGGTCGCCAGATAGCAGGCGGCCTCCGCGATGTCCTCGACACGCGATGCGCGGCCGAGCGGCGTCACGCGATGCGCCATCTCGAAATCCGCGGGCGTCTGGTTCGCGGACACCATCGTCAAGCCGGGCGCGAGGCCCACGACGCGCAGTTTCGGCGCAAGCGCCTGCGCGAGCGCGACGGTCGCGTTCTCGAGCGCCGCCTTCGTCAGCGTGTACGACAGGTAATCCGGATTCATGTTGTACAGCTTCTGGTCGAGCACGTTGATCACGACGCCGCGTTGCGTTTCATCGTCGATCGCGGCATCCGGCACCGTTTCGTGGAGCGCGCGAGCCAACGTCAGCGGCGCGGCCAGATTGATCGCGGTCATCTCCAATAATTTCGCATAGCGAAAATCCTGCGCGGTGTCCTCGTCGAAACGCGACGCGCAGTTCACCACGCAATTCAGGCCGCCGAACGCCTCGATGCACGCCGGCACGAGCCGCGCCACCTGCGTTTCGACGCCCAAATCCGCCCGCAGCGCCACGGCGCGGCACCCGAGCGCGGCGATCTCAGCGACGGTTTCGTGGGCTTCCCGCTCCGATTCGCCGTAATGCACGGCGACGTCCCAGCCGCGCGACGCGAAACCGAGCGCGACACCCCGCCCGATGCGCTTCGCCGCGCCGGTGACGAGCACGACGCGCGGTCGGCTGGAAGTGAAAACTGAAGGAGAAGCGCTCATTTACAATATCGGGATGAATCCGAATGCTCGACAATCCGACAGTTTACCTGCTCCCGGCGCCGACGCGCTGGCGCAGTCCGAGGCGCTCACGGCGCTGATTCGCGACAAAACCGCCGACGCGGGCGGCTGGCTGCCCTTCGACCGCTACATGGAACTGGCGCTTTACGCGCCTGGCCTCGGCTACTACAGCGGCGGCGCGATGAAATTCGGCCGCCGGGCGGAAGACGGCAGCGATTTCGTGACGGCGCCTGAACTCTCGCCGCTCTTTGCCGCGACGCTCGCGCGGCCCGTCGCGCAGGCGCTCGAGGCGAGCGGCACGCGCGACCTGATGGAATTCGGCGCGGGCACCGGCAAGCTCGCGGCGGGGTTGCTGAAGGCGCTGCGGGACCTGGACGTCCCGTTCGACAGCTATTCGATCGTCGATCTGTCCGGCGAACTGCGCGAGCGCCAGCGTGCGACGCTCGAAGCCGACGCGCCCGAGCTCGCCGCCAAGGTGAAATGGCTCGATGCGCTGCCGCCGGCGTTCGCGGGCGTGGTGATCGGCAACGAAGTGCTCGACGCGATGCCGGTGCGGCTCGTCGTGCGCAAGCTCGGCGCGTGGCACGAACGCGGCGTGGTGGAGCTGAACGGCCGCTTCGCCTTCGACGACCAGCCGCTTTCGGGCGATCCGCTCGTCGCCACGATCGACGCCGCCATCGACGCGGCCAACGACGAGCCGTTCGTCGAATACGTGACGGAGACGCACGAAGCGGCGCTCGCGTTCACGAAGACGGTCTGCACGATGCTCACGCGCGGCGCGGCGTTTTTCATCGATTACGGCTTTCCGCGCCACGAGTTCTATCACGCGCAACGCGCAACCGGCACGCTGATGTGCCACTACCGGCATCGGGCGCACGGCGATCCGTTTCTGTATCCCGGCTTGCAGGACATCACGGCGCACGTCGAATTCACGGGGATCGCGGAAGCGGGCGTCGAGACAGGCGCGGATTTGCTCGGGTACACGTCGCAGGCGCGGTTTCTGATGAACGCGGGCATCACCGATGTGCTGTCCGACATCGATCCCGTCGACGTCAAGCGCTTCCTGCCCGCGGCGAACGCGGTTCAGAAGTTGTTGTCGGAGGCTGAGATGGGCGAGTTGTTCAAGGTGATCGCGTTTTCGCGCGGCATCGACGATACGCTCGATGCGTTCGCGATCGGCGACCGCTCGCACACGCTGTGACGCTTTACGTTAGAGGCTCGCCGTCATGATCCGCTGGCTGCTCACCACGTTCGTCGCGCTGTCGATTCTGTCGGCTTGCTGGCCTTGGCTGCGCAAGCTCGGCATCGGGCGGCTGCCGGGGGATTTCACGCTGCGGCTGTTTGGACGCGAATACCCGTTTCCGTTCATGTCGACGCTGATTTTGTCGATATTGTTGTCGTTCATTGCGCGGGTGCTTTGATTCTCAACGCCGTGCGTTGAATCACACCGTGCCCGCCCCTTCCAACGCCGCCTTCACCGCCTCGACGCGCGCGTGATGTACCGCATCCTTGATCCTGGCCGGCTCCTTCGCGTACTGCTGCGCGACCGCGCCCGCATCCACCGCGCGCGCCGCCACCAGCGCCTCACGCAACCGCTCCGCCTGCGGATACGGCTGCTGAGACAACCCGAGCCGTCCGCGCGCATCCGCGACGCACGCCTGCAGCGCTTCCGCGAACCGCGCCGGCTTGCGCAGCGCGTCGCATCGTTCGAACAGGCGCACGAGCGCCGCCGGCCCCATCTCCATCACGCGATGAATATTCCCGTGCTCCCGCGCGACGAGCAGCGCCAGGTCGCGGCACTCGTTGGGCACGCGCAGCCGCTCGCACAGCGGCCTCAGCAAATCGACGCTGCGCCCCTCGTGGCCGATGTGGCGCGGCAGGATATCGTCGGGCGTGGTCGCCTTGCCAAGATCGTGCGTCAGCGCAGCGAAGCGCACCGTCAGCGCGAAGTTCTGCGACGCCGCGTAATCGAGCACCATCATCACATGCACGCCGGTATCGACTTCGGGGTGATAGTCGGCGCGCTGCGGCACGCCCCAGAGCGCTTCGACTTCCGGCAGGATGCGTTCCAGCGCGACACAGTCGCGCAGCACGGCGAACATCCGCGACGGCGTGCGCTCCATCAAGCCGCGCGACACTTCCTGCCACACGCGTTCGGGCACGAGCGCATCGACTTCGCCCGCTGCGACCATTTTTTTCATCAGCGCGCGCGTCTCGCCTGCGACAGTGAAATCCGTGAAACGCGCCGCAAAGCGCGCGACCCGCAGAATGCGCACCGGATCTTCGATGAACGCATCGCCGACGTGGCGGAACAGCTTCTTCTCCAGATCGGCGCGGCCGTCGAACGGATCGATCACCGGGCCGGTCAGCGTACCGTCGGGACTGACCTCGCGCGCCATCGCGTTGATGGTCAAATCGCGGCGCGCCAAGTCTTCTTCCAGCGTGACGTCGGGCGAATAATAGAACTGGAAGCCGTGATAGCCCGCCGCCGTCTTGCGCTCGGTGCGCGCAAGCGCGTATTCCTCTTGCGTCACCGGATGCAGAAACACCGGAAAGTCTTTGCCGACCGGCCGATACCCCTGCGCCACCATCTGCTCGGGCGTCGCGCCCACGACGACGTAATCGCGGTCCACGACGGGCACGCCGAGCAGTTCATCGCGGATCGCGCCGCCTACGGCGTAAATATTCATCGTTCGTCGCCCGCGTCCTTGATCCAGGCAGCGACCGCCGGCAGCTTCGTCACGCGCTCGACGTAGCCGCGCGACACGTCGCTGAGTTCGGGCGCGTAGGTATTGAAGCGCATCACGACGGGCGCGAACATCGCGTCCGCGATACCGAACTCGCCGAACAGGAACGGCCCGCCGTACGTGCTCAGGCAATCGCGCCAGATCGCCTCGATCCGCGCGATGTCCGCAAGCGCTCCCGGCGTGCGCCCGGTCCCCAGTGCGTGCGTTTGAATGTTCATCGTCATGTCGCGGCGCAAATCGGCGAAACCGGCGTGCATCTCCGCGCTGATGCTGCGCGCCCGCGCGCGGGCGGCGGTGTCACGCGGCCACATCGCGTGTTCCGGATGCTGCTCGGCGAGCGTCTCCATGATCGCGAGCGATTCCCAGATCGTATCGCCGGAATCGGTGATCAGGCACGGCACCTTGCCCGACGGCGCATGCTCGAGAATCTGCTCCTTCGACTCGGGACGCCCGAGCCGGATCAGCGTTTCGTCGAAGGGAATGCCGAAGTGCCTGAGCACGACCCACGGCCGCATCGACCAGGAAGAGACGTTCTTGTCACCGATAACGAGTTTCATAAACACGCGAAAAAAGTGGGCTAACGGTGCGCCGTCGCGCGAAATGCGTTGAAGCGCGAGCGCGGAGACTGGCCTGTGAGATACATTGGCGCGATCGCCTCGATGCTCGCCGGCTCGTCGATGCCGAGTTCCGGCGCAAGCGGTCCGCTCGCGACGCTCGGCGTCTTCATCGAATCGAGATTATCGCGCGACATCATCGGTTCGCCGGGCGCGAGTTCGAGCGTCATCGCCTGAAGGCGGCCGAGGCTCTCCGGCAGCTTGATGATCTTCGCGTGCTTGCCGATCGTGGCGCCGCTGAAACGCACGAGTTCCGCCAACGTATAGACCTGCGGCCCGGCGAGCTCGAACACGCGCCCGCTCGCAGCGTCCAGATCGAGCACGTTGACGATCGCCTTCGCGACGTCGCCGACGAACACAGGCTGGAACTGCGCATCCGCACAGGCGAGCGGGATCACCGGGAACACGCGCTCCAGAAACGCGAACTGGTTCAGCAGATTGTCCTCGGGACCGAAGACGACGGAACTCCGAAAAATCGTCGTGGCAAGCGCCGAATCGCGGATCACCTTCTCGCCGTCGCCGCGCGAGCGCAGATACATGCTCGGGCCGTTCGAATCGGCGCCGATCGCGCTCATGTGCAACAGGCGCCCTACACCCTTCGATTCGCACGCCGCGACGATCTTGCGCGGCAGCTCGACGTGCGCCTTCGCGAACTCGGGACCGTACGGATCGCCGCGCCGCCCCTGCAGGATGCCGACGAGGTTGATCACCGCATCGGCCTCGGCGACGAACGCGGCGAGTTGCGCCGGATCGTGGACGTCGGCTTCGATCACATCGATGGGGAGCAGGGTGAGATGCGCAGCGTTCGCGCGCCGCCGCGTGGCGACGCGCACGTCCTTACCGACTTCGACGAGCACGTTGACGAGATGACTGCCGATAAAACCCGAACCGCCGATCAGCGCTACTTTCTGATGTCGCATATTCGCCTCTGCTGGTGGCGACGGCTCGCGGGTTTTGCTGCGGGGCCGCGCGTGGTGTCGAACGCGCGGCCTTGCCTGAACGGCGTTTAGAAGGCATGAAGGCTTACGGCGCGATGTAGCCGAGGCGCGCCTTGAGCGATTGCGGACGGCCTTCGAACAGCGCCGCGTAATAGACGGTGTTCGACAACACGTTCTTCACGTAGTCGCGGGTCTCGGTGAACGGAATGGTCTCAGCAAAAACCGCGCCTTCCACCGGGCCGGTCAGGTCGCCGCGCCACTTGTTCGGGCGTCCCGGCCCGGCGTTGTAGCCCGCCGTCGCGAGCACCGGGGAATTGTCGAATTGATTGTAGATCATCGACAAATAGTTGGTTCCGAGCAGGATGTTCGTGTTGATGTCGTTCATCTGCGCGCGCGACACCGGCCCCATGCCGATCTTCTTCGCGACGAGTTGCGCCGTGCCCGGCATCAGCTGCATCAGCCCGCCCGCGCCGACTTCCGAGCGCGCGTTGATGATGAAACGCGATTCCTGGCGAATCAGGCCGTACGCCCATTCGACGTCGAGCCCGGTGTTCTGCGCATCGCGCTCGACGATCTCCCGGAACGGCGACAAATAGCGCAAGGAGAAGTCGTGCTCGGTCTTCGTCTTGTCGGCAGTGTTCACCGTGCGGTCGAACAGTTCGATGCGGCGCGCGTACTGCGCGGCGGCGAGCAATTGGCGATCGGTCATCGAACGCAACGGCCAGTTCCACTCGCGGTTGCCTTCGAGACGCAGGTTCAGCGCGTAGAAACGCTGCGACAGCGCGAAACCCGGCACCGATTGCATCTGCGCGATTTCAGCATCGCCGACGGTCGTGCGCGGCGGGATCGTGATCTTCTGGCCGAGTTCTTCCGAGGCGAGCTGTCCGTAAAAATCGAAGCGATCCGCGATCGACTGGAATTCCTGCGCGGCCGTGGCGCCGTCGCCCGCTTGCTTGAGCGCGCGCGCGTGCCAGTAGACCCACGCCGGCTGGCTGCGCAGCGACGGCGGCATCTGCTCGACCGACCAGCGCACCATGTTCCAGTCGCCCGCGAGCAATGCGGCGCGCGTGCGCCATTCGTAAGCGGGAACCGACAACGGCGCATTCACCGACAGCCGATACCAGTCCGCCGCGGCCGGCATGCGCTTCAACGCCGCCTGATAACCGATCGTGCCCCAGCCGATCGCGCGCTCGGGCGCCGTCAGGCTCGGCGCGACCGAACTGAACGTGGCGGCGGCCATCGCGGGATCGTTGCGCGCCATGCGCGTGATCGCGAGCAGCGTCAGTTGATGCGCCGGGGTGTTCGGCATCACGCCGCGCGCGAGGTAGAGCGGCGGCGTGCTGGTGGCGTTGTCGAAGAGCGTCGGGTCCGGACGTTCCTGTCCGAGCGCATCCACGATCTTCGCGCCCGTGCCCGTATAGTTCTGCTCGTAGGCAAGACGAATCTGCTGCCAGACGTCGTCGCTTGAGAATTGCTGCGTGCGAGCGAGCGCGCCGATCAGATCGACGCAACCGTCGCCGTACCATTTCGGATCGACGAGCAGCGCGCGCGCCGCATCCGCGACGTTCTCGCCGCGCGCCGCGCGCGCTTCGAGCGCGTAGCATTTCACCTGCGTGTCGTCATTGAGCACGAAGCGTGAATATTGCTGCTCGAAGTTGCGCCAGTCGTGACGGCCGCCGAGCACGACGAGATAGTCGTTGCGCATGCGATCGGCGATGGCCTGACCGTCGTAGCGCTGCAGGAACGAGAGCACGGGCTCGTCGGGTGCATCGACGCGCGCGTGGCCTTGCGAGTCGAAAAGCTGCGGCTTGATCGTGAAGTACTCGATGTAGCCAGGCGCCGGATAATCCGGGATCTGCGATGCGAGGAGCGCGGCTTTGCCTGCATCGTTCGTGCGCGCGGCTTCGCGCAGCTGCATGAAGATGCGGTCGTCGGATGAGGGGATGAAGTCGGCGTCGGGACGGACTGCGGAGGCCGTGCTGCAAGCGACGAGCGCCGCCGCCGCGAGTGCCGGAGCGACCGCGCGATATACTCGATTGAGGCGTTTTGACATCGTTATTTCAGGAGCGCGAATTGGTCGAAAGCATAGCACGCAACCCTTCTCCAGAACCGAAAAGCGCGCTCCGCGCGACGCTCCTTGCGACCCGCGAAGCACAACGCGAAGAAGGCGATCACGCCGCGCGAAACGAAGCGCTCGCGCGCCGTGTGATGGCCGCGATCGCGCCGCATCCGGCGACGTGCATCGGCTTCTATTGGCCGGTCGCCGGGGAGTTCGATGCGCGCAGTGCGCTCGCCGTGTGGCTCAAGCTCGATGCATCGCGCAGGGCGGCGTTGCCGGTGGTCGTGGAGCGTCACGCGCCGATGATCTTTCACGCGTGGCGCGAGCATGCGCCGATGAAGGCGGGCCGTTATCGCATTCCGGTGCCGCTCGAAGAAGAGACGGTCGTGCCGGACCTGCTATTGATACCGTGTGTCGGGTTCGACAAGGAGCGATACCGGCTGGGATACGGCGGCGGGTATTTCGATCGCACACTCGCCGCGTGGCCGTCGGAGAAAAGGCCGGTGACGATCGGCGTCGCGTATGAATCGGGCAAGTGCGAGGCGCTGCCGCACGAGGTTCACGACATGCCGCTCGATGCGATCGTCACGGAATCTGCTATTTATTGAAGCGTTCGGCACAGAAGGAGCTGCGCATCAAAGCGATGCCGCCGCGCGTGCCGCGGTGTCGTAGAGACCCGACGCATTGCGCATCAATTGCGCAGCTTCGCCGATCTGTTCGTTCGTCAGGCCGCTTTCACTCAGCGTCGTAATCAGACAGCTTTCGCGCACTTCGCGATACTTGCCACAGAGGTCCCGACCGGCGGGCGTCGCGGAGAAGAACACTTCCTTGCCCGTCTTTTCGCTCTTGACGTAGCCGCGCGCCACCAGTTTTTTCAGTGCATACGTAGCAACGTGCGTGTCCTCGATGTTCAGCACGAAGCAGATGTCGGCGAGCTTTTTCTTTCGGTCGCGATGGCTCACGTGATGCAGGAGCGACACTTCGACCGCCGTCATGTCCTTCGCGCCCGCCGCCGACATGCAGCGCACCATCCAGCGATTGAACGCGTTGCTGGCCATGATGAGCCCGTACTCGAGTTCGGAGAGTTCGGCGCTCGATTCGGAGACGAGATGCTCGGAAGAAACGATCTTGGTGGGATGTCGCGACATGGTTTTCGGCCGGTTATCTGTGCGTTCGAGTGTAGCTTATCGACCTTATCGCACGACGATTCGGGGCGATTCGAGCAAACTCTGATAGATAATTTGTTGATAAATTATTGATAATGTACTCTCTGCGACGACGACCGGCGGTTTTCCGGGCGTCGCGCTTAACCGAAAAGACGGCATGACCAGACCCCGAATCCATCCGCTAGGCGACACCGCTCTCGTGTGCGAAGCGTCGCCGCCCGCCACGCTCGACTGCCAGCGCCGCATGTGGGCGCTCGCCGACAGCGCGCGGCTGTGGCCGCACGTCGTCGAGGTGGTGCCGGGCATGAACAATCTGACGATCGTCTTCGATCCGCTCTCCGCTGACTACGAAAGCCTCGCGCAGCAACTCGACGACGGCTGGGACACCGTCGCCGATGCCGATACCGGATCGGCCGAAATCGAGATCCCCGTGCGCTACGGCGGCGCGGACGGCCCCGATCTCGCGACGCTCGCAAAGCACGTCGGTTTGTCCGTCGATGAAGTCGTGAAGCGGCATACGCAGGCCGAGTACGTGGTGTTTTTCCTCGGCTTCCAGCCGGGATTCGCGTACATGGGCGGCCTCGACACATCGCTCCACATGCCGCGCCGCGCCGAACCGCGCCTCGAAGTGCCGGCCGGATCGGTCGGGATCGGCGGGGCGCAGACCGGGATTTATCCGGCGGTGTCGCCGGGCGGCTGGCAGCTGCTCGGGCGCACCGAGCTTAAGCTCTTCGACCCCACCCGCAACCCGCCGACGCTCATGCAGCCCGGCGACCGCGTGCGCTTCACGGCGCTGGAGGTACGCGCATGATCGACGTGATTCGCGCGGGCGTGCTGACGTCCGTGCAGGACCTCGGGCGCCACGGGTATCGGCATCTCGGCGTGAGTTCGGGCGGCGCGCTCGATGCGCTGTCGCTCGAAATCGGCAACCGGATAGTCGGCAACAAGGCGGATGCGGCGGGCATCGAAGTGACGTTCGGACCGACCGTGCTGCGCTTCAAGCATGCGACGCGCGTCGCGATCACCGGCACCGATTTCGGCGCGACGCTCGACGACGAACCGGTTTATTCGTGGTGGAGTCTGCCCGTGCAGGCGGGACAGGAACTGACCTTGCGTGCGGCCAAACGCGGGATGCGCGGCTATGTGTGCGTGGCGGGTGGCATCGACGTGTTGCCGATGCTCGGCTCGCGCAGCACCGACCTCGGCGCCTGCTTCGGCGGGCTCGGCGGCCGAGCGCTGCGCGACGGAGACCGGCTGCCGGTCGGCGTGGCGCAGCCGCATCCGGGCATCGCGTTTTCGCCGGCCGAGCCAGCGTTCGGCGTGAAGGCCCCGGCGTGGTGCAAGTTCGTGCTCGTCGATGAACCGTTGCGGCGCGGACGGCACGCGCCGGGCGTCGCGTGGTCGATTCCGGTTCGCGTGCTGCGTGGTCCGGAATACGCCAGCTTCACCGACGAAGCGCTGTCGAATTTCTGGACCGAGGAATGGACGATCACGCCGAACAGCAACCGCATGGGCTTTCGCCTTGCCGGCACGCCGCTCGAGCGCAAGAGCCGGATCGACCTTTTGTCGCACGCGGTGCTGCCCGGCACGATTCAGGTGCCGCCGAACGGCCAGCCGATCGTCCTGATGGGCGACGCGCAGACGACCGGCGGCTATCCGAAGATCGGCGCCGTGATCAAGGCGGATCTGTGGAAGCTCGCGCAAGCGCGGTTGAATAGCGGCGTGCGCTTTATCGAGACATCGGTGGAAGAGGCGCGCCACGCGCTCGCCGATGAACGGATGTACGTGAAACAGGTGGAGACCGCCATCGCCATGCACGAGGAACGGTGCGCGAAGTGACCCACGATACTGGAACGACAGTCATGGAAATCGATCTCAACGCCGATCTCGGCGAAGGCTGCGGCTCGGACGAAGCCCTGCTCGACCTCGTCAGTTCGGCCAACATCGCGTGCGGCTGGCACGCGGGCGGTGCCACCGCGATGCGCGACTGCGTGCGTTGGGCCGTCGCGAAGGGCGTGTCGATCGGCGCGCATCCGAGCTTTAACGATCCCGAAAACTTCGGCCGCAAGGAAATGGACCTGCCGGCGTCCGAAATCTACGCGGGCGTGCTGTATCAACTCGGCGCGCTGTCGGCGATCGCGCAGGCGGAAGGCGGGCGCATTGCGCACGTCAAGCCGCACGGCGCGCTCTACAACCAGGCCGCGCGCAACCCCGAAATCGCCGATGCGATCGTCTCGGCGGTCCACGACTTCGACCCGTCGCTGATGATTTTCGGGCTCGCGAACAGCGGGCTCGTCGAGGCGGCGCGCAAGTCGGGGATCGTCGCGATCGAGGAAGTGTTCGCCGATCGCGGCTATCGCGCCGACGGCTCTCTGGTGCCGCGCAAGGAACCGGGCGCGCTGCTCGACGACGAAAACGTCGTGCTCGACCGCACGCTCGCGATGGTGCGCGAGCAGCGCGTGCAGGCCGTGAGCGGCGAGTGGGTACCGCTCAACGCGCAGACGATTTGCTTGCACGGCGACGGCGAACACGCGCTCGCGTTCGCGCGGCGCATCCGCTCGGCGCTGACGGCAGCGGGCATCGAAGTGCGCGCGGCGCACGGCAACTGATTCGGGTTTGAGAAAGCACTGAACGCCTCGCGCAACACGCGAGGCGTTTTGGCAAACAGCGGCCGATAGAGCCGTTTTCGCACACCGGTGCGGCGCGCTCGGCCGTACGCATCGGGAACATGACGTCGACGTTTGGAGATCTTATGGGAACCGCAGTCAATCTATGGCCGCTGATAGGCGTGGCCGTCATCATCGTGGGCTTCGTCCTGCGCTTCAATCCGATGCTGATCGTGGCGGCCGCCGCGATCGTCACCGGCTTCGCGGCGCATTTTCCGGTCGATCGCATTCTTGCCGCGATCGGTTCGGGCTTCATGAAGACCCGCAACATCCCGCTGATCATTCTGCTGCCGCTCGCGGTGATCGGCCTGCTCGAACGTCACGGCCTGCGCGAGCGCGCGCAGATCTGGATTTCGGGCATCAAGGCGGCGACCGCGGGTCGTCTGCTGATCGTGTATCTGCTGATTCGTGAGCTGACGGCGGCAGTCGGCCTGACGGGTCTCGGCGGACATCCGCAGATGGTCCGGCCGCTCCTCGCGCCGATGGCCGAAGGTGCCACAGAAGCGCGCTACGGCAAGTTCTCCGACAAGATCCGCTTCAAGCTGCGCGCGTATTCGGCGGCGACCGACAACGTCGGCCTCTTCTTCGGCGAGGACATTTTCGTCGCGTTCGGCGCGATCGTGCTGATGGTCACGTTCCTGAAAGAAGCGGGGATCGTCGTCGAGCCGCTGCACGTTGCGTTCTGGGGCATCCCGACCGCGATCTGCGCGTTCATCGTCCACGGCTTCCGGCTGTGGCTGCTCGACCGGCAACTCGCGAAGGAACTCGGCGCGCTCACTAAAAACGTCGCCGGAGAAAAGGCATGACGCTCACGATCAATTATCTGTTCTATCTCGTCGGCATCGTGCTGGTGGTCGTCGGCGGGATGATCATCACCGACAAGTCGCACCCGCGCCGTCTCACCACCGGCTCGTTCTGGCTCGTGTATGCGCTCATCTTCCTGATCGGCGATTTCCTGCCACCGGCGGTGGTCGGCGTTCTGGTCATCGCGATGGCGCTGATCGCCGGATTCGGCGGCGTGACCGGCGCGAAGCCGAAGATGCTGTCCGTCGAAACGCGCCGCCAGAGCGCGATGCGCCTCGGTAACAAGCTGTTCGTCCCCGCGCTGACGATTCCCGTCGTCACCGTGATCGTGACGCTCGGCGCGAAGTATCTGGTGTTCGGCGGGACGCCGCTGATCGAGCTGAAGAATGTGACGCTCATCGGCTTCGGCATCGGTTGCGTGATTGCGCTCGCGATCGCGTGCGTGATGACGCGCGATACCGTCGGGCAGTCGATGAAGGAAACGCGACGGCTGATCGATGCGCTTTCCTGGGCGGCGGTCCTGCCGCAGATGCTGGGGATGCTCGGGCTCGTGTTTTCCGATGCGGGCGTTGGGAAGGCGGTCGCGCATATCACGACGGCTTATGTGAATCTCGATTACCGGCTGGTGGCGGTGGCGGTGTATTGCATCGGGATGGCGCTTTTTACCATGGTGATGGGGAATGGCTTCGCCGCGTTTCCTGTGATGACGGGTGGAGTTGGCGTGCCGATTCTCGTCGGCGTATTTCACGGCAATCCGGCGACGATGGTGGCGATCGGGATGTTTTCAGGCTATTGCGGGACGCTCATGACGCCGATGGCCGCGAACTTCAACATGGTGCCAGCGGCGCTACTGGAATTGCCGGATAAGAATGCGGTGATCAAAGTGCAGGTGCCTACGGCTTTGACTCTCCTTGTCATTAATATCTTCTTGTTGAATTGGTTGATGTTTTTGTGATGCTGAAATAATGGCGGCTACCCTAGCGACTCTGCCGGCCAGCAGTGGCCGGCAACGGAAAGCAGGGGTCAGGGCTTGTTGGCCTGGACGTGTTCCGCAGCATTCTCCGCCCCGCCTACGTGACGGCCCGCTCAGTGAGCGGGCCGTTTTTTTGCCTGTTCGGAACCGGAGCCCCTCACGCCGCCTCCACCACAAACCCATTCTTCCGCAGCAACTCCAGCACGCCCCTTTCCCCGCCCAGATGCAGCGCGCCAATCGCCACAAAAACCGGCTTGTTCGGCGCCGCGAGCGCGAGCATCCGCGTAACGAACCGCCGATTGCGCTCGTACACGACGCGGTTATCCACCGCCGCCGCCACCGCCTTCGACCGGGCGAGCTTTTCACCTTTGGAGTCGTCCCAGGCCTTCAGCGCATCGGCATCGCCGACACGCCATAGCCGATGCAACTCCTTCACATCGGCGACGTTCTCCGCCGGCGTCTGCGCCAAATCCTGCGCGAGCATCTCCCGCTGCTGCGCCGACGTCAGCTTCGTGAACGTCGATATCTGCTCGTTGAGCGTCTCCAGCCCGACAATCCGCCCCTTCGCCCTCAAATACACGTTCTGCAACTGCGCCTCAGTCCCGTACTCGCTCTGAAATCCCGCCTTGAGCGTGTCATAAGTCTCGACCAGCATCGACGCGAGCCACGGCCGCGTATGCCGCAACTGCGCGAGCGCCGCCGGATTACTGCGCATCCGCGCTTCGACTTTCTTCCACATCCAGTCCGGCAGATAGTCGAGCAGACACTCGCTGCGGCACACGCCATAGCGCTGCACATCTTCCTGCGAGAAGAGCAAATCGTCGGGGGAAATTTCGAGCGCCAGAATCGGCGAGGCGTCGAGCGCCGCGAGAATCGGCGCGCGGAACGGGTGATCGGCGGGATAGTCGGACGCGTAGCCCACATGCAGCGTGCCGAGCACGTACAGCGTCGTCTTACCTTTGGTCGCGACGTAGAACGGCATGCGGGCCTCTTCCACTCGGACCGGACCGCTCGCCGTCGTGCCGTCGGAACGGTCGATGCGCGGCGTGGGCGCGGACGGCGGCGCCGGCCGTTTGGGATGCGGCTGCACGGCCGACGGCGGCGGCCCGCCCACGGCGAGCGCGGCCGGCGCGAACTGCACGCAGGCCATCGCCAGCACCGCTGCCACCACGCCAAACGCGAAGCGGCGCGTGATCGTGCGCGCCGCCCGCGAATCAGGCATCGGCGTCCCCCACCTCCTCCGCGCGGTGACACGCGACATGCCGTCCATCGACCACCCGCAGTTGCGGCTCTTCCTGTCGGCATCGATCGATCGCGTACGGGCAGCGCTGATGGAACGTGCAGCCCGACGGCGGATTCAACGGCGACGGCATTTCGCCCTGCAGCTTGATCTTGATCGTGCGGTCTTCCTCGAAAAGCGCGGGCGTCGCCGACATCAGCGCGCGCGTGTACGGATGCCGCGGATGCGCGTAGATCGTCTTCTTGTCGCCGAGTTCGGCCACGCCACCGAAGTACATCACCATCACGTCGTCGGCGATGTGCTCGACCACCGACAGATTGTGAGAGATGAAGACGTAACTCGTGCCGAACTGCGCCTGCAGGTCCATGAAGAGGTTCAGGATCTGCGCCTGGATCGACACGTCGAGCGCGGACACCGGTTCATCGGCGACGACGATCTGAGGATCGAGGATCATCGCCCGCGCGATCGCCACGCGCTGGCGCTGCCCGCCGGAGAACATGTGCGGATAGCGCGATACGTGCTCGGGCCGCAAGCCGACCGTGCGCATCATGTGCGCGATGCGCTCGCCGCGTTCGCGCGCGGAAAGCGTCGTGTTGATCGCGAGCGGCTCGCCGAGCGTCTGCTCGACCGTCTTGCGCGGATTGAGCGACGCGAACGGGTTCTGGAACACCATCTGCACGCGCTGACGCAGCTTGGCGACCTTCGCCTTGTCGGCGCCGGCCACGTCTTCGCCGTCGATCAGGAGACGCCCGGACGTGGGCGCTTCGATCATCGTGAGTTGGCGCGCGAGCGTCGACTTGCCGCAGCCCGACTCACCGACCACCGCCAGCGTCCTGCCACGCTGCAACGAGAACGACACGCCGTTGAGCGCCTTCACCGTGCCCTGCGTGAACATCGTGCGCTTGACGGAATAGTGCTTGGTGAGCTTGTCGGCGGCGAGAACGATGTCTGGGTTGCTTGTTTTCGGGACCGCGTTCATCGCGCGCCTCCATGTTCAGCGACGGCCTGCATGTTGAGCGGCTTGATGCATCGCGCCCGCACGGCCGGGTCGTTCGGATCAAGCTGGAAGAGCCCCGGACGGCCTTTCCAGCAATCTTCGACAGCATACTTGCAGCGCGGCGCGAAGAGGCATCCGCTCGGACGATCGTCGCGGCCAGGCACCATGCCCGGCAACGCCGCGAGACGCGCGGCGCCGCGGCTGTGCTCGGGAATCGCGGCGAGCAGCGCCTCCGTGTACGGATGATGCGGCTCGCTGAAGATCGTCGGCACGTGATTCGTTTCGATGATCTCCCCCGCGTACATCACGGCCACGCGCTGCGCGACTTCCGACACCACGGCGAGATCGTGCGAGATCAGCACGAGCGCCATGCCGCGCTCCTTCTGCAACTGCACGAGCAATTCCATGATCTGCGCCTGGATCGTGACGTCGAGCGCGGTGGTGGGCTCGTCGGCGATCAGCAGCTTCGGGTTGCACGCGACCGCCATCGCGATCATCACGCGCTGGTTCATCCCGCCCGACATCTGGTGCGGAAACGCGTCGATGCGGCTCTTCGCGGCGGGAATGCCGACCTGATCGAGCAGTTCCAGCGCGCGGCGATTCAGCGCATCGCCGCGCAAACCTTCGTGCAGCTTCAGCACTTCCTTGATCTGGTAGCCGACGGTGTAGCTCGGGTTCAGACTCGACAACGCGTCCTGGAACACCATCGCGATGTCCTTGCCGATGATCCTGCGACGCTCGCGCGCCGACGCCTTCAGCAGGTTCTTGCCGTCGAAGGTGACTTCGTCGGCGGTGACGACGCCGGGCGCGTCGATCAGGCCCATCAGCGCCATCATCGTGACGCTCTTGCCCGAACCCGATTCGCCGACCACGCCCACCACTTCGCCCGGTTTCACCGACAAGTCGATGCGGTCGACCGCCTGCGTGCCCGCGAAACTGACTTCGAGATTGCGGATAGTCAATAGATCGCTCATGTCATGCCATCCGTTTCAGTTTGGGATCGAGCGCATCGCGCAGCCCGTCGCCGAGCAGGTTGATGACGAGCACCGAAATCAGGATCGACAGACCCGGCATCGTGACGATCCACCACGCGCTTTCGATGTAGTCGCGCGCCGAGGCGAGCATCGCGCCCCACTCTGCCGCCGGCGGCTGAACGCCGAGGCCGAGGAAGCCGAGCGCGGCGGCATCGAGAATCGCGGAGGAGAAGCCGAGCGTCGCCTGCACGATCAGCGGCGCCGCGCAGTTCGGCAGCACTTGCGAGAACATCAGCCGCACGGTGCCCGCGCCCGCGACGCGTGAAGCCGTCACGTATTCCTTCTGCAGTTCGCCCAACGCGGACGCGCGCGTGAGACGCACGTAGCCCGGCAGCGCGACGATCGCGATCGCGAGCATCGTGTTGACGAGCCCCGGCCCGATGATCGCGACGACCGCCACCGCCAAGAGCAGCGACGGCAGCGCGAGCAGCACGTCCATCACGCGCATGATGGCCGTGTCGAGCCAGTGGAAGAACGCGGCGCAAAGCCCGAGCACGACGCCCGGAATCAGTGCGAGCACGACCGACACGAAGCCGATCCAGAATGACAGCCGCGCGCCGTACATCAGGCGCGAGAGGATGTCGCGGCCGGCTTCGTCGGTGCCGAGCAGGAACTGGCGATTGCCGCCTTCGAGCCACGCGGGCGGGATTTTGACGAAGTCGCGGTATTGCTCGATCGGGCTGTGCGGCGAGATCAGCGGCGCGAAAATCGCGATGAAGATCAGCACAAGCACGATCGCGCCAGCGACCACGGCGCCGCGATTGCGCGAAAAATTCGCCCAGAACTCGCGGCCCGCGACGAGCCGGCCGCTCGGCGGCGGCGTCACGGCTTGCGGGGGGAGATTGTTTTGTATGTCGGCCATCATGCCTCCAGCCGGGCCACCACAAGGGCGGCCTGCGCCCCCTTGGGAGGCAGCGAACGAATATGAGCTTGGGAGACCATGTCTTACCTCGTATGGCGAATGCGCGGATTCAACACGCCGTAGAGCAGATCGACGACGAGATTCACGAGAATCACGAGCGTCGCGATCATCAGGATGCCGCCCTGCACGACCGGATAGTCGCGCCGGGAGATCGCGTCGATGAGCCACTTGCCGACGCCCGGCCATGAGAACAGCGTTTCGGTCAGCACCGCGCCCGCGAGCAGCGTGCCGACCTGCAGGCCGATCACGGTCACCACCGGAATCAGCGCGTTGCGCAGCGCATGCACGACCACGACGCGACCCGGCGCGAGACCCTTCGCGCGCGCCGTGCGGATATAGTCCTCGCGCAGCACTTCGAGCATCGACGAACGCGTCATGCGCGCAATCACCGCCAGAGGAATCGTGCCGAGCACGATCGTCGGCAGGATCAGGTGGCTGACCGCGGACCTGAACGCGCCTTCGTCGGTGGAGAAGAGCGCGTCCCACAGCATGAAGCCCGTGACGTGCGGAATGTCGTATTCGACCGCGATGCGGCCCGACACCGGCGTCCACCCGAGCTTCGCCGAAAAGAACATGATGAGGATCAAGCCCCACCAGAAGATCGGCATCGAATAGCCGGTGAGCGCGGTGCCCATCACGCCGTGATCGACGACGGTGCCGCGCCTGAGCGCCGCGATGACGCCCGCCGGCAGGCCGACCACGAGCGCGAAGATCATCGCGCAGATCGACAGCTCGACGGTCGCCGGGAAGCGCGCCATGAACTCGCCCATCACGCTGGTATTCGTGATGATCGACATGCCGAGGTCGCCCTTCAGCGCATGGCCGACATAGTGGAAATATTGAAGCGGGAGCGGCTCGTCGAGACCGAGGCGCTTCATGGCTTCGGCGTGTGCCGCGGGGTCCACGCCGCGCTCGCCCATCATCACTTCGATGGGGTCGCCCGGGATCAGGTGGATGAGCGCGAACGCGAGAATCGTGATGCCGATGAACGTCGGAATCACCATCCCTATGCGCCGCAAAACGAATCGGAACATGGTCGTCTCTTTGGGGAGGAAAAATGCGACCGGCGACGCGGGCTCGTGACCCTTGTCGCCGGACCTTTTCGACTAGTTATGAGTTAGTGCAAAAACGTACCGCTTTCAAGCTTACTGCATGCCGACGCCGTCGAAGCGAACATAGCCGAGCGGCTCGATCTTCATGCCCGTCACCTTCTTGCTGACCGGCTGGTAGACGGTCGAGTGGGCGATCGGCGAGAACGGCAGTTGCTGCGCGAAAATCTGCTGCGCGTCGGTGTACGCCTTCGTGCGCTTCGCGACATCGTTCGTCACGCGGCCTTGCCCGACGAGATCGTCGAACGGCTTGTAGCACCACTTCGAGAAGTTGCTGCCCTTCACCGCATCGCAGCCGAGCAGCGTGCCGAGCCAGTTGTCGGGGTCGCCGTTGTCGCCCGTCCAGCCGATCAGCAACGCGTCGTGCTCGCCCGCGTGCGCGCGCTTCAGGTACTCGCCCCACTCATACGAGACGATATTCGCCTTCACGCCGATCTTCGCCCAGTCGGCCTGGATCATCTCGGCCATCAGACGCGCGTTCGGGTTGTAGGCGCGCTGCACCGGCATCGCCCACAGCGTGATTTCAAAGCCGTTCGGAAAGCCTGCCTTCGAGAGCATTTCCTTCGCCTTCGCGGTGTCGTACGCCTGACCTTTCAGGTTCTTGTCGTAGGACCATTGCGTGGGCGGCATCGGTGCGACGGCTTGCTGGCCCGCGCCCTGATAAACCGATTCCACGATCGCCTTCTTGTTGATCGCCATGTCGAGCGCGCGGCGCACGTCGGCGCTGCCGAGGCTCTTCTTCGTCACGTTATACGCGACGTAGCCTTCGTTGAAGCCCGCCTGCGACGGCGTATCCAGGTTCGATGCCGCTTTCAGCGTCGAGATGTCGCCCGGACGCGGATAGCTCATCACCTGACATTCGTTGTTCTTCATCTTCTGCACGCGCACGGCGGCGTCCGGCGTGATCGAGAAGATCAGCTTCGAGACCTTCACTTCGCTCGGCTTCCAGTAGTCGGGATTGCCGTCGAAGCGGATGGTCGCGTCCTTCGTGTAGCTGCGGAAGATGAACGGGCCCGTGCCGACCGGATACTGGTTGATATCGGCGGCCTTGCCGTCCTTCAGCAGCTTGTCCGTGTATTCAGCCGAAAGGACCGACGCGTATTCCATCGCCAGGTTCTGGATGAACGGCGCGTTGACTTCCTTCAGCGTGAACTTGACCGTGTACGGATCGACTTTTTCGACCTTCGTGATCAGCTTGTCGAGGCCCATGTCGGTGAAGTACGGGAACTGCGTCGGATACGCTTTGCGGAACGGATGGTTCGCATCGAGCATGCGGTTGAACGTGAAGAGCACGTCGTCCGCATTGAACTCGCGCGTCGGCTTGAAGAACGACGTCGTCTGGAACTTCACGCCGTGGCGCAGGTGGAACGTGTAGGTGAGGCCGTCAGACGAGACGTCCCACTTCTCGGCAAGACCCGGCTCGACCTTCGTGCCGCCGCGCTCGAATTCGACGAGGCGGTTATACACGGTGAACGTGTTCGCGGTGAAATCGACGCCCGTCGTGTATTGGGCGGGATCGAAGCCGGCGGGGCTGCCTTCCGAGCAATACACCAGCGTTTTGTTGGGAATCGCTGCGTTGGCGGCGGTCGCGGCGAATAGCGATGCCGTGACGGCGGCGCCTACGAGCATCGAAAGACGGGCAGCTCGCAACAGGCCATTTTTCTTCATGTTTCCTCCAGGTTCGGTGCCGGTCTTGCCGGCGTAGCGCGATATTACTGAGCTTTACCGCACCGAACAAGGCGACGGATTTCGCGGCGGAAATCCGTCGTTGCCAGTTCTGGCGCGGCGAAGCGTGATTAAAAAAGGCGATGTGCGGAACACACGCGATGAATGGCTGTTCGGCTCCGTTTTCAGCGTCTGGGGCATTTCCGCGCGACTCTGTAAGGAACGCTTTGTTATCCAGGAATGCCCGCGCCTTGGTAGACGGTTCGACGGGCGAAAGACGGGCTCGACGGCGAATCGGGCGCTACCGTAGCATGAACAAATTGAACGTGCGCGGTTGATTATGTAGGGGTTTTTAGCCAGTTACCGTAATTCGATACGGTTAGGTTATTGATGATGCGTGGAGGTGATAGGCGGGATCGCGAAATATCGATTTCACGGATCGATTAAAACGAATAGGGGAATAAGCAGAAAAACAGAACCGCGCGGCGAACGCCGCGCGGGTAAAACGAAACTCAAACGCTCTTCAGATTCAACCGCTCGCAAATCGTTTTCGTCGCGGCCGCGCCGTTCAGCGTATAAAAATGCAGTCCCGGCGCACCTTCATCGACCAAGCGGCGACACAGGTTCGTCACCACATCGAGTCCGAACGCGCGGATCGCCTCGCGATCGTCGCCGTAGCTTTCCAGACGCCGCGCGATCCACTTCGGCACTTCCGCGCCGCACATTTCCGAAAAGCGCATCAGTTGCGTGAAGTTCGTGATCGGCATGACGCCGGGCACGATCGGAACGTCGACGCCCAGCTTGCGCGCCTCGTCGAGGAAACGGAAATACGCGTCGCCGTTATAAAAGTACTGCGTGATCGCCGAATTCGCGCCCGCTTGAACCTTACGCACGAAGTTGTCGAGATCGCTCTTCGGCGAACGCGCTTGCGGGTGATATTCCGGATACGCGGCCACTTCGATGTTGAACCAATCGCCGTGTTCCGCGCGGATGAAGCTCACCAGCTCCGACGCATACCGCAACTCGCCGACTTCGCCCATGCCCGAAGGCAAATCGCCGCGCAATGCGACGATATGGCGAATGCCATGCTCGCGATACGCGCCGAGAATCGTGCGCAGGCTGTCCTTCGACGACCCGATGCACGACAGATGCGGCGCCGCCTCGAAGCCTTCCTTCTGCATTTCGAGGACGGTATCAAGCGTGCCTTGCTGCGTCGAGCCGCCCGCGCCGAACGTCACGGAGACGAACTTCGGCGAGAGTTGCGCGAGATGGGCGCGGCTGGCGCGCAGTTTGTCGACGCCTTCCTGCGTTTTCGGCGGGAAGAATTCGAATGAAAGTTCGATCGGTTTCATGATGATCAATGTGCGAGTGGCGCGAGCGTCACCCGAAGTTGCGCTGCCCGAAGATCAGCGCCGACAGCAGCCAGGACACGATGCTGTAAAGAATCGAGCCGAAGAACGCCGACCAGAAACCCGAGACCTCGAACCCCTTCAGCAGCGATGCACAGAGCCAGAAGCACAGCGCGTTCACAACGAGAATGAAGAGCCCGAGCGTCAGCACCGTCACCGGGAGCGTCAGCAGGATCAGCACCGGACGCAGCAGCGTGTTGATCAGCCCGAGCACGACCGCGACGATCAGCGCGGTGCCGAAACTGCGAATGTGAATCGACGGCACGAGGTAGGTGATGATCAGGAGCGCAAGCGCGTTGATCAGCCAGGTCAGCAGCACGGTCATCGATGGTTCTCCGGTGGATTTTTACGGCATTTGCAAACACGGGCGAAGGCTCGCCGCCATCGCCCGTGTGGTCATGCTGCTACGGCGCTCGCGAGCCGCCGATTAATAGCGGTAGTGGTTCGGCTTGAACGGACCGTTCTTGTCGACGCCGATATAACCCGCCTGATCGTCCGACAGCACCGTCAGTTCCACGCCGATCCGGCCCAGATGCAGGCGCGCGACCTTCTCGTCGAGATGCTTCGGCAGCACGTACACCTTGTTCTCGTACTCGCCGCCGCGCGTGAACAGTTCGATCTGCGCGAGCGTCTGGTTCGTGAACGAGTTCGACATCACGAAAGACGGATGGCCCGTCGCGCAGCCGAGGTTCACGAGACGCCCTTCAGCCAGCAGGATGATGCGCTTGCCGTCCGGGAAAATGATGTGATCGACTTGCGGCTTGATGTTGTCCCACGTGTACTGGCGCGTCGACGCGACGTCGATTTCTGAATCGAAGTGGCCGATGTTGCAGACGATCGCGTTGTTGCGCATCGCCTTCATGTGGTCGTGGGCGATGACGTGATAGTTGCCGGTCGCCGTCACGAAGATGTCGGCCTTGCTGGCGGCGTATTCCATCGTCACCACGCGGTAGCCTTCCATCGCCGCCTGCAGCGCGCAGATCGGGTCGATTTCCGTGACCCACACCGTTGCGCCCAGGCCGCGCAGCGATTGCGCGCAGCCCTTGCCCACGTCGCCGTAACCGGCCACGACCGCGATCTTGCCCGCGATCATCACGTCAGTCGCGCGCTTGATGCCGTCGACGAGCGATTCGCGGCAGCCGTACAGGTTGTCGAACTTCGACTTCGTCACCGAATCGTTCACGTTGATGGCGGGGAACGGCAGGCGGCCTTCCTTCTCCATCTGATACAGGCGATGCACGCCCGTCGTCGTTTCTTCCGTCACGCCCTGGATATGCGCGAGGCGCGTGGAGTACCACGTCGGATCGGCGTCGAGGTGCGAAGCGATCGACTTGTACAGCGCGACTTCTTCCTCGTTCGTCGGCTTGCTGATCACCGAACGGTCCTTCTCGGCCTTCGAGCCCAGGATCAGCAACAACGTGGCGTCGCCGCCATCGTCGAGGATCATGTTCGCGAATTCGCCGTTCGGCCATTCGAAGATTCGGTGCGAGAACTCCCAGTATTCGTCGAGCGACTCGCCCTTGAACGCAAATACCGGCGTGCCGCCCGCGGCGATCGCGGCGGCGGCGTGATCCTGCGTCGAGAAGATGTTGCACGATGCCCAGCGCACGTCGGCGCCGAGCGCCGTCAGCGTTTCGATCAGCACGCCGGTCTGGATCGTCATGTGCAGCGATCCGGCGACGCGCGCGCCCTTCAGCGGCTGTTGCGCCTTGTACTCTTCGCGCGTCTGGATGAGACCGGGCATTTCCGTTTCGGCGATGTCGAGTTCCTTGCGGCCCCAGGCGGCAAGCGACATATCGGCGACGACGTAATCGGTGGAATTCTTGGAATCGATAACTGCGGCGTTCATCACGCCCTCCTTTCTATAAATAGAAATGTTGACGTGAGCGCCGTTCGATGCGGCGGCTCAGAGTGCGCTGATCGCGCTTTCGAACCGTCCGGATTGAATGCTCCGAGCCTGGCGATTTCCTGCTGTGGAAAACCGTCGCAACGCTCCTCGGAAGCGAACGCAGATTGTAGCAAAGATGTGTGGCGAGTTTGCTGCCGCGCGCCGAAATGGACGATTAAGCGCGCGCGGCTAGAACGGCAGGATCGACAGCAGCGGCGCGATCAGCACCATGACGACGCCCGCGATCATCATCGTCAAACTGGCGACGACGCCTTCCTCGCTGCCCAGTTCGCGAGCCTTCGCCGTGCCGACGCCGTGCGCGGCCGCGCCGAACAACGCGCCGCGAGCGAGGCGGCTGCGCAGCGGCACGAACGCAAGCACGAGTTCACCGAACAGCATGCCGCAGACGCCCGTCGCGATGACGAACAGCGCGGTCAGGTCCTTGGGCGCGTGGATCTTGTCGGAGACGGCGAGCGCGAAGGGTGTCGAGACGGAGCGCGTCGCGAGACTACGCTGCAATTCCGGCGACAGATGCAGCAGTTTCGCAAGCGCGATCGACCCGCCGACCGCCACCAGAATCCCCACCGTCACGCCCACCGACAGCGAAATCCAGTGGCGTTTCAGCAGATGCCGGTATTCGTAGATGGGCACGGCGAACGCGACCGTCGCCGGGCCGAGCAGCCACATGAGCCAGCGCGTGTCGGCGAAGTACACCGGATACGGAATCTGTGCGATCACCACGAAAATCGTGAGAACGACCGGCACGGTGAGCATCGGCGTGAGCCACCCGCGCCTGAAGCGCGCGTACAGCCGCTTCGAAGCGAAGTACAGCACGACCGTGAGCACGAAACAGCCCGCGGCGATGAGACGCGCGGCGTCGTCGGCGAACAGGGAATCGTAGAAGTGGGTCATGGCCGTAAGCCCGTAAAAGATGTCCTCAGGCCCGCACCGCGTGGCGCGCAACCATCGCGCGGCGCACTTCGATGCGCCGTTCGAGGCGCGAGGCGCGATCGACGGCGAACGCCACCGCGAACATCACCATCAGCGTCCCGCCGACCACCACCAGCGCGAGGCGCCAGCCGTCTTCCATGAACAGCCCGCCGTACTGCACCGCCGCGACCGCCGCCGGGATGAAGAACAGCAGCATGTCGGCGAGCAGCCAGTCGGCGCCCGCTTTCACCCAGCGGGGCGCGACGCCGCCGCAAAACAACAGCGCAAGCAGCGCCAGCAGTCCGACGACGCCGCCCGGCACCGGCAGCGAGAACTTTCGCGCCACGACATCGGCGACGAACCAGATCGCGGCGAGCGCGGCGATCTGCAGCACGATCCGCACGAAGCGGCCGAACGGCCCATGAGAGCCGATGGCGTTCGACAGTAATGCGATGACATAGGACATGGCGGTGGACCTCGGAAACGTCTTAGGAAGCGATAGATTAGGGTTAACCTGTAGGCCGAGTATAGGGGGCACTTAAACATAATAAAAATGACTTAAACTAATCTGATACATTCCATTTCGGAATCTGGAGCGATCGATGGAATTGCGCGCGCTGAGGTATTTCGTCGAGGTCGTGAAGCAGAAGAGTTTCACGGTGGCGGCCGAGCAGATGTTCGTGACGCAGCCGACCATCAGCAAGATGGTCAAGGCGCTCGAAGACGAGATCGGTTCGCCGCTGTTGCTGCGCGAAGGCCGCCAGATGGTGCTCACCGACGCGGGCCAGATCGTGTATCAGCGCGGACTCGACGTGCTCGCCGCCCACGCGCGACTCGAAGCCGAGTTGAACGATCTCGGCACGTTCGGGCGCGGCACGCTGACGATCGGCATCCCGCCGATGGGCGGCACGCTCTTCACCCCCGCGATCGCCGCGTTCAAGCAGCGGTATCCGAAGGTCGAACTGAAGCTGTTCGAACGCGGATCGAAGGCGATCGAGGCCGCGCTCCTCGATGGCGAGATGGAACTCGGCGGGGTGCTGCAACCGGTCGATATGGCGCTTTTCGACGTGCTGCCCGTAAGCCGCCAGCTCCTGTGGCTCGTTGCGCAGAAAGGCTCGCGCTGGGATCAGGAGGCGGAAGTCGCGCTCGCCGATCTCGCCGCCGAGTCCTTCGTTTTCTACGGCGAAAGTCTCGCGCTGAACGACGTCGTGTTGAACGCATGCCGCGAGGCCGGCTTCGCGCCGACGATCGTCGGGCGCAGCGGACACTGGGATTTCATGGCGGCGCTGGTGCAGGCGGGCGTCGGCATCGCGCTGTTGCCCGCGCCGTACTGCCGCCGGCTCGATCCCGATGCGTTCACCTGTCGCCCGGTCGTCGATCCCGAGATTCACTGGGACATGGCGGTCGGCTGGCGGCGCAACGGCTATCTGTCGCACGCCGCGCGCGCGTGGCTCGATGTCGCGCGGCAGGCGTTGCCGGCGAATCTCGGGCAGGATTTTTTGTCGGGCGAACGGTTTCCGGCCCGAAATCGCGACGACAAACCGCGCTGAACCTGACGCGCAATAGAAAACGCCGCTCCGCCTGGTCGCGGGGCGGCGTCAACTTCGGAGCTTCAAGGACAGGCGTTTCCGCCCGTCCGTGACAGCTTAGTCAGTTATTCCTGACCCTTGAACTCGATACGGCGGTTGGCGAAACGGCCGCTCGCCGTTGCGTTGTCCGCGACCGGGTTTGCATCGCCGAAGCCTTGCGCCGTCAGCGAATCGGCCGGCACGCCGTGCTTCACGAGGTACGCGCGCACCGCTTCCGCACGCTTTTTCGAGAGCGCCAGGTTCGACGTATCCTTGCCGACGTTATCCGAATAGCCGCCGATTTCCATCTTGACCGTCTTGTCGGCGGTCGAGCAGTTCTTGAGCAGTTCAGCCGACTTCGCGAGCGCGAGTTGCGCGTCTTGCGGCGGCACGTCCGAGCCCGTCGCGAAGTTGATCACTTGCAGGTCCAGCACCTTGGCGACGTCGCCCGCGACGCAGTCATCCGACTTGAATGTGTTGAACGCATTCAGGAACGAATCCTTCGCGTTCGCGACCGCTTCCGTCACGTTGAACGTGCCGATCGTGAACGCCGCGCCGAACAGACCCTTCAGCTTCTCGATCCAGCCGAGCTTCGCGTCCGCAGCCGTGCCGCTCAGTTCGATCTTCTCGCCCGTGAGCTTCACTTCCGCGCCCGGCAGCGCCATCAGCGGCAGCAGGCCTTCGAGCTTGTCGAGCCACGAAGCGGCCTTCGTTTCCGGATCGACCGTGATCGACGCGTTGAACTTGCCTTCACCGAACTTCGCCGTCAGCGCGTCGACGAGCGTCTTCTGCTCGGCTTCGCTGCCGACCGTTGCGTTGATCGTGGGCGCGCCGGCCTTGTCGACCGAGAACGTCATCAGCGCGTCCTTCGTCGGGACCGGTGCGGGCGCGGGTTCCGAAACCGGAGCCGGCGCCGATGCGGCCATCGCCATCGATGCTTCCAATGCGGCCGGCTCGGCGACGACTTCCTTCTTCTCCGCGACACAGCCGCGGCCGAGCAGGGCTGCGAGCAGCGCCAGCGCGAGGGCGAGCGCGATCCACCACCACTTCTTGCTCTTCGCCTTTTCCTCGACGACCACTTTGTCGATCGAACCGTTCACGGCCGACATGCGTGCATTTTGCGTCGACGGATGTTCGAGATGCGACGACACCGCCTTCATTTGCGCGCCTACGCCGGCGAGGAAGCTGCCCGCGCTCCCGAGGCCGAGCGCGCTGGCGATCGAGTCGGTCATGTTCGCCTTGACGAACGGCAACTGATGACCGAGCAGCGTCGGCAGTGCGCCGGCGTTGCCGTTGTGCTGCATGAAATAGTGCTTCAGGACGCCGAGCAGCGTCGTGCCGACGACACCCGTCAGCGCGTGCGTGGCGCTTGCCGCGACGCCGGTCTGTTCAGCGACCTTGCCGCTCAGCGCTTCGAGGCGCTCGGCCGGCAGCACGGCGCCCGCGAGACGGGCGCCCATGCCGAGCAGCTTTTGAAGTCCGTCGCCCTGCACGAGGTTCGGCAGTTGCTCGACGATGTTCGCGTTCGTATCCGGTGACATGATCGAGGCGAACAGACCGCGCGCACCTTCCGGCGACGCCGCCTTGTTCATCAGCGAGCCGACGAGCGCCGGGCCCACCAGGCCGACCACGCGCTTTGCAGATTCCGGCGCGACGCCGATGCGCGTCGCGAGCTGCTGCAACACGCTTTCGGTCAATGCGCCTTGTACCAACTCAATAACGTTAATGCTCATAACTTGCTTTCCTCGAATGCGAAATTGCACAGCAGCCCCACTTGGGCAGCGCGGATTATAGGTTTGGGTTTCCTACGTTAAGGTTGTCTAAAGAAAAAATCGGATTTACCTCAATTGCGCGAATCCAAGCCCGATTCGGGCACAAACCAGGCTTATTCCTAAGGCGGCGCAAAAAGGTTGTCCGACGTTTTTGGGCGAGCGCTTCCTCTAGGCGTCTGAGGAATGCGCGTCCTATGATTCGTAAATCCGAGATGGATTCGATGCCGCCCGCGACGCGACGCGCTGAATGTTGCCGGCGATCGATTAGCCCCCGACGGAGAGACCGACGATGACCACGCCTTCACGACAGCCGCGCTTCGGCGAGACCCACGAGGTCGTCAACCAGACGCCGCCGCTCGCCGACTACGACATGCTCGCCGCCGATCCCGCGCTAAAGGCCGCGCTCGAGCGCGAGGGCGCGCTCTGGCACGCGGAGGCCCTCGCCCGACACGGGCGCGCGCTTACGCAGCCCGACGTCCTCGCCCTCGCCGATCTCGCCAATCGCCACGAGCCGGAACTGAGCACGCACAGCCCGCGCGGCGAGCGCATCGACGCGATCGAGTTTCATCCGGCCTGGCACGAGTTGCTCGCGCTTTTGAGACGCGAAGGGCTGCACGCGCTGCCGCTCGAAACGCCCCGGCCGGGCGCGATGCCCGCGCGCTGTGCCGGCTATTTTTTCCACGGACAGCTCGAATCCGGCTCGCTGTGTCCGATCACGATGACGTTCGCCAGCATTCCCGTGCTGCAAAAAGAACCGGCGCTCTACTCCACGTTGCGCCACGCGCTGCTCTCCCGCGAGCACGATCCGCGCGACATTCCGCTCAGCGCGGGCAAGCGCTCGATGATGGTCGGCATGGGCATGACGGAGAAGCAAGGCGGCTCGGACGTGCGCAGCAACCAGACGCGCGCTTATCCGATCGACACGCCCGGACGGGGCGCCGCGTATCGGCTGATCGGACACAAGTGGTTTTTCTCGGCGCCGCAATGCGACGCGCATCTCGTGCTCGCGCGCGCGGGCGAAAGCGACGCGATTTCCTGCTTCTATGTCCCACGCTTCGCCCCCGACGGCCGCAAGAACGCCGTCCAGGTGCAGCGCCTGAAGGAGAAGCTCGGCAACCGGTCGAATGCGAGCAGCGAAGTTGAATTCCTCGACGCGTACGGCGTGATGATCGGCGACGAGGGGCGCGGCGTGCCGACGATCATCGAAATGGCGAACTACACGCGGCTCGACTGCGTGATCGGCAGCGCCGCGCTGATGCGCGCGGCGCTCGTGCAGGCGGTCCACCACGCGCGGCATCGGAGCGTGTTCGGCGCGAAACTCGTCGACCAGCCGCTGATGCGCAACGTGCTCGCGGATCTGGCGCTGGAATCGGAGGCGGCGACGGTGCTGTTCATGCGTCTCGCGGGCGCGTTCGAAACCAGCGCCGCCGCCGATGGCGCGCCGGAAGAGCGCGCGTGGCGGCGGCTCGTGACGCCGGCCGCGAAGTTCTGGGTCTGCAAGCGGGCGCTCGAATTCACCGGCGAAGCGATGGAGGTCTGGGGAGGCAACGGCTATGTGGAGACCGGACCGATGGGGCGGTTCTATCGGGAGGCGCCGGTCAATTCGATCTGGGAAGGCTCGGGGAACGTGATGTGTCTCGACGTGTTGCGCGCGTTCGAGCGCGAGACGGATGCGGCGCATGCGCTTTTTACGTCGTGGCAGGAGACGGCGCGCGAGCATCCGGCGCTGGGGCCGGCGCTCGATGCGCTTTTGCGGACGCTGAAGGGTGATCCGGCGACGAGGGAGGCATCGGCGCGGCGGATCGCGCAGCAGTTGGTGCTCACGGCGCAGGCGGTGCTGCTTGCGAAGCATGCGCCGGAGGAAATCGCGGATGCGTTCATCGAGACGCGTCTCGGAGATGCGCGCGGTGAGACGGGGCGGGTTTATGGGACGCTGCCCGCGAGGTTTGATCACGCGGGAGTGGTGAGACGGGCGTTTGCGGTTTAGTCGCGGCCCTCACCGCACCGAATTCGGCAACTTCGGCACAACCGGAGCGGGAGCCGAAACCTCCCCATTCTCCAGTCGATACAACCAGGCCAGCATCTCCGCCACCGCCTGATAAAGCGCGGGCGGAATGCGCGAATCCAGGTCGACCTGCATCAGCAACGACACCATTTCCGGCGATTCGTGCACGTACAGCCCCGCTTCCTGCGCGCGCTGCACGATCATTTCCGCGACGATCCCGTATCCCTTCGCCACGACGCGCGGCGCGGCGTCGCGGTTCTGGTCGTCGTAGGCGAGCGCGGTCGCCTGCTTGCGCACGTCCGCGCTCATGCACCCTCCCCGCGAAACAAATGCGCCAGCGGCGACGGCACCGGCTTGGCTGCAGCGCGTATATCAGCATCGATATCCGCCGATTCACCGACCGCCCGTATCGACATCCCCGCGAGCCCGATGCCCGCTGCCGCAAGCTGTTGCCGGAAGCCCTCGCGATCGGCGGCGAGGCGCGCCGCGCCGTGCTCGCTCGCGTTGATCCGCGCGACGAGCTTTTCGCCGCTCAGGACGAGATCGGCATCGACGGTGCCGAGCGTCGGCAGCGAAAGCGTCACGCGCGTGCGCCACGGACGATCGGCGTCGTGGGTCGTGTCGGGCGTGCGCGCGTCGCGTTCCTGCGGCGCGATCTCCCATTCGAGTCGCGCGCCCGGCCACGCCTCGCCCGACCAGCGAAACTGGCCGGTCGCGAGCAGATCGAGTTGCTGGCGAACGAGCGGAATCGTCGATGGGTGAACGCCCGCCAGCAGCGCCGCCTGCGTCGCGGATTCCTGCGGCGCGGGCGCGGCGGCAGCGGCAGGGGTCGCGGATGCGGCGGAAGACAACGCCGAAGCAGGCGCATCACGCACCGATTCCGCGAGCGCCGCCGCCTGCTGCGGATTGCTCGGCGGCGTAAAAGTGCGGTTCGCGGGGTGCAAATCAGGCACTTCACGCAAGTCCGTTACGGTGCGCGCTGAATCTGAGGCCCTGCCATCAAGCCACACAACGGAGGAATCAGCGTGCTGCTCGGGAATATCGAGAGGAGGCATCGCGCTCAAATCGATGCGCGCCTGCGGCTCGGCCGCGAGCGATACCGCCGGGCGCTGCCCCGCGAGCCATTCGACAAGATGAGATTCGTAGAAAAGACCGCTCTCGCCGACGGTTCTAGCCAGCGCCGAAGCCAGCACCGAAGCCGGCAGCGGCGGCGCCGGCTGGCTGAGAGCACGCGCCGCAGCCGCCGACGCGATCGACGAAAAAGCGTGATCGAACAGTCCGCCGGAGAGATTCGCAAACGCGCTCGCGGGCCGCGGCGCGGTGGGCCACAGCGGCGCATCGCCGGTCAGCGGGGGCGTCGCGCCGCCGCCGAAGCGCGAAATCGCGTCGAGCGTGCGCGCGATCTTGCTGAGCGCCGTCTGCGCGGACGCGTTAGCCGTAGCCGACGCCCCGTCGCGCGTATCCGCGGCGCCCGGCTGGATATCGATGGAAAGGCGCGACGTGCCGGCCTGCGTCGTCGTCTGGCCGGCGGTGGCGCTGCCGGGCGCGCGGATCGCGGACATCAGCAATTCCGCCCGGCTGGCGAGGAGCGTTGCGATCGCGGTGTCCAGTGCCGTCATGCCCGTGTCCTTTGTTGTGCCAAGGCGTGGCGAACCAAACCCCGCCGCCAGCGTCCTGCCTAGCGCAGTCCCATCATCTTCTTGAGCACGCGCGCCGGCCGGTTCGCTGTGAACAGCGCCGAGAGTCGCGCGAGCGACGGCGAAGTCAGATCGCGGATCGCGGCGTCGTCGGCGAGAATGCGGCGCACGAGGTCGAGCTTGCGTGCCTTGTCGTCGTTGTCAAGCTCGGAGCCGCCGTCCACTTCCTTCAGTCCGTCAACCAGTTCGCGATACGCCGACTGCATCACCTTCAGTTCGCCCCACTCTCCGCTCCTTGCCGCGGCGAGCATCCTGCCGGACAGGGCCGCGATGGCTTCGTAGTGGTCGAAATATTCCTGACTTGTCTTCATTCTTGTTATCAGACATTCATTGCCGCACGCGCCGCCGCATGCGCAGACCCACTCCCCGACGCATCCGAATGATGCGCCGAAGCCGCTTGCGCCACTTCCGGTCCAATTGCTATCCATGCTTCCTCCAGCGTGGCGAGAAGTCCATCGACCTCCACCAGCATCTGCTCATCCTGCCGCGCGTTGGCTTCGAGCAGCCGCCGCGTCATATATGTGTAGAGCGCGTCGAGCCGCTCCGCGATCTCGCCGCCTGCCTGCTTGTTCAGCGCCTGCTGCAACCCGCTTTCGATGATGCTCATCGCCTTGCCGATCGCTGTGCCCCGCTCGACGATGTTGCCCTGCTGCAGATGCATCCGCGCCTGCGCGATCGCCTGCCGCGCGCCCTGATAGAGCATGACGACCAGCCGGTGCGGACTCGCTCCCGTCACTCCTGTCTGAACGCCGACGCGTGCGTAGGCGCTGGCTCCAGCGTGTCCTGGGGAATACATCTGTGGTTCTCCTTATACGTGCCTGGTCGGGCCGATTCGCGTCGTCAGGCGGCTGAGGGCACGAACGGACGTGCCTTCCGCCGTGCCAGCCCGGACGTTTCCCGAGTCGATCGATGCCGCTCGCCGCCCGCATCGCGTCTCATCGGCGCGTTGCTGCTGGCGAGCTGTTATCGGGGTTATCGGAAAACCGCGCAAAAGCTTTAGGGCACAAGGGAAAACCGGCGCGGCGCGCGGCCGCGGGAACAGAACGAACGGGGCAGCGGAACGAATCGTCAGACGGAAATCTGCATGATGTCGTTGTAGGCGCTGACGAGCTTGTTGCGCACCTGCAGCCCGAATTGCAGGCCGACGTTGGCCTTCTGCATGTCAACCATCACGTCGTTCAGCGAGACGTTCGGCGCGCCGACTTCGAACGCGTGCGCTTCGCCGAGCGCCTTGTTCTGGTTGTCGCTGATCTTGTCGATCGAGGATTTGAGCGCATCGGCGAAACTGCCCGCGCTTACGGCACCCGACGACGAGCCCGCCGAAGAGCCTTGCACATGGCCCGACGCGACGGCCGAACCGGCGCCGCCGGCGGCCTGCGAGGCCATCGATTGAATTGCGGAGAGCGCGGAACCCAGCGGGTTGATGGAAGAATTCATGTTTGCTCCGAATGAACAGGGAAACCGGTTCAGGCGTATCGGACCGCGCACAGGAGTTGGGCTTCCTGGCCGGGCGGTTCGTCGATGCGGTGTGACCGATTACGAAAAAGAATATCAGCGGGCCATTTCTCAAAGCCGTCAAAGAACGGGTAAAACCCGGCTCTATTCACCCAATCGACTCTCTTCCTTCTGCGGATAATTCATTCGTGAAAAGTCTTCCGTGGCGCCTGAAAGACGGCGGCGAACGGCGGACTCCCCAGATTCGGAGAGCTTCGACGCAATGGAAACGCCCAACAATTCCCTGATTACGCCAGACGCCAGAATGGGCCTGGCCGGCGCACAGCCCGGCGCCGTCGGTGCCGTGTCCGGCGGCAGCCTCGGCGGCGGCGCGGACTTTGGCGGCTTCGCCCAGCGCGTGCCGATGCTGTCGCAGATCCGCTCGAACCCGCGCATGCCGCTGATCGTCGCGGTCGCGATTCTCGCGATGGTCATCGCCGGCCTCGTGATGTGGTCGCGTCAGCCCGATTACCGCGTGCTCTTCTCCAATCTGTCCGATCGCGACGGCGGTGCCATCGTGGCCGCGCTCCAGCAAGGGAATATCCCCTACAAGATCGCCGATTCGGGCGGCGCGATCCTGGTGCCCGCCGAGCAGGTCCACGAAACACGTCTGCGGCTCGCGAGCCAGGGGCTGCCGAAGAACGGCTCGGTCGGCTTCGAACTGATGGACAACCAGAAGTTCGGCATCAGCCAGTTCGCGGAACAAGTCAACTACCAGCGCGCGCTGGAAGGCGAACTCGAAAAGACGATCGGCTCGATTTCATCGGTGAAGACGGCGCGCGTGCATCTCGCGATTCCGAAGCCGACCGTGTTCGTGCGCGAAAAGGAACTGCCGACGGCGTCGGTCATGATCAATTTGTATCCGGGACGCGTGCTCGATGAAGGCCAGGTGGTGGCGATCACGCACATGGTGGCGGCCGGCGTACCGGACATGCCGGTAAAAAACGTCAACATCGTCGATCAGGATGGCAACCTGCTCACGCAGAGCAGCGCCGCGAGCGGTCTTGACGCCTCGCAGCTCAAATACGTGCAGCAGATCGAGCACAACACCCAGAAGCGCATCGACGCGATCCTGTCGCCGCTCTTCGGCGCGGGCAATGCGCACTCGCAAGTCAGCGCCGACGTCGATTTCTCGAAACTCGAGCAGACCGCAGAAAGCTACGGCCCGAACGCGAACCCACAAAGCACGGCGATCCGCAGCCAGCAGTCGAGCGAATCGAACGAAAGCTCGGGCGGCGGCGCCTCCGGCGTGCCGGGCGCGCTGTCTAACCAGCCGCCGCAGCCGGCCTCCGCGCCGATCACCACGCCGGCCGCCGACCCCAACGGCGCGCCCGTCAAGACGACGCCGGTCAACCAGCGCAAGGACACCACGACGAATTTCGAAGTCGACCGCACCGTGCGCCATTTCGAGCAGGCGACGGGCGGCATCAAGCGCCTGTCGGTGGCGGTGGTAGTGAACTATCAGCGTCAGGTCGACGCGAAGGGCAACGTCACGATGACACCGCTCGCCGCCGACAAGCTCGCGCAGGTCCAGCAGCTCGTGAAGGACGCGATGGGCTACGACGAGAAGCGCGGCGACTCGGTGAACGTCGTCAACAGCACGTTCACGACCGACCAGAACGTCACGCCCGATGTGCCCTGGTGGCGCACGCCGGACATGATCGCGCGCGGCATCCAGCTCGCGAAGTACCTGGGCATCGGCGTGGTGGGACTGTTCCTCTACTTCAGCATGGTGAAGCCGGCGATGCGCCGCGCGTTCCCGCCGCCAGAGCCGCCCGCTGCGCTCACGCCGCAGGACGAACTCTCGCTGCTCGACGGCCCGTCGCTGCCGGACGCGAAGAAGGAAGACGAAGACAAGGACGCCGAGGTGAGTCTCCTCGGCCACGAAAGCAGCAAGGCAAAATTCGACCGCAACCTCGACTACGCGCGCATGGTCGCGCGCCAGGACCCGAGAATCGTTGCCACGGTCGTGAAAAACTGGGTGTCCGATGAACGCTGAAGGCCTGACCAAATCCGCTCTCCTCCTGATGTCGATCGGCGAGGAAGAAGCCGCCGAAGTCTTCAAGTACCTCGCCCCGCGCGAAGTCCAGAAGATCGGCGCGACGATGGCGGCGCTCAAGAACGTGACGCGCGAGCAACTCGACAACGTGATGACCGAGTTCGTGCACCAGGCCGAGCAGCACACGGCGCTCTCGCTCGATTCCAGCGAGTACATCCGCTCCGTGCTGACGAAGGCGCTCGGCGAGAACAAGGCCGGCGCGCTGATCGACCGCATTCTGCAAGGCAGCGATACGAGCGGTATCGAAGGACTGAAGTGGATGGATTCGGGCGCCGTCGCGGAACTGATCAAGAACGAGCACCCGCAGATCATCGCGACGATCCTCGTCCACCTCGACCGCGATCAGGCGTCGGAAATCGTCGCGCTCCTGACCGAGCGGCTGCGCAACGACGTGCTCCTGCGCATCGCGACGCTAGACGGCATCCAGCCGGCGGCGCTGCGCGAACTCGACGACGTGCTGACCACGCTCCTCTCAGGCAGCGACAACCTGAAGCGCGCGCCGATGGGCGGCATCCGCACGGCGGCGGAAATCCTCAACTTCATGTCGAGCAACCACGAAGAATCGGTGCTGTCGAACGTGAAGGATTACGACGCCGAACTCGCGCAGAAGATCATCGACCAGATGTTCGTGTTCGAAAACCTGCTCGACCTCGAAGACCGCGCGATCCAGTTGCTGCTGAAGGAAGTGGAATCGGAGACGCTGATCGTGTCGCTGAAGGGCGCGCAGCCGGGCCTGCGCCAGAAATTCCTGTCCAACATGTCGCAGCGCGCCGCCGAACTGCTTTCGGAAGACCTCGATTCGCGCGGTCCGGTGCGGGTATCGGAAGTCGAACAGCAGCAGCGCAAGATCCTCCAGATCGTGCGCAATCTCGCCGAAAACGGGCAGATCCAGTTAGGCGGCAAGGCCGAGGACGCATATGTCTGATACCGCGCGCGCGCAAAAACCGACGCTTTCGGCGTATCAGCGCTGGGAGATGGCGTCGTTCGACCCGGTGACGATCGATCACAGCGCCGCCGACCAGGCCGCGCTCGAAAAGCATCTGCGCCGCGTGAAGGACGAAGCGCACGCGCAAGGCCTGGCGCAGGGCCACGTCGCGGGCCAGGCGATGGGCTATCAGGCGGGCTACGATCAAGGCCTGGCGAAGGGTTTCGAGGACGGCCGCAAGCAGGCGCTGGCCGAAGCCGCGCGCCTCGCCGATCTCGCCGACGCGTTCAAGACCGCGCTGCAAGCGGCCGACGCGGCGGTCGCGGAATCGCTTACGGCGCTCGCGCTCGACATCGCGCAGCAGGTCGTGCAGCAGCACATCGCACTCGATCCCACGGCGCTGCTCAGCGTCGCGCGTGAGGTGATCGCCGCTGAACCGGCGCTGTTGGGCGCGCCGCATCTGACGGTGAATCCGGCCGACCTGCCGGTCGTCGAAGCGTATTTGCTCGAAGAATTGCAGGCCGCGGGCTGGAGCGTGCGCACCGATCCCGCGATCGAACGCGGCGGCTGCCGCGCGCAGGCCGCAACCGGCGAAATCGATGCGACCAACACGACGCGCTGGGAGCGCGTCGCGGCGGCGCTCGGGAGGACTCAACCGTGGTGAACTCGCATATCGCTTCGCATCCGCCTGCCGCCCGCCGCATCACGCAGGACGGCCTGAGCGAACTCGAACAGGAAATCGCGCGGGCATCGTTCGGACCGCTTTTGAGCGAAACCGATCTCGTCGAGCCGGACATCGAGCAACGCGCGGCGCAGACCATCGTCCAGCTCGCGAATCTTGCCGGCAATGCGCATATCGACGGCTGGCGCGCCCAGCTCGACGCGCTCAAGGCGCGCAGCGCGATCGCGCGGCCGCTGCGTCCGTGCGGCCGCCTCACGCGCGCCGCCGGGCTCGTGCTGGAAGCGGTCGGGCTGAAGCTCGGCGTCGGCTCCGAATGCATGATCGAACTGCCCGCCGGCAGTTCGATTCCGATGGCCGAGGCCGAAGTGGTCGGCTTCGCGGGCGACAAACTGTTCCTGATGCCGACCACGGAAACGTCGGGTCTGTTGCCCGGCGCGCGCGTCTATCCGCTGGAAAGCGCGCCGATCAACGATCCGATGGCCGGTGCGAAGCGCCTGCCGGTCGGCTGGGAAATGCTCGGGCGAGTGGTCGATGCGTCCGGCCGTCCGCTCGACGGGCTCGGCCCGCTCGGCTCGAAAACCGACGCGCCGCTCAACTCGGCGACCATCAATCCGCTCAACCGCGAGCCAATCCACAAAGTGCTCGACGTCGGCGTGCGGGCGATCAATTCGCTGCTCACCGTCGGACGCGGCCAGCGCATGGGGCTTTTCGCGGGCTCCGGCGTCGGTAAATCGGTGCTGCTCGGCACGATGGCGCGCTATACGAGCGCGGAAGTGATCGTGATCGGCCTGATCGGCGAGCGCGGCCGCGAAGTGAAGGAATTCATCGAACAGATTCTGGGCAAAGACGGCCTCGCGCGCTCGGTCGTCGTGGCGGCTCCGGCGGACGTTTCGCCGATCCTGCGGATGCAGGGCGCGACCTACGCGACCTCGCTCGCCGAATATTTCCGCGATCAGGGCAAGCACGTCCTCCTGCTGATGGATTCGCTCACCCGCTACGCGATGGCGCAGCGCGAGATCGCGCTCGCGATCGGCGAGCCGCCCGCGACGAAGGGTTATCCGCCGTCGGTATTCGCGAAGCTGCCGGCGCTCGTCGAACGCACGGGGAACGGGCCGGAGGGCGGCGGATCGATCACCGCGTTCTATACGGTATTGACCGAAGGCGACGATCAGCAGGACCCGATCGCCGACTCCGCGCGCGCGATTCTCGACGGCCACATCGTGCTGTCGCGGTCGCTCGCGGAAGCCGGCCACTATCCCGCGATCGACATCGAAGCGTCGATCAGCCGCGCGATGACCGCGCTGATCGACGACAAGCACCTCGACCGCGTGCGCATGTTCAAGCAAATGCTGTCGCGTTATCAACGCAACCGCGACCTGATCAACGTCGGCGCGTATTCGAGCGGCCGGGACCAACTGCTCGACCGCGCGATTGCACTTTACCCGCGTATGGAAGCCTTTTTGCAGCAGGGATTTCGCGAACAGGCGGAATTCGAACCAAGTCTCGCTCAACTCGACCAATTATTCGAACAAGGTAGCTGAGGAACCTGAAGCCCATGTCAAAACATCTTCCGATCAAGACGCTGATCAACCTCGCGGACGAAGAACTCGAAGCCGCCACCAAGAAACTCGGCAAGCTCCAGCAGGAGCGAAACGAGGTCGAGGCGCAACTGGATTCGCTTATCGCCTATCGCGACGAGTATCACGCGCGTTTCACGGCATCGGCGCAACAGGGCACGAACGCGCAGACGCTGCGCAACTTCCAGGCTTTCATCGATACGCTCGATTCCGCGATCGACCAGCAGCGCGAGCTTTTCCTGACGTTCGAGCAGCGGCTCGAGGCCGTCAAGAACGAATGGCGCCTGAAGAAGCAGAAGCTCGGCTCGTATGAAGTGCTCGCGGCGCGTGGCGAAGCCGTGCTCGCGAAAAAGACGGCGCGCGGCGAGCAGCGCGATTCCGACGAACATTCCGCAAAGATTCTGCGCATGCGGGCCGAAAAGGCCTGACGCGCGGGAAACGCATCACCATCAAATCATTCAGGATCAAGAGGTCAAGCATGTCGTCCGTTTCGTTTGGCAACGCGCTCATCGGCGCGACGTCCCCGGTAGCGAAGGGGAAAGCGGTATCGTCGTCGCGCGATGAAGGGGCTTTCGCGTCGTTCGGCGTAACGCTGCAAACCATGGCCGACAAGGCGAACGCCGAAGCGCAGGCGAAGGTGGCGGCGTCAGCGGCTAAGCTCGCGGCGCCGCACACGAGCGTGCACGACGCGCCTCAGCCTTCCGCGCCGGATGCAGCGGATGCATCGGACGACACGGATGAAACGACCGCTGCCGCCGACAAGAGCGATCAGTCCGGCAAGAGCGACGCGCCGAAGCCGTCCGCCGATGCCGATGCGGACGCGGGCAGCACGAAGGACGCAGCGCAGCCGACGACGCAGGCCGATGCGAAAGCGGCCGCCGCCAAGGCCGCCGCGGATGCGGCGGCAGCGGCGCTTGCAAAAGCGCGTGCCGGGGCGGCGGACGGCACGGACGCGGCGCTGGCCGATCTGGCGAGCGCGGCGCAATCGCTGACCGGCGCGGATGCTACAACCGATGCGAGCGCCACCGGTGAGACGGACGCAAAACCCGACGCGCGCAAGGCGACGGACTCCGCGCAGGCAGCGCAGACGCCGCAGGACGTGCTTCAGGCAGCGCTCGCGGCGATGAACAGCAAAACTCCCGTGCAAGCGCCGACGGGCTCCGGCTCTGGCTCCGCAGATGCCGGAACAGCGGCGAACACCGGCAACGCGGACGCAGGCAAGGCAAAGCGCACGATTGGCCTCGGCGATACGCTCGGCGACGGCAAGAACGCCAAATCCCAAGGCGCCGACGCCACCGCTCTCACGAACGCGCAGCCGATCCCCGTCTCGATGCAGCCCGACGACAGCACCACCGCCTACAAGCAAACCGCCGACGCCGCGCTGCACGCGAGCGCGCTGCAAGCGGCATCGGCAAATTCGGGGACTTCGGGCGCACAAGGCACGATGGCCGCAGCGACCAGCGCGGCGATCGCGCCGCACGTCGGCAGCTCCGCCTGGGACGATGCCTTCAGCCAGAAGGTCGTGTTCCTGTCGAACGCGAATCAGCAGAGCGCGGAACTGACGCTCAATCCAAAGGATCTCGGGCCGCTGCAGGTGACGCTCCAGGTCAACGACAACCACGCGCACGCGCTTTTCGTGTCGCAGCACGCGCAGGTGCGCGAGGCGGTCGAGGCGGCGCTGCCGAAGCTGCGCGAGGCGATGGAGGCGAACGGGATCAGTCTCGGCAGCACGAGCGTGAATGACGGATTCGCGCGGCAGTCGGGGCAATCGGGGCAGCAAGGCGGCCGCGAGTCGGGACGAGGCGGACGGGATGGCGGCGGGATCGCCGGGGTCGACGACGCCGGCGGCGCAACGACCGTGAACGTGCCGACGCGGCGGACCGTGGGACTCGTAGACACGTTCGCCTGACCGACTTCGGCTTTGGGCATGCAAGGCCGCTCGCACCCCGCGAGCGGCTTTTTTGCGTTAACTGCGTGCAACGTGCACTGATCAGTACGCATCCGCTGATTGCGCCCGCCTAGCCCGGTTTGGTCTGCGCGCGTCTCCTTAAAGCCACAAACGACGGATTAACCCCAAAACCCCCTTCTGTTCGACCCATCGCCTGGCTCCTCTTTCGCGAACAATGCAGGCTACAGAAAGAGGTAAGCATCCATGGCAACCACGACCGCAAACCAGCAACCCATCGTCAACGCGAAGAGCGGCAAGCTCAAGCGCACGCTCGTCATCGCGATCGGCGCGATCGTGCTTCTCGGCGCGGGCGCCGGCGGCTCCTACTACGCGATCAACAAGTTCGGCTCGCACGGCCCCGCGAAACCCGCGCCGGTCCCGCCGCCCGTGTTCTTCCCGCTCGAGTCGATCACCGTCAACCTGCAATCCGACGATGGCGCCATGCACTACCTGCGCACCGGCCTCACGCTGAAGCTGCGTGATGAGAAGTCCCAGCCGATGCTCACTGAACGCATGCCTGAAATCCGCAGCCGCGTGCTGATGCTGCTCTCGGCGAAGCGCCCCGACGACCTCGCGACGCTCGAAGGCAAGCGCACGCTCGCCGGCGATTTGCGCACGGCCATCGAAGTGACGGCGAGCACGGCAGAAAAGCCGGTGCGCGTCGACGAAGTGCTGTTCACCGAATTCGTCGTTCAGTAAGACCGACCGCTGACCACGAAAGGAACAGCAATGGGCCACGAAGAATTCATGTCGCAGGAGGAGGTCGATGCCCTCCTCAAGGGCGTCACCGGCGAAGTCGACCAGGTCTCGGACGAAAACAAGCCGGCCGGCGTGCGCCCGTACAACATCGCGACGCAGGAACGCATCGTCCGCGGCCGGATGCCCGGCCTCGAAATCATCAACGACCGTTTCGCGCGTTTGATGCGCGTCGGCATCTTCAACTTCATGCGGCGCTCGGCGGAAATCTCCGTCGGTCCGGTGAAGGTGCAGAAGTACAGCGAATTCACCCGCAACCTGCCGATCCCGACCAACCTGAACCTGGTCCACGTGAAGCCGCTGCGCGGCACGTCGCTCTTCGTCTTCGATCCGAACCTCGTGTTCTTCGTCGTCGACAACCTGTTCGGCGGCGACGGGCGGTTTCATACGCGAGTCGAAGGCCGCGAATTCACGCAGACCGAGCAGCGCATCATCAGCAAGCTGCTGAACCTCGTGTTCGAGCACTACACGGCGTCGTGGAAAAGCGTGCGGCCGTTGCAGTTCGAACACGTGCGCTCGGAGATGCACACGCAGTTCGCCAACGTCGCGACGCCCAACGAAATCGTGATCGTCACGCAGTTTTCGATCGAGTTCGGCACGACGGGCGGCACGCTCCACATCTGCATGCCGTACTCGATGATCGAGCCGATCCGCGACGTGCTCTCCTCGCCGATCCAGGGCGAAGCGCTCGAAATCGACCGTCGCTGGGTGCGCGTGCTGTCGCAGCAGGTGCAGACGGCGGAAGTCGAGCTGACCGTGGATCTCGCGGAGGTGCGCTCCTCGTTCGACCAGATTCTCAACATGCGCGTGGGCGACGTGCTGCCGATCAACGTGCCCGAGCAGGTCGTGGCGAAGGTGGATGGCGTGCCGGTGATGGAATGCGGCTACGGAATTTTTAATGGTCAATATGCGTTGCGCGTGCAGAAGATGATCAGCGCAACGGACACGATGAAGGAAGGTGGATATGAGTGACTTGATGCAAGAAGGCACGTTGCCCGGCTCGATGGGCATCGGCGACCCGCTGAAGAACGAAGAGCTTGCAATGGACGACTGGGCGAGCGCCCTCGCCGAGCAGAACGGCAACGACACCCCGGCGGCCACCACCGCCGGCGTGTTCCAGCCGCTCTCGAAGGCCGCCGCGCCCTCGACGCGCAACGACATCGACATGATCCTCGACATCCCCGTGCAGATGACGGTGGAGCTCGGGCGCACGAAGATCGCGATCCGCAACCTGCTGCAACTGGCGCAAGGCTCGGTCGTGGAACTCGACGGCCTCGCCGGCGAACCGATGGACGTGCTCGTGAACGGTTGCCTCATCGCACAGGGCGAAGTGGTCGTGGTAAACGACAAGTTCGGCATTCGCCTGACCGACATCATCACGCCGTCGGAACGCATCCGGAAGCTGAATCGATGAAACGCTTGATCGTCGCGCTCGCCGCTGGCGTGCCGCTCCTCGCACACGCCGCCGACATGAACGCCGTCAACCACGCCGCGCAGATTGCTTCGAGCGTCGGCGCGGGGTCGGCGGCGCCGTCGCTCGGGTTCGGCGCGGTGCTGCAGACGCTCTTCGGTCTCGTCATCGTGATCGGCTTCGTGTTCGGCTGCGCGTGGCTCGCCCGCAAGCTGGGCTACCAGGGTGGCAAGCGCACGGGGCTCGTGAAGGTGGTCGGCGGCGCGTCGCTCGGGAACAAGGAGCGTGTCGCGGTCGTCGAGATCGGCGATACGTGGCTCGTCGTCGGCGCGGGTCCGGGCAACGTGCGGCTTCTGCACACGATGCCCGCCGGATCGGCCGAGGCAGGCGGGATTGGCGCTGAAACGCCGGCGCCCGCGCAAACGTTGCAAGGCACCTTCGGTCAACGGTTTCGCGATGCACTCGCGGGCGAAGCCAACAAGCGTCTGCAGAAATTCGCGGGCGGGAGCAAGTAAATGCAGGTCAGTCGTTTTATCGCGCGTGGTGTGAAGCTGGGCTTGCCGGTCGTGATCGCCGCCCTCCCCTACGCGGCTCTCGCACAAAGCACGGCGGGCCTGCCCGCGTTCAACACGAGTCCCGGCCCCAACGGCGGCACGACGTATTCGCTCAGCGTCCAGACGATGCTGCTGCTCACGATGCTGTCGTTCCTGCCCGCGATGGTCCTGATGATGACGAGCTTCACGCGCATCATCATCGTGCTGTCGCTGTTGCGGCAGGCGCTCGGCGCGTCGAACACGCCGCCGAACCAGGTGGTCGTCGGGCTCGCGCTGTTTCTCTCGCTGTTCGTGATGTCGCCGGTTCTGGACCGCGCTTACACGGACGCCTACAAGCCCTTCTCCGAAGGCACGATCACGATGGACCAGGCGATGCAGCGCGGCATCGGACCGTTCAAGCAGTTCATGCTGCGCCAGACGCGCGAGACCGATCTCGCACTCTTCGCGAAGATCGCCAAGGCGCCGCCGATGAACGGGCCGGAAGACGTGCCGTTGTCGCTGCTGGTGCCTTCGTTTCTGACGAGCGAGTTGAAGACAGGGTTTCAGATCGGCTTCACGATCTTCATTCCGTTCCTCATCATCGACATGGTGGTGGCTAGCGTCTTGATGTCGATGGGGATGATGATGGTGTCGCCTACGACGATCGCGCTGCCGTTCAAGCTGATGCTGTTCGTGCTCGTCGATGGCTGGCAGTTGCTGATCGGCTCGTTGGCGCAGAGCTTCGTTTAAAGATAGAGACGCAGATGACACCCGAATCCGTCATGTCGATGTCGCACCAGGCGATGTATGTCGCGCTGATGCTGGCGTCGCCGCTGTTGCTGGTCGCGCTGGTCGTGGGGTTGGTGGTGAGTCTCTTTCAGGCCGCTACGCAAATCAACGAATCGACGCTTTCGTTCATTCCGAAGCTGATCGCGGTGGCGGTGACGCTCGTGATAGCCGGACCGTGGATGCTCTCGACACTGCTCGACTACATGCGCCACATGTTCACGATCACGCCGGCGATTACCGGCTGATTCCACGCAGATGTTCTCCGTCACCTACGCGCAGCTCAATGTCTGGCTCACGTCGTTTCTGTGGCCGTTCGTGCGCATTCTTGCTTTGATCGCGACTGCGCCGGTTCTCAGTCACATGGGGGTTCCGGTGCGGGTGAAAGTCGGCCTGGCTGGCTTCATCACGCTGATCGTCGCGCCGACGCTCGGCGCTGTGCCGCAGGTCACCGTCTTCTCCGCCGATGGCGTGTGGATCATGGTCAACCAGTTCCTGATCGGCGCGGCGCTCGGAGTGACGATGCAGGTCGCGTTCGCCGCGATCGATGCGGCGGGGGAGTTTATTGGGCAGCAAATGGGTCTCGGCTTTGCGATGCTCTACGATCCGCGCGCGGGGGGGAATGCTGTCGTGATTTCGCGGTATCTGAACACCATCGCGATGCTCGCGTTCCTCGTTTTTGACGGGCATCTGCAGATGATTGCAGCTTTGGTGACTACGTTTCAGTCTGTGCCGATCGGGGTGAATGTGGTCGGGGCTGCGGCGCATGCGCAAGGGTGGAAGGTTTTGGCTTCTTACGGCGCGAGTATGTTTTCTACCGGGCTTTTGTTGGCGTTGCCGGTTGTGGCTGCGCTACTCATCTCCAACCTCGCGCTCGGGATTCTGAATCGCGCCGCGCCGCAGATCGGCATCTTTCAGGTCGGGTTTCCCGTGACCATGCTCGTTGGATTGCTTCTGTTGCAGCTCATGGTGCCCAATCTTCTGCCGTTCTTTCAACGGGTTTTTGAGAATGGGATCGGGCAGATGGGGCGGGTGGCGGCGGGGTTTGGTAGTTGATTCAACTGGTGCCTGGGTTTACGGGTCAACAGCGTTCGATGTGCTCATGCTGCGACAGGATCGTGGAAATTTGTGCATGGAACGGTTGGCCGTGCGAATTAGGTTGCACTAACGTCTCTTCTGATCGGCGCTGCAAGTCAGTGCGCTGTCAGCGTGCATTATGTCGCGACGCTTTATCTCCCACCGACGTTCCATACGAAAACTCTTATTTGACGTGATTCGTTGTTTCAAACTCACGATTGTCGATCGCTTTAACCGGCGCAAGGTATCAAGCGCTAACTTAGCGGCCGTCAAATAAGTTAGCGTGTCGAACGGGTAGATGAATAAAAACAACTACCGGCTGGTGTACAGCCGGCTGAGAGGAATGCTGGTCGCGGTTGCGGAAACCGCTACGGCAAGTGGCAAGGAAGCGGGACAGGCAACGCTGGGAAACCCAAAATCACAGGGTGTGATTTTGTCTTCTGCGGATCGCGCGCCGTCTTCTTTTCTGCGGCAGATCGTCTTCGCCGCGCTCGTGTTACTCGGTGCGCTCCCTTCGTGGTCAGTCGCGCAGATCGTCCCTGGTGGGGCACACGCGCCTTCGGTGGATCAAACGCACAACGGCATCCCGCAGGTCAACATCAACCGGCCCTCGAACGCTGGCGTGTCGATGAACACCTACGGCCGGTTCGACGTACAGAAGAACGGCGCGATCCTGAACAACTCGCCGGTCTTCGTGCAGACGCAACAGGCGGGGATGGTCAACGGCAACCGGAATCTCGCTCCGGGCCAGACTGCGCGCATCATCGTCAATCAGGTCAACAGCAGCGCGGCGAGCCAGATCAACGGGCATCTTGAAATTGCCGGACAGCGGGCCGAAGTCGTGATCGCGAACGGCTCGGGCATTTCGGTGAACGGTGGCGGCTTCATCAACACGTCGCGCGCGATCCTCACGACCGGCACGCCGAACTTTGCACCCGACGGTTCGCTCGCCGGCTTCACGGTCACACGAGGCAATATCAGCATTCAGGGCGCGGGGCTGGATGCACGCGATACCGATCAGGTCGATCTGCTCGCGCGCGCCGTGCGGGCGAACGCGGCGATCCATGCGCAGAACCTGAATGTGGTGAGCGGTGCAAACAGCGTCGAGCACGCCACGCTCAACGCGAGGCCGGTTGCGGGTGAAGGCCCCGCACCCGGAGTCTCGATCGACGTGAGCCACCTCGGCGGCATGTACGCGAACCGTATCGTGCTGGCGGGCACGGAACACGGGGTAGGGGTTTCGACCCAAGGCGTGCTCGCCGCCCAGGCGGGCGACCTCACGCTCACCACGCAGGGCAAGCTCGTCCTCGCCGGACAGACCAATGCGAGCGGCAACCTTGCTCTCTCAGCACTTGAGGGCATCGACAACAGCGGCACGACCTACGCGCAGCAGAACCTCACCGCCCGCACGTCGGGCGCGCTTGCGAACAGCAGCGTGCTTGCGGCACAGCAAAGCACGACGGTTAATGCGGCGAGCGTCGTCTCGACCGGCACCCTTGCCTCGGGGGTGGATAGCAACGGCCACGTCACGCAGGCGGGCGACCTGAACGTGGCCGCATCGGGTGCGCTCAGCGAAACCGGCGAGAACGTGGCGGGCGGCAATGCAACCCTCACAGGCAGCAGCGTGAATCTCGCGGGCAGTAAAACAGCGGCCAACGGCCGCGTGGCGCTCACGGCGAACGCGGGCGACCTGAACCTTGCAGGCGCGACGACGAGCGCCGGGAGCGTGGTCACGGCGAACGCAGCGGGTACGCTCAATAACGATCACGGTTCGATGACGGGCGGCAGCGGCGTGACGCTCGGTGTGGGGGCCATTTCGAACCAGGCCGGCCAGATATCGGCACAGGGTCCGCTCGTCGTGCAAGCCTCGGGGCAGATCGCCAACCAGGGCGGCACGTTCGTTTCGCAAGGCGCGATGCAGGTGCGCGGCGGCGCCATCGCGAACAATCAGGGGACGATGCAGAGCGCCGTGGGTCTCGGGATTTCCGGGTCATCGCTCGACAATACGGCAGGCCATATCCTTTCGCTGAACGGCGACGGCCTGAGCCTCGGCATCACCGGCACGTTGCTCAACGGCATTAGCGGCGTGATCGGGGGCAATGGTCGCGCCGAGGTGAGCGCGCATGCCCTCACGAACGCGGGACGGATTGCCGCGCTCACCGATGCCGTGTTGCAGGCGTGGAATCTCGGCAACAGCGGGCAGATGACGGCAGGCGGCGTGCTGACGGCCACGGCCACGGGCGCGCTGTCCAATGCCGGGGGAACATTCTCGGGGGGCACCGTGACCGTTTCTGGCGCGTCCATCGACAACAGCCGGGGCGACATCAACGGCGACACAGTCTCGGTCACGGCGGCTGGCAACCTGACAAATCGGCGCGGGCGCGAACGCCACGCTCCAGAACGAATCGATGACCAGCAGCGGCGGGTCGATCGTCGCGCCGAACCTGTCGGTGCGCACGAGCGGCACGCTGGACAACAGCAACGGCCGGATCGAGGCCAACCAGCTCGCGCTTCGCGCGACAGACCTCATCAACCACAACGGCTCGATCACGCAGTACGGCACGTCGTCGGTGGGCTTCGATGTCAGCGGCACATTCGACAACTCGGCGGGCGGCACCTTCCAGTCCAACAGCACGAGCCTGACGATTGCGCCTGGCGCACTGATCAACGATGACGGCAAAATCCTTGCTGCCGGAACGGGCAAGCTAACGATTGCAGCGGGCAACGGTGCGGGGGCGTTCTCGAACGTCAACGGGCAGATCATCGCTGCCGGCGAGATCGCCGCGCACGCCGGGAACCTGAACAACCAGCACGGCGTATTGGCCGCGCGGGGGGATATCGCGGCGGAGATCGCCGGCGACGTGAACAACGAGGACGGGTCCGTGCGCTCGCTCTCGTCCCTGTCGCTCGCGAGCGGTGGAGCGCTTGACAATACGCGCGGCCAGCTCCAGTCGGGCTCGGGTGCGGCGGGCGACGCGAGCACGCTCGAAGTTCAGGCTTCGTCGATCGACAACACGAACGGGCTGGTCAGTAACCTCGGCACCGGCGACACGACCGTGCAAAGTGGCAGCCAGACCGTCAACCGGGGCGGCGTGATGACGGGCAACGGCCGGGTGAGCGTCGATACATCGGCGTTCGTCAATACGCAAAACGGTCAACTCAGCGGCGCGAGCGTCGCGCTGCGGGGCGATAGGGTGGACAACAGCGATGGAAAAATCGGCAACCTGACAGACTCGATCGGCGATGTCTCCATCACGGTCGCCGGCGCGATCGCGAACACGAACGGCCAGATTGGCGCGACGCATGACCTGTCAGTCACTGCTGCGGCGCTGACGGGCGGAGGCGCGTACAGTGCAGCAAATGATGTTGCGGTAAGCGTTGAGGGTGACTTCGCGTCCACCTCGGATCGGCAGTTCAACGCGGGTCGTAACCTCACCTTTAGCCTGCCAGGCACGTTCGACAACGGCGCGACCCTGGCGGCAGTGAACCATCTCGGTATCGACGCGGGCGATATCGTCAACCGCGGCGTGTTGATGGCGGGCGGCACGCTCACGACGCACTCGAACACGCCCGCGAACACGGGTGCGATAGTGGGCGGCAGCGTGTCACTCAACGCGAACGGCACGATCACCAATGTCGGGCCGAGCGCGCTCATTGGCGCGTCGGACAGCGACGGCACGCTTGAACTGCTCGCGCAGGACATCGAAAACCGTGACGACACGACGACGACCGACACGCAGGCGACGACCGCGATCTACGGTCTCGGCAAGGTCATACTGGCGGGTGAAAAAAATGTGGACGGCCGCTACACGAACGCGCGACTGATCCGCAACCAGTCGGGGCTGATCGAATCGGCCGGCGACATGGAACTGCACGCCAGCCAAGTGACCAACACCCGCACGACGATGAGGACGACCGGGCTGAACCAGCCGGTCGATCCGGCGCTGCTGGAGGCGCTTGGCATCAGCCTGTCGGGCCAGACGGGCCAGGTCGGCGTAGCCGATGCGAACAGCATCGGCGGCGTCTATACCGATCCACCGCACGGCGGCCAGTGGAATTCGACCTACCAGTACACGACCTATACGGGCGTCGCGGTGGCGAACCTGATTGCCTCGATCAGCCCGCAAGCGCAGATCGTGGCAGGGGGCAAGCTGGATGCGGCCAATGTGGGCCTGTTTCAGAACTACTGGAGCGCGGTCGCGGCGGTTGGCGACATCGCCGCGCCCGTCGCGCTCGATCAGAACAGCTGGCGAGGCCAGGCAGCGCCACAAGTCCAGATCACGTATTCGGGCCAGTATCACTACAACAACTACGACAACACCGAACACAACTGGCAGCTACCGTTCGGCGATGCACCCTTCGTCGGTTCGCGGCCGGGCGGCTACACGCAGGCGGCGCCGGCCGATATCCGCCACTACGCGCTGCCGGGCTACGAATCGAGCTTTGTCGCGGGCGGCTCGCTGTCGGGCTCGGGCATCAGCCTCGACAACACGGCGGGTAACGCCGGCATTCCATCGATGGGTCTCGCGCCCGGTCAGGCGCTCTCCGGCGTGAACATCGGCGGCCTGAGCGGCCAAGCGAGTGGCGCGAAGCCGGGGGGCGTGTCGTCGGTTCAGGGCACCGGGGGCACGATGAGCGGACCGGCGACGGTCGGCGGCAGCTCGGGCATGATCGATCCGGTCATCGCCAGCGCGAGCGCGCAGGCCGTGCTGCAAAACCTCGAGATTCCTCAAGGGGGCCTGTTCAGTCCGGCCACCGCGCCAGGGGCCACGTATCTGATCGAGATGAATCCGGCTTTTACGAACCAGAAGACGTTCATCTCCAGCGACTACTACCTGCAACAGCTTGGCCTGAATTCGCAGACGACCGCCAAGCGCCTCGGCGACGGCTTCTACGAGCAGCAGCTCGTGCGCAACCAGATCACGTCGCTCACCGGCCGTGCCGTGCTGGGCCCCTACAGCGACCTTCAGTCGATGTACTGGTCGCTGCTGGCAGCGGGCTCATCGTTCACGCAGTTGCTGAATCTGCCGCTTGGCATACGCCTCACGCCCGGGCAGGTGGCGGCGCTCACGGGCAACGTCATCATCATGATGACCGAAGTGGTCGATGGGCATTCCGTGCTGGTGCCGGTCGTCTATCTCGCGAAGGCGAGCCAGCGGAACATGAACGGTCCGCTGATTGCGGCGAGCGACATCAATCTCCAGAACGTGCAGACCTTTACCAACAGCGGCACGGTGCAGGCAGACAACACGTTGTCGATTCAGGGCGACCAGATTAACAACGCATTCGGCGCACTGCAAAGCGGCGGCCTCATGTCGCTGACGACGGAGGGCAACATCGACCTCACCTCGGCGAGTGTGAGCGCGGGCAGCCTTGCGTTGATCGCTGGCGGTGATCTGCTGCTGAATACGGCGGTGAGAACCGTCGACCAGGTGAGCGCGACCGGCGCGGCGCGCGCGACGACCACGCTCGGCCCCATCGCGAACCTGAACGTGGCCGGCGACGCCCTCATCGTGACGGGTGGCAACGTCGAGCAGAACGCGGGCAACCTGAGCGTGGGCGGCAATCTCGGCATGGCCGTGGGCGGCAACTATGAACTCGGGTCGGTCACGACCGGCGAGCACAAGGTGGTCGAGCGCGCGAACGGCGTGTCGAACACGAACTTCAATCAGACGACCGGCAGTTCGGTGAATGTCGGCGGCGTGTCGCAGATCGGTGTGGGCGGCGACCTGACGGCCACGGGCGCGAGCCTGAACCTTGCCGGTGGCGGCACGCTTGCTGCGAATGGCAACGTGACGCTTCAGGCGGCGAAGGCGACCTCGAGCACCGACAGCAACAGTTCAGGCAGCGACAGCCACGGCAGCTACTCGGAGTCGCTGCACCGGTCAGACGATACGCTCAGCGCGACGACGCTCCATGCAGGCGATTCGCTCGCCGTGATATCGGCCAAGGATATCCACGTCACTGGAAGCGCGATCAGTCTCGACCAGGGCACGGCGATGCTGGCGGCGGCGGGTAACGTCAACATCGGCGCGGCGAGCGAAACGCATGTCGAGAACACGCAGGAGCAGCACCGCCACAGCAATGTTGCGAGCAGCACGAAAGTAGCTAGTTCGAGCGACGTTACGACGACGCTCTCGCAGGGAAGCCTCGTCTCCGCCGATGCTGTGACGATCGCCAGCGGCAAGGATATCAAGGTCGTGGGCAGCACCATCGTTGGCACGAACGACGTGACTCTGGCCGCAGCGGGCAACCTGGATATCACGACTTCGCAGGACACGCAGAGCACGTCGAGCTATTACCGCAAGCGCGAGTCCGGGATCGGCACGGGCGGAGGAATCGGCGTCTCCGTCGGCAGCAAGGCGCAGACCGACACGGCCGATAGCGCGCAGGTCTCGAACACGGGCAGCACGGTCGGGTCGCTGAACGGGAATCTGAACATCACCGCAAGCCAGGACCTGCACGTGACGGGCAGTGATCTGATTGCGGCGCGCAATGTCACTGGCACGGGGGCGAACGTGACGATCGACTCGGCGCTCGACACGGCGCGTCGCAACGAGACGCACGAGCTCAAGCAGAGCGGCTTTTCGCTCGCGCTCAAGGCCCCGCTGATCGATGCGGCATCGAACACGGTGGATCAGTCGCACGCGGCGGGCCGCAGTCAGGACGATCGCGCGGCGGCGCTGCACGGCATGGCGGCGGCGAGCGGCGCGCTCGATGCGGCCGGCACCTTGGAGGCGCTCGCGAACGGCGCGAAACCGGAGGTCAAGGTCGAACTCAGTTATGGCAGCAGTCACAGCAAGAGCGCTTACGCCGGGGACAGCACGACGAACCGGGCGTCGAACGTGACGGCAGGCGGCACGGCTGCGTTCGTCGCGAGCCAGGGCGATGTGAGCATCGTCGGTTCGAACGTGAACGCGAACGACGTGATCCTGGCGGCACGCGACCAGGTGAATCTCGTCAACACGACCGATACCGATTCGACGCGCAGTTCGAACAGTTCCAGCAGTTCGAGTGTCGGTGTCTCGGTTGGGACGCAGGGCGTGGGTGTCTCGGCGTCGATGGCGAAGGCGCATGGAGACGGCAATAGCGATGCGGTGATGCAGAACAACACGCATGTGACCGCGGCCAACACTGCGACGATCATTTCTGGCGGCGACGCCAACATCATCGGCGCCAACGTTAAGGGTCGTCAGGTGAATGCCGATGTGGGTGGTAATTTGAACATCGCGAGCGTGCAGGACACGACCACGAGCGCGGCGCATCAGGAGAGCAAGGGCGGCGGGTTCAGCATCAGTCAGGGCGGCGGATCGGCGAGTTTCAGCACGAGTCACGGCAACGCGAACGGCGATTACCACGGAGTAAGCGAGCAAGCGGGCATCCACGCGGGTGACGGCGGGTTCAACCTGAACGTGAAGGGCAACACAAGTCTGACCGGTGCGGTCATCGCGAGTACGGCCGATGCGTCGAAGAACAACCTGACGACGGGAACGCTCACGTTCGGCAATATCCAGAATCAGTCGAGTTACGACGCGCACTCGGGCGGCTTCAGCGCGGGTGCCACGACTGGTGACGGTGGCGCAAACACCAGCACCCATGGCAATACGTCAGGGATAAATGCGGGCGGCGGAGCGCCGATGTTGAGCCAGAACGACAGTGGCAGCGACAGCGCGATCACGAAGAGCGGCATCAGCGCGAGCACCATCAGTGTGACGGATACAGCGAACCAGACGCAGGACCTCACGAGCCTGAATCGGGACACATCGAACACCAACGGCACGGTGGCGAAACTGCCGGACGTGAACAACCTACTCGACCGACAGGCCGACATGATGGCAGCGGCTGGCGCGGCCGGTGAAGCCGTCTCACGGCGCATCGGTGACTATGCCGATGAACAGGCGCGAGCAACCGGCGATCCGGGATGGCGTGAAGGGGGCGCCTACCGAGCCGAGATGCAGGCCGCGGGCGCGGCGCTCGTGACGGGCCTCGCGGGTGGGAATGCGCTGGGTGGCGCGGCAGGTGCGGGCATCGCGTCGATCGCGGGAGGCAAGTTGAACGAGTTGAGCGGTACGATTGCTGGCTCGAACCCGACCGGTAACGCTGGCGTGAACGCGGCGCTCGGCAATATCGTGGCGAACGTTATCGTGACGGGTGCGGGCGCGGTGGTGGCGGGTGATGCAGGCGCGTTCTCGGCATATAACGTGGACCGATACAATCGACAGTTGCATCCTGAGGAAAAGACGCTCGCCAATCAGATCGCGGACAAGAGCGGCGGCAAGTACACGCAGGCGCAGATCGAAGATCAGATGCGGATCATGGGCGTGACCATTAACGGCACGACTGAGAGTGGCGCGCCTGATACGTTGATCGGCAAGACACCGACCGATGCGGGTGCAAACTGGCAGTACGCGGGTAAGACGGCGGACGGCAAGCCGATCCTTACGCAAACGAACGCGGCGGTTGATTCGGACTTGCAGAACTACATTCGGAATAGCTACGCCTCGGTTGGCGGAGGTGTGCCGAGCATCGTGACGGGTTATGTGCCGACGCCCACGCAGCCGAAGCTAGGGCAGACAACAGCTACGAGTTCGACGGCTGGCACGATTTGCCCGCGCGGCGATTGCGGGATTGCGGTTTATGGTCCGTCCAAGAATCAAGTGGCCGATGCAGCTTCTTCAATCTCGACGGCAGCGGGACGAACTGGGGCCGCAATGGGGGCCGCGGCGCAACTTCCTACTCCTTACGCAGGGGCGTTTGCAAGCGCAGCTTACGCGTCTACTGTCGTCGGTTGGGTTGCCGGTGGCGTGGAACAGCTAACTCGGCCGAATGCGCGACCCTTTATATCGGGCGGATTAGTCGATATTGGCAATTACTTTGCGTCGGATCGTTACCCAATGGCAGGACCGGCAATTAACGAGGTGGGGGAAGCGATCAAGGGCTCATCGTGGATGGACCAATTTAACAAGGGAACCAAGAAATGAGGGAATACTTCATTCGCGACGGCAACTTCACACCGGTTGTAAGGGGCGTTCTATGTGTGGTCGGAATCGCAATTGGGTTTATTGGACTCAAATACGATGACTCTCTCGTTGTTGCCCTAGTAGGCTTAGTAATAGCCGCGATTGGCGGATTTGCCAGCCGCGCCCACATGCTTAAAATCAAGCCGTTTGACAACAGCTACAAGAAGGCTCGAAAAAGCTACGAAGTGAAGGACGACGAGCAGGACAAGTCGCGATAACAACGAACCATCCGTCAACGGCGGGCTTGGTGCAGTTCTGCAGTTTGCCAAGCCCGAACTGTAGTCCTTATCTCCTGATTCAAGCCACACGATGAAAATCAGCACAAGGCTGGCGGCATTGCCGCTCACAGCCCTGGTATCGCTTGCTTTCGCACAGCGCGCACCGACGCCGGCCGATACCGCCGCAGCCGCACGAGCCAACGCCGAGCAAAACCAGCAAATTCAGCAGCAGCGCTACGCACAGCAGCGCGACGCCGCCGTGCAGACCCCAGTGGTGCGTTCGACCCTGCCAACGGTCGAAGGCTTCCCGGTGCTGCCAGTCGAGACGCCATGCTTTCGCATCGACAGATTCACGCTCGATGTGCCCGAGACACTCCCCGATGCCGTTCGCCGCAAGGGCGCTTCGGCGCTATCGCTTGACCCGTTTGCCTTCGCCCGCGAATGGCTTGGCCACTACAGCGGCCAGTGCATCGGCAAGACGGGTATCGATGCGTTGATGAAAGAACTGCAACAGGCGATCCTGAGCCGTGGTTACGTGACGACCCGCGTCCTGCTGCCCGAGCAGGACCTGTCGAGCGGCACGCTCGCGTTCGCCCTTGTGCCCGGCGTCGTGCATCAACTCAGCTTGGCTGATCCGACCACACGCGGCACATTGAAATCCGCCTTCCCGATCCGCGACGGCGACCTGCTGGACCTGCGCGAACTCGAACAGGGGCTGGAGCAGATGAAGCGCGTGGCGTCGCAGGACGTGGACATGAAGATCGAGCCGACCGACACACCAGGCGAAAGCGATATCGTCGTCACCTTGAAGCGCTCGAAGCCGTGGAGCCTGGTCGCCTCCGTCGATAACTCGGGCACCGAGGCGACCGGCAAGTAGCAGGGCAACGTGAACCTCGGCCTCGACAACCCGCTGGGACTCAACGACGTACTCGCGCTCGGCGCGAACCAGGACCTGGCATTCGGCAACAAGTCGCTCGGCTCGCGCGGGTTCAACGGTTCGTACTCGGTGCCGTGGGGGTATTGGACAGCGACGTTGTCCGGCTACACCAGCAGCTATTACCAGCAGATTGCAGGCTCGAACCAGACGTTCGTATCGGCCGGCAACTCGCAGACGGCTGCACTGAAACTCGCACGCGTCCTGAGCCGCAGCCAGAACGACGTGTTCGGCGTCGAGTTTCAGCTATCGAAGCGCTGTGGCAAAAGTTTCATCGATGACACCGACATCCCGCAGCAGCGGCGCAACAACACGTTTATCGAAGCAGGTCTGACCGACCGTCATTACTTCGGTGCGGCGCAGTTCGATGGCACGCTCGCGTATCGTCAGGGCATCGGCGGACTCGGCGCGACGCCCGATCCGTACCCGGACGGCCCGACGTACCGCTACCGCATGGCCGTGCTGGACGCCAACCTGTCGGTGCCGTTCGCCGTCGCGCAACAGCGCTTCCGCTACGTGACGACGTTTCACGGCCAGTTCACCAACGACACGCTGTTCTATCTGGACGACCTGGCGATCGGCAGCCGTTACACGGTCCGCGGCTTCGACGGCGAGACGATGCTGGCGGCGGAGAAGGGTTTCTACTGGCGCAACGAGCTGCAAATGCCGATTGGCCAGAAGGGACAGTCGCTCTATGCCGGGATCGACTGCGGGCGTGTGTTTGGCCCGAACACAACGTTTCTGGCCGGAACGCAACTCGCGGGTGCGGTGATCGGCATCCGCGGCGTGTTGCCTGTACGCCTTGCTGCTTTCTCGTATGACCTGTTCGTCGGGATGCCGATCTACAAACCGGACGGTTTCCCGAGCGCGCGCGCGACAGTCGGGGTGCAGGCTACCGCGCAGTTCTAACGTCTTTAAACGCTCACCCGCCCCCAATATAATCAAACAACGACATCTTCTGAATCTGCGAAAACGCCATCTGCGCGCCTTGGAGCGCATTCTGCGTCAACTCATACTGACTGATGGCGCTAACCAGATCGATGCTGGTCAGGTTCTCGAGATCGCTTGAAGCCTGCGTAGAAGCATTGGCCATCGAGCTTTGCGTAGCCGCGACTTCCTGCTCGCGTCCACCGACCGTAGCCTGCGTCGAAAGCACATTCGTGAACGTGTTATTGATCTTGGTCGTCGCCGTAGTCATGGCGTTGACAAGCGCGGCTTTTTGCTCAGCCGTGTCAGTAGGCTGCTTGAGCGCATTCACGAGATTATCGAGCGTCGCGAAGATATCCGTCCCGGAAGAAGCCGCCGGCCCTGCCGTGAACGTATCGCCATCGGCGGGAGAGCCGTCGATGGTCACCTTCTGCCCGCCGAGCGTGATATCCGTCTTCCCCGTGTACGCAACTGGCGTCGGCGGCGAACCATCGGCCGTCGGCGTGACCGTATAGCTCTTCGACCCATCCGACGCCACCGCGAACTTGATCGTGTAATTGCTCGAATTACCCGCGTTGGTCGGATCGGAAACACTCACGGGGCTGATCGTGCCCGAACCCGTGTTCGATAAACTCGCCGCCGATACCGCATCCGCCTGCGCCGCCGACACGCTCTGGAAAATCGACGACCCCGCGTCGTTGACGCTGACCGTGCGGTTCTCGCTCAGCTGCACCTGACGCTGCCCAAGATCGCCGCCATAAGTCGCCCCGACGCCCGACGCGTTGTTGCTGAACGGCACCACGCTGCTCTTGTAGCCGGCGAAAATGTAGTTGCCATCGGCATCGGTGGTATTCGCGAGGCCCATCAGCTGATCGCGATAACCCTGCAACTGATTCGCGAGCGACGTGCGGTCGGAGTCGTTGAGCGATCCGTCGCCGATCCGCACCGCCTGCGTCTTGATGCTCTGCAGGACACTGCTCACGCTGGTGAGCGTCGAGTCCTCGAGCTGCAGCGACGACTGCGCCGACGTCTGGTTCGTCGCGTACTGCGTGAACGCAGAGCTCTTCATGCTGAGCTGCACCGCCTGCGAAGCGCCGAGCGGATCGTCGGATGCGGTGAGAATCCGCTTGCCGGATGAAATCTGCTGATACATCGACGCGAGCGAGCTTTGCTGATCGCTCATCGTCTGGACGTTCATGTTGAAATACTGGGAGCTGGAAATGCGCATCGCCGTATGCCTCAGTTGAAGATGCCAAGCAGCGTCTGGAACAACGACGACGCCGTCTGGATCACCTTGCTGTTCGCCTGATAAAGCTGCTGGTACTGCATCAGGTTCGCCGCTTCTTCGTTCAGGTTGACGCCCGACACCGACTGCTGCGCCGCCGTCACCTGGTTGAGCAGCGCCGTCTGCGACGTGCTCGAGCTCTTCATCTGGTTCGTATCGTTGCCGATCTGGTTCACGTAGGTCGCGTAAGCGCCCGTGAGCGTATCGGTGCCGCCGTTCATGCTCTTGGTCGTGACGAGGTTCGACATCGCGAGCGCGTTGCTGCCGTCGCTCGTGCCGCCCTTGTTCGGTGCCAGGTTGAACGCGTCCTTGTCCGACGGCGCGCCGGTGATAGTCGCCGTGACGCCGTTCGACGTGACCGTGAGGCCCTTCGACGAATCGTAGGGAATCATCTGTCCGGCCGTGATGACGGACGAATCGGCGAGCGTCACATCGACGTTCGACGTGAAGCCGCCTTTGGTCGAGTCATAGCTGAGGCTGATGGCGCTCGCGGTGTAGCCCGCAACGACCGTCGCCGACGAAATCGATGCCGTGCCGCCGTTGCTCGTCGCCGCCGACGTCACGACAGGCGATGCCGCCGCGATCGCCGCGGGGCTGGAGTTCGAGAGCCTGAAGCCGTCGAGCGAGGAGCGGGTCGGCTGGATCGTGAACGAATCGCCGGCCTTCATCGTGCCCGACACGCTGATGTCGAGCCCGTTCAACGTGCCGCTCGTCGCGGGCGCGCTGAAGCTGTCGAGCGCGGCGCCCGACTTGCGGTCCGACAGCGTGTACTTCGAGCCGTCGAAGGAAAGCGTGTAGTCGCCGGTGGTCGGCTTCGTCGGATCGGTGAACGAGACGCCGAGCGTCGCGTTGCCCGTGTTGCGCGCGTTCGCGTAGATCGTCGGGCTGCCCGTCGAGAACAGCGCGCCGCCGGCGTTGCCGTTCAAATCAAGGCCGAGCGCATTCTGCTGGTTCAACTGCGTGGCGAACGTCGTCGCGATCGCGCCGAGTTGCGCCTGCGCCGGGTCGAGCGTCTGGCTGCGGAAATCCAGCAAACCGCCGACGGTGCCGCCCGACAGCGCCGATTCATTGATATAGCTGATCTGCGAGGGCGTCTGCGTCGAGCCGTCGCTGCTCTTGAACGCGATCGCGAGTTCGCTCGGATCGGACGCCGACGTCACCGCCTGCAATCCATACTGCTTCGCGCCGACGACGAGCGGCTGCCCGTTGCCGATGAACACGTTGTAGTTGCCGTCGGACTGCACGACCTGCACGCCGACCATCGAACTCAGGTTCTGCACCGCGAGGTCACGCTGATCGAGCAGCTGGTTCGGCGGCTGGCCTTGGGCGCTCGCGGCGTTGATCTGCTTGTTGAGGTCCGCGATCTGCTGCGAGTAGCTGTTGATCTGCGTGACGGCGGCCGTCAGTTGCATGTTGACGCTCTGGCGTAACTGGTCGTACTGGCTGCCGGCGGCGTTGATCTGGTCGGCGAGCGTTTGCGCGCTGCTCACAAGCGTCTGGCGCGCGGACGTGCTGCTCGCGGCATTCGCCACCGACTGCATGCCGGTAAAGAATCCGCTGATGCCGGCGGCGATCCCCTTCGTCGGATCACCGACGAGATTGTTCAACTGGGAGATCAGCGAGTAATACGTATTGGCCGAGCTGCTCGCCGACTGCGTGTTGTTCAGTTGCGTCGAGAGGTACTGGCTGTACGAACGCGTGACGGAGACACTCTGCACGCCGTTGCCGAGGTAGCCAGAGTTCGTGTACTGGCCGGACGCTTCCTGATACGAGACTTTTTCGAGCGAATAGCCCGGCGTCGCGGCGTTGCTGATGTTCTGTCCCGTGACCGTCAGTCCCCACTGGGCTGCGTTGAGACCGCTGACGCCGATATTGAATATGTTGTTGGACATGCATGAATCCTGGTGAGACGGCGTCACTTGGCCGCCGCTAGACGAGAACTGTTCTTTATAACGGCCGTTTGTGCGCAAAGTTGAGCGTGCGCGGTGCTGCGGCCGGGTTCGGGCGATCTTGCTTTCGCGCTGTGTCCTATGCGAACGCAAGACGCGATACAGCCATTATCGGCAGCGCGGCACGTAAGCAATCGGGGGAGAAGCGGGGGGATTGGGGGGTAATTCGAGGAATGCCGGCGCGTGTGTCGCGCATGGCAAAAACACAAAAGCCGATCGACACGCGCCGATCGGCTCATCAAACTAAAAACGCCGTCACGTCACTTCGCGAGTGATCGCCGTTTCATTTCGAGCTGCGTGATCAGGCGCTGAAGCGTGTTCTCAGCAGACCCCGGCAAGGAAACAAACTTGAAGCCCAGCGTGAAGCGCCGGTCACCCTTCGCCGTCGTCTGTTCGCGATGCGAGACGAGCCTGAGATCGAGCGTCAGCTTGCCCGGCACGCTGAAATGCAATTCGACGTCGGTCAGCGTGATGCCCATTTCCAGATCCTCGGCGCGCTCGTCCATCGTGCGCAACGCGACGCCGCCCAGCGACAGGTCATGCACCTCGAAGCGAAAACGATCGCCGCTCGGCAGCATTCCGCTGCAGATATACGGATCGAGCACGGGCGCCTCGACGCGGAAATACTCGCGCCGCTGCATGTAGTAGAGCACCTTCGGAAAATCGACTTCGAACGCCGGACGGCCTTCAAAAGTCGTTTCGCGCGGGGTGCCCGTCGTGAACTCCACGCGCACGCCATCGGGTGCCGCGTGAAAGATCAGCGTCGGCGCGGCGAGCACCACGCGGTTCTGTTCGGCGACGCCGCCCCAATCGAAGATGAAACTGTGCGCCGTTACGTCGACGTCGAGCAGCCGCGTAACGATTTGTCCGCCGGCATACTCGGCCGTGAGGAAATCCCCACGATTGGCGAGGTTGCGCAGTGATACGCCGACTTCGAGCGGCGTGCGCCGGCCGAAATCGACGGGTTCGGCGTGTTTTTCGTCAGCGACGTGATCATGCGTCTGGTTGCTATTCATGGTGCTGTGCCGTGTTCATTTTGCTCGCGCGCCGCCACGGTTGCAGGCATCGCGCGTCGAACCGGATCAGGTCGATCCGGCACTTCGGTGTTCCTGTTTAGCGGCAAATCCCAAAAAAAATTTAGGGCTTGCCGTAAAAATTTCCAGCTTTATCCGCCACGTATTCGTTGCTTCTGACGTAAAACGCTAGCTTTGTCCGACCGCGGCGCGCGAGCATCTCCCGCGCGCTCGGTGCAAGGTTCCATCTTCATGCACCAATAAAAGCAATGTGCGCGCCCATCGTTTCATCAAACGATCTGACGCATGATGGAAATCAGCTTCTTCGCGTACTGCGGATCGGTGGCGTAGCCGGCTTTCTGCATGCCGTGCGCGAAGCCCGCAGCGTCGCGCGAGGCCTCGACGACCGGCGCGTAACGCGGATTGTTCTTCAGCACGCTCGCGTAGTCGGTCAGCGCATGTTCATACGAATCATAGGCCCTGAAGCGCTCGACGACCTTTTGCGGCTGGCCATTCACGTATTCCGTCGTCACCGCGCTGACCGTCTTGCCGATCCAGTCCTTCGTCGCCTTGATGCCGAAGATGTTGTGGCTCGTCGAGCCGTCCGCGTTCTTGATCTCGCGCTTGCCCCAGCCCGATTCGAGCGCCGCCTGGCCGATGATGAAGCGCGCCGGAATGCCCGTCGCCGCGCTCGCGGCCTGCGCCGGCACGGCGAGGCGATCGACGAATGCGTTCACCTTGTCGGTGCCGTTGCCGCGTGCGGGCGGTTCGAGCGAGCTGTTCGCAGTGTAGCCCGTGCCCGACTGAAGCGAATTCGCCTTCGAAGCCGCCGCGCTCGCGTAAGCCTTCGCCATCGCGTTCATCGCGGCCATGTTGCCGGCGTTCGCGGTGCCGTCGTCGCCGCCCGAAGAGGCGGAGAGCGTGCTCAGCGCGTTGGCGCCCGCAGCACCAGAAGCGCCCGACGCACCTGCATTGCGCATGAGCTGCTTCAGCATCATGTCCGCGACGCCGATCCCCTTCGACGACATCTGCTGCGACATCTGCTGGTCGAGCATCGACGTGAAAGACTTGCTTTCGTTCGAATCGAACGGGCTGTCGGACGGCGTGGCGTCGCGCATGCTCTTCAACATCATCTGCGTGAAGACGGCGTCGAACTGCTTGGCCGCCGCCTTCAGTCCGTCCTGCGGCGATGCGTTCGCCTGGGCGCGCATCGCGTCGAAGCCTTGCACGTCGAGGGCAAAGCGATTCGACAAGTTGCCGATCCCGCCGTTCGTGTCGGTGGATGCCAGGGCACTGCTGGCGATACCGCTCGCGTTCGAGTTCATGGGCTGTCGTCCTTAAATGATTTCGAGGTCGGCGCGCAGGGCGCCCGCCGCTTTCATCGATTGCAGAATCGAGATCAGGTCGGCCGGGGTCGCGCCGAGCGCGTTGAGCGCCTTCACGACATCCGCGAGATTCGCGCCCGCCGCGAGCATCTTGAGCGCGCCGCTGTCCTGCTTCAACTGAATCGACGATTCCTTCGCCGCGACCGTCTGCCCGTTCGAGAACGCGCCAGGCTGGCTGACCGCCGTCTTCGTGTTGATGACGACCGACAAATTGCCGTGCGCGACCGCGCAGTTCTGCAGCGTGACCATCTGGTTCATCACGATCGAACCGGTGCGCGCGTTGAGGATCACCTTGGCGGCGGCCTGCGACGGACGCACGTCGATGTTCTGCAACTGCGCCATGAACGCGACCTGTTGCGACGGATCGGCGGGCGCGCGCAACTGGATCGTGCGGCCGTCGAGCGCGAGCGCCGTGCCCATGCCGAACTGGCTGTTCACCGCTCCGACGATCTTCTGCGCCGTGTCGAAGTCCATGTCGCGCAGTTCCATCTGCATCGTGCCGCCCGCTTGCGTGACGGCGTTCGGCAAGGCGCGCTCGACGAGTGCGCCGCCCGAAATGCGTCCGACCGCGAGCTGATTCACCTGCACCTTGCTGCCGTTCGCGCTCGCGCCCGCACCGCCGACGACGAGGTTGCCCTGCGCCATCGCGTAGACCTGCCCGTCGGCGCCTTTCAACGGCGCCATCAGGAGCGTGCCGCCGCGCAAGCTCTTCGCGTTGCCGAGCGACGAAACCGTCACGTCGATCGCTTCGCCCGGCCGTGCGAACGGCGGCAGCGTGGCCGTCACCATCACGGCGGCGACGTTCTTCAACTGCATGTTCTGCGTGCTCGCCGAATTCAGCGTGATGCCGAGGTTGCCGAGCATGTTGGTCAGGCTCTGCGTCGTGAACGGCGTTTGCATCGTCTGGTCGCCCGTGCCGTCGAGGCCGACGACGAGGCCATAGCCGATCAGCGGGTTGTCGCGCACGCCCTGGAACACGACGAGGTCCTTCAGGCGCTCGGCGTGGGCCTTTTCGGGCAGCACGGCGGCGGCGGCGAGCGCGGCGAGCGCGACGGCGAGGAGTTTGGTGAGAATGTTCATGGTCAGAACGGCGCCAGGTTGAGGAAGAAGCGCTGCAGCCAGCCCATGTTCTGCGCTTCGTCGATATAGCCCTTCGCGGAGTACTCGATCTTCGCGTCCGCGACTTGCGTCGAAAAGACCGTGTTGCTGCCGGAGATGGTCGTCGGGTTCACGACGCCGGAGAAGCGCACGAATTCGTTGCCTTGGTTGATGAGCATCTGTTTTTCACCGCTCACCGCCAGGTTGCCGTTCGGCAGCACGCCGATCACGGTGACGGTCAGCGTGCCGCTGAACGTGTTGGCCGCGCTCGCGCCGCCCGCGGCGGTGAATTTGTTCGCGCCCGTGGCCGACAAAGTCGTGTTGTTGAATAGGCCGCCGAAGATACCCGGCGAGACCGGCACCGCGAACGAGCCGTTGCCCGCGCGATTCGTATTCGCCGCCGACGATTTCGTCGCGTTCACGTTTTCCGAGATCACGATGGTCAGGATGTCGCCGACATTGCGCGGACGCTGGTCTTCGAAGAGCGGCCGGCCAGCATAGCCCGCGTTGTAGATCGCGCCCGGCGACTGCGTGTTGAGCGGCGGCGCGGGCGGACGGGCGGTCATCGGCTGCTGGACGATCGGCTCCTTCGGCACGAGGCCGCACGCGGCGAGCGACGCGGCGAGCGCGAGGGCCGTGGCGAGACGCGAGAGGCGTACAGCTTCGCGGGCAATGGTCTTGATTGGCGACATCTTGGTGATCCGTCTGGTCTTGCGAGGCTCGGGTGAGGAGCCTTAAACCTGCATGTTCGAAAGCGTCTGCAACATCTGGTCGGACGTGGTCACGGCCTTGCTGTTGATTTCGTACGCGCGCTGCGTCTGGATCATGTTGACCAGTTCCTGCACGACGTTCACGTTCGACGCTTCCACATAACCTTGTTGCAGCGAACCGGCGCCGTTCAGGCCCGGTTGCGTGACGTTCGGCGCGCCCGACGAACCCGTTTCCGAGAACAGGTTTTCGCCGCGTGCCTCGAGGCCGGCCGGGTTGATGAAGGTCGCGAGCTGCATCGCGCCGACCGTCGTCGCCGCCGTGCTGCCCGGCTGCATGATCGACACCGTGCCGTCCGAGCCGATCGTGATCGACGTCGCGTTTTGCGGAATCGTGATCGCCGGGTTCACCTGATATCCGCTCGCCGTTACGAGCTGGCCCTGCGCGTTGGTCTGGAACGAGCCGTCACGCGTGTAAGCCGTCGTGCCGTCGGGCATCGTGACCTGGAAGAAGCCCTGGCCATTGATGGCGACGTCTTTCGAATTGCCGGTCTGCTGCAGGTTGCCCTGCGTGTAGAGGCGTTCGGTCGCGACTTGCTGCACACCGGTGCCGAGCTGGCTGCCGGAGGCGAGTTCGGTCTGCTGCGTCGAGTTCGCGCCCGGCTGGCGGACGGTCTGGTACAGCAGGTCCTCGAACACCGCGCGCGAGCCCTTGAAGCCGTTCGTGCTGACGTTGGCGAGGTTGTTCGAGATGGTGTCCATCTGCGACTGCTGGGCATTCATGCCGGTCGCGGCGATGTAGAGAGAGCGATTCATGTTTCGTTTCCTGGTGGGCTAATCAAGCTGCTTAGCTGAAGTTGAGCAGCTTGTTCGCCGCCTGTTCGTTCTGGTCCGCGGATTCCATCAGCTTCGTCTGCATCTGGAACTGTCGCGCGTTGCTGATCATCGAGACCATCGCTGCGACCGGATTCACGTTGCTGCCTTCGAGCGATGCCGGCGCCACGACGACGCTCGGATCGGCGTCGGCGGGGTCGCCGCTCGCGGTGCGAAAGAGACCGTCGTCACTGCGCGTGAGCGTCGCCGGATCCGGGTTCACGAGCTTCAGCTGATCGACGGTAGCGATCGCCGTCGGCGGATCGCCGGGGATCAGCGCGGAGACCGTGCCGTCCTTGCCGATCGTCACTTCCGCGCCCGGCGGCACGGAAAGCGGGCCGCCGTTGCCGAGCACCGGCAGGTTGTTCGCCGTGACGAGCTGCCCGTTCTGGTCGACGTGCAGGTTGCCGGCGCGCGTGTACGCTTCGCTGCCGTCGGCGGCCTGCACGGAGAGCCAGCCCGGACCCTGGATCGCGACGTCGAGCGGGTTGCCGGTCTGCTGGACCGGACCCGCGGTGTAATCGGCAGTCGGCGTCGACGACAGCACGAAGGTGCGCGTGGTGCCGTCGGCCGATTCGTTCTCGAACGACATCGGCACCGAGCGGAACGCGGCGAGCTGCGCGCGAAAACCCGTCGTCGATGCGTTCGCGAGGTTGTTGGCCACGACGCTCTGCTGCTCCAGCGCCTGTGAGGCGCCGGTCATCGCGGTGTAGATCAGACGGTCCATGAATGGCTCTCTCTAGTGTCGCCGTGCGTGTTACAGGTTCATCAGCGTCTGGTCGACGGTCTGCTGCGTCTTGATCGTCTGCGCGTTCGCCTGATAGTTGCGCTGCGCGGTGATCAGGTTCACGAGCTCGCTCGTCAGGTCGACGTTGGAGTTTTCCACCGCGCCGCCTTGCAGCGTGCCGTGGTTGGTCGAGCCCGGCACCGACACCTGCGGCGCGCCGGAAGCCGACGTCTGCGCGAACACGTTGCCGCCGAGGTTCTGCAGGCCGTTCTGGTTGTTGAAGTTCGCGATCGCGATCTGGCCGAGCGCCTGCGTCTTGCCGTTCGAGTAGTTACCCGTCAGCATGCCGTCCGTGCCGACCGAGAAGCCCGTCAGTTCGCCCGACGTGTAGCCGTCCTGGACCACGTTCGTCAGGCCGCTCTTTGCGCCGTACTGCGTCGTGCCGGTGAAGTCCATCGACATCGTCTGGTTCGTCGCGCCGCCGTCGGCGCCGTTCGGAATCGAGAACGAGAACTTGCTGCCCGAGGTCAGGTTGCCCGACGAATCGAACGTGACCGTGCCGATCAGGCCGTTGGTCGCCGTGGAGGGCGCCGTCGCCGGAACCGGCTGGACCGGGTCGCCGTAGCCGGCATACGCGTTCCACGAACCGGTCGAATTCTTCGCGAAATACACCGACACCTTTTGCGTGCCGCCGAGCGAGTCGTACACATCGACCGAAGTCGACGTGTTGTAGCTCGTCGAATCGCTGACGCTGAACGCGTTGGCCGGAACCGTGTCCTGCGAATTCAGGTTGAACGCGGTCGTGACATTCTTCGTCGCCGAGGGCGCGATATTCGAGGTCGGCACGGTTAGCGGCACGGTGCTCGCGCTGTTGACGACGCCCTTCGAATCCGCCGCGTAGCCCATCAGTTGCAGGCCCGAGCTGTTGACGATCTTGCCGGTGTTGTCGAGGTGGAACACGCCGTTACGCGAGTACACGGTCGAACCGTTGCTCGACAACTGATAGAAGCCGTTGCCGTTGATCGCGACGTCGAGCGCCTGGTTGGTCGTCGTGATCGTGCCTTGCGAGAACTGCTGCTGAACTTCGGAAAGGCGCGAGCCGATGCCGATCTGGTTGCTTACCGCCGTCGCCATCGAGCTGGCGTACATGTCGGCGAATTGCGCCGAGCCTTGCTTGAAGCCAACCGTGTTCGCGTTCGCGATGTTGTTGCCGATGACGTCGAGATCGCTCGATGCGCCCGACAATCCGCTCAAAGCCTGTTGGTAACCCATGACGGTCTCCGGAAATTCGTTGAGTTGGTGTTAAAGGATCGACGCGACGCCGGTCAGCGCGACCGTCTTGCCGTTCGCGAGCTTGAGGCCCGGCGTGCCGTCCGTCTGCTGCACGACGCTTTGCACTTGCGATGCCGCGAGCGTAGGCGCCGTGGCGGCCTGGCCGTTGATCGTGCCCGTCGCGCTGATCGTGTACGTGCCGTCGGCGAGCGTGTTGCCCTTCGAATCGACTGGCGTCCAGCCGTTGACCGGCACGACACCCGCCGATTGCGCGCCCAGCTTGATCGTGTTCACGATTTCGCCGGCCTTGTTCTTGACGTTGATGTTCAGGTCGCTCACGTCGTTCGCGAGCTGCACGCCGAAGCTCGACGACGCGCCCTTCGACACCGTCACGTCGCTGCCCGTCGCGAGCACCGTCGAGCCGATCAAAAGCGCTGCCTGCGTCGACTGGCCGGCGGACAGTTGCGTCGCGAGCGAGCTGAGCGACGTGTTCAACTGGCCGATGCCCGTCACGGTGTTGATCTGCGCGAGCTGCGAGGTCATCTGCGAGCTGTCGGCGGGGTTGGTCGGGTCCTGGTTCTTCATCTGCGTCACGAGCAGCGTGAGGAACGTGTTCTGAAGGTCCGACGCGGACTGCGCGCCGGTTTTCGACGAGGTCGTCGAAGTCGACGACGACGAAGTGCCGTTCATGGTGTCGAGCAGCGTTTGCGACACGGTGGTGCCGTTGCTGCCGATCGTGGTGTTGGTGGTCACGGTGGTTGTCCTCAGGGTCCGTTTCAGGTGCCGATCGTCAGGGTTTTCAGCATCAGTTGCTTGGCGGTATTGAGCGTCTCGACGTTTGCCTGATACGAGCGCGACGCGGAAATCATGTTGACCATTTCCTGCACCGGATCAACGTTCGGCAACGTCACATAGCCGTCCGGGTTCGCTGCAGGGTTGCTCGGGTCGTAGCTGGTCTTCATCGGCGTCGGGTCGTCGATCACGCCGGTGACCTGCACGCCGCCGACCTGCTGGCCGGACGCCGTGCGCGCGCCGCCGAGCGGATCGACCGCGAACACGACCTGCTTCGCCTTGTACGGCTGGCCGTCGGGGCCGGTCGTGCTGTCGGCGTTCGCGAGGTTCGACGCGGTCACGTTCAGGCGCTGCGCCTGGGCGGACATCGCCGAGCCCGCGACGTTGAAGATGTTCATGAGGGATGGCATGGCTTGTCTCTCGCTTAGGTGTTCGTCGTGATCGCGGACAGCATCGACTTGATCTGGCCCGAGATGACCGTCATGCCGGCTTCGAAGTGCAGCGCGTTGTCGGCGAACTGGACGCGCTCGCGGTCGAGGTCGACCGTGTTGCCGTCAAGCGACGGCTGGGCCGGCACGCGGTACGCGAGGCGGCCGTAGTCGTCCACCGGGCCGCCCGTCGTCTGGAGCGTCGCCGTGCCGGCCATGTGGCCACGCGCGGTCGTCGCCATCGACATGCCGCTCGACACGCTGACCGGCTGCGCCATCGCGAGCGGCGCTGCGTTGGAGACGCCGCTGCCGGCGGGGGTCGAGGTATTGGCGCCGGTTTTCTTCAGCGCGCCGGCGAGCGAACTCGCGAAATCGACGTCGCGGGCCTTGTAGCCCGGCGTATCGGCGTTCGCGATATTCGACGACAGCAGTTCCTGGCGGTATGCGCGCACGTCCAGCGCTTCACGGCCGAACGCGAGTGCCTGATCGAGTTTGTCCAGCATTCCCGGTAGCTCCTTTGGCGTTACGTCTTGCTGCCACGCGGCTCACAAGACCTTTTTGCATGACACGCATCTTAGGAGCGCAGCGCAAGAAGCAATCTGACGAATAGCCGGGGAAGCGGGCCTCTATTCGGGGCTTGAGCGCGGCGGGGGATATCTAGAATTCTTTTCGTGGCTCTTTATGGTTTTCGTGGCGTGTTTTCGCGTCGCGGAGCGGGCCGCGACGTTTTTTGATGAAATCTGGTCTGGCCGCTGGGCCGAGGAGAATTGCAATGAGCAGGTCCGCACCGCACCGCGCGACAAACCGTGCGCGGGTCGCGCCCCTCCTCCGGTCGATGTTTTCAGCGGCGGGTGGCGTCGCGCTGGCGTTCGGCGTCGCGGGGCAAGCCTTCGCGCAGGAAGACGGCACGATCGCGATTCCCGGCAACGCCGAGACGAATCCGGCAGCCGTCGCGGCGATGGCGCAGCGGGTGGCGATGTCGGCGCCTTCGCCGACGGCGATGAACGCCCCGCGTCCGCGTGGTTACGCCGCCGCGACCAGCGCCGCCGATGCCGCGATGCAAAGCGCCGCGCGCGCCCTCGACTCTCACGCCGACGCCGCCGACGATTCGATGTCGGACGCCAGCGGGATGATCGTGATTCCGGGACCGGGCGAGGCGAAACCTGCCGCGCCCACTGTTAACAATATGTCTGCGGCGCGCGTTGTTTCGCCGCCCCCGAGCGCGTCGAGCCTACCGAGCCTTCCGCGCATGCAGACGGCGAACGCATCGCGCGATGTGATGCCGGTGGTCGTCGTGCCGGAAAGCGCGGCGCCTGCGACTCGCGGCACAGCGGCCAGGCCGGTCGCGGCGGCGTCCGCGGCGCCGGTTGCGGCGCGTGCCGGTGCGGCGAGCGTCGCTCAAGCAGTGACGCCCGGCGCGCCCGCAGCCGGAACGCAGGACACCGACGCCATCCGCGCCGCCGCCCTCGCCTTCCTGCAACAGCAGACGGCGGGCCTTCCCGGCAAGCCGGAAATCACCGTCACGCCGGTTTTCCCGCGCGGCCTTGCGCCCTGCGTGTCGCTCGATCCTTTCATGCCGACCGGCGCCCGCCTCTGGGGACGCACGACCGTCGGCGTGCGCTGTACCGGCGAGCGCCCGTGGACGCTTTATTTGCAGGTCCGCATCTCGATCAACGCGACGTATTACCTCGCCTCACGCGCGATTGCGCCGGGCGAAGTGCTGACGAGCGCCGACCTCCTCGCCCGCGAAGGCGACCTCACCGCGATGCCGCAAGCCGTCATCACCGATCCGACGCAGGCCGTCGGCGCGGTGGCGCTCTCGCGCGTCCCGGCGGGGCTGCCGCTGCGCACGGACATGCTGAGGAGCGCGGCGTCGGTATCGATCGGGCAGAACGTGCACGTCGTCGCCGACGGCACGGGCTTCTCCATCTCCGCCGATGGCGCCGCGATGAACAACGCGGCACCCGGCCAGCAGGTGCGTGTGAAAACGTCGACGGGACAGATCATTACCGGCGTCGTGAAGGATAGCCAGACGGTGGAAATCCGCCTCTGAGCGGCGTGCAATAGCGCCTTGAGCCCGAAATGTGGGCCACCGCGCAAATGTTTCAATTTGTTGCAATTGGTTGCAATTCGCTGAAAGCCCCGCTGGATAAGGCTGAGCGGGAAGCGACCCCGGACCGGTCCGGTTCTGAAGGCGGAGCAGGGTTAAGTTTTTACATCGCCCCGCCGATAAAAGGATCAACTAGTTCGGGAAGACACATCGTGAAAATCGATTCGAATAGCAACACCACTCTGGCAGCCCTTCACGAAGGGTCGCAACGCGCATCGCAAGCCGGTGCCAACGGTACGACGGGCGCCGCGAGCGTCACGCAGCAGTCGGGCACGACGGGCGCGCAGCAATCGACGGTAAGCCTCTCGCCGCTGTCGACGGATCTGCGTGCATCGAACGCGTCGGACATCGATCAGGCGAAGGTCGCGTCGATCAAGGCCGCGCTGAATGACGGCAGCCTGAAGTTCGACTCGGGCAAGATCGCCGACGGCATGCTGGGCACCGCGCGCGACCTGCTGCAAACGAGAACCCCGCCGACCGGCGGTTGAGCAGAGCGTTTTGCGTGATATCGACGGGGCTTTCCCAGGCCCTGGCGGACGCGCGAAACCTCTCGCATCGTCGAAACGACGGTGCCGCCGGGCGGCTTTTTTAGACCCTGACCGTGAATTCGCGGTCGAGCGATTTACTTAGCGAGTCGCCATGAAAGACGCCCTGCTTGCCACTGTTATCGAAGAACTCGCCGCCGTCGAGGCGTTCGAGTCCCTGCTCGCGTTCGAGGAAAAAGCGCTGATCGCGGCATCGCCGCTGGATTCGCTGCCCACGATCATCGAGCAGAAAACCGCATCGACCGAGAAGATCGCCGAGCTGGAGAAGGCGCGTGATGCGCAGCTTGCTTCGCTTGGTTTTGCCGCCGGGTTTGTTGGGATGGAAGCGTCGGTGGTCGGCGACGAAAGGCTCGCCGAGCAGTGGAAATTGCTGCGGGCCGCCGCGACGCGCGCGAAACAGGCGAACAACAACAACGGCGTGCTGATCCGCACGCGGATGGATTACAACCGGCGTGCGCTGGCCGAACTCAAGGTCGCGCCGGCGAAGTCGGGGTTTTATGGGCCCGACGGGCGTGTGCCTGGGGTGATGGGGCTGTAAGGGGTTTTAGCTGGAGCTTGGGGTTGATGTGCAAACCGTTCCCAAGCGCCCGCGACACCTTATCGCTGCATCACCAGCGCCACCGTATCCGGATCAGTATGCCGCCCGAGCAGGTTGAGCAGCCCCGCAAGATTCTCGCGGGCTTCCGGCGCGGCTTTCGCCGTACCTTCGAACGACGTCGATTCCTGCGACGCCGTCCCGTGCCCGTCGAGCAGCAGCGGCCCCTTGACCGTCGAAAGATCGATCGTCGCCGACGCACCCTGCGCCTGCATCGCCACCCGGTACGACCCGAGCGGCTTCACGCGCGACACCCGCGAGCCGATATCGTCCAGTGTCACGACCAGTTGCCCGTACGTATTACGCCCGAGCACGCGCCAGTCGGTCCACGCGAGCCGCACGTTTCCGTCGATATCGAGCGTGTTGAACGGCGCGCCGAGCCCCGCGAGGAGCGTCGCCGGCACCGCGATCGCACCCGCCGACATCGTCGAGCCGCGCAGCGAGGCGTCGACCAAGACGGCATCGGGCATCGCTTCCGTCTGACGCATTGTCATGCGCACACGGCCGGTCAGGAGCGGCAAGAAAGCCGTCGTCCACTCGACGCGGCCCGGCAGAAGCGTCGCGCCGCTGCCGTCCGAGCTGGCGGCGAGCATCAGCGTGGCCGATCCACGCCACAGCGACCCGGCCGGATCGACGAGATTCACGTGACCGGCGGTTACGCGCGTGAACTGCGGCACGATCCACGCGGCAGGCAGCATCACCATCACCGTGATGAAAACGGACAAACCCGCCACGATCAGCGGCGGCAACGCGGCGCGCGTTCGGCGCATCCAGTAGCTCATCTCACTTCGCCCCCGCCGGCTGCAGCGACGCCGTCAGATCCACCTGCCCATCGGGCTTGAGCGCCTGAATGTGCGCCTCGGACACCTGCACCTTCAACTGCTTGCGCACGTCGTCGAGCCACATCGTCCACATTGGGAACGACGCGTTCTTCAACTGCACCTGCACCGCCGCGCCGATCACCTGCACCTGCACGGGCGGCATGTTGTTGTCAGCGAGCGACTTCGTTATCGCTTCCTTCAGCGCCGCGCCCGTCGGCGCCACGCCTTCAGCCGTCCCCGCGAGAGAGCGCGCCTCGTTCGCCTGCGCGGTCATCTGCGCGAGCTGGCGTTGCATCGCCGGCAGATTGTCGCGCAAGCGCGCCCGCCCCTCGTAAGCCGGCGCCCACAGCACCAGATACACGATCGCGATCCCCAGCGCGAGGCCGCCCCACATCAACAGCGTCTTTTCGCGCTGCGTCCGGCCGTCCCAGAATTCGCTCCAGATATCGCCGATTTGCTTTTTCACTGGCCGCTCCTGATCGTCCACTTGCCGGTGTTGCTGTCGATTCCGCCCGTGAAGCCGTTCGCGGCGAGGCGCTTCGGCAAGTCGGCATCGACCTTGGTTTCCGGCTTGAAAGTCACTTCCAGCTTCCGATCCCGATAGTCGAGCCCCGCGATGCCGTTCACCGGCACCGGCCCGAGCGAGCGCGCGAGGCCGTCGGCGAGAGACAGGAAGTCCGACGGCGACAGTTCGCCCGCCGCCACCCGCAGGCGTTCGAGCTGGCGCGACATCTGGTCGGGCGCATCGAGCACAACGGTCGTTTTTGGGAACGCGTTGAGGAGCGTCTCGGTCATCTGCGCCTGGATCGCGTCGCGCTGGCGGGCGAGCTGCAGCCACTGCGCATTCACGCCGATGATCGACACGACGACCGCCGCCGCCACGAACGCGATCGGCACGCGCAGGCGCCGCATCGTCGCGCGGTCGAGGCGCCAGGGCTGCGCGGCGAATTCGAACTGGCACAGGTCGAAGCCGCTCGCGAGCGCGTTCTGCGCGAGTTTCTCGAACGTGAGCGGCTGCGCGCCCTTGAAGACGCTCGCGGCGGCGGCGAGGCGCGGCTCGTCGCCGGGGACATCGGCGAGTGCATAGAGCGCGCCGGGGCGGTTGCCCGCAAGCGCGGTCAACGTCGGCATGACGGCGTCAGCGGGGAGCGCCAGACCTTCGCCGAGCGCCGAGCGCTCGCCACGCGCGATCGCGATCTCGACGAGCGGCGCAGACGGTGCCACCGCCACGGGTGCCACCGGCGCCACGACTTCGCCGATCAGCGCCGGCGCAGTTGACACGACGCGCCCGAGCACGGCCGCGGTGAACGGCGTCGGCGCGAGCGGCTCGTCATCGGCGATGGCCGCGGCGACTTCGGCCGCTTCCGCCTCGCTGACAGCGGCGGCCATCGGCAGACATCGCATCGCCGGGACGGCCTTCACGTTGCGATGCCCCGCCGCCGCGAACGCGCTCAGCACGAAGCGGAACCAGCCGCGATCGATCACCGCGAGCACGCGCCGGCCGCCTGCGAGCGTCGCGGGATCGACGGCGATGTGGCACGTCTGCGGGTCCTGGATCAGTTGATCCTCGACGACGTTCGGCAGCGCCTGCCGCAGCTTCTGCCCCTTCAACGGCGGAACGGCCGCGGCGAGCAACAGCAAATCGCGCGCGGCGACGATCAGCACCGTCGCGTTCGCGCGCGGCAGGATACCGAGCGCGGCGCGGCCGGTGCGCTGCGTCGTGCCGCGCTTGTCGACGAGCAGAAACGGCATCTCGGGCAGTTGCCACTCTTCCGAGCGCACCGCCGGATCGCGCGGCGGGAGTAGGACGATCAGTGTGCTCAAAGGCCGCTCTCTCTCATCATGGGTCGGTCAGTCATGCTCTCAGGGCTGGTCGCGAACATAGACGATACGCGTCGTATGCGTCCCCAGATCGCGATAAATCAGCGTCGTGCGGTCCACCTGCGCGCGTTCGTGCTCGACGCGCCCGTGGATGAAGAAATACTTCGTGGTGACGTCGAGCAGGTTCGGATCGATCGACGTCGTCTTGACGCCCGCGCCCGTCAGCGCGAGCTGGACGTTGCCGACGTCGTGGAAAAACACCGTCTCGCGGCGCGCAACGAACGCCTGCGCCTGCGACAGATTCATGCCCGGCACCACCGCCGCCACGACTTCGGGGGTCGCCGTGTTCATGTTGACGGAGGTGGTCGTCGGCAGCACGGTCACAAACGGGCGCAGGCGCTCGATGGCTTCCGGCGTGAAACCCGGCACGTCGAGCAGCGAATCGACGCTGATCACCTGCAACGGCGCGACCGGCGAATTGCTGTCGGCGTCCTTCAGGCCCGGATCGTCGGTGAAATTGCCGCCGCCTGTGCCGCCGCCCTGCGCGATCGCGGCCATCGTGGATTGCGCCGTGTTCGTCGTGTTCGTCGTGTTGTTCGTCGACGATTGCGTCTGAAACCGCGTCGCCGATTGCGCGAGGCCCGCGCGGATCTGCAGCGCCGTCGTTTTCGCGAGCGAGCCGTTCAGCCCGAGCAGCGCGAGCAGCCGCTGGAACGACGCGATCTGCTCGACGTTGATCGTGAGTACGCCGGGCGTCGGCGTCGAAACCAGATTGCGCAGGTTGAATTTAGCCTGCGCGTCCTCGATCGATCCCGACAGAAACGTCTGCGCGCCCTGCTGCGAACGCACTTCGCCGATCTGGCCGAGGAAGTCCGAGAGCCGCGTTTTCGCGATCGGCACGCCCCACACGCCGCCGAGATACGTGACGGTCGGCGACGTATCGGCTTCCGAACGCAGGATCAGCCGAGTCCAGTCGAGCGCGCTGCGCGAGATCCAGTTCGCCTGCGCGAGCAGCCGCTGGTTCTCGATGCGCCGAATCTGCACTTCCTGCCGCCACAGCATCCCCGACACGAGGATCGCCGACAGCGCGACCACCAGCAACGCGCTGATGATCGCGACGCCGCGTTCCTTTTCCTTCGCGAATCTCCTGGGTGGGCGCATCGTCATTCTCCGACCAGGAACACGCGCGTGATCGGCAACTGCAGATTTTTCGCGCCGACCGCGACCTGAAGTCCCGTCACGGCGCGCACCAGCGGCGCGTCGCCGAGTTGCGGCACTTTCAGGTTGTTGTCATTTTCCGTGATCTTCGATGCAACTTCGCGCATCTGCGACGTCCACCCATCCGGCTGGATATAGACGCGCGTCGCGAACGACGCCACGCCGCCCATCAACGGCACCGCGCTCCAGCCGTCCGAGGCGTCGCCCGCCGAGAGCGCTCGACGCACTTCGCCGACGTTCGAGAGCGGCGGCGACGCGAAGCGCACGATCCGCCCGTCGGTCATCCGGTAGCGCACCACTTGCAGACGCGGCGCCGTGCCCGGCTGAAACATCCCGCGCACGATCTGCAAACCATTCCCGCCGATCGAAATCGCCGGCTGGCCCGCCTGATCGTCGGTTGCGGCCTGACGCGCGTCGATACGCATCTGGTCGAAAAGCTGCGCGAGGACGCGCTCGTCCTCCATCGCGTTCGTGATCGTCGTGCGGCCGCGGATCACCTGATCGAGCCCGCGCCACGACAGCACCGCAATCACCGCGAGAATCGCGATCGCGATCAGCATCTCGATCAGCGTGAAGCCGTTGCGGCGGCGGCGGAACACGCCGCGCCGCTCAGAGCGAACGATTCGTTTCATTCGCCACCACCGTGACCATCTGCGCGAGATTGCCGGGACGCCCCGGCGTCGCGACCAGTATCTCGACCTTGCGGAAAATCGGATTCGGCGTGCGCGTCACGCGCTGCGTGCAGAGCAGCTTCAGATTGCCCTGCGAGCAATCGAAATTGCGCGAGCCGATTTCGGGCCACGTATGCGACAGCCGCAACTGCGCGAGTGCGTTGTCGGCGCTCCAGCCCGCGAGCAGCCGCCGATGCAGATCCGCCTCGCCGCTCGCGAGCGCGCCGACCGCCCGCAGCGAAGCCGCGAGCGCCACCGCGATGATCGCGAGCGCGACCAGCACTTCGATCATCGTGAAGCCGTCGGCGCGGGCGGAGGTTTTGCGGAGCGCTTGCATCAGCGCACCTGATAACGGCCGTTGCCGGTGCCGTAGACGGTGGCGCGGCCGGCGGGCGAGACGAGCGTGACTTCCATCGGCGCATCGATCGCTTCGGTGCCGAAGATCAGTCGCCCGACGGATTTGTCCGTGCCGGAGAACTGGATCGTCACGCCCGTCACGCCGCCTTCCCAGCGGCGCGCGCGAAAGAGATCGTCGCGCAGGGGGCGCCAGCCGTCGTCGGTGCGCACGTCGAAGCGAAAGCCGCCGTCGAGCGGCTGCCACGCGATCGGCCGCGCGCGTACCTGCGCTTCGTCGCCGGCGGATTCGAAAAGGAGCGCGAGGCGCTGCGCTTCCTCGTTGAGATCGGTGCGCGGATTGCGCGTGAGCTGCAGCGAAGCGAGCGACACCAGAATCCCCGCGATCACCAGCACGATCAGCATTTCCAGGAGCGTGAAGCCAGCCTCAGCCCGCGTCCCGGCGTGCCGGGGCGCTCTGGCTGTCACGCGGATGGTCGTCGCTCTCTCACTCACGCTCGTCCTGGCTTACTGCCACGAACCGACGTCGGCGTCGTTGCCTTCGCCGCCCGCCTTGCTGTCGGCGCCGTAGCTGAACACGTCGATTTCGCCGTGCACGCCCGGATTGAGATACTGATACTGGCCGCCCCACGGATCGTTCGGCAGGCGTTCCAGATAGCCACCGTCCTTCCAGTTGTTCGGCACCGGCTCGCTCGTCGGCTTTTCGATCAGCGCGCGCAGGCCCTGCTCTTGCGTCGGATACCGGCCGTTATCGAGGCGATACAGCTTAATCGCCTGCATGATCGTGCCGATGTCCTGCCGGGCCGCGACTCGCCGTGCCTCGTCCGGACGGCTCATGATCTTCGGCACGATCAGCGCGGCGAGAATGCCGAGAATCGCGATCACCACCATGATTTCGATCAACGTGAACCCGCGTTGGCGGCGTGCCTGCGCCGTCGAAAGTTCCATGCGGCGTTTCGTCCACATTTGCATGACTACTACCTCGTTTCGATGAAGATGTTGTTCGTTCGATGGGCGCCCGATGCGCCTCTGAAAAACCCGCACCATTTTGAGACGCGCGGGCAGGAAAGCATTCTATAGGTCCGGGTGGCAGGGGCTTTCACTTCGCTTCCGCCTTCCCTTGACCTGCGTCCGGTCAACGCACATAAATCGTCGGGCCGGGCGCGTTTTGCGGAAGAAAAACCTCGGATTTCGAGCCTTTTCGGTCAATGATGATCGAGCGCGCGCGAACTTCCGAAATCTTCACGCCGTCCGCGAGCGGCCCGCCGAGCGAAATCGCGCGCGCCGGCTCGCCGCCGTAACTGACGATCGCCGCTGCCCCGCGTTGCAGCGCCAAAATGCCGAAGAGATGCACGTCCTGATTGGACTGCTGCTGGAGCTGGCCGCCGAAAATCGTCGCCGCCTGTTCGACCGACGGTTTGCGTCCCGCCTCCGCTGCGGGCAGCGGCGCGGTTTGCCGCGAGGTCAACGTGACGATCCAGTACGTCAGCGTCACGCAGAAAAGCGCGAGCGCGGCGAGCGTCAGAAGGCGGGTTTGCAGGGCGTTCATTACTGCACCATGTTGTTCAGTTCGATGATCGGCAGCATCACCGCGAGCACGATCACCAGCACGACGCCGCCCATCGCCAGGATCAGGAGCGGTTCGAGCAGGCTCGTCAGGAACATCGTGCGCCGTTCGAGTTCGCGCGCTTCGCCTTCGGAGGCGCGGTCGAGCATCGTCGTGACGTCGCCGGTCGCTTCGCCCGAGCGGATCAAATGCACGAGCACCGGCGGAAACGTCTTCGTGTTGCCGAGCGCGCGCGACAGCGACGTGCCCTCGCGCACGCGGACGATCGCATCGTCGACGTTTTCGCGCATCGCCGTGTTACTGAGCGTTTCGCCGGCCGCCTGCAGCGCGCGCAGGATCGGCACGCCGGCGGCGGTCAGGATCGCGAGCGTGCTGGCGAAGCGCACCGTGTTATACCCGCGCACGAGCTTGCCGACGAGCGGCGCGGTGAGCAGCCACCGGTCGAACGCCATGCGCGGGCCGGGTCGCGAGAGAATGCTTTTCACGATCCACGCGAACAGCAGCACGCCGATCAGCACCGCCCACCAGTAGCTGCGCACGAACCCGGAGAGCGCCATCATCATGACGGTCAGCACCGGCAGCGCCTGTTTCGTGCTCGCGAACACGTTCACGACCTGCGGCACCACGTAGCTCAACAGGAACGTGACGATGCCGAACGCGATCAGCGTGACGATCGCCGGATAGGTGAACGCGAGAATGATCTTTTGCTTCAACGCGTTGCGCTGCTCGATGTAATCGGCGAGACGCGAGAGCACGAGACCGAGCTTGCCGGTATGTTCGCCCGCCGCGACCAGCGCACGGTAGATTTCCGGAAAATCCTTCGGATGCTGCGCGAGCGCATTCGCGAACGAATGGCCGCCGAGCACTTCCGCGCGGATCGCCGCCATCAGCTCGCGAATGTAGTCGCGCTCCGATTGCTCGGTCAGCACCGCGAGCGTTTCGCCGAGCGGCAGGCCCGCGATCAGCAGGCTCGCGAGCTGGCGCGTCAGAATCGCCTGTTCGCGCTGCGAGAGGCGCCGTCCGAGCGAAAGCCGTTGCTGGCGCTCGCCGCGCGTGCGGCTGCCCGCCGGCTCGACGACGAGCGGCGTCAGCCCTTGCGTGCGCAACTGGCCGCGAGCGGCGCGGGCGCTGTCGGCATCGAGGACGCCTTTTTGCGTCTTGCCCGCCTGGTCGATCGCTTCGAAACGGAACGCCGGCATCGCGTCAGTCTCCGCCCGTCACGCGCAGCACTTCCTCGAGCGACGTCACGCCCATCTCGAGCCAGCGGTTCGCGTCCTCGCGCAGCGTGCGCATACCGTGCGCGCGGCCGGCGGCGAGAATCTCGGCGTCGGCGGCGTTGCGGTGGATCAGCGGCCGGATCGGCTCGTCGATCAGCAGCAGTTCGTACACGCCGCGACGCCCCGCGTAGCCCGACTGCCCGCAGCGGTCACAGCCGACCGGATGCCAGTGCGCAACACCTTCCTCGATGCGCTCTTCCTTGCACACCGGGCAAAGCTGCCGCACGAGCCGCTGCGCCAGCACGCCGAGCAGCGACGAAGCCAGCAGATACGGCTCGACACCCATGTCGGTGAGACGCGTGACGGCGGATGCGGCGTCGTTCGTGTGCAGCGTCGCGAGCACGAGGTGGCCCGTCAGCGACGCCTGCACGGCGATCTGCGCCGTTTCGAGGTCGCGGATTTCGCCGATCATGATGATGTCCGGGTCCTGCCGAAGAATCGAACGCAACGCGCGGGCGAACGTCATGCCGATCCGCTCGTTCACCTGCGTCTGGCCGATGCCCGAGAGGTCGTATTCGATCGGGTCCTCCACCGTCATGATGTTGGTGGTGGTCGTCTCGAGGCGCGACATCGCGGCGTAAAGCGTGGTCGTCTTGCCGGAGCCGGTCGGGCCGGTCACGAGCACGATGCCGTGCGGACGGCCGATCAGCTTGTCGAAATGGACGAGCGTGTCGCGCGCCATGCCGAGCTTTTCGAGATTCAGCCGCTGCGCGTCCTTTTCCAGCAGACGCAGCACCGCGCGTTCGCCGTGACCGGTCGGCAGCGTAGAGACGCGCACGTCGACCGCCCGGCCGCCGACGCGCAGCGTGATCCGCCCGTCCTGCGGCAGCCGTTTTTCCGCGATATCGAGCTGCGCCATGATCTTGATCCGCGAGATCAGCGCGCCGTGCAGCGCTTTTTTGGGACGGACGACGTCGCGCAGCGTGCCATCGACGCGAAACCGCACGACCGACGCGTTCTCGAACGGCTCTATATGAATGTCCGACGCCTGCTCGCGCGCCGCCTGCGTCAGAAGCGCGTTGATCATGCGGATGATCGGCGCGTCGTCCTCGGATTCGAGCAGGTCCTCGACTTCGGGGATGTCCTGCATCAGTCGCGACAGATCGACCTCGCCCTCCACCTCGCCGACCACTTGCGCCGCGCTCCCGTCGTTGCGCGCGTACGCCGAGTTGATCGCGGCGGCCAGTTCGTCGGCGGGCACCCGCACCACCGTCAGCGCGCCGAAATTGCGCGCGACTTCGGCGAGCGCGGCGTCGCTGGTTTTGTCGCTGATCCAGACTTCGATGCTCTCGGCGTGCTGATGCGCGACGAGAATCTGCCCGGTACGCGCGAAGCCGTACGGCACGAGGCGCGCCGCGAGCGGCGATGGCAGGCCGCTGCCCGTGACGTGCGGCGTGCCGGCGGCGTCGGCCTGTGCGTGGGCCGTGCTCACGGCCGCGCTCCGGCGTCGCCGTTGAGCGGCATGCCGGGCACCGAGTTGTTCGGCACCGCGTAGTTGGTGACGCCGTTCGTCGCCGGGGCCATCGGTTGCGACCCCTGCGGCACCTGCTGCGCGCCCTGCGGACCTTGCGGCGCGGACTGCGCGTTCGGGTCCTGCGGTAGCGTCGAGCTGCCGTTTTGCGAACGCGTCGTCTCGTTCCAGTTGAAGAGGTTCTGCGCGGGCACGCCGCCCTGGCTCGGGCCGATCGGCTGCGGCGGCAGCATCGGCACGTCCTTGTCGCGGATCAGGCGGTTGTCCGTCGTCGAACCGTATTGCTGCTGGCGCAGGTAGTCGTAGCGCTGGTTCGCGATCTGCGTGGACGTGGCCTGGTCGCGCACGATCACCGGGCGCAGGAACACCATCAGGTTGGTTTTCGTGCGCGTCTTGTTTTCGGTGCGGAACAGGCTGCCGATCCACGGAATGTCGCCGAGCAGTGGAATCTTGCTGTTGCCCGCGTTGTACTGGTCCTGCATCAACCCGCCGATCACGACGATCTCGCCGTCGTCGGCCATGATGGTCGACTGGATCGAGCGCGTGTTGATCGTCACACCGCCGGGATTGTTGGTCGTGGTGGCATCGACGCTCGAATCTTCCTGATAGAGCTGCAGCTTCAGGATGCCGCCTTCGGTGATCTGCGGCTTCACGTGCAGCGTCACGCCGACGTCGCGCCGGTCGAACGTGTTGAACGCCGTGACGGACGTAGCCGTGTTGGCGGTCGGGGTGGCGTAGGAGCCGGTCACGACTGGCACGTTCTGGCCGACGACGATCTTCGCTTCCTCGTTGTCGAGCGTGATGAGGTTAGGCGTCGAAAGAATGTTGGCATCGGACGACGTCGACAGCGCCTGGAGCAAGCCGCCGAGCCCGAAGAAATTGCCGAACTTGTGGAGCAGGCCGACGTTCAGGCCCTGCGCGAGGAGTCCGGTCTGTCCCGAAAGCGCCGACGGATTCTGCGCGACGGCGTTGCCGGAAAGCGTCAAATCGACGATGTTCGTATTGCCGCTGCCAAAGCTCGAACTGCCGTAAACCGCGTTGTTGCCGCCGTTCGACATCAGGAGGCCCTGCCACTGGATGCCGAGATTCGCCCCCGTCGTCGCCGACAATTCGACGATCAGCGCCTCGATGTACACCTGCGCGCGGCGGGCGTCGAGCTGGTCGATCACCGTGCGCAGATTGCGGTAGACGGGATCGGGCGCGGTGATGATCAGCGAATTCGTCGCGGCATCGGCCTGGATCATGCCGCCCTGCTGGTCGCCGCTGGTGGAATCGCTGTCCTTGTTCGAGAAGCCTGTGTCCTTGGTCGTGCCGCCGCCCGACATCGGGTTGCTGCCCGAGGCGGAGCTGCCGGACATGCCGCTCGGCAGCGGCGGCATGCCGGCCGTGCCCGTCGAGGACGAGCCCTGGTTGTACGAATTGGAGTTGTTCAGGCTGTTCGACGCCGCGTTGCTCGTCGAATCGCTGCCGCCACCGCCTTTGCCCAGCATGCCGCGCAGTGTTTTCGCGAGGCGCGTGGCGTCTGCGTTGCGCAGCGCCACGACGTGCATGTTGCCCGGCTGCGTGGTCGGCGTGTCGAGTTTGAGCGTCAGTTGCTTCGCCGCCTTCAGCCGCGCGTCGCTCGATGCGCGCAGCATCAGCGAATTGGTTCGCGCGTCGGGCGTGACGGTCACTTTGAGCGTCGGATCGTTGCTGCCGATCGTGCCGGGGTCCAGCAGCTTGTTCAGCTGCTCGGAGACGTCGAGCGCGTTCGCGTTCTTCAGTTGCACGACGTCGAAGGAGCGGCCGGCCGCGGTATCGATTCCCGCGATGATGCTGGCGATTCGCCGCACGTTGTCAGCGTAATCGGTGACGACGAGCGTGTTGTTGCCCGGGTAAGCCGCGATCGTATTGTTCGGCGAGATCAGCGGGCGCAGCACCGGCAGCAGATTATTCGCCGACTCGTTGTGCAGCGCGAACACCTGCGTGATCACCTGATCGCCGCGCGCCGCCGGCGCGTTGCCGACGTAGGTCGGCACGCCCTGCAGCTTCGCGTCGGCTTCCGGCACCACTTTCAGCACGCCGTGATCCTGCACGAGCGCGAAGCCCTGCATGCGTAGCGCGGATTGCAGGATTTTGAGCGCCTGCTCTTCCGGGACGGTATTTTCCGACGTCAGGTTCAACTGCCCCTTCACGCGCGGATCGACGATGATCGTCTTGCCGGTCGCCGCGCCGATCGCGCGCGCGACCTGATCGATATCGGCGTTGACGAAATTGAGCGTCACCTGCGCCTCGGCGATTTGCGCGGTTACAAGTCCTGCCATCAGCAGTGCCGTCGCTGCGCGACGCAGTGCCATACGTTTTCTTCTCATGGAGTGTGATTTCAAGGCCAGGGCGCGTGGCGCCCGAGGCCGGCTGCATCGTGCCGTTCAAACCGCGGAAAGCGCCGGCCGGCAACGCATTCGCGCCGGTCGTGCAGGAATGCCTATATCTCAAAAACGAGAACATTAGCAGCTTTTAATGTCCGGATTGTCACAATAGGTCTGCCTTTGGACGATCCGGATAAACATCTTGCGGGCTCAAGCTTTCAACAATCCTGCCGTCAGACAGCAACGAGTTGCACGTTGATCAGAGTAAGCCGCCGGAGGCACTCACTCTGGTCGAGACAGGCTGTTCACGGATTGATGCGCTTTTGTGCCAAAAAACGGGATTTTAACCGGTCCGGACGGCTTATTATTCATACCTTTAATCGTTCTTCGATAGACGGGCTATGCTTCGGCTCGTCTAGCCGCCTGGCGCCAGAGTCCTTGCGTATGTCTGATGGCCAACTTTTGGACCAAATAGTCTGCCGTTATGATACGGGCGGTTCCCGGTTGCGGGCGGTTGGCGTCGAGGCGGGGTTTTCCCGGTGACGCACACGTGGCGAGGCCGTTCGCGGCTTCGCGTGCAGTAGATGGATCGCGCCCGGCTGGGGCGCATGGATGGAATGAAGATGAAGAAAATCCTGCGATGTATTGCGTTTGGCCTGGGCGCCTGGGTGGCGGCTGCGCCCGCGCACGCCGACTGTTTCGACGAAGCGGCGAAGTACCAGAAGGTCAATCCGCTGATCCTGCGCGCCATTGCGTGGCAGGAATCGCACAACAAGCCGGATGCGATGAACAAGAACGCCAACGGTTCCATCGATTACGGCCTGATGCAGATCAACTCCATCCATCTCAATACATTGCAGCAGTACGGTATTTCGAGCGGCGAGCTGATGCAGCCGTGCAAGAGCGTCTATGTCGCCGCGTGGCATTTGCGCCAGAAGATGAACAAGTATGGCAATACGTGGCAGGCGGTCGGTGCCTACCATTCCGAGACGCCCGCGTTGCGCGACAAATATTCCCGACAGATCATCGATATCCTGAGCCGCTGGAAGCTGCTGCAGGCTTCGCGCTGAGCGGAGTCGAGCTGAGCGCTTCTGTCGCAGGGCGCCAGTTCCGGTTTCGCCCTTTTGCGCGATGGCGCGGCCCCGTTTTGATGCACAATTCCCTCTTCCCGCACCGGCGCGCGGCCGTTTAGTTCGTTTGCACCGCGCTCGTCCGTGACGCGCCTGCCCGCCTGCCAATCCTCACGCCCCCATCGCAATGAACCAGCCGCCCATTCCAGTCACCGTGCTCTCCGGATTCTTCGGCGCGGGCAAGACCTCGCTCCTGGATCACCTGCTCGCCAACGGCGAAGGCCGGCGGATCGCCGCTATCGTCAGTGATCAGGCTGATGCCGGCCACGCTCACATGTCGGCGGGATGCGAGCGCGTCTTGCTGCGCGACGACCTCCCCGCGACCATCGAGCGACTCGCGTCCGAAGCGCGTTTCGACGCGATCGTGATCGAATCGACGGGCGCGTCGGACCCGATGCGCGTCGCCGAGGAAATCGCGCTCGCAGAGAGCGAAGGTTCGGCCGATTTTGCCGACATCGCGCGCCTCGACACGATGGTGACGGTGGTCGACGCATCGAGCTTCCTGCGCGACTACGGCCGCAACGACTCGCTCACCGAGCGCGACATGACCGACGACGAGGACGACGATCGCACGATCGTCGAAGCGCTGGTCGAGCAGATCGAATTTTGCGATGTGATCGTCGTGAACAAGACGGATCTCGTGACGCCTGAGGCGCTCACGCGGCTCAAGCACATCCTGCACGGCCTTAACCCGCGCGCGGCGTTACTCGACGCGCGTTTCGGCGACGTGCCGGCGGCCGAAGTCGTGAATTCGGAGCGCTTCGATTTTGACGAAACGGCGAGCGCGGCCGGCTGGCTGATGACGCTCCACGGGCAGCGCGAAGCGGACGAAGCAGCGGAAGCGGCCGGCATCGCGCATCTGGTTTATCGGGCGCGCCGGCCGTTTCACCCGCAGCGTCTGTGGAATCTGCTGCACGAGGAATGGCCGCACGTGCTGCGCAGCAAGGGCTTTTTCTGGCTCGCGACGCGCAACGACGTGGGCGGGACGCTGGCGCAGGCGGGCGGCGCGTGTCGTCATGGTCCGGCGGGCGTGTGGTGGGCGGCGCAGGACCGCAGCGAATGGCCGACGGGCGATGCGGAACTGGAGGCGGAAATTGTCGCGGACTGGCACGGCGATCCGGACGACAACACTGTCGGCGACCGGCGTCAGGAACTGGTGCTGATCGGCGCCGATCTCGATGCGTACGCGTGGCAAGACAAGTTCGATGCCTGTCTTCTCACCGATGAAGAATGGGCGCAGGGTCCCGAGGCATGGAAGCGTTTCAGCGATCCGTTCCCGTCATGGGACATGGAGGAACACGACCATGACCACGATCATGGCGACGACTGCGATTGCGGGCATCACACGCACTGAAGGCGCTGCATCGCATGGGACGCGACAGGCGAAAAAAAACCCGCCTGCAGCGGCGGGTGATTTTCCAGTTCGTCCGACTCGCGCGACTGGCTGGGAAACTTGCAAAATGCGTTGCTACGAAGTGTTCCCGACCGGGCGACCCAAAAAGGCAGCCCAACGATCGGCATAGCACTCAACGCTTGTTCACTGCGTCCTTGAAAGCCTTGCCTGCCGTGAACTTGACGGTCTTGGCTGCCGGAATCTTGATGGATTCGCCGGTCTTCGGATTGCGGCCGGTGCGCGCTGCGCGCTTGCCCGAGCCGAAGCTGCCGAAGCCGATCAACTGCACCGCGTCACCCTTCGATACAGCCTTCTTGATCACTTCGAGCAGCGTGTCGAGCGTTTCGCCGGTTTGAGCCTTGCTGGCGCCGGTCTGAGCGGCTACGGCGTCGATCAGTTCCTGTTTGTTCATTAAGGTTCCTTTATCAGTTTAGGTTGACACGAACAGCGCGAACGCGCCGATTATACGTGCGCAGGCCTTGCAGTCGAGTGGTGGCGGCATTCCGGCGCCCCCGGCCGCTGATCTGGCATCACTCCACATCATGGCCGTCCTGCCGTCTCTCTATGCGGCGCTTGGTATCATAACGCAGCGCAAACCCAATCAGGATAAGGGTTTCAAAGATTTACCCTTAATTTTTGAACCCGTTTTTCCATTATTGCGGCTTGCCGACCCAGGGACCAACCGATGCTACGCGAGCTGATCGTCGAATACGGGCTGTCGTTGGTTTTTGCCAACGTGCTTCTCGAGTCCCTCGGATTACCCCTCCCAGCCTTGCCCACATTGGTTCTCACGGGTGCGATCACCACCGCCGCAACGCTCGTTCCGGGCCCTGCTGGGTGGCTTCCCCAATTGCCTTTACTCGCCATCGTGGGGGTCGCGATGGTCGCGGCGCTCATCGGCGACGTGCTCTGGTTCTGGCTTGGCAAGCGCTATGGCAACCGCGTCCTGCGGTTCCTGTGCCAGCTCTCGATGTCGCGCGATACCTGCGTATCGCGCAGCCTCGGCTTCTTCGACCGCTTCGGTGTGCGCGTGCTGGCGGTATCGAAGTTCATCCCCGGCTTGTCGACGCTCGCGATTCCCGTCGCCGGCGCGACGGGCGTCGGCTTCGGCACCTTTCTAATGTATGACGCGATCGGCTGCCTGCTGTGGGCCGGGCTGGGTGTCGCGCTCGGGACGATGTTCGCGGCCGCCGTCGATACCGTTCTCGCGTGGCTCGACTGGCTCGGACGCGGCGCGCTGGTGGTCGTCGGCATGGCGCTCGTGCTGTATGTCGCCGTGCGATGGTGGCGCCGGATGGCGCTGCTCAAGCGGCTGCGCATGACGCGCATCGATATCGCGCAATTGCGTGCGTTGCTGGATGGCGAGCCACCGCCCGTGATCGTCGACGTGCGGCGCGAGATGGGCCGCAAGATCGATCCGTACGTGATTCCCGGCGCGCTCGCACTGCGCGATGGCGACGCCGCGCCGCAACTCGCCGCCCTGCCCCGCAACCGCAAGCTCGTGATGTATTGCGACTGCCCGAATGAGATCTCGGCGGCGCTCGCCTCCGAGGAACTCAAGTCGCACGGATTCGCCGATGTCGCGCCGCTCGCGGGCGGGTTGTCCGCTTGGCGCGCGGCGGGTTATGCGCTCGAGCCGTTGCTGCTCGACGCAGCGGCGCACGATGCGATGCGGCGCGTTGTCAGTTCAGCCCCTTCGGAATGACCGATCCGTTACTCAATGCGCATGACCTGCCCGCGCGCTGGGCGCGGCGGCGTCGCTTCGTCATCGTCGATACGCTTTTCGGCGATGGCCGCGCGTTTCTTGCCGCCTGGGCCGCTTGGCGCGCTGATCCCGAGCGTTGCGAGCGGCTGCATTTCGTTTCGATCGGAACTCTGGATACGCTTGATCGCGTGCCGGTTGAACTCGCGTCGATCTGGCCTATGCGCGTTACCGGCATGCATCGGCTGGAACTGGAAGCAGGACGCGTCGTGTTGACGCTCGCTATCGGCGATCCCGGTGAGATGCTGCAAAAGCTATGGCTACGCGCCGATGCGTTCAATCTACGCGTCCATGCAAGCGACGATCCGCGTCCGCTCTGCAAAGCGCTCGCGCGAATCGCAGGCGACAACGCAACCGTCGCCGCCGACGCGCATCCGCTCTTGCAGCGCGCACTCGAAGCGGCCGGTTTCGCCTGCGATGAACCCGCGCCACCGCTCATCAAAGCCCGCTTCGCGCCGCGCTGGCGCGTGCGTCGTCACGAACCACCGCTCGCCGCCGCCACGCCCGAGAGGCACGCAATCGTGATCGGCGCGGGACTCGCGGGTTGCGCGGTGACCTCGCGCCTCGCCGCGCGCGGCTGGCGCGTCACGCTGATCGACCGCAACGACGGCGTCGCGCGCGACGCGTCCGGCAACCCCGCCGGCGTGTTCCACCCGATCGTCTGGCGCGACGACAGCCCTGCTGCTCGCCTAACGCGGGCGGGTTTCCTGTACGCGCTGCGTCACTGGACGGCGCTCGAAGATGCCGGCCACGAGCTGCTGCGAACCCGCGACGGCCTGCTGCAAATCGCCGACTCCCCCGAAGATGCCCTCGCCATCGCCGATGCCATCGCGCGATTTGGCTTGCCGGCGTCTTACGCGGTTGCGGCGACGCGCGCGGATGCATCGCGGATCGCGGGTGTCGATGTGGCGCGTGGTGGATGGTTTTTCGCGCGCGGCGGCGCGATTTCGCCGGCGGCGGTTTGCGCAGCACAGTGCGCGGTCGCGGGCAACGCATTGACGCGTATTTTCTCGACGCAAATCGACCGCATCCAACACGACGGCCACGACTGGCACGCTTTCGACGCGACCGGAACGCTCATAGCCCACGCGCCCGTCGTCGTACTTGCTAACGCACACGACGCGATGCGGCTCGCACACCTCCACGGGCAGCCGACGCGCGGTGTGCGCGGCCAGCTCACCGTGCTCGATCCATCGCCGCTCGGCGCGCTGCGCGTGCCCGTCATCGGCGACGGCTACGCGGTGCCGCTCGCGCCGCAACGCACGCTGACCGGCGCCACCTACGACATCGACAGCACCGATCGCAAGGTCCGCTCAGCAGGCCATCGCGAGAACCTGGAGCGGCTCGCGCGGATGCTGCCGTCGTCGAATGTCGAATTGAATCAACACGTTGACGGACGCGTCGCGTTTCGTTGCGTGACAAGCGACCGCATGCCGATGATCGGCCAGCTCGCCGACGAAACCGCCGCCCGCGCCGATGCCGGGCGTCTCTCGGGCGCGTGGCCGCTCGACTTGCCGCGCGCGGCGGGCCTTTACGGCGCGTTCGCGTTCGGGTCGCGCGGACTGGTCTGGTCGGCGCTCGGCGCAGAACTGGTCGCATCGGAAATCGAGGGCGAGCCGTGGCCGATCGAGCGCGAACTCGCCGAAGCGCTGGATCCGGCGCGCTTTCTCCTTCGCGCCCTTCGTCACGGCGAATTCAAATAAGCGCTTTATGTTATCCACTGAGACCTGTGGATAACGCCGCGAAGAACAAGCGAAAGACTTGTGCACTCGCTGTGCACGTAAACGGGACAACTTCGCGCCGAGCCGCGCCGGCCAAAAGTTGTTCCGACTTGCGGTTAACCGCCGCACACGACCACGGTGCGCTTCTCCCTTCCGCAAGCTGTTGAATCGGCTTCGAAAACGAGAGTTATCCACAGAAACTGTCGTTGCTTGTTAACTGCTACTACGTATACATACGGTAAACATGTAAACACCTAAACCGAGGGCTATCGAAAGAAGCTAAACCGCTAGCCACCGAATCGGACGGTCGTTTTTCCTGTATCGCCCGCGATACCGGTCTGTTTTACCGCGTTAGCCCGGGACTCGCGGGTCGCGCACTGTCTTGTCCATCGACCTATGGCACAATCGGCGTTCTTCTCGCGTCACGCCGTTCATACGGCGTTCGCCTTCAAAGGAACGATGGTCGTCCGGTCAGAATCTGATCACCAACGCCGAGACCATCGTTCGCTGTGTCCGGTCCTGCATTCCGAGCCGGGTTCGTACGCCACGCCGTCACGAGACTGGCGGCGCGCACGGCCCAGCGGCCTGGGCCGGCGCTTCGTCTAATCAATGCACGGCCTGCTCGTGACGCCGTGTTCGGTCCGAATTTCGTTTCGCCTGGGTGAACCAACGCTCGATGTTCGGACGAGTCGCTCTGTCCGCGAGCGTTTCGCTGTACACGCGCAAGTCACGTAGCTGCTCATGTGCTCCATCTGCTGGAAGCTGCGAAGAAGTGCTTTGCACAGACCAGAGAGGCGCTGAAGCGCCGGCTACAACTACGTTGCATGCGATCAGGGCAAGGCGCTCAAATGCCAACCAGGACTACGTTGTATGGGACCGGAGCAAGGCGCTAAAGCGCCAACCAGGACTACGTTGTATGGGACCGGAGTAAGGCGCTAAAGCGCCAACTCCGGTCGACAAAGGAGAACTCAACACGATGAATTCGGCATTTTCGTTTCTACCCACCTGGCCGCTGGTACCCGACGCCATTTTCTGGGCCGGCATCGCGCTCGTTGCCGCAGGCCTGTGCGGCGAGCTGCTGTGGCGCGCCTGGCGGCTGCCGCGCATCACCGGCTACGCGGTGATCGGCCTGATCGCCGGCAACGCGGGTTTCGGCGTGATCGACGTCAGCGACGCCGGTCTCTCCCGGCCGCTGCTCGACGTCGCGCTCGGGCTGCTGCTCTTCGAGCTCGGCAGCCGGCTCGACCTGCGCTGGATCCGGCGCAATCCGTACCTGATCCTCTCCAGCATCGCGGAATCGACGCTCACGTTCGGTTTCGTGCTGATCGCGCTTATGCTCTGCAATGTGCCGACGATGCAATCGGTCGTGATCGCAGCGATCGCGATGGCGACCTCGCCCGCGATGGTCATCCAGTTGAAGACCGAGCTCCGCGCCGAAGGCCAGGTAACGCAGCGGCTCCTCACGCTCACCGCGCTGAACAGCATGTACGCGGTCGTCGTGGAAAAGCTCGCGGCGGGCGTGCTGCATCAGGAAATCTACGGCAACACGTTTGCGACCATCGTCCAGCCGCTTTATCTGCTGATCGGTTCGCTCGTGCTGGCGTTCCTGCTCGCGCGTGCGTGCAACCTGCTGTACCGGCGCCTGAACGCGAACGATGAGCATTCGTTCGTCGCGCTGTTCGGACTCGTGCTGCTGGCGATCGCAGTCGCGCATCTCTTCAAGCTCTCGACGATTCTCGCGCTGCTCGCCGCCGGCATCATCGTGAAGAATGCCGACGAACGCCCGCAACTCTGGCCGACGCACTTCGGCTCGGCCGGGTGGCTCCTCACCGTGATCCTGTTCGCGCTGACGCTGACCGCGTTCGAATGGAGCGACATCGTTCTGGGCGGCGTCGCGGCGCTCGCGCTGATCGCGGCGCGCTTTTTCGGCAAGCTGATCGGCGTGCTGATCTTCGCGAAGCCGAGCGGCCTCGACTGGAAGCAGGGCGCGGCGCTCGGCGTCGCGCTCACGCCGATGTCGGCGCTCGCATATCTCCTCGTCGACGACATGTACGTGCTGTATCCCGACTACGACCCGACGCTGCGCGCCATCGTGATGTGTTCGATCGTCGTGTTGCAGATCGTGGCACCGTTCGTGGTGTATCGAAGCCTGTCCGCGGTCGGGGAACGGCGCGAATAGCACGAATGACGCGGCCGTTAAGGAATGGAAAGCATCATGCAGTCAACGAAAAGTATCGATTAATCAAGAGGCGTCATGTCACTCGAACCCTTCATCAACTCTGAACCGTTCACGTTCGGCGTCGAGCTGGAAATCCAGGTCGTCAACACGCACGACTACGACCTGACCAAGGCGGCATCCGACCTGATGCGTCTCATCAAGGACGAAAAAATCCCGGGCAACATCACGCCGGAGATCACGGAAAGCATGATCGAGCTGTCGACGGGCATCTGCACGACGCACGAGCAGGCCGTCACCGATTTGCGCGCGATCCGCGACACGCTGGTCGCCGCGGCCGATCAGCTCAACGTCGGTCTGTGCGGCGGCGGCACGCACGCGTTCCAGCAATGGAGCGACCGCCAGATCTACGACACGCCGCGCTTCCAGTACATCTCGGAACTCTACGGCTATCTCGCGAAGCAGTTCACGGTGTTCGGCCAGCACGTGCACATCGGCTGCCCGGATCCGAACAGCGCGCTGTTCCTGTTGCATTCGATGTCGCGTTTCATCCCGCATTTCATCGCGCTGTCGGCATCGTCGCCGTATATCCAGGGCGTCGATACGGGCTTTCACTCGGCTCGGCTCAATTCCGTGTTCGCGTTTCCGTTGTCGGGCCGCGCGCCGTTCGCGCTCACCTGGGACAGCTTCGAGGAATATTTCGGGAAGATGGTGAGCACGGGCGTCGTCAACAGCATGAAGGACTTTTACTGGGACATCCGGCCGAAGCCGGGTTTCGGCACGATCGAAGTCCGCGTGATGGACACGCCGCTCTCGGTGGACCGCGCGGCGGCGATCGCGTGCTACATCCAGACGCTGTCGCGCTACCTGCTGCTCGACAAACCGCTCACACTCAAGGAAGACGATTACCTCGTCTACACGTTCAATCGCTTCGAGGCATGCCGGTTCGGGCTGGAAGGCGTCTGCATCAATCCGCAGACGGGCGAGCGGCGCACCATCGCCGAAGATATCCTCGAGACGCTCGATATCCTCGCGCCGCACGCGGAGGCGCTCGGATCGACGGAGGCGCTGAAGCAGGTCGGCGACATCGCGCGCGGCAACAACAATGACGCGACGTGGCTTCGTCATGTCTTCGACAAGGAAAAATCGCTGCACGAAGCGGTGCGGCAGCAATGCCTGCAGTGGCGTCAGTAGGCGCTCACGGCGTATCAAACAGACAACCCGCTTTCGAGCGGGTTTTTTTACGAAATTTTTTGTTCGGCAGTCGACAGTGCGTCCGATGCGGCGGGCTTAAGGTTTACCGATAGAAAGTCGTATACATACGTAATAGTAGTTAACAAGCAGCGTCCGATTCTGTGGACAACTGCAAAAAGGCACGTAAAGTCAAGGTTCTAGCGTCGAGATAAGTGGCCTCGATTTGCGTGCATCGTGCGCCGGAACCCGGGAAAACGCGAAAGGGCGTGGTCGTCGAGCGAGAGTTATCAAGAATCGGCGCACATCGAATCGATGACTTTTCCCACGGGTTATCCACAGTGTCGCGTGAATAACTAAGGTGTACGTTTGTTCCGTGTCGCTTAGAATGTCGTCTTTGCCGATTCTTAAGATGATCGGCAAATTTAAGAAAGCGTCAGCAGCAACATAAGACGCAAGAGAGTTGCAATGTCCCATCGGGCGATACTTCGTTGGATTGGTACGCCTGAATTTTGAGACGGCAGGCGCCGTCGGCCGGCAACGGTTGGCGGAGAAGCTTGCGGCGAGCGCCGGGCGGCATGTTCGGGCGGCGGATCGCGTGCGGGATGCCCGCCGTCAAAACACATAAGCGGAACAAGAAGCGAAAGACTATGAGCGAAGGCGTATATGGAGAGCAGGCGACGGGGCGGGTGACCCACGGCCTGCTGCGGCTGAGCACGGCGATGCGCAGCCAGGCTTGGGAATGGGCGGAAGGTGCGGGGCTCACGCCGACCCAGGGTGAAATCCTCGTGCTGCTGATGCAGCGCAAGGGGCCGATGCGGCTAGGCGAGATCGCGCGCGAAACCGCGCTGACCGCCGCCACCACCAGCGATGCGGTCAGCACGCTGGAAGGAAAGGGTCTCGTCGAAAAGCGTCGCGCGCTCGACGACGGCCGCGCGCTCGCGGTTCGTCTGACGACTCGCGGCCGCGCGGCGGCCAAGCGCGCGCTGCAATGGCCGGACTTCCTCGCGAAGGCGGTCGGCACGCTGCGCGAGGACGAACAGGCGGCGTTCTACCGCACGCTGCTGAAGACGATCCGGCAACTGGAGACGCAGGAGCAGATTCCGGCGCACCGCATGTGCCTCTCCTGCGCGCATTTCCAGGCGAGCAAGAATCCGAAGAAGACGCCGCATCACTGCGCGCTTCTGCAGATTTCGATGGCCGATACCGATCTGCGACTCGATTGTTCGGTATACGAAGAAGCGGACGTCGCCACGCAGAAGAAAAGCTGGAAAATTTTCGCCCAGGTGGCTTAAACATCGCCTGAAAAGTGGCATGAAGCGCCATCCGGCAGGGATGTGAGCTTTTCTGCGAGTCGGTTAGACTGTGCCGGTCGCGCCCCCATTCAGGGAGCGCGGCCGGTTACCCATTCGCAGCCCCAAAGCCACGGAATCCTGCTGATGAAACATGAAGTCCTGGCGATCCGCCACGTGTATTTCGAAGATCTGGGCAATCTCGAACTGGCGCTCGGCGACCGCGGCCATTTCGTGCGTTATCTCGACGTCGGCCGTGGACGCATCGATGCCCCGAATCCGCTCGATCCGTCGCTGATGGTCGTGCTCGGCGGCCCGATCGGCGCCTACGACGAAGCCAGCTATCCGCATCTCGTGCCGCTACTGTCGATGCTGGAAAAGCGCATCGCGGCGGGGATGCCGACCATCGGCATCTGTCTTGGCGCGCAGTTGATCGCCCGGGCGCTCGGTGCGCGCGTCTATCCCGCTGCGGAAAGAGAGCTCGGCTGGGCGCCGCTCACGCTGACCGACGCCGGACGCGCGTCGGCGCTGCGGCATCTCGACGCCGACGGCCACTCCACGCCCGTATTCCACTGGCACGGCGACACCTTCGATCTCCCCGACGGCGCCACGCATCTCGCCTCGACGCCTGCTTGCCAGAATCAGGCGTTCACGTGGAACGAGCACGTGCTGGCGCTGCAATGCCACCCTGAAGTGCTCGCGGACCGCTTCGAGAGCTGGCTCGTCGCATATCCCGGCGACATCGCGCAAAGCGGCACGACCGCGACGCGGCTGCGTGCGGACACTGTGCGCTTCGGCCCGGGACTGGAGCGCGCCGCGCGCGCGATGTTCGGCGAATGGCTAGACCAGTTCGATTTCACCCAGCCACGCGAATAATGCAATGAAGACGATTCTCGACGCCGTGCTGATCGGCCGGGTCGCGCCGCTCGGTGCGCAGGGCAAGAAGAGCGCGATTCACAAGACGCCGGTGCACGAACGCGTGCGCGTCGGCGAAACGGGTCTCGAAGGCGACGAACAGCACGAGCGCAAACATCACGGCGGCCCGGAAAAGGCATTGCATCACTATTCGTTCGATCACTACGCCGTCTGGCGCGATGAGTGGAGAGGTGACGCTGCCGGTATCGAACGCTTTCAGATGCCGGGTGCGTTCGGCGAAAACCTTTCGACACGCGGCATCGACGAAAGCGATGTCTGTGTCGGCGACGTGTTTCGCATCGGCACCGCGATCGTGCAGGTGTCGCAGCCGCGCCAGCCTTGCTGGAAGCTCAACCTGCGCTTTGCCCGTGAAGACATGTCGCGACGCGTCCAGGACACGCGCCGTACCGGCTGGTACTACCGCGTGCTGGAGCCGGGCGAGATAGGCGCGGGCGATGCCGTCGAACGGCTGGCGCGGCCGCATCCGCAATGGAGCGTCGCGCGGCTGTTGCGCGTGCTGTACGTCGATCGCGATGACCGCGTATCGCTCGAACAGATGGCCGCGCTCGATGCGCTGACGCCTTCATGGCGCAAGACGGCGCAAAAGCGACTGGAAAGCGGCAACGTCGAATCGTGGGCGAGCCGTCTGGATACGCCGTCGAGCCAGCGCGCCGACGACTGACGCGACGCGCTTGCGGACCAAGGCCGCCGCTGCAGGACCAAAAGCGAAGTGCTATTCTCGATCGCAATTTTCCTCACCGGACACCCGTCATGAGCGCGTTGTTTTCTCCCGCCACGTTGCGCGGCGTCACGTTGCGCAATCGCATCGTCGTGTCGCCGATGTGCCAGTATTCCGCCGAGCGCGGCGAAGCCACCGCGTGGCACATGATCCATCTCGGGACGCTTGCGCTGTCGGGCGCGGCGATGCTGTTCATCGAAGCGACCGCTGTCGAACCGGACGGCCGCATCACGCCCGGTGACCTCGGCCTTTGGGACGATGCCACCGAAGCCGCGCTCAAACCCATCCTCGCCGCGATCCGCCAGCATTCGCACATCGCCGTGACGATGCAGCTCGCGCACGCGGGCCGCAAGGCGTCGAGTCATGTGCCGTGGGACGGCGGCCAGCAGATCGCCGTGTCGGACGGCGGGTGGATGACGTCCGCGCCGTCGGCGATCCCGCATAAGGAAGGCGAAACGCCGCCGCTCGCGCTCGATACCGCTGGACTGATCCGCGTGCGCGAGGCGTTCGTCGCAACGGCAAAACGCGCGGACCGGCTTGGCGTCGACGCGCTCGAACTGCACGCCGCGCACGGGTACCTGCTGCACCAGTTCCTGTCGCCGATCGCCAATCAGCGCACCGATGAATACGGCGGCTCGCTCGAAAACCGCATGCGCTTTCCGCTCGAAGTCTACGATGCGGTCCGCGCCGCGTTTCCCGCCGACAAACCGGTCGGCGTGCGCGTGTCGGCGTCCGACTGGGTCGAGGGCGGCTGGGGCATCGAGGACACCATCACCTTCGCCAACGAGCTGAAGAAGCGCGGCGTTGACTGGGTCGATGTGTCGTCGGGCGGCGTGTCGCCGAAGCAAAAGATCCCGCTCGAACCCGGCTATCAGGTGCCATTCGCGAAGGCGGTGAAGGAAGCGACCGGGCTCAACACGATCGCCGTCGGGCTGATCACCGATCCGATGCACGCCGAGGAGATCATCGAAAGCGGCGAGGCGGATTTCATCGCGCTCGCGCGGGCGCTGCTCTATAACCCGCGCTGGCCGTGGCACGCGGCAGCGCAACTCGGCGCGACAGTCGAAGCGCCGCCGCAATACTGGCGCTCGCAGCCGCGCGACCAGAAGGCGCTCTTCGGCGATATCTCGTTCGGCCAGCGCTAAAGCCAGCGCACCGTCAAAGCAGGCGCGTCCGGTTGAACTGGTGCGCGCCTACCGTGTACGATGCCGATTGTCCGGACGCTCGACGCATCCGGCACGATGAACGCGGCGCCTTTGAGGCCGTCGCGTTTTTTTCATTCCCGTTTCCGTCCGTACGCCTCCCGCGCCTCACCGTGAGACGCGCGCGCGATGCGGCGGCGCGGGCGTCAATCAACCCTCCACAGCGATCGTTATTTAAGGATTCATTCGATGAGTTCACGCAGGGTCACCGTTCGCCGCTCGGGCGTGCATGGCAAGGGCGTGTTTGCCGCGAGGCGGATTGCGGCGGGCGAGCAGGTGATGGAATACAAGGGCGAGCGCATTTCGTGGAAAGAGGCGCTGCGCCGTCATCCGCACAATCCGGAGGAGCCGAACCACACGTTCTACTTCGCACTCGACGACGGCCGCGTGATCGACGGCAAGATCGACGGCAACAGCGCGAAATACATCAACCACTCGTGCGCGCCGAATTGCGAGGCCGAGGAAGCGGAAGGCCGCGTATTCATTCATGCGCTTCGCGACATCGAACCGGATGAGGAGCTGTACTACGACTACGGTCTCGTCATCGACGGTCGCATCACGAAGAAGCTCAAGAAGGAATACGAGTGCCGCTGCGGGTCGAGGAAATGCAGGGGAACGATGCTCGCGCTGAAGAAGTAGGCATCGCGAGCCATGAAAAAGAGCGCCACGGCAGCGATGCCGTGGCGTTTTTTATGGCGCGGGCTTCGCGGCCGGCGTGCGCGGCTTTAGCGGCATGTGCACGACGAAGCGCGCGCCGCCCTCCGGCGCGTCTTCGTAATGCACGCTGCCGCCGTGCAGCACCATGATGTCGTGGACGATCGCGAGGCCGAGACCCGCGCCGCCTTCCACCGTCTGTCCGTCGCCGCGGAAAAAGCGCTTGAAGAGATCGGGCTGCTGGTCGTGTGGCACGCCCGGACCGTTGTCCTCGACGGCGATTTCGCCGAAGCGCTTGCCGGCGGTATCGATGAATTCGGTCACGCTCAGCGTTACGCGCGCGCCGTCCTGGCGAAACGGCGGGATGTACTTCAGCGCATTGTCAATCAGGTTCGCAATCACTTCGCGCACGAGCACCACGTTGCCGCGCACCAGGAGCGGATCGTCGTTCTCGGGATCGTCGAGGCGCTGGAAACCCAGATCGACGCCGACCGTCAACGCGCGCGGCACCCACTCCGCGCCGGTTTCGAACGCGAGCGCGGCGAAGTCGAAATCGGAGAAGCGCGCGGCCTGTTCGCCCGGCTCCGCGCGCGCAAGCGACAGCAACTGGTTCGACAGCCGCACCGCGCGATCCGCCGACGCCCGCAGTTCCTTCACCGCCGCGAGCGTCTTCGCGGGATCGCGCGCGATCATCGCCTGCTCGGCGTGCAGCTTCACGGCGGTGAGCGGCGTGCGCAACTGATGCGCGGCATCGGCGATGAACTTGCGCTGCGCATCGAGCGCGGTCTTCAGTCGATCGAGCAGGGCGTTCATCGCGCTCGTAAGCGGACGAATCTCGACCGGCACGAGCGTTTCGTCGACCGGTTCGAGCGAAGTGTGCGTCTGCTGGTTGAGCGTATCGGCGAGATCGGTCAGCGGATTGAGCTGCTGGTTCACCACGCGCCACACGATCACCCAGCCGGCGAGCAGCAGCAAAAGCAGCGGCATCATGATCGCGACGAGAAACTCCACGGCGATCCGATAGCGCGACCCGACGCGCTGCGCCACCTCGACGACGATCGGATTGCCGGTCGGCTGATCGACGCGCACCTGCGCCGCGCGCACGCTCGTGCCCTGGTAATGCGTTTCGAACACGTACGCGTAGTGGATGCGGCGCACGCTGGTGCCGGTCAACGGCAGATCGGGCTCGCCGGCGATTTCGTTCTCGCCGTCGCTGATGCGATAGATCAGTTGCTCGACGGGATCGGAGAACATCGCCTGCGCGAGCGGCGGTACGGTGACGGGTGCATCGACGCCGGCCAACTGGATTTGTCGCGAGATGGCGGTGGCGAGATCGGCGAGCGACCGGTCGACGACGTGCTGCGTGTACTGCCACGCGAGCCAGTACGCCATCAGGCCGCTCATCAGCGCGAGCAGGGACAGCGGCGCCGCAAGGCGCCGCAGCAGGGACCGCCTGAGACTGGGCGGAGCGGAGGAACTGGTCACCTTGGACTGCGCGAGGTGAAGCCAGTCTTCGCGAGCGAAACGTTCGTCGCTCGCGCGCCGGGTGGGGAATCGCAAAGTGTCTACGGACAGCCGCTCACGCGGCCTGCCGGATTTCCTGCAGCAGATAGCCGAAGCCGCGCACCGTCACGATTTCCACCCGCGTGCCTTCGAGCTTTTTGCGCACACGGTGCACATACACTTCGATCGCGGTATCGCCGAGGTCGCCACCGAAATGCGTAAGGTGATCCTGAAGCTGCGCCTTGCTGACCACGCGGCCATGACGCAGCAGCAGCATTTCGAGCACAGCGAATTCGCGCGGCGACAACTCGAGCGGCTTTTCGTCGTTGAAGATGCGGCGATCGACGCCCGAGAGCCGCAATCCACCCAGCGACACTTCCGGACGCGGCACGTCGCCATGCGGGCCGCTGCGGCGCATTACGGCGCGGATGCGCGCTTCGAGCTCCTGCGATTCGAACGGCTTGAGCATGTAGTCGTCGGCGCCGCTGTTGAGGCCCTGCACGCGGTCGTGCAGTTCGTCGCGTGCGGTCAGGATGATGACCGGCGTGTGGCGGTTGCTCTGGCGAAAGCGCGCGAGCAACGTCATGCCGTCGATGCCGGGCAGGCCGAGATCAAGGATCACGAGTTCATGGCGATTCTGCGCGAGCGCCTGCTCGGCGAAGATGCCGTCGTGGACCATGTCGACGGTGAAGCCGGATTGTTCGAGACTGCTTTGGATGCCGCGCGCGATGGGGCGGTCGTCTTCGATCAGAAGGATTCGCATGGAAGTCGCTCAAGTACAATGGGTTGAGCTCGAACCGGCGCGGGCCGGGTGAATCGCAACGGCGCGGCGGCGCGAGTTCGGGCCAGTTCAAAACTGTTACGTCTAAGGCGGCACGCCGCGGCTATTGCTTCTGCCGCAAGCCCTCGCGAACCGACAATTTCTGTTCCGGACATGCCTGAGATCCCGATTCAGGAACTCGAAGCAGCGATCAATTTCTGGCGCAACCGCTCGCCGTCGCGCGGGGATGAATCGAGTCTTTGCGAGGAGGTGAGCGCGCTGTCCAGGCCCTATGCGTTATTGATTGTACAGCGCACCACATCGATGTCGTCAGAGCGATTGGACCCTAAAGCCCGCGCCGCGTGGGAAGCTTACGCGCGCATTAAACAAGGGCTCGCGGGTGAAAGCTAGCCGGCGCGTTTAGCTTGCGAAAGGTTTCGAAAATGCTTTCGAATGGCGCTTTATTCCGCGTTTCGGGCGTTTCCGTCCCTTTCACCGTGTCATTGTTGGTAATACGCGCGTTACCTTTCTTCTGTCTGTAAGGTAGCGAACGCGCTCATCGGAAGGATTGCATTAAAATCGCACGATCGGCGATTAAATGCAGGAAATCATCATGATTGAACTCGATCACTTCGATCTCGCGCTTCTCGAGGTTCTTCAGCGCTTCGGACGTGCAACGCACCAGCAACTCGGCGAGGAAGTCCCGCTTTCACCGTCGCAGATCGGACGACGGTTGCAACGGCTCGAATCGACGGGTGCGATCGAAGGTTATCGCGTCATGCTGCGACCGGAGAAGCTCGGCTTGGGCGTCACCGCGTTCACAAGCCTCAAGCTGAAGCACCACGGCGACTCGGTCATTGAGCAGTTTCAGCAGCAAATCGACCTGCTGCCCGAAGTGCTCGAATGCCACGCAACAGTCGGAGACGCGGATTACCTGCTGCGCATCGTCGCGCCGGATCTGAACGCGCTGTCCACCTTCGTGATGAAAAAGCTGATGCGGGTGCCCGGCGTCGACAGCGTGCGCTCGAACATCGTCCTCACGACATTCAAGCGCAATGGTCCGCTGCCATTGGGCCACCTCTCCGCTGCTCCTGACGCCTAAGCCGCTTCGGCCAGCATATCGACGTAGGCGACCGGCACCAGGTCGCTTTGCGAGACGCCTAGCCGCGTGAACATCTCATGCGCTTCCTTTTCGCCGCCGGCTTCGTCGTCGTCCTGCGCGAGGAGCACTTCCAGTTCGATGAAATCGCCCAGGCCGTCGACGCGGTCGAGGTGAATCCGCGTGCGTCCCACGAGATACACGTGCCGCTCCTTCGTGACGATGCCGCGCGTCGTCAGCGCCTGCGCGAGCAGCGCGTGCATCGCTTCGGGATTCGTCACCGGGCTGCGCGAGTAATAGGAGACTTTCGGGCCGTCGCGGTCGTCGCGCTGGTAGAAGATCAGCTCGGACGGCGTGCCGTCGTCGAACTGACGCAGCTTCAGGCGGCCGGTCGGCACGTCGTAGAAGAAATCTTGCTGGCGAAAGATCAGCGGCGCGTCGGTCGCAAGCGAGGCGGCGCGCTCGCGAAGCGTGTCGAAGTGATGCGCGCGAGCCTTGATTTCGATGTTGCGGGCCATATGGAAAGACTCCTGGAAGCCGGTTGGAAGAGCCTGAATGCGTACACCCAGACTAACAAAATTTCGATGACGGGCGCTTGAATCGCGCGCCTGTCTTAAACCGACCATTGATCTTCGATCAGGCGCAGCGACGCCGCGATCACCGGCTCGTCGCGACGCTCCGCGAGTGCGATGAACGATAACTGCGTCTGCACCGTCATCCCGTCGACGATCGTCAGCGCGTGCGCATGCGCCTCTGCAAGCGCGATCGAATCGCGCGCCAGGGACAACCCGACGCCCGATTTCACGAGATCGAGCATCGACGGCTCCTGATCCACTTCGGCGACGATCACCGGCGTCGCGCCCGCCGCCGCAAAGATGCGCGAGAGCAGGCGGTTGTGCGCCGATTCCGGCGGCGTCCAGATCCACGGCAGCTTCGCGAGCGCCGCCCAATCGCGCTTGCCTTTATTCACGCGGCTGTTCCAGCCCGCCGGCGCCAGCACGCGGTATACGAACGGCGTCAGCGCGAGGACGTGAAAGCGCTCGCCGTCGCGCGGATCGTCGGCGGCGGGATCGCCGATGTAGAAGCCCACGTCCAGATCGCGCGTCTTCACGCGCTCAAGCACCGTGCCGGACATGCCATGCCGCAGCGCTGTCTCGATCTGCGGATACGTCTCGACGAGTTGCCGTAAAAAACCGCCGAGACGCAGGAAATCCGGATCGAGGATCGTGCCGATGCGCAGCCGTCCGCGCACTTCATGCCGCAGTGCAGCAGCCGCGCGCTTCACTTCGTTCGCGGCGGCGAGCGCCCGCTCGGCGTGTGGCAGCAACGCTTCGCCGTCGCGCGTGAGGAGCAATCCGTGCGACGTGCGCGAGAACAGCACGACGCCCAGCGTTTCCTGCAGGTTTTTGATCTGCAGGCTCACGGCGGGTTGCGTCAGATGCAGTTGTGCGGCGGCTCGCGTGAGATTTCCTTCACGAGCGACGGCGGCGAACGCGCGGAGCAGGGTGTAGTCCATCGGGTGATATTAGCGTGTCTTATATCACTGTTGAACATATCTCATTGGATCGGGTGAGCAGGCGGCGGTACTCTTCGGTCAGAAAACCATACCCACGGAGACAGGCATGAGCGAGTCACATCGGAGTGAAACGGGCGTTGCGGCGATTTCGCATTTCATCGGCGGGCACAAGGTCGAAGGCACGAGCGATCGCTTCGGCGATGTGTTCAATCCGGCGACGGGCGCGGTTGCGTCGCGCGTTCCTTTGGCCAGCGTTTCCGAGGTCGATGCGGCGGTTGCTGCGGCTAAAGCTGCATTCCCGGCATGGAGCGAAACCGCGCCGAT
>NZ_FCOL02000014.1 GCF_001544515.1 Caballeronia terrestris
GGAACCGGGCTTGGCTCGCGGACCCACTGTGGCAACGCGCAGTACACCGGACAGGTGCAGCAGTCATACATCCGTCCTCGCGCTACGCGCTCAGACGTGGGGTGCACGGCGCAGGGAATCAAGGCAGGCAGGGAGCTTGAGTTTGTGAACCCCACATCTGCGCGAAGCGAAGACGGCGCTATCCTCGCGCTACGCGCTCAGAGGTGGGGTGCATCGGGCAGGAGTCAAGGTAAGTGGAGAGCGCCAGTCAGCCGATGGGTTTTAGTGAACCTCACGTCGGAGCGAAGCGAGGACGGAGCCAAACGGAGCGCATACCACTCCGAGGAAGTGCGCGTTGCCACAGTGGGTCCGCGAGCCAAGCCCGGGTCTACCGTGAGGGCGACACTTACTCTCCAGCGCCAATCCGTTTTTACGCGAGTGAGGGTTTGTTAGCTTTGGCGGTTGGAAGCTGCTTTCTTTGCAGCAGCAAAGAAAGTGAGTCCCGCCCCGGACAGGGGCAGAGCAAATAGACCAAAAAGAAAGCAAGTTCCATCGGAGCACTAGCGTATCAAACGGTTCACACACCAAACCCAAACCCAACCCCAACCCTAAACCCATCCGAGCGCTAGCCAAACCTATGTCTCACTTGACGATAAACCGCATCACCAAGCACTTCGGCACGGCAAAGGCGCTGGACCGAATCAACCTCACGATCCCAGCGGGAAAACTCGTCTCGTTCCTAGGACCGTCGGGCTGCGGCAAGACCACGCTTCTGCGAATCATCGCGGGCCTCGACATGCCCGACAGCGGCACGCTGACCTTCGACGATATCGACATCACGCATATCCCGGCGAGCCGCCGCAACTTCGGCATGGTGTTCCAGTCGCTCGCGCTCTTCCCGCACATGACAGTCGCGGCGAACATCGCGTACCCGCTACGTCTGCGCAAGGTCGATCGCACGCGTCAGGCGAAACGCGTGAAAGAACTGCTGGAATTGATCCAGCTCCCCCACATGGCCGAGCGCCCGGTCGCGCAACTCTCTGGCGGGCAGCGCCAGCGCGTCGCCATCGCGCGGGCGATTGCCTCCGAGCCGCGCCTGCTGCTGCTCGACGAACCGCTCTCCGCCCTCGACGCCAAACTCCGCGAAGCGATGCAGGTTGAAATCCGCCAGCTTCAGCAGCGGCTCGGCATCTCGATGATCATGGTCACGCACGACCAGCGGGAAGCGATGACGATGGCCGACGAGATCGTCGTGATGGAGCGCGGACGCATCGCGCAGGTGGGACGTCCGCTCGATATCTATCGCGATCCGGCCAACGAATTCGTCGCGGATTTCATCGGGCTCGGCAACGTGCTGCCAGTCGAGCACGACGAGGACGGCGCGGTGATGCTGGCCGGCGGTCAGCGCATTGTGGTCGATGGCGTGCGCGAGCGGGGCAAGCCCGTGCGTCTCCTGATCCGTCCCGAGGACGTGTGCATTCGCGATTTCGCCAGCACGTCCGGACCGAACCGTATCGAAGGGAAAGTGGCCTTCATTCGCGACGTCGGCGCAAGCCTAGAGGCGACGATCGACTGCGCGGGTGTCACGCTCACCGCCACCACGACCTCACGCGAAACCCCGGGGCTCGCGATCGGTCAGACGGTGATCGCGGAGTTGCCGGTAGCGTCATGCAAGCTCGTGGCGGCGCGCGAAGAAGCGCACCACGCCTGAATCAGGCGGCGACGCGAAACACCTTCACCGTATCGCGCAGACGCTCGGCCTGCTCATCGAGCGACGCGGCCGCAGCCGCCGCTTCTTCGACGAGCGCCGCGTTCTGCTGGGTGACGTCGTCCATCTCGGAGACCGCGCGATTCACCTGCTCGATACCCGTGCTTTGCTCGATCGATGCCGCTGCGATCTCGCCCATGATGTCACTTACGCGCTTGATCGACTGCACGATCTCGCGCATCCGGTCGCCCGCTACGGCCACTTGCCCCGTGCCGTTGTCGACCTTCGTCACCGATGATCCGATCAGCTCCTTGATGTCCTTCGCCGCCGTCGCGCTGCGTTGCGCGAGCGTGCGTACTTCACCCGCGACGACCGCAAATCCACGGCCTTCGTCACCGGCGCGCGCGGCTTCGACCGCGGCGTTCAAAGCAAGAATATTGGTCTGGAACGCGATGCCTTCGATCACGCTGATGATCTCTTCGATGCGACGCGATTCGTCGGCGATCGTGCGCATCGTGCCGACCACCTGATCGACCGCTTCGCCGCCACGTTCGGTGGCCTGCGACGCGAGTTGCGCGAGCTGGCTCGCCTGCCGCGCGTTGTCGGCGTTCTGCTTGACGGTCGCGGTGAGCTGTTCCATGCTCGCGGCCGTTTCCTGCAACGCGGCCGCCTGCTCCTCGGTGCGCTGCGAGAGATCGGTGTTGCCCTGCGCGATCTGGCTCGATCCCGATGCAATCGATTCGCTCGACTGCTGAATGTCGCCGACGAGGGCGCGCAGCTTCGTCTTCATCTGGCTCAACGCGAAGAGCAGGCTCGAACGATCCGACGGGGCAAGCTTCACTTCGGCGGCGAGATTGCCTTCCGCGATCTGCGCGGCGAAGGCGGCGGCGTCCGCCGGTTCGCCGCCGAGCGCCTTGCGTACGCTACGCGCCATGAAGAACGCAAGCGCGCCGACCGCGCCGAGGATCGCGCATGAGATCGCGAGCAGCGTCGTCGCGAGCTTCCAGTAGGTCGCGTTGATGTCGTCGTAGAAGAAGCCCGTGCCGATCCACCAGCCCCACTCGGGAATCGCGACCACGCCCTGCAGTTTCGCTTCGAGCGGCGCGTCCTGCGCGCGCTTGATGAGCACGTCGACGAGCGCGACGTGGCCGGCGGCGAGGCCGCGCTGATACGCTTCGGTATCGGTCATGCCGGTCGACGTGCGGTTGCCGCTCGTCTTCGTGCCCACGAGCGCCGGATTCGGATGCACGAGGTTGATGCTGTCGGCGGTGGTCGCCCAGTAGTAGCTCTTCTTGTCGGCGTTGAGCTGGCTGAGCGCCTGCTTCGCCGCGCTTTGCGCTTCGTCGCGCGTCATCTTGCCGCTCGCTTCGAGGCCGCGGTAATACTGCACGAGGTACTCCGCCTTGGTCAGCAGATTGACGATCTGCCCGCGACGCCCTTCGATGAGCGATGTGTCGAGCGAATAGAGCGCCGTCGCGACGACGCACGCGACGCCGATCAGCGCGGTCGCGACGAGAATGATCAGTTTGGTGGAAATCTTCATGAGGCCCGCAAGTCCGATATGTGGTTTAACCGCTTGGTACAGATATCGGCACAGCGGGCGTCAACTTGAGGCGTTACACAGGTTGCAGCACGAACGTTCAGTTGCTGAACGCCAGTTCGCGGATGCTGCCCTTTTTCAGGAACGTGCTCACCAGTTCATGCGCCTGGTGCTTGTGCGCCGCTTGCCATGCAGGCGCGAGCATTTCGGTATCGAACATGCGCGAGAGCGTGTACGCGTTCGACTTGTGAAAATACGCGAGGCTCACGAGCGTCACGTACAGATGCAGCGGATCGATGCCTTTTCTGAGCGTGCCTGCCGTCTCGCCGCGCCGGATGAGCGTGCGCAGTTTGTCGAGCACGGGCGAGGACATCGCCGGAATCACGCGCGACAGTTTCAGGTAGCGCGCGCGGTTGAGGTTCTCCCACGAAAGCAGACACAGCAGCTCGGGATGCTTCGAGAAATGCCCTTCGGTGAAGTCGTAGAGTTGCAGGATGCCGGCGGCGGGATCGACTTTCTGTTCATCGAGCGTCACGGCGAGTTCCGCTTCGCGCAGCCGCGCAAGGACATGCTCGAGGACTTCGACGTAGAGCTTTTCCTTGCCGCCGAAGTAGTGATAGATCATCCGGATGTTGACTTTCGAGCGGCTCGCGATCGTTTCGACGCGCGCGCCGCTGTAGCCTTTGTCCGCGAACTCGCGGATCGCGATCTTCAGCATGCGCTCGCGGGTCTTCGCCGCGAGTTGCTGGCGGCGCGTGGACGGAACGGGCGTGGGTTCGGCTTTCGCGGTTGACGTCGTCTTGCGTGGCATGAAGGATCGAGTGGTTGGGCCAGCGCGCGAACGCGCCGTGCATCGTGCCTGCGATGGTACTGCAATCATCGTCGGAAGGGCTGCGTGAGCGCGGGCGGCGCCGTCTGCCGGCCGATGAGTCCCGCCACCGCGACGAGCGCGAGCAAATACGGCAGCATGATCAGGAGCGCGGTCGGCACCCGGATGCCGAGCATCGGCAACTGGAACTGCATCGCGGTTGCCGCGCCGAATAGCAGGCACGCAAGCGCGGTGCGCCCGATCTTCCAGTTGCCGAAGATGATCGCGGCGATCGCGAGATAGCCAGTGCCGTTCGTCATGCCTTCGGTGAACGTGTGGATATCGCCGATGGAGATGAAGCAGCCCGCCGCTGCCGACATCACGCCCGAGAACACCACAGCGCCATAACGCAGCCGCGCGACCGAGAGCCCCGACTGATCGACCGCGCGCGGCGCGACACCCGCCGCATGCAGCGCGATGCCGAGCGACGTGCGGCGCATCACGATCGATGTCGCGATCAGCACGGCGAGTCCCGCGTAGAGCAGCCACACCTGATGGAACACGGGCTCGCCGATCACGGGCAAGTCGCCGAGGCCGGGCGGTGACCAGCGCGAAAGGCCCGGAATCGCCGCGTTCGAGCGCGAGCCGAACACTTCGCGATACGCGAGCGTCGTGCCGCCGAGCGCGAGGATGTTGATGCCGATGCCAGTCACGATCTGGTTCGCGCGCAGCGTGATGCTGAGGAACGCCTGCAATAGCGCCAGCGGAATCACGCCGAGCATGCCGCATACGAGCCCGATCGAAGGATTGCCGGTCAACCACGAGAACGTTGCGCCGAGGAAGGCGCCGGTCAGCATCATCCCTTCGACGCTCATGTTGAGCACGCCCGCTCGCTCGCTGATCAGCTCGCCGGTGGAGGCGAGCAGCATCGGCGCGGCGAGGCGGATGGACGCCCCCGCGAAAACCGCCAGAAGCTCGACGTTCATTGGCGCACCCCTTTGCGTTCGAGCCACATTGCGCCGCCCGCGAGCGCGACCGTGACGATTCCCTGCACGATCAGCACCAGCGCCGACGGCACCGAAGCCACCATCTCCATGTTGATGCCGCCCGAGCGCAGGAAGCCGAACAGCAGCGCGGCGGCGAACACGCCGGTGATCGAATCGCGCGCGAGCAGGCCGACGACGAGACCGTCGAAACCGTAGCCCGACGAGAAGCCGGCCTTCAGCGAATACTGGTCGCCTTGCAGCATCAGCGCGCCCGCGAGTCCGCTGAACGCGCCGGCGAGTGCCAGCGCGCCGACGAGCGCCGACGTGATCGGCAAGCCCGCACGGCGCGCCGCGACCGGATTGAGGCCGGCGGCGCGCAGGCACAGGCCGAAGCGCGTGCGCCTGAGCATCACCGCCGATGCAACCGCGAGCACGAGCGTGAGCGGCAGCCCGATGTTGAGGTTCATGCCGCTCGCGGCGAGGCTCGCTGGGAGCTTCGTCGCGTCGGGGATTTCGAGCGATTCGGGCAGCGTCGCGCCGCTCGTCATCGGCTGGCGCAAAAGCGCTTCGCTTTGCACGCACCAGTAGAGCAGCCACACCGCGATGAACGACAGCAGCAGCGTGCTGATCACTTCGTTGGTGCCGGCCTTCGCCTTCAGGATGCCCGGCACGCCGCCCCAGATTGCGCCCGCGGCCGCTGCGGCCAGCATCGGCACGATGAACGCCAGGCCGAAGGGCAGATGCGCGCAGCCTCCGTAGAGGCTCATCGCGGTCGCTGCAATGCCACCGATCGCGATCTGCCCTTCGCCGCCGACATTGGTGAGCCGCGCGCGGTTCGCGATCACGAAGCCGGTGCCGACGAGCGCGAACGCGAGACTACGGTTGATCGACGCGCCGATCGCGTAGGGCGATCCCCATGCGCCATCGGCGAAGGCAGCGATTGCATCGCGGATCGGCACGCCGACTGTCGCGATCAGCGCGAGCGCCGCGAGCATTGCCAGCGCGACCGATGCACCGATCACGAGCGCGACGCGCAGTTGCGGCGAACCGCCTGCCGTGCCGTTTCTGTGGCGCAAGCGGGAAAGCGTGTCGCCAAAGTTGAGATCGAGGTTCATGCGTCGTCCTCCGCGCCCGCCATCCACGCACCAATGCGTCCGCGATTCGCCGCATCGGGCGTGCAACTGCCCATGATGCGGCCGCGATACAGCACCACGATGCGATCGGCAACGCTCAGCAGTTCGTCGAGTTCGGATGAAATAAGCAGCACGCCCACGCCGCGATCGCGCGCCGCGCGGATATGCGCATACACGGCCGCGACCGCGCCGACATCGAGCCCGCGCGTCGGCTGGGCGGCGAGCAGGAAGACGAGCGGATTGAGCGTGAGTTCGCGCGCGAGCACGGCCTTCTGCTGGTTGCCGCCGGAGAGGCCGCCGAAGAGCGCATCGGGGCCGCTCGCGCGCACGTCGAAGCGCGCCATCAGTTCGAGCGCGGCGGCGCGCATCGCGCGTCGCTTGAGGAAACCGGCTTGCGTGTAACGGTCGAGGTGATTGAGCAGCAGGTTGTCGGCGAGGCTCATGCCCGTCACGCAGCCGACCGCGTGCCGGTCCTCGGGCACGATGCCGACACCCGCTCGCGTAAGCTCGCGCGGGCCCGCCTGCGTCATCTCGCGGCCCGCCACGAAGAAGCGGCCAGCAGATGCCGGCATCATGCCCGCGAGCACCGCGCCGAGTTCGCTTTGCCCATTGCACTCGACGCCCGCAATGCCGACGATCTCCCCGCGATTCACGACGAGCGTGCAGTTGGACAAGCGCTGCGCGCCTTCGGCATCGCGTGCGCTCAGGCCGTCGATCTGCAGCACTTCGTCGCCGAGCGGCCGCGAATAGGGCGACGGTTCCGGCGTTTGCGCGAGCGAGAGGCGGCTGACGGCATCGTCGCCGGCATCGGGCGCGTCGTCGGCGCGCGCGCGATGGATCATCGCGTGCACGAGGTGATCGATCTCGCTCGACGGCGACGCCGATCGCGCGACGACGCGTCCCGATTGCAGCACGGTGGCGCGCGTCGCGATGCGGCAGATTTCGCGCAGCTTGTGCGTGACGAGCACGACGGCGCAGCCGCGCGCCGCGACGCGCGCGCACGTGTCGAGCAGGGCGTCGATTTCGGCGGGCAGGAGCACGGCGGTAGGTTCATCGAGCAGCAAAAGGCGCGGCTCGCGCATCAGGCATTTGACGATCTCGACGCGCTGCCGCTCGCCCACCGACAGATCGGAGATACGCACATCGAGCGCGAGATCGAGACCGACGCTCGTCAGCACGTCACGCACTTGTTTCGCTCGTGCGCCGCGGTCGAGCCAGCCGCGCGCCTGACCGAGCAGGAGGTTGTCGAGCACCGTCGCATCGTCGACGAGGCTGAAATGCTGATGCACCATCGCGATGCCGTGCGATAACGCCTCGCGCGGATTGCGTGGCCGATACGGCGCGCCGTCGACCTGCATCGTCCCCGCATCGGGTTGATGCACGCCGAAGATCACATTGCACAGCGTCGACTTGCCCGCGCCGTTCTCGCCGAGCAGGCAATGCACGTCGCAGGGCATCAGGTCGAGGGAGACGTCGTCGAGCGCCTGGAACGCGCCGAAGCGCTTGCCGATGCCGGCGAGCGAGAGAATGGGCGCCGTCTCCGGACGCGGCGCGAGCGAGAGAGCGGCGGCGTTCATCCTTCCGACACCTTGATCTTGCCACTCAGGATGTCCTGCTCGATCTCCTTGATCTTCGCTTCCATCGCGGGCGTCGGCTTGCAGACGGCCATGCCCGATGCCTTCGGTCCCATCGCGAGGCCGAACGCCTTGTAGCCCGGCTGCCAGGTGCCTTTTTCGAGTTGCTCGATTGCGTACTGCGCCTGATAACCGACGCCCGTGATGCTGTACGCGATGTAGAGCGGATCGCTGCCGCAGCGGTCCGTATAGCTGCCGATGACGTGCGTGTTCTTTTCCTTCGCCGCCTGTTCGAGTCCGCGAAGCCCGAGATTCAGGATGTGATAGTGGACGTCGGCACCTTGCGCGATTGCGGCGGCGGTTGCTTCGCGCGCCTTGGCGACGTTGTCGAAGTCGCCGGTATAGCTTTCGAAGTACTTGATCTTCGGATTCACGTAGCGCGCGCCGTTGCCGAATTCCTTGCCCGCGTTGACGATCGACGGAATCTCCATGCCGCCGACGTAGCTCACCGCGTTGCTCTTCGAAAGCATCGCGGCGGCCGCGCCCGCGACGAACGCGATCTCGGCCTGCTTCACGTCGTAGCCCGCGACGTTCGGCGGCATCGTCTCGCCCTTGCTGCCGCCGACGATCGCGAACTTCACGTTCGGGAAGCGCTTGGCGATCTTCAGCACGGCAGCCTGCGTCTGCCCACCGACGCCGATCACCAACTGGTTCTTCGTCGCGAGATTGGTGAGCGCCTGCTCCATGTCCGCGTAGTTGATGTTCTCGATGATCTGCGTCTTCAGCTTCGGACCGAATTCCTTTTGCGCAGCCGTGACGCCTTCATAGCCCGATTCCATCCAGCCCTTGTCGGTCTTCGAACCGGGGATCAGCACGCCGACACGCATCGCTTCATCCGCGGCGTGCGCGTCCGTCATGAAGAACGCCGGAGCGCTGAGCGCGCCGAGTGCGAGGACGGTAAGCGCGCGCTTGATGAGCCGGCGGTTGAGAGAGCGCGGCGAAAGTTGCTGCAATCCGATCATCACTGGCACTCCTTTTGCGTTTGGTTTGGGTAAGTAGGTTATTCATGAACGAATTCGACAATGCAACTTCGATGCCATGCTCAAGCGAATGCGTTTCCCTGGCGGTAGGCGAAGGTGCTTTGTGATGCGAATGACGACCGCTAAAGCTTAAGAAATCGGTGAGCGCGAGACGCTCGATTCCCCCTAACGGTATGACGTGGAGCACACCTTGGAAAAAGTCCAGAACCCAGACGCAGCGGCGCTTTCCGGCGCGCTAGGCGCGTTCCGGCAGACGCGCTGGAGCGCGACGACAACTCTCGTCGACATGGCGCCCGAGACGCCGGCGCCCCGCATCGCGACACTCGATTCAGCACCGCAGCAAGTGCGCTTCGACATCGAGAAAGCAGCGATCGTCGTGATCGATATGCAGAACGACTTCTGCACCAAAGGCGGATGGGTTGCCCATCTTGGGGGCGACTACGACGCCGACCGCGCGCCGATTGCACCATTGCAGCGCCTGCTGCCGATTGCGCGTCGGCATGGCGTGCCGGTGATCTGGGTGAACTGGGGCAATCGTCCGGACCTCGCGAACATGCCGCCTAATCAACTGCATCTGTACAAGCCGACGGGAACGGGCATCGGTCTCGGCGAGCCGTTGCCCGGGCATGGCGCGCATGTCCTGGAAAAGGATTCGTGGGCGGCGGCGGTTGTCGATGAACTCGCGCCCGAGCCGCAAGACATTTGCGTCGACAAGTACCGCATCAGCGGCTTCTGGGACACGCCGCTCGACAGCATCCTGCGCAATCTCGGCACGCGCACGGTGTTCTTCGCGGGCGTCAACACGGACCAATGCGTGCTGCATACGCTCACCGACGCGAATTTTCTGGGCTACGGTTGCGTGATGTTGTCGGATTGCTGCGCGACTTCGTCCCCTGCGTTCTGCACGGAAGCGACGATCTGGAACGTGAAGAAATGCTTCGGCTTCGTCGCCACGTCGATGCAACTCGCCGATGCGTTGAACGGAGCATCACTATGAGCGCATTCGTGCCGGGGCCACGGCTTCAAGTTGCCGCCACCGCGAGCGGTCCGCTCGATGGCTTGCGCTTCGCGGTGAAGGATCTGGTCGACGTCGAGGGCGTCGTGACGGGCGGCGGCAATCCCGACTGGTTCGCGACGCACGCGAAAGCCACGCGGCACGCGCCGAGCGTGGCCGCGTTGCTCGCTGCGGGCGCATCGGTCGATGGCAAGACGATCACCGATGAACTCGCCTATAGCCTCGAAGGCGTCAACGTCCACTACGGCACGCCGCTCAATCCGCGCTGGCCACATGCGTTGCCCGGAGGTTCGTCGAGCGGATCAGCGAGTGCGGTTGCAAGCGGCGACGTCGATTTTGCGCTCGGCACCGATACCGGCGGCTCGGTGCGCGTGCCCGCCGCGTTCTGCGGACTGTGGGGCATCCGGCCGACGCACGATGCCGTATCGCCCGAAGGCGTGCTGCCGTTCGCGCCGTGCTTCGACACTGTCGGCTGGTTTGCGCGCACGGGTGAGATGCTGGCGCGCGTCGCGGACGTGTTGCTCGTGGATACAGACGCAGTCGATGTTCCTGCGCGTCTCACGCGATGCGCGGAAGCGTTCGCTGCGCGCGCGGCGAGCGAGCCGGAAGATTCCGCGCGCCTATCAGCGGCCGCTATTGATGAGGCGAGCGTCTTCGCAGGCGAGCAGGCGCTCTGGCTGCATTGCTACCAGCAACTTCAGGACGACGCGATCCGCGCATCGTTAGGTGGGTGGATCTCATCGACGTCGCCGCGCTTCGGCCCGTCCATCGCGTCGCGGTTCGACAGGCTCCAGAAGCTGGACGACGCCGAAGTCGCGCGATGCCGCGAACTGCGCAAAACGCTCGCAGAACGCATCGACACGCTCGTGAACGCAACCGTGATCGTGCAGCCGACCACGCCGCTGGCGCTCATCGAAAAGGACGCATCCGATGAACGCATCGGTGCGTTCTATCGCGATGCGCTGACGATGAACTCGATCGCGGCGCTCGCCGGTCTGCCACAAGTGACCGTGCCGCTCGCCGACGAGCGCGACCGTCCGCTGGCGTTGTCGTTCATCGGGCCGCGCGGCAGCGACCGCGCGTTGATCGCGCTCGCGCGCAGCCTGTTTCCTTCCATTCAATAGAGACCGCCATGTCCGTCGATCCATCGCAACAGCCCGAGCGCGCGACGATTTCCGCTTACGTCGATGCCTCGCTCGCGCTTCACTTTCCCTCTTTGTCCGAAGCGGCGTCCGCGCGCGTGCACGAGCAGTTCACCCGCATCGCGATGCTTGCGGCGCCGGTGCTCGCGTTCCCGCTGAACGCCGACGACGAACCCGCAGCGGTGTACCGCCCATGACGAACGCACGCTTCCCCCTCGACGCGCTCGGCATCGCGCGCGGCTTTGCACGCGGTGATTTCACGGCGCGTGACATCGTTGAAGACACGTTCAGCCGCATCGAAGCGGGCGACCGGCACGTCAACGCGTTCACGGCGCTCACGGTTCAACGTGCCTGCGATGATGCCGACCGGCTGGATGCGATGCGCGCGAAAGGCGAGCCTTTGCCGCCGCTCGCCGGAGTTCCCTTCGCGGCGAAGAATCTCTTCGATATCGCTGGCGTCACGACGATCGCAGGCTCGCACATACTCTCGGACAACGCACCCGCCACCGCCGATGCAACGCTCGTGCAACGCATGCGCGATGCGGGCGCGATCGTCGTCGGCGCGCTCAACATGGACGAGTTCGCCTACGGGTTCACAACAGAGAACCACCACGCCGGTCCTTGCCGAAATCCGCATGATTTGTCGCGCACGGCGGGCGGATCGTCGGGCGGCAGCGCGGCGGCGGTCGCGGCGGGCTTCGTGCCGCTGACGCTCGGCACCGATACGAACGGCTCGGTGCGCGTGCCTTCATCGCTGTGCGGCGTGTTCGGCGTCAAGCCGACTTACGGGCGCCTCTCACGGCACGGCACGTTTCCGTTCGTCGCGAGCATCGATCACATGGGCGCGTTTGCACGCAACATCGACGATCTCGCCGCCGCTTACGATGCGCTGCAATGGATCGATGAGCGCGACCCCGCGTGTTCGGCGCGCGCGATCGAACCGGTCAGCGGGATCGAGCGAAAGCTCGCGCTGCGAGTCGCGCGCCTCGGCGGCTACTTCGACGATAACGCCAGCGAGGAGGCACGCGCTGTCTCGATCGAAGCGGCGCGTGCGCTGGCCGCTGACGATACCGTCGACTTCCCCGATGCCGCCGCCGCGCGCGGCGCCGCGTTCCTGATCAGCGCGGCGGAAGGCGGCCAGTTGCATCTTCCGACCTTGCGTTCGCGCTATGACGAGCATGAGCCGTTGTCGCGTGACCGGTTGATCGCGGGTGCGCTGGCGCCTGCTGCGTGGGTGCTGCATGCGCACCGCGTGCGGGCCATCGTGCGCAAGCGCGTGCTCGAATTGTTCGACCGCTACGACATCCTGATCGCGCCCGCGACGCCCATCGTCGCGCCGCATATCGGCGATGAGTTCATGGACGTTAACGGTCAGCGACTTGCGGTGCGTCCGAACCTCGGCGTGTTGACGCAGCCGGTGTCGTGCATCGGACTACCGGTCGTCGCCGTGCCGATGCGAACTGCCTCTGGCCTGCCAATCGCCGTGCAAGTGATCGCGCCGCCCTGGCGCGAGGATCTGGCATTCGATGCGGCGCGACGGATCGAAGAAGCGCAGCTTGCGTGGTGTCCGCCGCCGCCGTCGTTCGAGTCCGCGGAGAGTGTGCGATGAACGAGATCGACAAGCCGGACGTGCTGGCGGAAGTCAACGCTGCATTCGATGCCTACGAGCGCGCGCTGGTGACGAACGACGTCGCCCTGCTCGACGAACTGTTCTTCGATTCGCCTCATACGCTGCGCTACGGTGCGACCGAAAATCTCTACGGATACGAGGCGATCCGCGCGTTTCGCGCTGCGCGGCCGAGCGCGGGACTGGCGCGGACGGTAACGGCGCGCGTCGTGACGACGTATGGCGATTCGTTCGCGGTGGCGAACATCGAATTCCGTCGCGAGGGAAATCCGCGGGTCGGACGGCAGAGCCAGACGTGGATGAAAACAACAGACGGATGGCGCGTAGTGTGCGCGCATGTGAGCTGGATGGAGGCGTCGTCCCCGTAATTGATTACAGGCAAACCCATACCTATACTGCACGCGCAGACTGGCGGGCGTAGGGCGTTTGCAAGGTCGCCGGTCTGCGCTACCGGAGACATGCGATGAACAAGATAATTCGGCATCTCGGCGCCTGCGCACTGCTGGCTTTCACTGCGTCACAACCCGCGCTCGCACAGGGCGACGCAGCGAAGTCCGTCGAAGCAGCCAACGCCACCTGGGACAAGGCGTTCAATAGCGGCGATGCGCATGCACTCGCCGCGCTTTACGATGAGAAGGCAGTGGTGTCGCCAGGCAACGGCAAGGCTGTCAAGGGCCGCGCCGATATCGAAAAGCTCTTCAAGGGCGCCTTCGGTGCGGGCTTTCGCGATCACAAGACGGAAGTGGTCGACGCGCACCGCAACGGCAAGGTCATATACGAGACGGCGAACTGGAGCGCGGTATCGGAGAAAGACGGCAAGAAGACGGAGTACAAAGGCGTCTTGCTCAAGGTGATGACGTTAGGTTCCGATGGGAAGTGGCGAGCGTCGGCGCACACCTGGAACGCCGCGCCTTGATGTTCTCTTAGATGGTTGCATAGCGAACTGGTTCTCACGCGCCCGGCATTTGCCGGGCTGTCTAGGCTTTGCCCGTGCTTTTTGACTGGACAAAAAGCTGGCAGACGTATTGTTTGCAAAACCCTTTGCCTTCCCCCTGTAACGGCCCTAAGATACTGTACGCATATACAGTGAATGGCCGTAAGTATGGAGCTGTCTGAAAAACTCGAAATCCTCGCCGATGCAGCCAAGTACGACGCATCGTGCGCGAGCAGCGGTGCGCCGAAGCGTGAGTCGCGCGGCATTGACGGGCTCGGTGCCAGCACGGGCTCTGGCATTTGCCATAGCTTCACGCCCGATGGACGATGCGTCTCGCTGCTCAAGATTCTGCTGACCAACTTCTGTCTCTACGACTGCCAGTATTGCGTGAACCGCCGTTCGAGCAACGTGCCGCGTGCGCGCTTCACGCCCGAGGAAGTGGTCGATCTCACACTCGACTTTTATCGCCGCAATTACATCGACGGCCTGTTCCTCAGCTCGGGCGTGATCCAGTCGTCTAACTACACGATGGAGCAACTGGTGCGCGTCGCGAAGTTGTTGCGCGAGGAGCACCGGTTTCGCGGCTACATTCATCTGAAGACGATTCCCGACGCCGATCCGGAAATCATCGCGCAGGCAGGACGCTATGCCGATCGTCTCAGCGTGAACATCGAATTGCCCACGGAAATCAGCCTCGAAAAGCTCGCACCCGAAAAAAGCGGCCGCACGATCAAGCTCGCGATGGGATCGATCCGCGTCGCGCAGGAAGAGGCGGAAGCCGAACCGCGCGCGCCGCGTTTCGCGCCCGCCGGGCAGAGCACGCAGATGATCGTCGGCGCCGATGAAACCGACGACCGCACGATTCTCGCGACCGCCGAAACGCTGTACGGCTCATATCGGTTGAAGCGCGTGTATTACTCGGCGTTCAGTCCGATTCCCGACAGTCCGTCCGCCGTGCCGTCGAAGGCGCCGCCGCTCCTGCGCGAGCATCGGCTGTATCAGGCGGATTTTTTGATGCGCGGCTATGGCTTCGCGGCATCCGAGTTGCTCGATCTGCCCGGCAACCTGCCGCTCGACGTCGATCCGAAACTCGCGTGGGCGCTCGCGCATCGCGATCGCTTTCCTGTCGATCTGAACATGGCGCCCGTGCGCGTGATCGCGCGGGTGCCGGGCATCGGTATGCGCAACGCGAAGCGGCTCGTCGAGTTGCGTCGTTCGCGGCGCATTCGCTATGCGGATCTCGCGCGGCTGCGCTGCGGCATGGACAAGGTGAAGCCGTTCGTCGTGACGCAGGATTATCGGCCACCGTTGCGCGAAGTGTCGTCGGATCATTTGAGGCGCGCGCTGTCGGCGGCGCCGGTGCAGCTTTCGCTGCTGTGATGACGACGCTTGCCATCGACGACGATTTCGCGTCATGGCGCGCGGCGGCTTTGAACGCGTTGGCGCAAGGGCTCGAACCGGAAGCGATCGAATGGCGCACGTCGCAGACGCATACGTCGCTGTTCGACACTGCGCCCACGCCGATTGACAGAAATGCACCGGCGATCCGCGTCTCGAAGGAACTCGCGTCGCTGCTCAAGGAAGCCGCGCGCTTTCGCGACGATCAACGCTGGAGCTTTCTCTATCGTGTGCTGTGGCGCTGGACGCACGGCGATCGCGCGGTGGCATCGGCGGCGGACGAAGACGGCGCGCGCTTGCATCGCATGGCGAAAGCGGTGCGCCGCGCGCAGCACGACATGATCGCGTACGTGCGCTTTCGCAAGCGCGATCCCTCGCTTGGGTCGCCGGAATACGTCGCGTGGTACGAACCGGATCACGACGTGCTCGAATGGGGCGCGGAACACTTCGCGCAACGCATGGGTAGATCGACGTGGATGATCACGACGCCCACGGGCGCCGCGATGTTCAACGGCGAGACGTTGCGGCTCGAACGGCGCGCCGCGTTCGCTGCCGATCACGTGAGCGATACGCCCGACGCCGCCGAAGCGCTATGGCTGACGTATTACAAGAGCACGTTCAACCCGGCGCGGCTCAACGAAGACGCGCTCGAACTGCACATGCCCGTACGCTTCTGGAAAGGGCTGCCGGAAGGCGCGCTCATTCCGAAGATGATCAGCGATGCGAAGAGTGGCGCACGTCGCGTGGCGCAGGCAAGGCACGTCGGCGCGCTCGGCGGCAAGGCGATTCCCGTCGATGCGAGCGAAGCCCAGCCGGAACGCGATGCGCCCACCTCGCTCGATGACTGCCGCCGTTGCGATCTGTGGCGCAATGCAACGCAAGCGGTCGCAGGCAGCGGAAGCGAAGGCGCGCGCATCATGCTGCTCGGTGAGCAGCCGGGCGATCAGGAGGATTTGAAGGGCGAGCCGTTCGTCGGTCCGGCAGGCCAGTTGCTCGACGATGCATTGCGTCGTGCCGGACTGCCGCGAGGCGATGTCTATCTGACCAACGCGGTCAAGCATTTCAAGTGGGAGCCGCGTGGCAAGCGGCGTCTGCACAAGACGCCTGGCCAGCAGGAAGTCGATGCATGCCGCTATTGGCTCGAGAAGGAACTGAGCACGGTGGATGCGCGCGTGATCGTGACGTTAGGCGCCACCGCGCTCAATGCGCTAACGGGCAAGCGCGCGAGCCTGCAATCGCACATCGGCCGCGCGGTGCCTTTCGGCGACAAATGGATCGTCGCGACGTATCACCCGTCGTATGCGCTGCGGCAGAACGACGACGCCGCGCGCGAGCGCACGGTCGCGACGATCGTCGCTGCGCTTGAAGAAGCGCATCGGCTGGCGGCGCGCTGAAAAAGGTCAGTCGAGCGTCACGCAATTCACCTCGACAAAAGCAGCAAGATCCAGCGAATGCCGCCGCACGATCGCTTCGGCAAGCTCGCCGTCACGTGCTTCGAGCGCATCGATGATCTCTTCGTGATCGGTGATAGAACGTGACGCGCGGTCGCTTTGCGAAATCGTATGCCGGCGGATCGCGCGGACGTGGGCGAAGATCGTCGAGAGCGTTTGCAAAATCATCTCCGACTTCGACAACTCCACCACCGCCTGATGGAACGCGATGTTCGCATCGGAATAGTTGTCGATATCGTCGGCGGGGGAGTGGTGCTGGAAGTTGTCGAACATCGCGCGCAATGAGGCGATCTCATCGTCCGAAGCGCGTTCGGCCGCAAGCCGCGCGGCCATGCTCTCGAGCGCAGCCCACAGATGGATCATTTCGATGATCTCGCGGCGCGTCTTGCGCATGATGTACACGCCGCGCCGCGGCACCGTGCGCAGGAACCCCTCCTGCTCCAGCAGCGTGATCGCCTCGCGCACGGGCGTGCGGCTCACGCCGAGCGCCATTGTGAGCTTGCGCTCGTCGAGCCGGATTTCGTGCGACGAGCCGTAGATGTCGGCATCGGCGATTGCCTGGCGCAGCTGCGTGTAGGCCTGCTTGCGCAGCGGCGCGGTCGCGTCGATCGGTTCGAGCCTGCTCGCGATCTCGAGAAACGTGCGGTCTGTCTGTTCGTCGAAGGTCTCTGACATGTGGTCTTGTTCCTGCATGGATTCCGATCGGGAGACCCTGCACGCCGCGCACCAAGCTTGAAAGTGCGCGGCGCGTTTTTCAACGTCCCGATGACGATACCGGGCTCGCTTCCGTTGCTTCAAAGCGCGAGTTCTCGTAAAGCAGCGCGGTGTTCGTGATCCAGCGTTTTCTCATCGGCGCGAGGATAAACTTGGCCGAGACCGCCGCCGCGATCGAGATGCACGCCGCGCAGATGAACACGGCGTTCCAGCCGCCGACCGCCGAGAGCAGCGACGCCACCGGCACCAGCATCGACGCCGTGCCCTTCGCGGTGTACAGCGTGCCCGCGTTGGCGGCGGCGTATTTGCTGCCGAAGGTATCCGCGCAAGTCGCCGGGAAGATCGAGAAGATCTCGCCCCAGCACAGGAAAATCATCGCAGCGAAGAACATGAAGAGATACGGATTGTGGCCGAACCACATCAGGCCGAGCAACGCCGCGCCTTCGCCGAGGAAAATCACGAACATCGTGTTCTCACGGCCGAAGCGGTCGGACAGGAAACCGCACAGCGGACGCGTGAAGCCGTTGCAGAGGTTGTCGATCGAGAGCGTCATCGTGAGGAGCGGCAGCGTCACGCCGATGATGCTCACCGGCAGGTTCGCGAAGCCGAACTCCTTGGCGATCGGACCGAGTTGCGCCGTCGCGATGATGCCGCCCGCCGCGACAAACACGAACATCAGATAGATCACCCAGAAGAGCGGGGCGCGCACCATCTGGTTCGTCGTGTAGTCGATCTTCGAAGCCGCAAGCCGTTTGGGGATCACCACGTTCGCGGGCGGCGCGGGCCGTACGAGGAAGAGCGCGAGCGCGAAGATGCAGATGCCCTGGAAGATGCCGAAGAACATGAACGTGTGCTCGTAGCCCGAGCTCTGGATCATGTTCGCGATAGGAATCACCGTCACGGCCGCGCCTGCGCCGAAGCCTGCAGCGGTCAGGCCCGCTGCGAGACCGCGCTTGTCCGGGAACCACTTGAGTGCGTTGCCGACGCACGTGCCATACACGCACCCCGCGCCGATACCCGCGACCACCGCGCCGACATAGAGATGCACGAGCGTCGTCGCGTGCGCATCGATTACCCAGCCGAGCGCCGCGCAGAGCGACCCGCCGATCACGACGGGCCGCGGGCCGAACTTGTCGACGAGCCAGCCTTCGATCGGCACGAGCCACGTTTCAGTCACGATGAAGATGGTGAATGCGGTCTGGATCGCGGCCTGGCCCCAGTGGTTCTTCGCGTCCATCGGAACGACGAAGAGCGTCCATGCGTATTGAAGATTAGCGACGAGGCCCATGCAGATGATGCCGATCGCAAGCTGGGCCCAGCGGTTGTGGCTTTTGGCCGCGCGTAGGGGTGAATAGGTGTTTGCCATGTCTGTGCGTCTCCAAGGTCGACCAGAGCTGTACTCTGGTCCCATGCAATTTGCATTGTTGCGCTCGATCGGCGCCTTTTATGCGATGGATATTTGTGTGACGAGTCCTCGTGTTCCTGTGGTCGGAGATAACGCGGCAGTCGGGTAAGTCCTTAACCCGCCGTCTTCGCTTCGAGCTCTGTAATACGTTTGCGCAGTTCGCGCTCTTCCTGGAAACGCGTCGTTTCATCGCGAATCACCGCGACGATGCCGCTCACCTTGCCGTCCGCCGAATGCAGCAGCGCAACGGTGAACGCGATCGACATCGAGCGGCCTTCCTTGCCGATGGCGGGCACGCGCAGCACGTCGTGGCCGTAACGCGTCTCGCTGGTGGCCATCGTTTTTTCGTAGCCGCTCCAGTGCCGTCCGCGCAGGCGTTCGGGGATGATGATGTCGAGGGATTGACCGAGTGCTTCTTCTTGCGTGAACCCGAACATGCGTTCGGCGGCGGGGTTCCAGAGGATGATCGCGCCGCTTGCATCCGAGATGACGATGGCGTCGCCGATGGCGTCCACGAGCTGGGCGGTATCGATGGCGCTTTGTGAGGAGGTGCTGTTCATATTGGAGTCGCCTTTCTGGTGCTGCCGATGCTCTTACATCGCGCCCGGCCGGAACGTGCGTTCCGGCCGGAGTCCTTGCGTCAGACCGCTTGGGCCTCGCGCAGGCGGGCGATGTCCTCGTTGCTGTAGCCGAGGCTTGCGAGCACTTCGTCGGTATGTTCACCGAGCAGCGGCGATGCCGTCACTTCCGGCTTCAGGTCGGAGAACTTGATCGGGCTACCGACCGTCAGGTACGTGCCGCGCTCCTTGTGCGCCACTTCGGTGATCGTGCCGCTCGCGCGCAGCGACGGATCGTTGGCGATTTCCTTCATGCTCAGCACCGGGGAGCAGGGGATGTCGAACTTGCGCAGGATGTCGACCGCTTCGAACTTCGTCTTGTCGGCGAGCCATTGCTCAATCGTGTTGAAGATGTCGAAGATATGCGGCTGGCGCGCTTGCGGCGTCGCGTAGTGCGGGTCTTCGATCCATTCCGGCTTGCCGAGCGCGCGGCAGATCGGCGCCCAGGCGTGGCCCTGGATCGTGAAGTAGATGTACGCGTTCGGATCGGTTTCCCAGCCCTTGCACTTGAGCACCCAGCCCGGCTGCCCGCCGCCGCCGGCATTGCCGCCGCGCGGCACGACGTCGCTGAATTCGCCGTGCGGATACTGCGGATACTCTTCGAGGTAGCCGAGGCGGTCGAGGCGCTGCTGGTCGCGCAGCTTCACGCGGCACAGGTTCAGCACGCTGTCCTGCATCGATACGGCAACGCGCTGACCCTTGCCCGTCTTCTGGCGGCCCATCAGCGCCGTCAGGATGCCGATCGCGAGGTGCATGCCGGTGTTGCTGTCGCCGAGCGCCGCGGCGCTGACGGTCGGCGGGCCGTCCCAGAAGCCTGTCGTCGATGCAGCTCCGCCCGCGCATTGCGCGACGTTCTCGTAGACCTTCAGGTCGTCGTAGTGGTGACCGTCGCTGAAGCCCTTCACGGACGCCACGATCATCTTCGGATTCAACTCGCGGATCGTGTCCCACGAGAAGCCCATGCGGTCGAGTGCGCCTGGACCAAAGTTCTCGACGAGCACGTCCGATTCCTTGATCAGCTTCGTCAGCACTTCCTTGCCTTCCGGCTTCTTGGTGTCGAGCGTGAGGGACTTCTTGTTGCTGTTGAGCATGGTGAAGTAGAGCGCGTCCACATCCGGAATGTCGCGCAACTGGGTGCGCGTCACGTCCCCGGAGCCGGGCCGCTCGACCTTGACGACGTCCGCGCCGAACCAGGCGAGCAACTGCGTGCAGGCCGGACCCGCTTGAACGTGCGTGAAATCGATGATCTTGATGCCTTCCAGCGGCTTCGTCATGGCTTCTGTCTCCTGACAGCTTTGGTTGAATGGGACTTCCTCAAACGTTTCGACTTCTCCGACGCGTTACCTACATCACGCGACCTCCGGGTCGTCGCTGGGGCATCCGGTCGGAATCCGTTTGCCTTCGTGTGATATACAATATTCCATGTGTGATATTCAAATAATCAACGTTAACCCGACTAGGGTTTCCCGTACGACTCGAAACTCGACAAATCTCGCCGCTGTGATAACTTGCAAATACTGTGTGTGTAATACTGTATATCACCACGAAACTACAACACCCGGCCGACAAGGAGACGTCATGGCAGATGTGCTTGAGATCACGCCGCAGGCAGCGGAAGCAGTAGAAACGCAGCAAACCACGGACGGGTTCCACCTCGTCATCGATGCGCTGAAGTTGAACGACATCGACACCATCTTCGGTCTGGTCGGCATTCCGATCACCGACCTCGCCCGCCTTGCGCAAGCGGAAGGCATGCGCTTCATCGGCTTCCGGCACGAGCAGCACGCGGGCAACGCGGCCGCCATCGCCGGTTATATGACGAAGAAGCCGGGCATCTGCCTGACCGTCTCTGCGCCGGGCTTCCTGAACGGCTTGACCGCGCTCGCGAACGCGACGACCAACTGCTTCCCGATGATCCTGATCAGCGGATCGAGCGAACGCGAAATCGTCGACCTGCAGCAGGGCGACTACGAAGAGATGGACCAGTTGAATGCCGCGAAGCCGTACGCGAAGGCCGCGTATCGCGTGCTGCATGCGGAAGACATCGGCATCGGCGTGGCGCGGGCGATTCGCGCGGCCGTGTCGGGACGTCCCGGCGGCGTGTATCTGGACTTGCCGGCGAAGCTGCTCGCGCAGACCATCGATGCCGTGAAGGCGCAGCAGTCGCTTATACGCGTGATCGATGCCGCACCGGCGCAGTTCCCCGGACCGGAGTCCGTCAAGCGCGCGCTCGATGTGCTGAAGGGCGCCAAGCGTCCGCTGATCCTGCTCGGCAAGGGCGCGGCCTACGCTCAGGCCGACGCGGAAATCCGCGCGCTGGTTGAAAAGACCGGCATCCCGTATCTGCCGATGTCGATGGCGAAGGGGCTGCTGCCCGACACGCATGCGCAATCGGCATCGGCGGCGCGGTCGTTCGTGCTTGCTGAGGCTGACGTAGTGCTGCTGATCGGTGCGCGCCTGAACTGGCTGCTGTCGCACGGCAAGGGCAAGACGTGGGGCGGACCGAAGAAGTTCATCCAGGTCGACATCTCGCCGACCGAGATCGACAGCAACGTCGCGATCGCGGCGCCGGTGATCGGCGATATCGGTTCATGCGTGACGGCGCTGCTCGGCGGCATCGACGCGAACTTCCCGAAGCCGCCCGCCGAATGGACGAACGCGATCACGGAGCGCAAGAACAAAAACCTTGCGAAGATGGCTGCGACGCTCGACAAGAACCCGTCGCCGATGAATTTCCACAGCGCCCTGCGCGCGATCCGCGACGTGCTGAAGGAGCGTCCGGACATCAACGTCGTCAACGAAGGCGCGAATACGCTCGACTACGCGCGCAGCATCATCGACATGTACCAGCCGCGCAAACGCTTCGACTCGGGCACGTGGGGCATCATGGGCATCGGCATGGGCTTCGCGATCGGTGCGGCGGTGACGAGCGGCACGCAGGTCGTCGCGATCGAAGGTGACAGCGCGTTCGGCTTCAGCGGCATGGAACTCGAAACGATCTGCCGCTATGACCTGCCGGTTTGCACGATCGTCTTCAACAACAACGGCGTGTATCGCGGCACCGACGTGAACCCGACGGGCGGCAAGGACGTCGCGCCGACAGTGTTCGTGAAGAACGCACGTTACGACAAGATGATCGAAGCGTTCGGCGGCATCGGCTACCACGCGACGACGCCGGAGGAACTGACGAAGGCGCTGCAGGAAGCGATCGCATCGGGCAAACCGACGCTCATCAATGCGGTGATCGATGAAGCGGCCGGCACGGAGAGCGGTCGTTTGACGAACCTGAATCCGCAGAGCGCAGCGATGAAGAAGTAAGTTTTAGAGGCCGTCGATTCTTAAAATTGCCGGCCGCTGAATAAAACTAAAACGGCCTGCATTTCCGATTTCGCATCGGACATGCAGGCCGTTTCAATTTGCGGTGTAAAAGAATTCAGCGCGTGCGATTAATAAGGCCGCGCGTCTCCTGAAACGCGATGCCCGCATACAGCTCGGCCCATTTACCGAGCAGCGTTTGATCGTGAGTCAGGAAAAGCGGCGCATTCGTCCAGGCGGTAACCTCGCGGCCGGAGCGTGACATTTCGAAGACACGCAGGTCTTCATCGACGCTGACACCGACGCTCACTAAATCCTCGAACGAAGCGAGATCGTCGAAATCGACTTTATGCGGCGGCGTGTTGTAAAGAACGGCTAATGCGTTGCGGATTTTACGTGCGGCGTGATCGCGGCTCGGGGCCGACACGAACACGACACCATCCAAAGGACTATGCGCGATTGCCCGGTACAGGTTCCGTTTCCACGGTGTATCTGGCTTCATTTTCATTGAATTACCTCCGGCTCGATGGGCGGGAGACCCTCGGAATGGATCGCCGGCAACTGCGTCGACGCCGCTCCATCAAGCAATTTTCGGACACGCTTCGGTTTCTAATCGCTAAAAACCTCTCTTGCCTGCAAGTCCACGCCGTTTTCGCCGCTCGCCATGCACGCAAGCGGCGATCGCATTATCACGCGCTGCTCATTTACCTGCTGATATCAGATACTTCGGCAGCGATCCGAGTTCCCACTGGAAGCCATCTTTGACTACGACCGTCGATGTCGCACCTTGCCAGTCGCGCTGCGTGTAGGTGCCGGGCGGGATCGGAACCGCGGTCGGGCTCGCGTTCGCATCGGTATCCGTCTTCCAGCCGACGATGACCTTATCGTCAGAGCCGTACTGATACACCTTGATATCGCCTCTGTCGACCAGCGCGTGATCCCACTTTTTGGTACCAATGGTTTTCATCAGCACCGCAGCGGCAACATATGCAGGCTTTGGCGACAGATCGAGACGCACCAGCCCGAAGTTGTGTTCCTTTTCGCTCGGCTTCAGGCCGTCGTCCACGAAGTCGTACCAGATCACCGCCTCTACCGCGTCGAAGCGTCGCGAGAGCAGGAACGTGCGCGCGACGTAAGCCGCCTGCCGCTGCTCGCTCAAGCCCGCCGACGACGGGCTGGACGGCCAGCCGATCTCGGTGATCCACAGCTTCAGCTTGCCTTCGCCGGGCTTAGGATTCGCCTGGGTCATGCGCGCGAGATGCGGCCAGACGTTCGGGACGTTGACTCGCCCGAGCGGCGAACCCTTGGCGCTGTAGCCGACGTCCGGGTCGGACGGCGACATGTACGGATGGATGCTGAAGCCGTCCTGGTAATCGAGCGCGCCCCGCTTGATGAGCTCCGCGATGCAGTCGCCGCCCGGGCCGCCGCCCGCACCGCCGCCGCCGCACGAGATGACGTTGGCGTCGGGGCTTTGCGCCTTGATCGCGGTATAGACCGGCTTGAGCAGCGCGACGTAGTTGTCGTAGCCAATCTTCGCAAACGCGGGCTCGTTCCAGATTTCCCAGTTCTTGACCTGCTTGCCGTAGTACCCGACGATCTTCTGTGCATAGCGCACGAAGAGGTCACGTTCCTGCTGCGTTTGCGGAAAGCGTTGCGGTCCCTTGAACAGGTTCGGGTAGGCGCCCGTGTTGCCGTAGTCGAGCACGATCAGCGGCTTGAGGTTCATCTTCACCGCTTGCGCGACGTAGTCGCCATAGTTGCCGTTATCGGGCGGGAATGTGAATTTCCCCGCCGTCTTTTCGACCTCGCCCCAATACAGTTCGTCGCGAATCCACGCGAAGCCCGCGCGCTTGATGAGCGGCAGAACAGCCGCTGCCGAGCCCTTGCGCTGCCCGAAGTGCGTGACGACGCCGGCATCGGGAAAAGCGCTGTTGCCCGGCGTGAGCGCCGCGATGTTGATCTTCAGCGAATCGCTTTCGGCGCCGCTTGCCGAGACCAGTTTCGTGTCGAGCAGGAACAAGCCGTAGTTCGGCAGCGCGACGTTGAACGACACCTGTCCGTTGCCCTTCTCGCCGGTGGCGGGCGCCTGGAACGTCGTCACCGCGGTGCTCGAAGGATCTGCGTTGGCGTCGTAACGATAGAGCGTCGCGACGACCTTCGCGCCGGCCGTGGCACTTTGCGGCGGCACCTGGACCGTGATGCGCTTGGTTGTCGCGCCATCGACGATGAGCGCGCCCGGCGGATTGAGCACGCGCATCCCGGAGTCGGCGGCGAAGGCGAATTGCGTGGCGAACGTCAGCGCGGCGCAGGCGATCAAGCGCGGCACGCCGCGCGTGGTGAGGAGCGCAGGCATCAAGCCTCCTGGTTTTACGTCACGGGATGGAAGAGAAAGCGGAGAGCCGCGACGTTCACTTGCTTTCGATGAACGCCGCGCTCGCCGCTCGTGGGCGGAACCGCCGCACGGGCGTACCCCGCGCGCGGTCCTGCCACGCGGCCTGCCTGCGTTCGGCGACGTACGCCGTGAAGCGCGGCCAGTAGAGCAGCAGGTAGCCGAGCGGGACGAACGATGTCACGGTGGTGATGCTCACCGTCGACGAGATCAGGAGGAACAGCAGCATCACGAAGCCGTTGCCCGCCGTGAACGCGACGACGCCGAACAGCAGTACCGCGCTGAAGATGCCCATGTCCGCGATCGACGCGGGCAGGCCCGCGAACGGCACGCCCGCGACTTCCATGTCCGACTCGATCAATCGTATGTACGGTAAATACTTGTAGTGCTTGAGGATGTCAGGCGCGCTGATGCCGAACATCAGGTCTTCGAGACGCGCATCGACCATGAATGGATAGCCGCCGAAGCGGTGACCGAACGTCTCCGAGTTGAAGAAGACGTGACTCGCCATGAACATCGACAGCAGCGTGACAGCTACTGCGAACGATACGAACACGACGAGCGGATGCGTCGTGCGCAGCGTGTTGCGGAACGGGTAGAGCGCCGCGAACACGAAGAGCAGCATCGACGACTTCGAGAAGCTGATCACGAGCCCGACCGCGTAGAGCGCGACGACCTTCTTGTTGATGCGCGGTTCCGTCATCAGATACACGACGAGCGATGCCACCAGCAGCGACGAGAAGAACCCCGCCTCTCGCGAGAAGCCCGACACGCGCGCGAAATAGAACACCTCGAAGAAGTTCGTGTATGCGGCGGTTCCGTACGAGCCCCAGATCGCCTGGGCGACCTGCCTAGGGCCGAGCGCCATCGCGAGACTCGTATTGACGTAGTAGAGCACGAACTGCAGCATCGCAAAGACGACATTGATCCCCATCCACAGATGCAGATAGGCGATGCGCCGTTGCATCGAGTACATGAGATAGCCGATACAGATCGCGATCGATACGACCCGCACGGCCACCGACGGCGATCCCAAAAGACTCACGACGACGGCAACGGCGAGCGGACCGCTCCAGCGCCGCACCGTGCTGGCGAGAAAGCGCGTGAAGTCGGGGTCGAAAAACGGGATGAAGAGGTAGAAGTAGATCGTGTAGCCCGACACCTGCGGATTAAAAATCACGCAGGTGAAGAACATGTAGAACAACATCGAGATCATGCGTGGATACATTGCTCTCTCCGGACACACTCGGCGGCTGTCCATTGGCATGTTTCGTTCATGGTCGCGTGCGGCGCTGCTGCACATGCGCTTGTCATGCTGCCGCCAGCGAGGGGACGCTCGCTGGCGCTTCTGTCACGCTGGCCGCTTTTGCCCGTCGACGACGGGCAGGGAACGAGCTTTTCAAGCATCGAGCGGCGGCTGCGGGTTCGGCGCGTACGCGCTTGCATACGCATATGTGCGCTTCTCGCTGCGACGCTTCGGCACGGCGTTGAAGATCACGCCCGCGATACGCGCGCCCGTCAGATCGAGACGCTTGATCGCCTGTTCGAGTTCGCTCTCGCTCTGCGCGCTCGGACGCACGACCACGACGGTCGAGCCGGCATTCGCCGCGATCATGTTGGCATCGCTGACCGCGAGGACAGCCGGTGTATCGATGATGACGAGATCGTATTGCGGGCAGAGGTATTCGAGCAGCAGCGGCAGACGCGTGGTCGACAGCAGCTTTGACGGATTGGGCGGGAAGCGTCCCGATGTGATGATCGAGAGGCCAGGCACGCCGCCCGAGCGGATCGCCTGATCGACTTCCATATGGCCCGCGAGCACTTCAGCGAGACCGCCCTTGCCGGACTGTCCGAAGATCGACGCGACGCGGCCGCGGCGAAGGTCGCCGTCGATCAGCAGAACGCGCTTGCCGGACTGCGCATGCAGTACCGCCAGATTCGAGGCGACGAAGGTCTTGCCGGTTCCCGGCGTCGCGCCTGCGACGGCGAGCACGTTGTTACGAGCGCGCTCGATGTCGAGCAGGAGCGACGCACGCACCGCGCGCAGCGCTTCGACCGCCATGTCGCCCGGACCGTCCGCGGACAGCAGGAAGTGCGCCGTGTTCGCCAGCGCCTCGCTTTCCGAGTCGTCGCTCAGGACGCCGCGCGGAGCCGGGCGGCCCTTGCCGGCGAGCAACGCCGCCGGGGTGAGCGAGCGATCGAGACGCGCCTGCTCGCTGCTGAAGCTGACCGCGCCGAACACCGGCAGATGCAGATGACGCTCGACCGTATGCGGGCTTTCTACACTACGCGACAACTGGTTGCGGAAGAACACGAACAGCACGCTCAGGACCACGCCCGCTGCAGCACCGCCCGCGATGACGAGCGGACGCTTCGGCTTGGCCGGCTCGGTCGGGTAGATCGCGGAATCGATGAGATGCACGTTGCCGAGCGTGCCGGCGCGCGTGACGGCGAGTTCGCTCGCTTTCTCGCGCATCGCGACGTAGATGTCTTCGGCGACCTTCGCGTTACGTGTCAGGTCGACGAGTTTGCGCTCCGATACCGGCAACTGGCCGAAGCGCTTGTCGAAGGCCTTCTTCTGCGCGTTGAGCGTGGCAAGCTGCTCGTCGATCGTCTGCACTTCGCGCGTGCCAGGTGCAAAGCGGCTCGCGACCTGCGTGCGCTGCATCTGCAGCGTCGCGATCTGGTTCTCGATGCCGATGCTGCCTTGCAAATACGACGAAGCTTCCGATCCCGGCTGCATCGAATTCGACGACATGCGGTATTGGCTCAGTTCCGTCTCGGCGCGCTTGAGTTCGGTTTCGAGGCGCGGCAATTCACCAAGGATGAAGTTGCGCGTCAAGCTTGCTTCCTGACGATGCTGGTCGATGTGCGACGCGATGTACGTCTGCGCGATCGCATTGGTGATTTGCTGCGCGAGCTTCGGATCGTCGTTTTCGTAGAGGATCTGCACGACGCCCGAGTCCTTCGCCGACTCCATCACCTTCAGCTTCTTGAGGAAGCGCTCGACCGCCTTGTACTCGCTATAGCGAACGATAGAGAACTCGGTGCCCGGACGCGCGGCAAGGCGATCGATACGGATGGACGTGCCATCCGCACTCGCCATCAAGCCGACGGTGCCCTGCACCATCGTGTTGCCTGCGGGGTCCGATAGCTGATAGGCGCCGCCCGGCATCACACGCAGTGAAAGCTCCTTGTTTTGCAGACGCGCAGGGACCTCGAGCGAACCGATGCCCACCTCCTCGCCGCCCCATGCGAACGACTTCAGGCCGAGGATGGCCGGCAACGGCTCACCGGGCGTCGAAAACAGATTCGTGATGCGGCCGAAGAACGGCATCTGGTTCGGCGTGACGAGTACGTCCTGCTTGAACTGCTTGATCACCGGCAAGAGCACGGTACGGCTCTGGATGATCTGGATTTCGGCGTCGGTCGGCAGCGCCGACGGGATGATCTGCTGCTGCGCCTGGGTATTCACGCCGAGTGCGTTCGGGTTCGGATAATCTACTTTGACCAGAGCGTCCGCCTGAAAGCTTGGCGTGGCGAGAAACGCGTAAAGGGTCGCAGCGCCCGTCACCAGGACGACGATCATGATCACGAGCCACACGTTATCGACGATCAGCTTCCACAAATCGCTTGCGGAAAATCCGTCGTCTCTGCTGCGCACAGGGACTGGATCGAAACCAAGAACTGGTGTGTTCATCTGACGCTTTCCTCATTTCGTTCGGAGAATCGGTACACGGGTATCCGCATGCCGCGCCGGAACGCCGAAAGCCCGACGCCACGCTGGTTGCGATGGCGAGGGCCTCTTGGACGTTGACGGCGATGCAAACCTGACGGCGCTGTAAAGCGGCACAGCTTGCTTGTTGTCTGCTTGCGCAGTGACGATCCACGGAACGAGGACGCGGCACTGGCAGTGCATGCCTACATTCACGTTTCGTTAAGTCATCGTACGTACGGTAGCGCACACGAGGAAAGATCCGGCATAAGCGCTAGGACCGTATTCACACGCAAACATTAGGATTTGTAATTGGACTTGACTGATGTTTATCTACGGGCATCAGTAAACGCGAAATTAATGCGAGATGCGTGGACGCATCTGGGCGCGCTTGGCGTCGCCGCAAGGGAAATTTTTTTCGTGGGAGCGTGTAAAGCAGGAGGGGAGTCACGCCGCACGCTCGTGCTAAAGACGATTACAGGCGCGCCTTTAATACGAGCATAGCGACTATTACAGCGGTTTCAAGGAAAGTTGCTGTAAGGCCGGGAAAGTACTACCGACCCTGGTGACCGTTTGATTAAACCGGATTGGCGCGAACGAAGTTCTTGTAGGCCGAATAAGCGGGATTTTTCGTGCGGCCATCGGCCTCGATCAACCCATAACTTGCATCGATCACGCAATAAAGCATGATGCACTGGATGTTGTACTTGTCCTTGATGGACTTGTATTGCTTCATTGCGCTCGTGACGTAGTCCGCGGCAGACTGAGCCGAGTCTTTCGAGCCGGACCAGCCGAATTCCGTCAGCCAGATCGGCACGCCGAACGAGTCCTTGAGGATCTGCAGCACGTCGATCGACGCGGTGCGACCCGCGCGCTGGATGTTGTACGAACTCTTGTACCAGTGATACGTGGTGAAGTCCCAGCGAGTCTTCAGCGCGCCGCCGGAGCCGTTCGCTGAACCGTTCGGCGAGATGCCGTTCCACAGCATCTGCAAGGCGCGGTACGCCATCGGGATGCCGACGTTTACGCCGCACTTGATCGAAGAATCGACCGACTTGACGCCCGCGATCATGCCGCGGATAACGCCGCGAAACGCCGGCCAGTAGGCGGGATTCCAGTCGGCCGAGCTGCTGCCGTCGCCGCCGATCTTGAGGCCGACCGTATCGAGTTCGTTACCGCACTCGATATATTTCACGAGACCCTTGAGCGGCTGCGTGCACTTCACTGCCAACGCGTAGCCGAGCTTGTAGGCCGTGTCTTCCGAGCCCGCCTGGTTCCAGCCGGCCGAACGCGGGTTGATCACAGGCATGATCGTCACGCCGCTGTTCTTGAAGGCACCCTTCAGCGCACTGGCGACGGTCGTCGCCATGCCGGCATCGGCGACGTCTGCGCGATACACGGTCACGCCGAGGTCCTTGAGGATCGCCAGTTGCGATTGCGCTGACATCGAGTTGTAGATGCCGCTGCCCCATGCCATGTGACCGTTCATGCCGTAGAAGAGCTTTTGTGTCGTGGCAGCCTTGGCCGTCGACTCAAGATCTACTGCGTCTTTAGCGGTGGCATCGGCCAGATCGCTTTCAGTACCACCACCACCACACGCGGCAAGGGCAAGACTACCGGCACCAGCGCCCATGGCAGCGAGAAATTTTCTGCGTGGAAACATTTCTGCGCACTGCGATGCGGTTTCCGGCAAATCTTGCGTCTTGACGAGTAGGTTTGTGGTTGGCATAGGTAAGTTATTACTGGGTTAATCACGGCACGCAGTATATTCGGACCATCAAGCCATCTCCTGTAAGTGGATGTAACAGTCAGACGATTAGGGAAATTGTTCCTAACTAATATCGTATGAGCTAAATTTATTTCCGATCGTTGAACGTATGAGCATGCACGTCCTTGGTGTTTCCCCTTGATAAGCGACTAAAAAGTGCATGAATCTGCCTATCATTTCGAAAGTTAAAACGGGGTCATGGCTAGCTTCGGGAGGAATGACGTGCAGGCGCATGCTAAGACGGCAATAGCGCACTGTGTTTAGCGGACATCAGGGAGAGTGCGTGGAGCACGTCGTTCGGGAATTGCCGACGTGTCTTGGGAGGTGGGCTTTTCTACTGCTCGCCCAAGGGGCGGTGCTAAGGGAAGCGCGCAAGCCTTGGCTTCGGTGTCACAGAATCATCAACACACGTCGCCCGGGCCGCGAGCCACGACCGGCGATGCAACAACCGGTGTTTCATTCGTCAGTTCGACTCGACTCCCCAATCGTGATGACCTGGCCCTTCGGCGCATTTGAACCGTTGACGCGCACGAGTGAGACCACATAGTCGCGTGAACCGGTGGCGCCCATCTTAAGGAGCGCCTCGGTAGCAGGAAAATCGAGCGTCGCCGAACCATGATGTGCGGCCCCGGCGATTTCGAACGGCCCGAGCGTGCCGATGAAATTGCCCGAGCGTACCGAATCGAGGTCCGCGTTTTCCGGAAGGTTCACATAGACGTTATAGAAATAGCCGCCGCCGGCACCCAGCCCTGTCAGCGAGATATTGTCGAATACGATGTTCGCAGACTTGTATTGCCCCGCTGACGCACTCGCAAGCGCCCGGTCCGCGGCGGACAATCCGTTCGCTGCCGCCGAATAATTTTCCGTGGTCGCGGAGAGCAGGTCCTGCACCGGCTTAAACGAGCTTGCCTCCGCCGGCACACGCGCGCTGATTGACTCTTCTCTCAGCACGACGCCCTTGACCCCGCCGATCGCGCGCCGGCTCCCGCTGCATAGATTTACTAATAAATCGACGGCGATAGGCCCATGCCGCGCATGAGTGAGCCGACCGTGCAGGCGCTATCGGCCAATGCGCGCCGCGGAATCTTTACGCTCGATTTGAGTCATTAAGGTTTGCGCTTCAGCGTGGCGTGTGTATCTAGCACGGTGCGCAAAAAGAGATCGTGCGTCCGCGCTTGTTGTACGACGAAAGTACTTTGAGCGACGTACCTTTCGTCATGCCTTGTCGCACACGCGGGCGACGATATGTCAGGTGAATTGAATTTGCTGCGGAAGTAAATATGACATCGTGTCAGATGTATTACGGCGACTTACGTGCTTTCTCGCCAGATCGGCGGGCACTAAGGAATCGACCGACACGTAACGGCCAAGCTGGCTGTGAAGCCCCGCCAAACGCCGCACTAGGTGTGAGGACATCGTCGTTGCAATCGATTTCCTGAGCGAAATTAACTTCCTTGCCAACTAATTGCGAATCATGTGCAATTGTCCATAAGAGGCGCACCGCACTGAGTCTATTTCGCAACACATTTAATTTGCATGAAGATATGGCAATTCGCGTCTATAGTCCATCCGGCGAATGCGTGGCACGTGCGCGAACCGCTTGCGAGGATTGATTCGATGCGAGCGGCATTAAGCCTGTCAAGCCTTTCCGCGCGTGCACTACGCAAAAGTATTGTTTCCTCCACAATGAGACGTGCACGCATGGCTGCATGACTTCTTACCCCGTTTTGCGTACGTCGCGCTGGGCATCGCGCGACGTCTTGCAATGTCAATGCCCCAGCTCAAATCGAGGACAATTCGTATATGGCGTCATTCAAGAAGAACTTTGCGGTCTTGATGATGCTGCAGGTATCGACCTACGCGGTTCCCTTGATCACGCTCCCCCTGCTGACGCGAGTGTTGTCGCCCGAGGGCTACGGCCGCCTCGCGTTTTCGATGGCCTTCATCAATTACTTCATCGTTCTGACAAACTACGGCTTCGGCCTGACCGCCACGCCGCAGATTTCCATCAACCGCGGTAACCGTGCAGAACGTTCCCGGGTCTTCTGGGAGACGTTCATGGCGCAGACCGCCATTACAGTCGCCGGCTTCGTGCTGCTCATGGTCCTGACTTTCATCTTCCCGAGGCTTGGTGAGGATCGTGATCTTCTCATGCTCGGTTTTGGCATGGCAGTAGGGGCAATGCTGATTCCTACCTGGTATTTTCAGGGAGTCGAAGATCTGCGAGTCATCAGCTCGATCGTGTTCACCGGGCGCGTCCTGAGCGTGCCCGCGATGTATCTCCTCGTGCGCGACCGCAGCGACATTTATTGGGCGATGGGCGTGAATTCGCTCGTGCCGCTGCTCTCGGGCATCGCCATTGTCACGTACCTGTATTTAAGGCGTGAACTCGATTTCGTGCACACGTCCGTACGATCGATCGTAAAGGCGCTGAAGGACGGCTCGAGCGTCTTCATGGCGACCGCCATCACCGATTTCTATGCGTCAAGCAACATCGTTCTGCTCGCGCTGATTTCGGGCAACGTCGCGGCCGGCTATTTCGCAGCGGGCGACAAGCTTATCCGGGCCGCTTTAGGCATGATGAGCCCGCTCAAGACCGCGGCGTATCCGCGCATCAGTTATCTCATGCACCACTCGCGCGAAGACGCATTCGCGTTCCTGCGCAAAATGCTTGCGTTCCAGGGAACGGTCGTCGCAATCATCTCGCTCACGATCTTTTTGGGCGCACCGCTTGCCGTCAAGATCCTCTATGGACCGCAGTTCCTGCCGACGGTCGAAGTCCTGCGCTGGATGGCGTTCGTGCCGTTCATGTCGGGCATTGCGGATGTGTTCGGCGTTCAGACGATGCTGCCGCTCGGCATGAAGGCGCATTTCAGCCGCGTGCTGCTCGGTTCGGCGACGCTGAACTTCGTGCTGCTCGCCGTGCTGTCGAAGCTCTTCGCCGAGCAGGGCGCTGCGGCGACGGTGCTCGCGGTGCAGACGTGCGTCGCCATTGCGATGGCGACGACGCTCTACATGCAAGGGGTTCCGTTTCTCAAGCGGCGCGTCGCGGAGTAAGGCGGCGCTTGCCGCCTACCGCGCGACGGCCGTTCTTAGACGGCTTTTTTCAAGGCGCTGTGATAGACGTCGATGTATGCATCCACCATCGATGCGGGACTGAAACTCTTGGCGTGATTGAGCAAGCGGTCGTGCACCGTGGCGCTCTTGAGCAACTCGATGGCATCACGAATCTTTTCGATGATCGTGTGCGGCTTTTCGATATCGAAGATGAGGTGTGAATCCGGCTCGATGACTTCGGGAATGCCACCGGTATTCGCGCCGACGACCGGCACGCCATGCGAATACGCTTCGACCGTCACGCGCCCGAACGGCTCGTTCCAGATGGAAGGCACCACCAGTATGTCGATGCTGCTTAGGAAGTCGCCCGCTTTCACATGCCCGAGAAACTCCACTCGCGGATCACGATACTTGGTCTGCAGGCTCTCCATGTAACCCGCGTCGCCTTTGCCGCCGATCGCTAGTGTCCAGTCAAGCGTATCGTCGGCGAGCAACTGGTCAAGCAGAATCTCAAGTCCCTTTTCAGGCGATACGCGTCCAAGCAGACCGAGGCGCACGGCGCCTCCGCCATAGCGGCGACTGCGTTCCGTGGGCGCGGCTGAGTCCTTGAACGGCACGTAGCAGTTGCTGATTACCGCGGTGCGCGTGGCTTGCGGGAAATAGCCGCTATCGAGATGCTTTTGCAAGACGAAGCGACTCACGCCTATCGCCACATCGACACGCGCCGATGCCGCCTTCTTCGGCCCCGCATACAGCGCGCACATCCCGCATTGACGTGTGCATGTCTTGGCATGCGAGAACATCGTGGACGTGGGGCACATCAGGTAATAGTCGCGTGCCGTATGCACGATCGGCACGCCGGCCTTTCGTGCAATACGCCAGATGTCGATCGAAAGACACGACAGGTTGCTCGTATTGATGATGTCCGGCTTCTCGCGCGCAATGATGTTTCGCAGCTTGCGCGCCATCATGACGTTATGCACGTCGATGGCATGCCACATGAGCTTGGCGACGCGCGAGTGTTTCTTGGGCTGATGCGGCCAGTAGAGATTGACCGAGCGCAGATGGTAGATCTTCACGCCATTCAATTCGCTGAGGCGATCGACACCCGTGCCGGTTGCGCACACGACGCAGACTTCATTGCCGGCGGCGCTTAACCCCTCGGCCAGGATGCGCGTCGATACTTCGGCGCCTCCGACTGAATCGGGGTGGTACAAGGTGTTTGCAATTAGTATTTTCACGGCGTTCAAACTGGTTCGTGGTCTTCGATACAGGCGCCCTCGAAATGCATTTGCGATAAAGGCGTGCCGAGGGCGATGAGTGCACCGGTGCAGTCACAGCGAGAAGGCCAATCGAACGGGCCGCGATTGCGACGTTCGTGATCCTTGTTAAGCAGAGTGTAAGCTAATCCTCTGGCGTTCGGAAGACGCGAGGGGCAATGATACATGTCGTGCGCTAAGTTTCCTCTTAGGGTTGGCTATACCAGGCTCATTCAGCGGACGATCGTGCTTCGTAGTAGCGCGCAGTCTCGGGGCTACTGCCATAGAGGATCTGCGCGAGCCTGCTGGCCGCGCGCTCCCATTTGAACTGGCTCGCATGCTTCAGGCCCATCTGGCGATGCCGCTCGCGCACGTCGGGCTGCGTCACCATGCGTTCGATCTTGGCGGCGATGTCGTCGACGGAATTCGCATCGCAGTACATGGCCGCGTCGCCGCATACCTCGGGAAGCGACGCTTCCGTCGATGTGATGACCGGGCATCCGCAATACATTGCCTCGAGCGGAGGCAGGCCGAAGCCTTCGTAAAGCGAGGGGAAGACGAGGCATGCCGCGTTGCTATAGAGCGCTTTCAGCTCTCCATCGGAGACGAAGCCCGCCCATGTCACGCGTTCCGAGTCGGCTTTTTGCGCGGCGCTATCCGAAGCGAATATCCGGGGATTGGCGCCGCCCGCAACCACGAAATGAATGTTGGGAACATGACCCAGCTTGTTGATCGCCTGCAGCACGCGTTGCAGATTCTTGCGTGGATCGAGACTGCCCACGATCACGCAATAAGAATCCTTGACGAGCGTGAGCCGCGTAAGAATCGACGGGTCTGCCGTGATGCGGTCCAGATGATCAGCGCCTGGCCGGATCACTTCGACCTGTGATTCGTCGATACGAAGATGATGGCAGATGCGTTCTTTTGAGAAACTGGAGACGGTAAGAATGAGCCGCGTCTGCCGGCGCAATATCGAAAATTTCATTCGATACCACAGCAGGAATTTCTTTGAGAACGCGTGTGGCACATCGTAGACGGCCATGTCGTGAATCATCACGAGTTGGCGGCGCTTGAGCAGCGGGCCGGTGTTGCACAGGCTGATGAGCGTGTCGCGACCCGCCGCGATTGGCAAGGCAATCTGCTCCCAGAGATTGCCTTTGAGCGATCCACCGATACGCGCAGTCCGTGACGCGAGTCCGAGGTCGGCGGCACTACGCGGCACGATGACCTCCAGTTCGCTTGCCGACGACGCGCGCGCCTGCATGGCGCGGGTCAGTTCGTAAGCGACGCGCTGAACGCCGGTGATGCGTTGTGCTGCGAACTTGCCGTTGATTGCAAACCCCATGACTTCCCCGTGTGATGCCGCTTGCTGATTATGCAGCCGGACCGCAGCGCGGGCCGGCCGGATGCGCTTTATTCTTCGCGTGCCAGAGCTTCGCGCGGCATGCGCGAGTCGGCGTTCCATTCTTCGAGATCGAACCGGTCGACGATGTCCATCAACATATGCAGGTCCGCGACGAGCACCGCGGACGACTTCATGTTCAATGCATCAGCGGTGTTGATCGACTTTCGTATGCGCTCTAGTGCAAGCTGCTGTGCTTTCATGCGGTGTTCTCCAGAATCAACGAACCGGGCATGTCGCTCATGTCGACATGGCACGGTGGTGTGAGGGGAAGAGGCGTAGCGAAGAGCAGCGCGCCTCGGTATAAACGTCAGTTGCGCGGTTCTGCGTTACGACTTTCAATAGCGTCGGGCCCGGAGTTCTGGGCCTCGCTCTTACGTTATTTCGCGCGCGAAGTTTGTCTCTGTGCGGAAACTCACATATCGATAAGCCGCTCCAAAGTGCAAGGAGCGCAGCATGCGTGTAGCTACGGAGCATGCTTTTGCTATTTTCCCTGGCTCAGGCTTACGACTCCATCTGTTCCTGCACGCCCGCTCCGCCGTCCGCACGATATGCCGTCGGCGACATGCCATAGCGCCTGCGAAAGAGTCTTCCCAGACGATCTCCATTGCCCATGCCGCAACGTCGCGCGATCTTGTCCACCGGCAGGTCGCTCTCAATCAGCAGGCGGCAGATCAATTCGAACCGAACGTTCATCAAATATTGCTGGGGCGTAACGCCGAACTCCGCCTTGAACCGTCGCAGGTAGTTCCGATTGCTCATTGCAGCGACTTCGGCGGCATCCGAGATGGAGATCGATTTGCTGAAATTCTCCTTGATCCATCCAGCCGACGCGTGAATCTTGTCGGTAGTGGTCGTCACCGACATATCGCCTGCGGGCGCATTCGAATGCTCGAGCGGCTGCGGCTGCAATTCGCTGACGACGCGCCTCGCCACGTTGGGCCCGAAATCCGCCTCTATCTTTGCAAGGGCCAGATGAACGGGCGCTTCGCAGCCGGACCACGCGGCCATCGGGATGTCCTTGAACCAATAGATGGGCACGGTCGGCGCGCGGCCCTTTGTGCCTTCGGACGCACTGCGTTGCGTGTGGTCGTTGCCATCCGATATTGCGCGCTCGGACCCGAATAGCCACGCGAGCAAATGCGGATCATGGTCGGCCATCGCCTCGCTCTTGCTGCAGGCAACGAACAGCGCGTCGAAGTCGCCGACCGAATACTCGTGCAGGTGATGGGTCCATATCGATATCGATGACGACGTCGATATGTTGCCGCCGCTGCGCGAGATCAGCGAAAGATGATAGGCGGGTCCGGCGCTCGAGCCCGCCTGAAGTTCGTTCGCGAGCCGGAACGCCTCGCTGATGACGCCGGCGTTATAGATGCAGCATTGCTCGAACAGGAGCAGTCCGATATGTCGAGCGGCTCTCGTGCAAGATTCAAGTCGCTTGCTTTGCGATGGTGCAGAGACAGTCGACATGTTCATTGGTTTCCTTCCAATTCACGCGATCCAAAGGTTGTGCGATGCATCGTAGGAAGATTCCGGCCTAGGCGAAAATCGCCGGGCGGATTCCGACAGTATTTTGGCCGATTTGGCGGCTGTTCATTTTACCAAAGCGTTTCATAATATTATTAGAAATACACATACGGCCGTTATTAAATCGTAATACATTTATAAAAGCTTTTCTTCGCTTATTATCTATTCTTTTAACGTGCAAGATATTGGCGCATTTCGCGCCACGTTGAATAAATAAAATTGTTACTTCGGCGAAAGCCTTGTCAGGACAGGGTTTCCTTCATATTGAAGGAGAATCCATGTAACGAAGCACGGCAATAATGACATGCTGTTATTCATCGTGAACATATTGCCTGGCGCTGAAACAAAATGAAGGCTTTTGTTACACTCTCATTTCGCATCGCGCAATTCGGCCCCGACGCCTCACCTATTTCGGACAAGACCACGACGTTTTTGGCCGCCGGTGTTTTTTGGCGAATTGGTGCGTCTATGCTTCACCGCAGCAACACTTCTTGTTGGCATAACCGTACATATCGGCCAGTTCCCCGGTGCCATAGCGCCGAGCGAGCTGTTGCTGTCTCTCGCTGACCGAACCGCGGCCGGCGAGGAAGATCGTTTGTATTGCCCGCATCGCTGATCAAGCGACCGCTACGCAACGATATAGACCGGAGTGTGCAGAATGAGCTTTCAAGGCGAAGCCAGTGAGGGGGCAATACTCGAGGTTTCGAATCGCGATGCAGACCCGACGAGCGACCTTGCGGTCCTTCCGCTATGCCCGGTGATCCTGGCCGGTGGCTCGGGAACACGGCTCTGGCCGATCTCGCGCAAGCAATTTCCAAAGCAGCTCGCAGGCGTGATGGGTCCGGGCTCGCTTTTGCAGATGACGATCCAGCGTGTCGCGGGGTTGTCGCGCCACCGCGCGGCCGAAATCCCGCCCATCGTCGTGTGCGGGGACGAGCACCGCTTCATGACCGCACAGCAGCTCGAAGAGATCGGTGTCGGCGCGCGGCTCATCATTGAGCCGGTGAGCCGCAATACGGCACCGGCGCTATCGCTCGCTGCGATGCTCGCTCAAAGCGGCGAAGCGGATTGCGTACTCGTTGTCATGCCGGCCGATCACCTGATTCGCGACAGCGCAGCGTTCCAGCGTGCCGTGCTGCGCGCGGCACGCTTCGCTGCGCGTGGCGCACTCGTCTCGCTTGGTGTGCGGCCGACGCGCGCGGACACGGGCTTCGACTACGTCAAGCTGGGCGATGCCATCGAGGACGGCGCCTACGAGATCGAACGCTTCATCGAAAAGCCGGAGATCGACGCCGCGACCGAATACTTCGCCTCCGGCGCGTACTGGTGGAACAGCGGCATCTTCGTCGTGCGCGCGAGCGTATGGCTCGACACGTTGCAGCGCCTTCAGCCTGCGATGCATGAATCGTGCAAGGCGGCCTTCGATGGCGGACGCGCGGACGGTGCGTGCTTTCTGCCCGAGCGCCAGGCCTTTGCGACCGTACCCGACGATTCGATCGACTACGCCGTGATGGAGCATCTCTGGCAGGACGCGGGCGCGACGGGCGTCGTCGTGCCGCTCGAGACGTCGTGGTCCGATCTCGGCTCATGGAACGCGATCTGGGATGCCCACGACAAGGACGAAGACGGCAACGTCGCCAAAGGCCGCGTGGTCTTTGAAGGCGCGATGTCGTGCTATGCGCAATCGGAAGGGCGCCTTGTCGCATGCGTCGGCGTGACGAACATCGCGGTGATCGAGACGGCGGATGCCGTGTTGGTCGCGGACCGTTCGCGCGTGCAGGAGGTGAAGAGCGTGGTCGGCCGCATCACCGAGCAGCACAGCCCCGAAGCCGAATCGCATCGCAAGGTGTATCGGCCGTGGGGCAGCTATGACTCGATCGACAAGGGCAGCCGCTTCCAGGTCAAGCGGATCATCGTGCGCCCGGGTGCGCGACTGTCGCTGCAGTTGCATCATCACCGCGCGGAGCATTGGACCGTCGTCAGCGGTACCGCCATCGTGACGCGCGGCGAAGAGAGTTTCATGCTTGGCGAGAATGAATCGACATACATCCCCTTGGGCGTCAAGCACCGCCTGGAAAACCCGGGCAAGGTGCCGCTCGAGATCATCGAAGTGCAGTCGGGTTCGTATCTTGGCGAAGACGACATCGTGCGTTTCGACGACACATACGGCCGCGTGAGCTGAAGCCACGCGGATCAAGCACCGCGCGACAAGAGAGACGACGTCTCTTATCACGCGTTGGCCGAAGAAGATTGAAACAGACGGGGCAAAGTCGCCGCGTGCCTCCTTTGGCAAGCGTCAAGGACGACACGGCGGCTTTCACCGTTGCCGTCGCCGGGAGGATCGTTCGAAACGTGTCAAAGATGCCACACAGGCGCCGTTGTATTCGCGCGTATTCATCAGGGTGACCAATAGCTGCCGGATGATCGTTCGCAAGAAGCGCCAATCCCTGTCCCATCATGCGAGATGGCTTGAGGACAGGGGCTTTGGATCAAGAAGGTTGCGTCCGGAAAGGCGCATTTCATGTGCGCCATTTCTGTTTCGAAGACGGTAACCAATGTAAGAAAGTCAAACGATAAGCCCGCGTGGCCAGTAAAGCGCGGTTCAATGCGCATATTCACGAGAGCACACCTATGTTGAACCTACAGTCAGATCTACACGGAAATCACCTGCTACGCGCGCTGCCAGCGGACGAATGGCAAGCGCTTGCGCCCGATCTCGAACTCGTCCAGTTGCGCGGGGCCCAGTTGCTGTGCCACGCGAGCCATCGCTTCAGGCACGTCTACTTCCCGACCACCGCAATTATCTCCCTGTTGCACACGATGGAAGACGGACGATCCGTCGAGATTGCCGCAGTCGGCCGCGAAGGCATGACCGGCGTGCCGGTATTGACGGACGGCGAAACGATGCCGACGACCGTCGAAGTGCAATGCGGCGGCTCGGCGTATCGCATGGATGCGCAACTGTTGCGCGAGCACTTGCGCCGCTCGGATTTCCTGCGCCGCCTGATGATGCTCTACATGCAGGCGCTTTTTACGCAGGTTGCGCAGACCGCTGCATGCAATCGACATCACTCTTTGAGCAAGCAGCTTTGCCGTTGGCTGCTCATCGAGCTCGATCGCGCTTCATCGAACCAGTTGCAGGTCACGCAGCAGCATATCGCCGACCTGCTCGGCGTGCGTCGCGAGGGCATCACCGAAGCCGCGGGGCAGTTGCACGCGAACGGTGTCATCTATCAGACGCGCGGATGCATCAAGGTGCTCGACCGCGAAGCGCTCGAAGCACGCGCGTGCGAATGCTACGGTCTCGTCAAGGGAGAGTTCAGCCGCTTGCTGCCGACCATGCGCGCGACTGAAACGGCTTAAGGCGTTACAGGCAGCGCGAGCGCTTTTGCGTGAAGCATGCCTAAAGCACGAATGCCCGGCCACAACGTTCATCGTGGCCGGGCATTCGGGGAGGAGCGTAGGCAATTGAAGCCTACACGCCCATCAACTGGCCCCACTGGTAGTCGACGATGTCCGGTCGCATCGGAAACACGCCAGCGCCCGGCGTGAACGTCAACTCGCCGAAGTAGATCTTGTCTTCGGGTGCGTAGAGGTCGACGCGTACGTATTCGAAATCTGCCGCGAGCGCTGTCGCGACTGACAGAAGCTCCTCGTAGTTCGCCGGACGCGGTTCAGGCTTCTCGCTGCGTGGATAGTGGCCGATGGCGATGTCGAGCCGGTTCCACTCTCCGTCGTACATGTCGCCGCGCGGATGCTCGCCGAAGCGATCGGAGATCAGGGCGGTGTAGATGGTCGGCTTGACGGCGCCTCGCGAGAGGAAGCAGTGGATCTTGATGTCGGCGGGAACGATGCCGCTCGGTTCGATGAGCAGTTCCTCGAAGAAAATGCGCGGCTTGATCGTGCGGTAATGGCGTTCACGCGCGACACGATAGAAGTCGGTCACGAGCCATTGTTGCGCGAGCGCATCGAGTTCGTCGAAGGACGTTTCCGACTTGTCGCGCACGATCTTGACGAAGCCGCTGCCGTGGTTAGCCTTCATGACGAACGTTTTCGGCAGGGCGTCGAACACTTCTTGCGTGAACGCGTCGGGGTTGGCGATGAGCGGGATCAGATACTGCTCACCGACCTTGCGCCGCACGTAATCGCGCACCGTGAGCTTGTCGGTCAGATCGACGAAGCGCGGGTCCGGATACAGGCAGCGATGCAGAATTTTTTCGTTGAACGTTGTCGGAGTTTTGACGTTGGGAAAGCGGCCTACCTTGTGGCGATGGGCAATGCTCAGGTACACGCTGTCAGGCAGCAGGTCCTTGGCGCCGTCGAACAGCCTTTTGGAAAACGACATCGTTTCTCTCCTTGTTAAGGACGCATGCTAGCGTTTTGAAGGTTGTGCACGACCTTTCAGGACATCCCCGACGGTTACAAGTCTAACGAGGCTTGCGCGGCTGCAAAGGGACTCCACGTTCGGTGACGAGCTTTGCACGGCCTGGCCAGCTCGGCGACATGGGACTCGTTAGAGTCGCAACTTCCTCGGCTTGCTTTCAATCGTATAACCCATTATGGGCAAGTTGTATTCCTCTGGTGGTGCGCTAACCAACAGACACGGACATAAGCTTGTCAGGCGGCGGAAGAAAGTCCAAAACTGCGGTACGCACAGGTGTAGTTTGCAACGGCCTTGCCAAAAAGCACGAATGAACAGTGTCGGAGGAGAGACAGGAAAAGAGGGGACGAAAAAAGGCGGAGCGCCAATGCTGGCGCCTCGATGAAGGGCATTGGCGGTTGAAGCCGGACCTTTGAACGTAACGGGCGCTCAATAGCGGGTATGAACCCTTGCGATTCCATTGCGGATATCGATATGTACGCCACCCCACCAAACTTAGAGGTTTTCCCTAGGAGTATAAGTTCGTACCGTTGGATTTCTTCAACCCACCGTTTTAGAGCGAGAGAGATGCCGTGAAAGTTGCCATTGTCCACGACTGGCTTGTGGTGTCGGGGGGCGCCGAAAAGGTGCTGCAGCAGATCATCGAGTGTTTCCCGAACGCTGATATCTTTACCCTCGTCGATTTCCTCGAGGACCGTACGTGCATCAAGGGCCGTCCGGTGCAGTCGTCATTTATACAGAAACTTCCGTTCGCGAAGAAGCGCTATCGGGGCTATTTGCCGCTCATGCCGCTCGCGATCGAACAGATCGACCTCTCGGGCTACGATCTCGTCATTTCGAGCTCGTATGCGGTCGCCAAGGGCGTGCTGACCGGTCCCGATCAGTTGCATGTCAGTTACGTGCATTCGCCGATTCGCTACGCGTGGGACCTGCAACATCAGTACCTGAAGGAGTCTGGGCTTTCCAAGGGCTTCAAGTCGATTCTTGCGCGTATCCTGCTTCACTACATTCGCGGCTGGGACGCGCGTTCGGCTAATGGGGTCGATTACCTGATAGCGAATTCGCATTTCATCGCGAGGCGCATCAAGAAGGCCTATCAACGTGAATCGACGGTGATCTACCCGCCGGTCGACGTGCGCTCTTTATCGGTCCGCGCGCAGAAGGACGATTTTTACTTGACCGCTTCGCGCATGGTCCCGTACAAGCGCATCGACATGATCGTCAGGGCGTTCTCGATGACGCCCGAGCGGCGGCTAGTCGTGATCGGCGACGGTCCCGATATGGAAAAGGTCAAGGCGGTTGCCGGGCCAAATGTCCAGATCATGGGATACCAGTCGTTCGAGGTGTTGCGCGATCACATGCAACGCGCGCGTGCATTCGTATATGCAGCCGAGGAGGACTTCGGCATCTCGATTATCGAAGCGCAGGCGTGCGGCACGCCGGTCATCACATACGGCAAGGGCGGCGCGCTCGAAACGGTCATCGGCATGCCGCGCGAGCGGCCGACTGGCGTGTTCTTCCAGGAGCAGTCAGCGGAGGCGTTGGTCGACGCCGTCGAACGCTTCGAGCGCAATTCGCATCTCTTCGATCCGAATGTCTGCCGCGAAAACGCCGAACGCTTCTCGACGGAGAAGTTCAAGGCATCGCTCTCTGCCTTCATCGAAGTGCGGCTTGCGCGCTTCCGCTCGGAGACGGCAGTGGCACCACGTCCGGCACGCAGCGAGACGCCGGCGACGGTGACGCGCATCGGCGAGGCATCGAACGCAGAAGAAAGAGTGGCGGTCCGGCATCAGTGACCGGCTAGCGTAAAAAAGAGGGCGCGTTGAAGAAATTCAACGCGCCCTCTTTGTTGTGATGCTTGCGGTTTCGATGCGGTCAAAAACGCATCGTGACCTCATGTGAGACCAGCGCGCGCAGAGCTGGCGAATGCGTGTCGATCATTTCCTCGAACGGCATGCTGCGTCCGTAAGCGAGCATCGCTACGAGAGCGAATCCGACCATCGCCCCCGCCGGCCAGCGCGGTTCCGCAGCGCTTCGCGTATAAGCCCGCAGGAACAATGCGGCAACGGCTGCGCCCACGAACCATCCCGAGATCACTTCGATCGGCGAGTGCGATTGATCGTGCACGCGCACGACAGCGGTCGCCGCGCCGATCAGCAGCCCCATCGCGACGCCCGGCGCCTTGCCGAGCAAGACCCTGTCGGACAGCAGCGCCAGGACGACGGTCATCGTGGCCGTCGCCAGCATCGTGTGGCCGCTGACCATGCGAAAACCGATCGCGTCGATCTCCGTGTGCCATCCCGCGTGGATGATCTTCGTGGCGCCCACCAGCCCCATACCGAGGGCCAGTGTGACGATCCAGCGCACGGCAAGCCTCCAGCGCGATGTCGCGAGCCAGAGTGCGCAGGCGAAGGCGATCGGAAGGCTGAACCCCGCATCGCCGACGTTGGTAAGAATATGCCCCATCATTTCCTTTTTGGTCAGGCGAAAACGATCGGGCTTGCGACGTGGATGCCGTTACATCGGCTCCACACTGCGTCGCCCGATGGCTTCGTACACGAAGCCCAGTTCCGCCATGTTTTCCGGTTCGTAAAGGTTACGTCCGTCAAAAATCAACGGCGCGTTCATACGTGCATGAAGCGTGCCGATGTCCGGACTCTTGAACGCTTTCCACTCCGTCACGATCACGAGCGCATCGGCGCCCGACACCGCATCGTATTGCTGCGAACAGAAATGCAGGCGCTGGCTAAAGGCCGGCTGATCGGCGAGATCGAGCGCCAGCACACGTTCCGCTTCATCCTGCGAGACCGGGTCGTACGCGCGGATCGTCGCGCCCCGTGCGAGCAGCGCCGTGATCAGCGCGCGGCTCGGTGCTTCGCGCATGTCGTCGGTATTCGGCTTGAACGCGAGGCCCCACACGGCGATCGTCTTGCCCGTCAAATCGTCACCGAGACGCGCGCAGATCTTGTGGACGAGCACGCTCTTTTGCGCCTCATTCACCGATTCGACCGCATCGAGTATCTGGAGGTTCGCGCCGCGTTCCTGCGCTGTGCGGATTAGCGCACGCACGTCCTTCGGAAAGCACGAGCCGCCGTAGCCGCAGCCGGCGTACAGAAAGTGATAGCCGATGCGCGGGTCCGAGCCGATGCCGCGCCGCACCGCTTCGATGTCCGCGCCTACGATGTCCGCGAGATTCGCCATCTCGTTCATGAACGAGATGCGGGTCGCGAGCATTGCATTGGCCGCGTACTTCGTGAACTCGGCGGAACGCACGTCCATGTACATCGTACGTTCGTGATTGCGGTTGAACGGCGCGTAGAGGCGCATGAGCATCGCGCGGGCGCGTTCGCCGTCGGCGTCGTCCGCGATACCGAGCACGATGCGGTCCGGGCGCATGAAGTCTTCGACCGCGGCGCCTTCCTTCAGGAACTCCGGATTCGATACGACCGAGAAGCCGTGTTTGACGCCGCGCGCATCGAGCGCCGCGCGCATGGTGGCCTGCACGCGATCCGCCGTGCCGACGGGCACCGTCGATTTGTCGACGATCACCTTGAAGCCTTCCGCATACTTGCCGATCTGCTCGGCGGCGGCGAGCACGTATTGAAGATCGGCGGAGCCGTCCTCATCGGGCGGCGTGCCCACGCAGATGAACTGCACGTCGCCGTGTTCGACCGCTTTCGCGACGCTCGTCGAAAACTTGATGCGGCCTGCCTTGACATTGCGCTCGATCAGTTCCTTCAGGCCCGGCTCGTGGATCGGAATGCCGCCGTGATTGAGGATGTCGATTTTTTTTGCGTCGACATCGAGGCAAAAGACGCTGTTGCCGATTTCCGCAAGACAGGCGCCGGTAACGAGGCCAACGTAGCCCGTGCCAATGACAGTAACTTTCATATGTCCCGCTCGTCGTCGAAAGGTTAAAGGATTCTTTCCAGGAAATGCCGCGCGCACGAGCAAAACGCATGGCGTCTTTCGCCTGCTGCGCGGCATGTCGAATCGAAGAGGTAAAGCCTTCGGGAGTATTCGGTGAGGCGTGGCCGATAACAGCTAGGCTTTGGCGGCTGTCACCGATGTGCTTTCACGAACTCGATGCAAAGAGGGTTGCGCGGTGTGTTGCGGGTGACTCGTTCAGCGCTAAATATCCTCGCCCTTATCCTATCGTGGGAAACCCTCAGCTTTGTGGGCAAGGCAACTGAAGGGAACAATTAATTGATGGTCAAGGAAATTGGCTTTTTGTTTTTGGCGGCGGCATGTGGGCCGATCACAATGCCACCGCCGTCCACTTCAGGCAACCGCGCTGCCGTTCGCCGGTTGCACGCCGAGCGCGTTGCTTGCCAGTTCGAATGCGTCGTCGCGTCCTTCGGCGCCGGCCTTCGCCGGATTGATCACCTTCGTGATCTGCTGGAAGTTGCCAGCATCGGCGAGTTCGTTGCAGCCGTGCGATTTCCAGAACCATGCGGCGACGAGCGCGGCGACGTTCGCATCGTTGCGCACGAGATCGGCGTTGGTCACGAGGTCCGTGCCGATCGCCTTGCCTGCGCTGTCGAAGTTGGCCTTGAACGTGAGCTGGATGAGTCCTGAGCCGCGATACATCCAGCCATCGCCGCTTGTCGCAGGACCATTGCCGAAGCGGTTCTGATACAGCAAGTTTGCGAGCTGCTGCTGACGCGCCGGCGGCACAGACTTTTCGCCGGGCTGGCGGCCGAGCGAACTGCACTGCGCAGGCGTCAGCGATGAGAACACCGCATGCAAGCGGTCCGCTGCATAGTTGAAACTCTCGGCGACCGGCGGCAGCGGAAAGCGTCCGCTCTCGTAGGCGACCTGCGCAAGAAAGGCGGCTTGACGCGCGGGCGTGTTGATCTCGAAACGCTCCATCGCATTCGTGATCGGCGTGAGCCAAAAGTTCGCGCTCGCCGCAGAGGCGCCGGTCGCTGCCATGAAGGTTGACTGGTCCATGCTGTTCTCCAAGTCCGAGTGGTGTAAGAGACACCTTCGTTCGTCGTCAGGAGGGTTGCGTCGACGAGGTGTCGATCGGCCAGTGTTGGAGTGAGATGCTTTTTTGCGCGGCCTTGAGTGGTCGAATGCGACTCAGCCGGATGCGGCTCAGGGTATCGACCTGCGTATGGTTTTAGCACTCTTCGATTTGAAGATCATGTTTTGAATGATCGCGAATGAGCGCTTCGTCACACTTCGGTCTGTGTGGCGAACGGTGCATGGTGAACCGTCGATGCTATGGGATGCAGAACGCTTCGAGACTATGACGATCCTGCGCAAGATTCTCCTATCGCTTGCGCGGATCGTACTAACGGGAGAGACGCGCCGTGTGCTTGCGCGTCGCTGTCTATTCTTTTTCTGCAGGCTTCGGCAGCGCGCGGCCAGATTGCGTCCCAGCGAGCAGGAACGGCTGCCACGCGCGCATGACTTCGCCCCAAAGAAGAAACGGCGACGCGAACGGAAGGAGGAGCCATCGCGCGGCATCGAACGATGGCGTTGCGGTGATGTGGATCGTGATGCCTTCGGCATTCTGGTCCGGCAGCGTGCGACGGGTGATCTCCACGTCGATGGCGGGAAGGTGCGCGGTCAACTTCGTTTCGTCCATGTTCAGCCTCGCTGGTGGCGCGTGAATTCGCGCGGTCATGGTATCCGTTGACTCTCCAGGCGGCAAGAATCCGAAATTTATAGCTGCTTCAAGTCAACGCCCAATCCACTGCAGCCTGCGCATGCAGCGCGGTGGTATCGAACACCGGCAGCGTCACATCGTCCTGCGCGATCAGGATCGCGATCTCCGTGCAACCGAGGATCACGCCTTCGACCCCCTGTGCCTGCATGCCTTCGATGACGCGTCGATACTCGTCACGCGAAGCATCGCGCAAGACCCCGTGGCAAAGCTCGTCATAGATGATTCGATGCACGAGCGCGCGATCTTCCGCGCCGGGCACGACCACATCGATGCCATGCCGTTCTTCCATACGGCCACGATAGAACGCCTGCTCCATCGTGAACGCGGTGCCGAGAAGACCGACACGCCGCACGCCGGCATTGCGCAATGCCTGTGCGGTCGGATCGACGATATGCAGGAGCGGTATCTGCAACGCGGCTTCGAGCGCAGGCGCCACGCGGTGCATCGTGTTCGTACAGAGCAGCACGAAATCCGCGCCAGCCGCTTCGACTTGCTGCGCGGCCTCTGCCATGCGCTCTCCGAGTTCGTCCCAGCGCTCTTCATGCTGCAAGGCCTTGATCTCTTCGAAGCTCACGGTGACCATCACACTGCGCGCATTGCGATGACCGCCGAGCCGCGCCTTCATGTCCTGATTGATCAAGCGGTAATACTCGACCGATGATTCCCAACTCATCCCGCCGATCAGTCCGATTGTTTTCATGCTGATTTCTTTGAGCGCCTGGAGCGCGTTTGCGATTGACGAGGGCGCAAATATAGCAGGCGGTCAGGCACTAACGTTCGTGAGATCATGCTGATTCTCTCTGCATCGGAGAAACTCGATGACCCCATCCTCCGCCGTATTCGCCATTCTCGTTGCGCTGCTGCTTGGCGCCATGATCCCCGGTCCGAGTTTCGTACTCGTTGCGCGCAATTCGATCGGCCTGTCGCGCGGAGATGGCCTCGCCACGGCGCTTGGCATGGGAGTCGGAGGCATCTTTTTCGGCAGCATCGCGCTCGCCGGGCTCTATACGCTGCTGCTCGCTGTCGAGTGGCTGTACATCGGCCTGAAGATCGCGGGTGGCGTTTATCTCCTCTACATTGCGTGGAATATCTGGCGAGGCGCATCGCAGGCGATGACCGTCGATGACGAAGCCGCGAACCATCCGCGCAAAGCAAGCAAATCGTTTTGGGTGGGCCTCACGACGCAACTGAGCAACCCCAAGACTGCGATCTGGTACGGAAGCATCTTCGCCGCGTTGCTGCCGCAGCATCCGCCGCTCTGGTGCTATTTCGTGCTGCCGCCGCTAGTCTTCGCCGTAGAAGCGGGGTGGTACACGATCGTTGCGCTGTGCTTTTCGAGCCGTCGCCCGCGTGAGATTTATCTGCACGCGCGCAAATGGATCGACCGGATCGCCGCTGCTGCGATCGCCGCACTCGGGTTGAGGCTCATTCTGACCGCCGGCAAGACGGGTATCTGAGCGACCGCTATCTCCGTTTCGAGCGCGCGTTCGCAAGCCGGAACGCGCGCGGTGTCGAGCCGACGTATCGATGGAATACTTCGGTGAAATGCTGCTGCGTCTGAAAGCCCGCGCGCGCCGCGACGTCAATGAGCGGAAGCGTTCCTTCGCTCAGCATCGACTGGGCGAACTTCAGCCGTTCAGTGGTCAGACAGAAATGCGGCGGTTGCCCGGTTGCGTTCTTGAACGCACGCGAGAAATGCGACTGGCTCATGTGCACGAGTGCCGCCAGTTGCTCGACCTGAATGCTCTCGGGACGGCCTGCTTCACTGTGAAGGCATCGCGTGAATTCGGCGTTCTTCGCGAAGTGTGTGTGTTCGCAAGGATCGCCTAATGGACATCGTGCGACGCGTGCCGCTCACGCGTCGTACTTAAAAAAACCTGTTCACCCGCGCGGCGCAACAGGCGAGTGCTGTCCGAACTTTTTGCGCGCAGCGGGCGTGAACACGCCGATGAAGAACAGATCCAGCGCCTTCTCCAGCGCCTCGCGTGGCGTAAGGCCGGTTCGCGCGAGCATCGAAGGATCGTGCACGCCGCGCGCGACCTGTAGCCAGTATTCCGCGAGAAAGGTCACGTCGATGTCGCCGCGGATCATGCCCTGCTCGATGCCGAGACTCAGCACGCGAGAAAACACCGTGGGAATGTTGCGTTCCTTGATCGCCTGGATTTCGCCGTGGAGTCGCGGCGCGAAGCGGTCGAGGTCCTGCAGGAACGCTGGCGACATCGCGCCCACGTGATCGGCGACTACGCGCAGCAAGCGCTCCAGCTTCTCGGGAAAGCGCCCCGATCCATCGAGTATGTCCGTCACCTGACGTCGAATGGAGATGCCTGTCGCCGCGAAAATCGCGGAGACCATCGCGTCCTTCGACGGGAAATGCACATAGAGCGTCTTCTTGCTCATGCCGAGCGCAAGTGCGAGACGGTCCATCGTGAGGCCGCTGTAGTGCTCGCGCAGCAGGATCTCGCGCGCGGCGGCGAGGATCGCGCCAGACGGCCCTTCGTCGAAGTCGACAGGCGGCAGAGGTGACGGCGAGGTTGTGATTTTTCGATCCTTTGAGTTCTTTTGGGGCACGTCAGCTTAGCGTTGTGCTGTCTCCCAGCCGCCGCCCAGCGATTGAAAGAGCGCAGCGGTATCGGTGAAACGGTCGGCTTGCGCGCGCGTTCGGTCGAGCGACGTCTGCAACGCCTGGCGCTGCGAATCGAGCAAGCCAAACTGGCTCACGCCGCCCGCCGCATACTGTGCATGAGCGATATCGACGCTCGCTTGCGCTTCGCGTGCGGCGTCCTCGCGCGCCTGCAGTTCGCGGGCGTCGTTCTGCAGGGCGGTCAGCGTATCCGCGACTTGTTGCAGCGCTTGCAGCACGGTTTGCTGATAGCCGCCGAGCGCCGCATCGTAGGCCGCTTGCGCCGAGCGTTTCTTCGCGCGCAATTCGCCGCCATGAAAGATCGGCTGCGCAAGGTTCAGGCCGATGTTCCAGATGTTCAACCCGTTCACCACGTCCTGTATGTTCGTGCGCTCCGATCCGATCCCCGCCGACAGCGAGAACTGCGGATAAAGATTCGCCGTCGCGACGCCGACATTCGCGCTCGCCTGATGCAACAACGCCTCCGACGCGCGGATGTCGGGACGCTCGCGCGCGAGGGTCGAGGGCAGCGTGAGCGGCACGCTATCGGGCAAGTGAAGCGACTCGAGCGTGAGCGCGTCGAAGTCCCCTTCCGATGGGGGCACGCCAAGCAGTGTCGCGAGTTGATGATCGGCGGCGGCGCGTTGCGTTGCGAGCGGCGGCAGCGATGCGCGCGTTTGTGCGAGCAGCGTCCGCTGGGTGTGAACGTCGAGACGTGACACGCCGCCCGCATTAAAGCGCGCCTCGACGATGGCAAGTTGCTGCGCTTCCTCATCGGCAAGTCGGCGCGTCAATGCGATCTGCTCTTGCAGCGACGCGCGCTTGATCGCGGTCGCTACGACGTTGCCCGCAATCGATAGCCACGCTGCCTCCAGCTCGAAGCGTTCGTAATCGACTTGCGCCATCATCGCCTCGAGCGCGCGACGGTTGCCGCCGAATATGTCGAATGTGTACGAGACGCTCACCGACGCGTTGAAGAGCGAGAACGGGCCCGGATTCGCCACATGCGGAATGCCGAATGCCGCGAGATCGACTTGTTGCCGCGAGCCGGACACCTTGGCATCGACGCTTGGATAAAGAGTAGTGCCCGCTTGCGCGTTGTAGTTCTCGCGCGCTTCGATCAGCTTCGCGCGCGCTTGCGCGAGCGTCGGGCTTTGCTGCAGCGCTTGATCGACGAGACGGTCCAGCGCATCCGACTTGAATTGTTTCCACCACATCGGTATCGCCTGATCTGCTGCGGCGAACGTCTGCGCGGTCCCGCTAGCCGTTTCGGTCGAAGCGGGCAGCGTTTCACGCGTGTAGCTTTGCGTGCCGGGCGCGGCGGGACTCTGGAAATCGGGGCCGACCGCGCAACCGCTCAACGCAACGGCGGTGAAGAAAACGAGGCGTTTCATGACATGTTTCCTAGTCGAGCGTGCGCCGATAGAACCGCAGCGCGATGCCCATGACGATGGCGGTGAAGATCGCCATCGGCCACACCGAAGGCCAGAGATCCGCCCAGCCATTGCCCTTGAGCATGATGCCGCGAATCAGCCGGTTGAAGTACGTGAGCGGCAGCAGATTGCCGATGAACTGCGCCCAGCGCGGCATGCCAGCGAAAGGGAACATGAAGCCCGAGAGCAGGATGTTCGGCAGAAAATAGAAGACGGTGAGTTGCATCGCCTGCAACTGATTTTGCGCGAGCGAAGAAAGCGTGATTCCGACCGTGAGATTTGCCGCGATGAACATCAATGCCGCGAGGTAGATCGCAAAGGGGCTGCCGACGAACGGAACATGAAAGACGAAGTACGTCGCGAGCAGAATGATCGACGCTTGTATGAGTCCGATGACCACGTAAGGCACGATCTTGCCGGTCATCACTTCGATGGGAAGAACGGGTGTTGCGAGGAGGTTCTCCATCGTGCCGCGCTCGCGTTCGCGCGTGACGGCGAGGCCCGTCATCATGACGAGCGTCATCGTGAGGATCGTACCCATCAGGCCCGGCACGACGTTGTATTGAGTGATGCCCTCGGGGTTGTAGAGGTTGTGGACCTGCACGCCGAACGCGGCCGGGCCGCCGTTCAGATGCGCGAGCGCCCCGGTGATGTCCTTGTCGGCCACCGGCTGCACGAGGCTCTGCAGCGCGGCGATCGCGGTGTTGGTCGCGGTGGGGTCGGTGGCGTCGGCTTCGACGAGCAGCGACGGGCGTTCTCCGCGCAGCAGCCGTTTCGAGAAATCGACGGGGACGTTTAGAACGAATTGCACGCGCCCCTGTGCAAGTGCGCGGCGGCCGGCTTCCTCGTTCGGCAGCGTCTCGACGAAATCGAAGTACGCCGAGTTCTTCATCGCCGCGACGAAGCTGCGCGAGAACGCGCTGTTGTCGCCGACGATCACCGCGGTAGGGAGATGCTTCGGGTCCGTGTTGATCGCGAAGCCGAAGAGCGCGAGCTGCACGATCGGCAAGCCAACGATCATGCCGAACGTCACGCGATCGCGCCGCAGTTGCAGGAACTCCTTGAGCACGATGCTCCACCAGCGCGTGATTGAGAAGCTATTGCGCAAGCTCGTCATGACGGCGCTCCGAAGTTATCCTTCGAGTGGCTCATCAGATAGATGAAGACGTCTTCGAGTCCCGTGCCGATGCGCTCGATTCGTAGCGGTGTGTTCTCCGTCGCCTGTTTGATGGAACGCTCGAGCGCAGCGTGATCGCGGCCGCTGGCATGCAAAGCTGAGCCGAAGACGACCGTTTGATCGATTCCCGGCATCTTGCGTAATTGCTCGGAAAGCTGGGTGAGTTGTTCGCCGTGAATGGCCCACGTCTGAAGGTCCTGCGACTCGATCACTTCGTTCGCGGTGCCCTTCGCGAGCAGTTTCCCGTACGCGATGTACGCGAGCTTGTGGCAGCGCTCCGCTTCATCCATGTAATGCGTGCTGACGAGCACGGAAATGCCGCGCGCCGCTAGCCGATGCAGCTCTTCCCAGAAGTCGCGTCGCGCGGTGGGATCGACGCCTGCGGTCGGTTCATCGAGCAGCAGCAACTGCGGTTCATGAAGCATGCACGCGGCCAATGCGAGCCGTTGCTTCCAGCCGCCGGAAAGCGATCCCGTAAGCTGATTCGCGCGGCTTTGCAGCCCGAGGCCTTCGAGCGAGCGCTCCACTGCTTCGCGCCGATTGCGCATCTGGTAGATACGCGCGACGAAGTCGAGGTTCTCGCGGATCGTCAGGTCTTCCCAGTACGAAAAGCGCTGCGTCATGTAGCCGACATTGCGCTTGATCTGCGCGCTCTCGGTGCGAATGTCGTAGCCGAGACAGGTGCCCGTGCCCGAATCGGGCGTGAGGAGGCCGCACATGAGGCGGATCGAAGTCGTCTTGCCGCTGCCGTTCGGCCCGAGAAAGCCGAAGATCTCGCCGCGTGCGACCTGCAAGGACACGTCGTTGACGACATGCTTGTCGCCGAAGCGTTTGTTGAGGTTCTGCACGTCGATCACATTGTCGGGGGACTGGCTCATTGCAATGTCACCGTGACGGGTTGTCCCGGATGCAGTTGCACGGCATCCACAACTGACGGATGCGCCTCGATCATGAACACAAGCTTGGTGCGGCTCTCGTTGCTATAGATGACGGGTGGTGTGTATTCGGCTTTGCTCGATATGTAGGTGATTTTCGCGGGCACGTCGGCCGCGCAGCCGTCGCAATGCACCGTCAGCGAGCGACCTGGCGCAAGTGCTCCGACGACGGCTTCCGATACGAAGAGCCGCACCTTGATGTTCTGCGGTGGCAGCAACTGAACGACGGGGTTGCCCGCCTGCACCCATTCGCCGGCGCGGTACAGCGTGTCGTACACGAGCCCTTCCGATGGCGCCGTGACGCGCTTCTGATCGAGCTTCCATTGCGCCTGAACAACTGCTGCCTGTGCCGCTGCAACCTGCGCGGTCTGCGCCGTGATCTGCTGCGAACGGCCGGGCAGGCGCGCCACCTGCACCTGGCTCGTAAGCTCGCGAACTTGCGCGGCGGTCGCGTCGGCGTTGGCGCGTGAATCGTCGAGTTGCGACTTTGGGATGCCGCCCACGGCGAATTGCGCTTCGTCACGCGTGAGTTGCAGCGCCGCCTTGCGCGCATTCGCTTGTGCTTGCGCCAATTGAGCGCGATCGACATCGATCTCGGGCGGTCGCTTGCCTGTCTGGATATCGGCCAGTTGAGCCCGCGCTGCGGCGAGTTGCTGCTGCGCTTGCTGAAGTGCAGCGTATTCGTCTGTTGATTCGAGTGCGAAGAGCGGCGCGCCGGACCTGATCGTCTGACCGCGTGTCACCGGCAACTCCGCGAGATGTCCCGATTGCGACGATGCCAGGTAGACGAACTCGCCTTCAACGTAGCCCTGATAGGCGTTGTGATCCTGCCGCGAACATGCCGACATCAAAACGCCAAGCGACATTAAAGCGAGCGATACGTAAAACGCGCGATTAACGGCGCGCCTCTGACAAGCAGCGTAAAGCGGTGACATCGTCTCGGTCCGGGTTGAATGCAGTTATTCAAAGTGCGCTTAATAGACGTTTCTGAAAGAGCGTCGCCGCAGGCGCGTGCTTTGACGACGCATGCGTTTAGCGAACGTGCGTGCTCTGTTTCGAAGCGAATTGACAGGCGTGGCGGGTTAAATGAAAAAAGGCCGCTCGCCAGGAAGCGATGGAAACTATTATCGTCACAATAGTTTCCATGGTCAATCTCAAACTTGAGTGTCCGCGCGGGTGGAGTGGATATCAAAGTCAAGAGACATCGGGCGTAGAAGCGTAGTACCCCGCGCAATCGCTACTGTGCCGGGGCTGACGTTGAGCGTATCGTATGCACTAAAGGAAAAAAGGCCCGAGTGGTAGCCGCTTCAATTCAATCAGCGAGCTTTAAAAAATGGCTGAGGATACCCGGTCAGAAAGTGGACGTTCCGAGACTGGCGGAGACGACCCCGCCCCCGCCCGCTTTCTGCCGTCGTTCGTGTGGCGCGCGTCGCGTGATGGAGTCATCCGCTACGCTAATCCGTGGGCTTGCCAGTACTTGGGCGTGTCGTCGGAAAAGCTCGTCGGGCAGCACTGGAGTGTCTTCGTCAATCGCGAGGACATCGATTCCGTGCTCGAAGCAGTGCGTCAAATGAGCGGAAATGCGCTCTTGCGTAACGTCGACGTAAGGCTGCGCCGCGTCGATGGCGCCTTTCGCTGGCACACGCTTCACCTTCAGGCGACGCGCGACGAAGAGGGCAACATCGCGGACACCGTCGGCGTAGCGACCGACATCCACGAATGCAAGCACGCCTGGGAACTGTACGAAGCGAGCGAGCGGCGTCTCCAGGCCGCGTTTCAGGGCGCTTGCATGGGCGCCTGGGAATGGGACATGAAAACCCGCGTGGTGCGCATGACCGCGCAACTCGCGAAGATCTACGCGTTCGCCGAAGGCACCGAAGCGGTGACGCTATCCGACCTGACGGACCGCGTTGCGCCCGCGTATCGCGCGCTGTATCAGCGCAAGCTCGACGAATGTCTGCGATATCCCGAAACGTTCGAACTCGACTTTCTCCTCGACGAGCAGGTCGTGCCGCATCGCTGGCTGCGCATGCGCGGACATCCCGAATACGATCGCGACGGCCTCCTTGCGCGCGTGTACGGCGTGACGTTCGACATCAGCCAGCATCGACAGCATGAGGAACGCTTGAGCCTGAGCGAGCGGCGTTATCGCGCGCTCGTCGAATCGACAGGGGCGATGGTCTGGTCGGCGGGTCCGGATGGCCGCATTCTGCCGGCGGGTGGATCGTGGAGCGAGTTCGCTACCGATTCTTCGCGCATGGCCGGCTGGGGATGGCTCGAACTCGTGCATCCCGAGGATCGCGAGATCACGCGCCGTGCGTGGCACGATGCCATTCACCAAAAGACGGCGCAGTCGCTCACGTTTCGCATGCGCAGAAACGACGGCGTTTATCGCGTGATGCAGGCGCATGCGGCGCCGCTGTCGGATGAGCACGGCAATCTGCAGGAATGGTTCGGCACGACGACCGACGTCACCGTGCAGCACGAAGCCAAGGCCGCCATCGAAGCGCGCAGTCTCAGGCTGACCGTGGCGATGCAGGCGGCGAAGATCCGCATCGTGACGCTGGAGCTGTCGGACTGGACGCTCTCCATCGAAGACGGCGGATACCGGCAGTTCAGCGAGCACTTGCCCTACGACATGGCTCTCGCGCGCGTGCATCCCGACGATCGCGCGGCGCTCGATCGCACGCTCAGGCGTCTTGCGAACGAAGAAGACCGCAGCGCGAACTTCGAATTCCGCGTCGAGAATCCCGATCGCGAGCAATGGATCGAAGGCAGCGCGCTCTTGCAGCGCAGCGTGGCGGGCAAGGCGGTGCGCATCATCGGCTCCATCATCGATATCACCGAGCGCAAGCGGCTCGAACTCATGCTGCGCGAATCGAGCCGTCGCAAAGATGAGTTCCTCGCGATGCTTGCGCACGAGTTGCGCAATCCTCTCGCGCCGCTAAGAACTGCCATCGCGCTGATGCAAAAGGATGAGCCGCGCAAAGAGCGTGAGCAGGATCTCATCGGGTTGATGCAGCGGCAAGTCGAGCACATGACGCATATCGTCGACGACTTGCTCGAAGTCTCGCGCATCACGCAAGGGCGCATCGCGCTCAAGCGTGAGCCGATCCTCGTATGCACGGCGGTCTACCACGCGGTAGAAGCGGTAGCCGGCATGGCGCAGGCGCGCGCGCAGCGCATGAACGTGCAGGCCGATGCAACGAGCTGGATTTGCGGCGACGGTACGCGCGTCTCGCAGATTCTCGTGAACATCCTGAATAATGCGAGCAAGTACACGCCGGAAGGCGGCAGTATCAGCGTCACGGCACAGGCGGACGATGCGTGGGTATCGATCGTGATCGAAGACACCGGCTCGGGCATTTCTTCCGATTTGCTGCCCAAGATTTTCGATCTCTTCTCGCAAGGCGAGCGTACGCTGGATCGCTCCGAGGGCGGTCTCGGCATCGGGCTATCGCTCGTGAAGAAACTCGTGGAGATGCACGATGGACGGATCGCGGTGCAAAGTCCTGGTCCGGGGCTCGGTACGACCGTGACCGTCGATCTGCCGCGACTGCATCATCACGAGCCTCATTCGGGTGCGGCGCTGTCCGCACTCGATGCCCCGAGCGAAGGCGCGGTGCGGCGCATCCTGATCGTGGACGACAACCGCGACGCTGCCGATTCGCTCGCGATGCTTTGCGAGACGGAGAATCACATCACGCGCGTTGCCTACTCATCGATGGAAGCGCTCGATGCCGCAAAGGATTTTCGCCCCGATGTCGCTTTGCTCGATATCGGCCTTCCGGAAATGGACGGCTATGAACTCGCGCGGCGGCTGCGTCAAAAAGGCGGTACGGCGCCATTGCTGATTGCAATCACGGGCTATGGGCAGGCGGAAGATCGTATTCGCGCACAAGAGGCAGGATTCGACCTGCATTTTGTAAAACCGGTAAATGTCGAGAGTTTGCTTAAGGCACTTTCGGTGCGCGCGGCATGAAACAAACACTATTACCGATGACGGGTATTTATTTCCTGCATTTGTAACAGTCTTGTTGCAATTAATCCCTCAAAAACCTTTATCGGTAAGCGCGATTGATCTAAACATTTCACTTCTGTCAAACGTTTGCGCCGGATATCGCACATTGGTCCCTACGGGCATACTGTCTTCTCATAATAAAAGAGCATGAGAGATCGCTATGACCGGGGAAGCAAGGAATGTGTATTACGTAGGGTCCGCTATGGACGACGATTTGCACGAACGATTGACGGCGCGCAATTGGACCGTCGAATTAATCGATCCGGGTAAACGCGCGCCCGCTAGTCGACGCTTCGACCAAGCCTCCGCCGGCATTCTCGATTTCTCGCATTGCCAGTTTCCCCGCGATTTACCCGTGCTTCATGCTTTGCTTTCCGTTTCGACGATCGGCTGGATCGCTATTGGTCATTCGGAACAAATTACCCAGCCGGCCGCGCTGCGACTAATCCGCGATTATTGCTTCGATTACCTCACGCTGCCGATGGCGAGCGATCGCATCGTCGATTCAATTGGCCACGCGTATGGCATGGTCGCTCTGCACGACGCGGCATCGAACGATGCGCGAGTCGAGAGCCTGGGTGAGGGCGGCATGATCGGCTCGTGCGACGCGATGCTCGCGCTCTTCCGCTCGATCCGCAAGGTCGCGATGACCGATGCGCCCGTCTTCATCTCCGGCGAGTCGGGCACCGGCAAGGAATTGACCGCTGCCGCGATTCACGAGCGGTCGGTGCGACGCGCCGAACCGTTCGTCGCGATCAATTGCGGCGCTATCCCAGCGCATCTCTTGCAATCGGAATTGTTTGGCTATGAGCGCGGCGCGTTCACTGGCGCGAACCAGCGCAAGATCGGCCGCGTGGAAGCGGCTAACGGCGGAACGCTCTTCCTCGATGAAATCGGCGACTTGCCGATCGAAAGCCAGGCGAGCCTGCTGCGCTTCCTGCAGGAACGCAAGGTCGAACGGCTTGGCGGCCACGGCTCGACGCCGGTGGACGTGCGCATCATTTCCGCGACGCACGTCGATATGCCGACGGCGATGATCGAAGGGCGCTTCCGTGCTGACTTGTATCACCGTCTGTGTGTGCTGCAAATCGACGAGCCGCCGCTGCGCGCGCGCGGCAAGGACATCGAACTGCTTGCGAAGCACATGCTCGATCGCTTCAGGAAGGACGCGAGCCGTCGGTTGCGCGGTTTCTCGCCGTGCGCGATTGCCGCGATTCACAACTACGGATGGCCCGGCAACGTGCGCGAGCTGATCAACCGCGTGCGGCGCGCGATCGTGATGTCGGAAGGGCGGCAGATTACTTCGCGCGATCTTGAACTCGGCGAATACGTTGAAGTCGCGCCGGTGTCGCTTGCGCAGGCGCGCGAAACGGCGGAGCGGCAAGCGATCGAACTGGCGTTGCTGCGCCATCGCGGACGCCTGGGCGACGCAGCGCACGAACTCGGCATTTCGCGCGTGACGCTGTATCGCCTGCTCACTTCGCATGGGCTGCGTACGGCTTCGATCGACGTCACGGAGCCGCGCGCGCAAGCTGCGCGTCCGGCTGCGTGACGGGTCCTGCCCTTCAGTAACTGACCGCGCCTGAAGAATTCAAGGCGCGCACGTCACCTCCCGGCGGCGATGAAACCGACGCATTGCGCGCGATAAGCGGAATGCGTCGCGTGCTGCCCGGACGCAGATGAAACCAGTCCACGCCCGCGTGATAGTTCGGATCGACCACGTGCACCCAGCGCGCGAGACGCGTCGATCCGACGACCAGATCCCAGCCCGCATCGCTCTTTTCCATTGCAACGCTCAAGCCCACGTCGTGCCGCTGTTCCATCGACATGTCGGGGAAGTGGAACGCTTCGGAGATCACGTCGCAGCTCGCGCTGTCGGTTAGCGTGACGAGTGTTGCATCGTGCGCGCGCGGGCCAAAACGATACGCGTAAGTGAAGTCGAAGAACTGCCCGAGCAGCGCGCCTGCCGAAATCCGTTCGACGCTGCGCGCCTTCAGCACAAAATCACGCGATGCGCTTGCCACCTTCGTGACGCCATCGCGCAGGCATGCAAGCTCGATGCGTGCGTGCACATCGTGCGCAGTTTCGTTGATCAGATGCAGGTCGAGTCCGTCGAGGCCTTCATCGGTAACGAGTATCTGTACCGGCTGCAACACGCTTGCGAGACCATGCAGCGCGCTCTTTGGGACACCGAGCGCATCGATGATGCCCCAGCCCGCACCCGCTCGCACATCCTGCAATTGCCACACGATGCCGCCCGCGCAAAGCGACCCCGCGCGGCGCCATTCGGAAAAGACCGCGGCCATTACATCGGCGACGATCGCGCGCGACAACTCCAGATAACGGTCATGATCTTCGTAACGCAGCCGCGCGGTATCGACGCGATACAACGTGCGCATGTAGTGCTCGCGCACGTCGTCGAAGTCCCAGGACGCGCCGGGATCGCGCGGGACGGCTTGCTTCCAGCCCGGTTCGTGAATCAGCGCGGCGCGGGGCAGTGTGTGCAACGCGACGTCGTCAGGGACGTTTGCGAAGCCGAGACACTCCGAGGCGAAACGCACCTGCGCACGGCGTGCGTCGTCGAGCGGCCGTTGATACGCACCGACGCCGTAGTAATGCGTGACGCTGGAGCGAGTCGCGAAGGGCATCGACGTTTCATCGCCGGGAGCGGCGCATGGCGAGTTCTGGACGTAAGGGACATCCGGCCGCGACGCCGCGACGATCGACGGCAACAGTTCGGTAAAGAGCCGCTGTTGTCCTTGCGCGCGCGACAGGCCCAGCATCGCCGCTTGCTGGTCGGCTTCGCTGCCGCCGCACAACACCGCAAGCGATGCGAAGCGGCGCGTGCGCGACAGGAACTGCGTGGTTTCCTGCTCGACGCTTGCGCGAAACGCGGGATCGTCGGGATAGTCGAAGTTGGCGAACGCAAAGTCCTGCCACACGAGCATGCCGTATTCGTCGGCGAGTGCGTAGAACGCATCGGATTCGTAGAGCATCGTTCCGCCCACGCGGATGATGTTCATGCCCGCCGCGCGAAGCGATCTGAATGCAGGTTCGAGCTTGTCGCGCGATGCATTCAGCGAGACGAGATCCGCCGACGTCCAGCACGCGCCTCGCGCGAACACCGGCACACCGTTCACGATGAGCTGAAAGCCGTCGTTCGATGCGCCGCGATCGGCTTCGATCGTCCTGAAGCCGACGTCGCCCAGTGCGATCGTGCCCAACGATTGCGAGTGGAGCTTGACCGCGTGAAGCGCTGGCTCGCCATGCGTATGCGGCCACCAAAGCGGCGCATTAGAAACGCGCACGCTGCCGGTGAGGGTGTGTGCATCGATCCATTGAAGGCCAGCCGATGCCTTCGCGCAATCCAGCCGCACCGCATGCCTATTCTGCGTGTGAAAGAACCGCACAGTGACATCGACGATGCCATCCGCGCCTTCGACACGCGTGCGCATATCTACACGATCGATCGACGCTGGCGCATCGCCGATCAGTTCCACCGCGCGCCACGGGCCCGCTGCCTGAATCGACGGACACCAGCCGGGCATGTGACCGAGCAACGTCGATCGCACGTTGCGCAACGTCGCGGGCTGCGCGAGCCGTGGACGCCAGCGCGCCCGTCCGCGCCTTGCTGCGAGCGCGGGTGTCAAGGACCGGAAGCACAGACAAAGCGTAGCGTGACCGTCGACTTCGATATCGATGTCGTGCGCGACGAACATTGAATCGGAGTCGAGCAGCTTGCGGTCGTCGAGCCACGCTTCGCAGATCGTCGCAAGTCCTTGCAGACGCAGCTTGCGTGCACCGTTCGCTTCGAATCGCATGCGATACCAGTGATCACTGAACGCGAACGCCGGTGCGTTGCTCTCATCGAGCTTGCCTGCGGCGCGAAGCGCGGACGCCACCGTGCCAGGCACTGGCGCATCGATCCAGCCGCTGGCGGAATCGAGTTCTGCCGGCGTCGCGAACGCGCCGGATGGCGTGCTGACGCACTGCCATCCGGAAGACAACTGGCGTGCCATGATGTTCACGAGAAGAACGCGGCAAGCGGCGTCATCACGCGTTCATACGACACTTCGAGTCCGTCGAGGCAGTCGTCACAGAAGTCGGGACGACCTCGCACGCGGGCTCGCGCCAGTCGGAACTGCATCACCATCGATTCCCGCGCGATATGCTGCGCGTCCTTGGCAACACTCTCGGGCACGTCATAGCCGTGTTCGCGCAGCCACAACACATACTTCGAGAGCATTTCGAAGTTCGCGCCCAACTGACGCATCACGTTGAACGAATACTGATGAAAGTAATCGATGTCGCGATTGAGCACCGCGTGAACATGCTCGGCGAAAGCCGCGCGCCATTCGGTGATCGGATTATTCGTCGGACGCCGTGAAAGGTGCGTGGCAAGCGTGCTCGCCGATGCCTGTACGAGCTCGGTGCCCGACAACGCAGGCCGATTGCGCTTGGCGAACTCCACGTACGGAAAGAGCAGGTTCGCATTGCCCGCCAGTTCCGGCGCGAGCGAGAACACGCCGTCGTAATCGTCGCCGCCGAGCGTGTAATAGCCCGCGTTGTGGAAGTACTCAAGCTGCCGCGCGCTGGTATCGACACGCTTGATGCCGATGGTGGTCTTCGAATGCGACTGATGGTAATTCGTCGCACGCGTGTCGGGCAGATAGAACGCATCGACCTCGACAATCACCACGTGGCCGCGACGCGTCTGCTCGAGCACGTGCCGCTCCAGCGTGTCATAGATCGCGAGCTCCTGTGCCTGCAGGCCATAAAGCCGCGCGATATCGTCCAGCGAGAACTTCGGGAACGTGAACTGGTCGCCCTCGAACGCTTGCAGCACGGTAAAGCCGAGCGCCGCGCGCGGATCGAAACCGAAGTCGTGCAACAGCTCGATCCACAGATCGACGTAGCAATTGGTTTCGAGCCACACGCGCTCGCCCTGATGCAGCGGGTGACGATCCGCTTCGCGAAGCATCTGCCTGGCGAAAGCGGTTTGCTGCGGCGCCATCGCGACGGCGCCATCCGCATTTGCGGCCACAGCGGACGGGAGCGAGCTCATGCGTTCGTGCCCGTGCGTGCCAGTGCATCGGCGATCATCGGCGCGGCATCGCCCCACAGGAACGTGCGTACCGCTTCGGGCCACTTCGTCACGTCGAGGCCGTGATGGCGGAAGAGCGCCAGCGTGGTACGCTCCATGCCGAAGCCGACGCATGCCGTGTGCGCAAGGCTATCGTCGGTTTGCTGGATGTTCCAGATTTCGCCGAAGTGTTCCATGTGATAGTTGAACGAGAGGCATGCGGTCAGCTTGTTCGGCGTCGCGACCGGCACCAGCAGTTCGAACTTGAGTTGCTGCTCGCGCTGGCTGTCGGCAACGATCTTGCCGCCGCGTCCGAAGAACGGATCGTTGGCGAGGTCGATTTCGAACGGCAGTTGCAAGAGGCGCACGAGGGCCGAGCCGCGTTCGATCCACTTCTGGCGGAACGCCATCACCTGTGCCGGGCTGCCGACGCGAATGTATTCGCGCATGCGGAACATCTGCATGCGGCCCGGATCGATGGAGGGCTCGTGGCGGAAGCAGTAAGCGAACACGTCGACGATCGCACCTTCTTCCGCGAGCTTGCCGCGCCGCGCGATCAGCGGATACACCGGATAGCAGGCGGCCGGCGTGAGCACGAGACGTGTCGGCTTTTGCTGATCCATCCATTCGTCGGAGCGTTCCTGATCGCCCACGGCGAGCGTCTTGTCGAGCGCTTCGAGCAGGCGATGATGGCCGCGGTCGTTGCCCTGGAATGCGTGGATCGTGCCGGCGAGGTCGGGGAAGCTTTTCAGGTACTCGCTGTCCTCGAAGTCGTGACGGCGCATCGCGGGCGGAAAGCGCAGCACTTCCGCGCTCTGGTCCGCGCCGAGCAGCGTGATGACCTTGTTCAGGCGATCGACCACATCTTCGAACACTTCACTGCGGCCGTAGAGACCGTTCTCTCCGGTATCGATCAGAATGCCGGCTTCGATCAGGCGATCGCGCAGCGTCGGATCGGATGCGACAGACGACGTTTGTCCTTCGGCCTGCATCAGCACGGCCGGTTCGGTAGGCATGTTCATTTTTAGTTTGTCCCCGTTACTGCAGTGCGCTGCGCGAGCAGCAGATTGGCCGTGTTCAACTCGATGCGGTCGTTGCTGATCATCAGCGGCGCCGACATGAGGTCGCGAAGATGACGCCCCACGCTGTAGTCGCTGTCGTTCTTGTAGCCTGCCATGCCGCAAATCATCAGCGCTTCCTGCACGACCTGAAACGCCGATTGCGAGATCGCGAGCTTGAGCATGTTCATGTCGGCTGCCAGCCCGATCGACGCGCCAAGCGGCATGTCGACCTGGTCGCTGCCGATCGCCTGCCGCGCGACGCGTTCCGCGTTCGCTTCGGCAACGGCGCCAAGCGCGGCCTTGAGGCGAGCCTGCATCATGCGGTGCGTCGTGACGGCTTGCGCAAGGCGCGATGCCGAGGGCGGCAGCGCGCCGGGCTTGCCGCGCGCCTGATTGCGGAAGAACTGATGCGCGCGATTCACGGCGTCGCCGGCAATGCCGATCCATACCGATGCCCACAGCGTGTGCGAAACCGGCAGCATGCTTTCGTCTGCGATCTTCGCGAATGGCGCCGGCAGAATCTGCTCGGCGATACCCTGCGCGGTCAGGCGATGGCCTTCGCTGCACGTTCCGCGCATGCCGAGCGTGTCCCACGTGCCGCGCCGCTCGAGCGTGAACGTATCGCGTGGAGCTACGATCAGTACCTGATCCGACGGCGGCGCATCCGGATGACGGCGTGCCGTGACGAGGATGCAGTCCGCATGCGCGCCATACGAAATGGTCGGCGCGAGCTTCTCGATGCTGAACGCGCCGTCGACGAGATCGACTGCGCAAGCGCTCGTGCGCATGTTGCCGCCGATCGTCTCTTCCGAGGTTGCCGAGGCGAGCAGCAATTGCTCCCCGGCTATGCGTGCGAGCAGATCGTGCTGCCATGCCACGTCGGCCGCATGATCGACGATGCACGCGACCTGGCTCTGGTGCATCGCATAGATCATCGCAGTCGATGCACAGCCTTGCGCCAGCGCCTCGCAAAGACGCGCCACGGCGTCGAGCTCGAGGCCATCGCCGCCGAATGCACGCGGGATCATCGCGGACAGCAGGCGTTCGTTGCGCATCGCGTCGAACGCTTCGTGCGGGAAGCGCGCTTCGCGGTCCACCGCGCTCGCATGCGCAGCCGAAATCACGGCTACGCGACGGGCGGCGGCGAGGAGCGCGATTTCGTCACGCGCTGGCGGCTGCACGTTTGCGTCCGCGGGGTTGAAAACCTCCGTGCGGGCATTCATGCCGCGGCCTGCAGGCGGCGCAGTTCGACGATCGATGCTGCGAGCGTGTCGATGCTGGAAAACAGGCGGCGCGTGAGCATGCGGTCGGGAATCTCGATGGCGAACTCGTCTTCGATGGCGAGCATCACATGCACGGTGGCAAGCGATGAGAGTCCTGCTGCATACAGATCGTCGCTGTCGCCAAGCGAATCCACGGAGACGTCGAGACGGGCGGATTCAGAAAGGATACGGCGCAGTTGTGTTTTCATTGTTGTCATCCCCGGGGTGGCCACCGATTCATTCATTCGGCTATTTTCGATCAGAGCTTCGCATGGATTCGGCTTGCGTTCGGTGCTTGCCTGTTGCCATTCGAATCCCGCGCTGACGCTAGAGCGGCTCGTATCGAGTTGCTCATTACAAGCGTCTTACATTCGTCACCTTGCGCTCATTTAGGCGTTGAAGCGGTGTCGTTTGTGTGACCGTATTTAACGAATTCCAATGGTCATACGTCCGTGCGATGGCGCACGAAATTGGGGCGGTCGGTACGAGCCAAGTTTGCACCGCGTTTGAATCGCGTTTGAATCGCGTTTGAGCATCACGCGCGATATGAGCCTTTGAGCACAAAGCGTTTAGTGGCGCATGTTCAGAATGCAGGGTCCGCTTGTGTCCCAAAGGACTTGCGCATTGGTTCTTGTCGCCTTGCTTTTGTTTGTCGTTGCGCTGTTCGCCGTGTGCCGCGGACGTCGGGTGCAAGTGCTGCTGGCCGGTGGAGTGGTCTTCTGGCTGCTCGGAAGCTGGCTGGCAGGCCCGCTCGTGAGCATCGCGCAAAGCGGATACGACGCTCCTGTCGAACCACGCATGGCGCCGCGCATGGCGTTTATCCTGCTTGGCGGTGGCACGGAATTCGACGAAAGCGAACGACTCGTGCCACAGGCCGAATCGATGCCGCGCATCGAAGCGGCCTTGGCGCTTTACGAGGTTTGCCGGCGAACCGAAACCGTATGCAAAGTGTTCGTCAGTGGCGGCGATGCACAGCGCCATGGGCAAACGGAAGCGGACGTGTATGCGCCTTATCTGCTGAAGGGCGGCGTCGAGCGCTCCGATCTCGTGCTGGAGAACACGAGCCTCGACACCTACGATAACGCTCGCAACGTCGACGAGCTGCTGCGCCAGGATCGCTATGACGGGATGGTGCTCATTACGTCGTCGTTGCACATGCGGCGCGCCGTCCTTACGTTTGCTGCCTTTGGCCTGCATCCGCAACCGTTCGTGTCGAGCGTGCGCAATCCGCCTTCGTGGTGGTTACCGCATCCCGAAGGATGGTTCGACTCCGAGGACGCGCTTTACGAGTTGGTCGGAGTCGTGCGGTTTTATGTGTGGCGCTGGCTGGGCTTGTATTGATCTGGACGCCTGCGTCACTCGTTCGACAGCGAGCGTCTTACCCAACCGGTCCACGCCTCGTGCAGTGAGTCGCGCATCGCTATCGCGCGATCCTCGAGACGTGTGAGATGCGGCCTCAGGCTCAGGACTGGCTTCCCGGCCAGATACCACGACACCACGGCGAGCAGGATCGTCGCAGGAAGCGCCAACGCGATATTCAGGTACGAGTGCGCGGTCCACGGGCCCAAGGCGGCAACCGCTTGTTGCGGCTGATTGAACGGACGGTGATTCGCACCAGCATGGGAAGTTTCGATATGCATGCTCAAGCGGCGTAAAAAAGGGGCGCCTCGAATAAACGGGGCGCCCCTTTTTGCCAAAGCCTTTAACGCGGCACGTTGACAGGCGAAGCAGCCAATCCAGCGGACGACGAGTGCGCCTGAAGCATGCGTCCCCAGTCGTAGTCGATCTGATCCGGCGTCAATCGATAAACGCCCGCGCCCGGTGTAAAGGTCAACTCGCCGAAGAAGATCCTGTCGTCCGGCGCGTAAAGGTCTACGCGTACATAGTCGAAGTTCGCCGACAGTTGCTTCGCGTTGCGCAGAATCTCATCGAGGTTGTCCGGACGCGGCGAAGGCACCGCGCTGTTCGGATAGTGACCAATACGGATGTCGAGCTGATTCCAGTCTTCATCGTAAAAGTCTCCGCGCGGATGAGGCGTGAAGCGATCGGAGATATGCAGGATGAAAGCCTTCTGCTTCCCCGCTACCTGGTTGAAACAATGGATCTTGAAGTCGGCAGGAATGTTGCCGCTTTGATCGGTGAGCAGCGCCTCGAAGAAGATTCGCGGCTTGATGTGCTCGTAGTGCCGCTCGCGCGCTACACGGTAGAAATTCGCCGCCAGCCAGCGCTCGCTTAGCGCGCTCAACTCTTCGAAAGACGTCTCCGCTTTGTCGTGAATCACCTTGACATAGCCGCTTCCGTGATTAGCCTTCATCACGAACGAGGAGGGTAGCGCATCGAAGACGTCCTTCGTGAAGTGATCCGGGCTTGAAAGAAGAGGAATCAGATGTTCCTCGCCGATCGTGCGGATAACGAAGTCGCGCACGAGCAGCTTGTCGGTCAGGTTCGCGAAACGCGGGTCCGGGTGAAGGCAGCGATAGACGATCTTCTCGTTGAACGTGACCGGATTCACGAGATCGGGAAACCGGCCAACGCTCATGCGGTGCGACAGACTCAAAAAGACCGAGTCGGGAAGTAACTCTTTGACGGAGCCTGCGATTGTCTTCGAAAGCGACATGTCGTCCTCTGCTATTTGTTGTATTCGACCGCTTCCTTAGTTCACGCGGTCAGGGTTGGGAAGGGCCGTATGAGGGCGCGCCATAACTACTTGAATACGCGCGAATGCGCTTGTCGCTGCGACGCTTGGGCATTGCATTGAAAATTGCACCGGCTACCCTCGCCCCCGCGAGATCCAGTCGCTTGATCGCTTCACCGAGTTCGGCTTCGCTTTGCGCGCTCGGCCGCACGACGACGAGCGTCGAGCCCGCAGCCGCGCCGACCATGACCGCATCGCTGACCGCGAGCACGGCAGGCGTATCGATGATCACGAGGTCGTATTGCGGCATCAACTGTTCGAGCAGGGAACGCAGGCGCGTCGTCGAGAGCAGCTTCGACGGGTTGGCCGGCGGCACGCCGTTCGAGATCACGCTGAGACCTGGCACGCCGGACGCTTGCACCACCTCTTCGAGCTCGCGGCGATGCGTGAGCACTTCGGCGAGGCCGGCCGTGTGCGCGAGACCGAACTGCGAGGCGACCTGACCACGACGCAGGTCGCCGTCGATCAGGAGCACGCGATTGCCCGCTTGAGCATGCAGCACGGCAAGGTTCGAAGCGATAAAGGTCTTGCCGATACCCGGCGTCGCACCTGCGACGGCGAGCACGTTGTTGCGCGCACCGTTGACGTCGCGCATCAAGGAAGTGCGGATAGCGCGCAGTGCTTCGATAGCTTCTTCGCTCTGCGATGTCGTCGCGAGGAGCAGGGTAGCGGGGTCCGCATGCGGATCGCCGATGCCGGCTTCAGCCAACTCTTTCGCGGCATCGCTGGCGTGTTCGTAAGGCATGCCGGGCAAGCGGCCCCGCAGCGGCGATTCGTCGAGACGCAGTTGCTGGTCGCTGAACGCGACCGCGCCGAATACCGGAAGCTGCAGATGACGCTCGGCGGCATCCGGGCTGTGCACGATGCTCACCGACTTGCGCTGCCTCAGGAAGATATAGAGCCCGCTGATGATCAGGCCACCGACGATCCCGCCCGCGATTACGAGCAAGCGCTTCGGCTTGGACGGCTCGGTCGGGTAGAGCGCCGTGTCGACGAGATGCACGTTGCCGATCGTGCCAGCGCGCGTGACTTGCAATTCGCGCGACTTGTCGAGCATCGCGACGTAGATGTCTTCAGCGACCTTGGCATTGCGCGTGAGATCGGCCGTCTTGCGGTCCGACTCGGGCAACTGGTTGAAGCGCGAGTCGTACTGCTTTCTCTGCTGCTCAAGCGTCGCGAGTTGCTGATCGATCGTCTGCAGTTCACGCGTGCCAGGTGCAAAGCGGCTGGCCGTTTGCGTGCGCTGCATCCTGAGGGTTGCGATCTGGGTTTCGATGTCGAGCGTGCCCTTCAAATACGACGATGCCTCCGCGCTCGGCGCCATCGAATTCGCTTGCGTACGGTAGTCGCTAAGCTCGGTGTCTGCACGCTTGAGTTCGTCCTTGAGACGCGGCAGCTCGCTCTCGATGAAGTCGCGCGTGAGCCCCGCATCCTGACGCTTCTGATCGACATGCGATGCGATGTACGTTTGCGCGATCGAGTTAGTGATGGCTTGCGCAAGCTCGGGGCTCTTGTTTTCATAGGAAATCTGCACGACGCCCGATTCCTTCGTGGATTCGGCCACCTTAAGCTTGCCCGAGAAGCGCTGCACGGCTGCGAACTCGCTAAAGCGCGCAACCGTGAACTCCGTGCCCGGACGCGCAACGAGTTGGCGCACGAGCATCGTCACGCCATTGCCGGCAACCGGTGTACCCACCGCGCCTTCGAGCACCTTGTTGCCGTTTGGATCGATCAGCTCATAACGATTGTTCGCAAGCGCGCGCAACGTCATTTCCTTGTTGATGAAACGCGACGGCACGTCGAGCGTATCGACGTTCAGCTCTTCACCGCCCCACGCAAAAGAACGCATGCCGAGCAACGCCGGCATCGGCTGGCCAGGATCCGAAAGCAACTCGGAGATGCGGCCGAGGACGGGGAACTGGTCCGGCGTCGCAAGGATGTCCTGCTTGTACTTCTTGATGACCGGCAGCAGCACCGTGCGGCTCTGGATCATCTGGATCTCCGCATCGCTCGGCAAGGTCTTGGGGATGACTTCCTCGGATACGCTGCGTCCCGAGCGCGAGTTGAGGCCGAATGTGTTCGGATTCGGAAACTCGACGCGGACGACCGCATCGGCAGTGAACGTGGGTGTCGCCAGAAACGCGTAGCTCGTGGCCAGCGCCGTGACCGCGATCACGATGAGAATCACAGCCCACATGTTGTCGATTATCAGGCGCCATACGTTGACGGTGCGGGACGCCACCGTATTCCCGCTCGTGGCGTAAGGACCGTATTCGAGGATGGGTGTATTCATTACGCGCGTTCCTTATTGCTGGTCGATTGCAGTTGCGGCGGGCGGTGCGTCGACGCTGCGCTGCGCTTCAGCGCGTCGCGATAGACCTTCAGATACGAATCGACCATCCTGTCGGGGCTGAACGAATCAGCGTAGCGGCGCAGTCGATCGTGCACTTGCGGGTCTTGCAGGGATTCGATCGCCTCGTGAATCCTGCCGATCATCGATTGCGGATCGTTGATGTCGAACACGAGATGCGAGGTGGGCTCGATCACTTCCGGGATGCCGCCGGTATTCGCGCCGACGACCGGGACGCCTTGCGCATACGCTTCGACGATGACGCGGCCGAACGGCTCGTTCCATCGCGACGGCACGACCAGCACGTCGATGTCGTGCAGGAACGACGACGCATCGACGTGCCCGAGGAATTGCACACGCGGGTCGTTGTAGCGCGCCTTGAGGCTTTCGAGGTAGGCGTCGTCGCCCGTGCCGCCGATCGTGAGCGTCCAGTTGAGCGACGTATCGCGCATCAGTTCATCGACCAGCAATTCGACGCCCTTCTCCGGTGATACGCGACCGAGCATGCCGAGCCGCACCGCGTTCTTGACGAGACGGAAAGGGGTCTCCGGCGGTTCGCTGATCTCCGGTAAATGACAGTCGCTGATCACGCCCGTCGACGTTGCGCGCGTGAAGAAGCCGTTGTCGAGATGCTTGTCGAGCACGAAGCGGCTCACGCCGATCGCGACGTCCACCTGTTCCGATTCGCTGCGCTTGTAGCCCGAGTAGCACGCGCACAGAGTGCATTGACGATCGCAGGAGCGGTTGCCCGAGAGCATCGTCGAGGACGGGCACATCAGGTAGTAATCGCGCGCGGTATGAACGACCGGCAGGCCGGCTTTCTTGGCGATGCGCCAAAGATCGACGGATAGGCACGACAGGTTGCTCGTGCTCACGAGATCCGGCTTTTCCTTCGCGACGACAGCGCGCAGTTTGCGCGCCATGAGCACGTTATATGAATCGATGGCGTGCCACACGAGCTTGGCGACGCGGGAACGCTTGCCGGGACGGTGAGGCCAGTACAGATTGGCGAAACGCAGGCGCCAGATCTTGACGCCGTTGAGTTCGGTTACGTGATCGACACCCGTACCCGACGCGCAGACCACGGTCACTTCGGCGCCGGCTGCAACGAGTCCTTCCGCGAGTATCTGTGTGGAGACCTCCGCTCCGCCAAGAACGTCCGGATAGTACAGCGTGTTTGCAATCAATATCTTCATCTTATCCCCGGCCCACCTGACGCCAGCCGTCATGCATACGCCTGTTAGCAGCGTGTCACGTTATGCGCGTACGCAATGTCGACGAATTGCCGGGTGGGCTCGATCGCTTGATACGGTTTATTCATACGAAAAGACCCATGTGTGGTCTACATCATGGATCGCAACGCTCGCGGATGTTGCTTGGGGCATAGACATCTTGCCCAGGGGTCCACGGTATGTTGTCGGACCGTGTCGTCTCGGTGCGTACGGATACACATAGACGATGCGGTGAAAACCGCAAGGGCTAAAGATAGGCTGGAAAAGACAACCGCTCAAGCTCGGTAACAGATTGATTCAGATGGACACAGGTGTGGCCCACGATTGCCTTTCAGAATGATATTAGCTTATGAAGGTTTTCGCCAATATATTTAGTTTGGATGGCGAATCAATGGATTAATCGGGAACTCGTTTGTTACTTAGTGCGAGCTTTCAGAAAGAGGTTGCGCCGTGGATCGTAGTTGCACCGATGTCGTGTTTTTTTGTTATTGTGCGCTCCTGTTTTACACGTGGCTTTCGCCCATTTAGCCAATGAATTCGACAACAGTAGAACGCATATAAATATTTAAATTCGCGCATTCTGGTCCGCGCAAACGGTTGCGCGCGGCGTAAATCCGCTAATTCCCGTTATTGGGGCATTTTCTGCCCTTTCTGCGTCAAAGCCTTTGCTGGTACGGGCGAGGTAATTGCTACCTCGACTTAGGTGTTTACCCGTTGACGCCTCCCTCCTTTGCGAGCCCGCTTCTTTCGAGAGGCGCGCTCCCGATTTCGCTCTAACCGACCCGGCTGCGCCTCATGTGCGCGATTCCAGGAGATATGACTATGCTGACGCTGCAATCCGATCTACACGGCAACCATCTGCTGAGCGGCCTTCCCACGCAAGAGTGGAAGGCGATCGCCCCTGACCTCGAACTCGTCCGGCTCGAGTCGTCGCAAGTGCTTTGTGATGCGGGCGCGCGCGTGCGCCACATCTATTTTCCGATCACGGCGGTCGTTTCCCTGCTGCACACGATGGAAGACGGACGCTCCGTCGAAGTGGCTTCGATCGGACGCGAGGGAACCACCGGCGCCAACGTGCTGATGAACGGGGACGCGATGCCGTCGAACGTCGAGGTCCAGTGTTCGGGATCGGCGTATCGCGTAGACGCGGCTGCCCTGCGCCAGCATTTCGACCGATCGGAGGCAATGCGTCGCCTGATCATGCTGTATGCGCATGCGTTGTTTACGAAGATTGCGCAGACGGCTGCCTGCAATCGGCATCATTCGGTGAGCAACCAGTTCTCGCGCTGGCTTCTAGAGGCGATGGATGCGACTGGCACGGACAAGCTCGTGATCACGCAACAGCGGATCGCAGATCTCCTGGGCGTGCGTCGCGAGGCGGTGACTGAAGCGGCGGGGCGCTTGCAATCGGCTGGAATCGTGTATCAGACGCGCGGTTCCATCCGTATCGTCGACCGGTCCGGGCTTGAAGGGCGTGCCTGTGAGTGTTATGGGTTAGTCAAGCGAGAGTTTGCGCGGCTGTTGCCGGCCATGTTGGCTGAAGAAGCTGCTTAAGTATCGGAATATGTGACCGCATTACTTTTATTCGGTATTTTGTTCTGATCATGTCAGATATAGCGTGATCAAAAAGATAACGAAGCGGTAGCCGAGGACAATGAGCCCCGCGCCGATCGTCAACGCGGCAGCCCTGACGAAGCGCGCGAGGCCGTGCGAATTGAACACGGGTCCCAGCGCAAGATACGTGTACACCCCGCAGACACTGAGATTAATGAGCGAAAGCACCTTGTCGACCGCGGGCGATGCGAGGCCTGCGCCTCCTGCATGGACATCGATCGCCGCTATTACCAACGCCAGCGAAAAGAGCAGCAGCAAAAACGCATAGAGATGCAGTGAGAAGTACACGTACGAGACGAACGGTTTGCGTTTCTGCTTGCGCACAAAAGCAAACGTCAGTGAGAGCAGCAGCGCGAACGGCACGACCATTAGGATGATGAGCGACTTCGCATTGAGCACCGCAGCGCGATTGAACTCGGGCGTGTACTGCACAAGATCGGTGTGAAGCCGGGCGGCTCGTTCAGCGACGAGCGTCCTCGCAAGCGGACTCCAGTCCTGATGATTGAGATGCGACTCCATCGTCGACCCGAAGATCTGCGTATCGGTCAGCGATTGCATCGCGAAGAAGAACGCGTTGGCGATGAGAAAGAGCTGGAATGGAGCGACGTACGGCATGCGCTGCCCCTTGAGATGCGCGACCGTCGACTGACCCGGGTGACGAAGCAGACACCACATCGTGCGCAGCAGCCGCCCGTCGATGCTCGTTGCCGCGTGCAGCACCTTGGCTGCGATGCCGCGCAGCGTAAGATCGGGCGGACGCAGCGGACTTTCGCCGCATTGCGGGCAGAAGGGGGTCGTGACGTCGATTGCACATGTTGGGCATGTCCAGTGAGCGGGCGCAGACATGTTTGTCTCCTGCGCGGCAGCGCCGCATGAGGGCTGGTTCGATGCCATTGTGCGCCGGCGCCAGGCAATTCTTCTTCCCGTTCTCCATAGCCAACTCTGCAGGCCGCTTTGACCGAAAATGCGGGATCAAAGTATCAATTCAATAATCGTCTGCTAAAGTAAAGAGCGCTTTAGCAACATGAAAGGCAACCGGCGCGCATCCACAGCTCCAATCACTAACAGGCTCATCCGGAGGAACGGCGTGGTGACCACAGATAGCCGGTTCATAACATCGTCACTCGATCTCGATATCCCCGCGTCGGGCCACATGCCGCTAACGGCGCAGGCCCCACTTCCAATGTCCCGCCGGCAACTCGCGAATTGAGCCCCGCAATGGTGGCTTCATCGCGCTCGCTGCGCCTGCTTTGCGCGCTCGTCGCGCCTGTGTCGATGCTCGTCGCGACTGCCGCGCATGCGCAGTCCTATCGCGATGTGAACCCCGTGCCACCGCCTGCGCCCGCACGTCCCGTCGCACCGCCGGTGCCGCCGGAGCCCGTCAGCGATTCGCAGCAGGTGGCCATCGAAGCATTGCGCGGCCTGATATTCGAAGCGCCCGGCACGCAAGCTGAAGAGCGTCCGAAAGGCGGCATCGTTGCAAAAGACCTCCCGCTTCTCGACGATGCGTTTCTCGCAGGCTTCGTTGCGGATCTCGGCAAGCCGCTTACGCTTGGACGGCTCGCAGAAATTCGCAAGAGCGTCGTGCAACGCTATCGCGATGCGGGTTTGCCGCTCGTCGACGTCTACGCGCCCGAGCAGGACGTAACCGATGGCGTCGTGCGTATTGTCGTCGCGAACTATCGGCTCGGTGCCGTCGTGCCGCGTGGCAATCGCTATTTTTCGAGCGATCTGCTCATGCGCGAGATGCCGCTCACCAAGGGCGATCCGATCCGCGAAGCCGATGTCTCGTCGGGTCTCGCGCTGCTCAATGCGAATCCGTATCGAACGGTGGACGTGGTCTATGCGCCCGGCACCGAAGAGAATACGACGGACGTCGTGCTGCAAACGCAGGACCGCTTTCCGCTGCGCGTAACCGCCGGCTACGATAACGCCGGCGTGCCGCAACTCGGCCGCGACCGCTTTTTTGCGGGTATCGACTACGGCAACCTGTTCGGACTGGATCAGCAGATCGCGTATCAGGTAACGGTCAGCAACGATTTCTTCAGCGGCAATCCCGACATCGAAGGACGAGAGAATCGTCCGCGCTTCGTTGCGCATGCGATGAGTTATAGCGCGCCCTTGCCGTGGCTGGACCGCATCGAACTGTTCGGCGTCTATGCGCAGAGCACACCGCGCCTTCCCGATAGTTACGGTCAAACAGGCATCTCCGCGCAGCTCAGTTTTCGTTACGACTGGCGGCTCGCCCCGCTAGGGACGTGGCAGCAGCAAGTGCAGTTCGGCTACGACTTCAAGCGCTCGAACAACGACCTCGAGTTCGGCGGCTTCCAGGTCTTCAATTCGAATACGCACATTCATCAGTTCGTCGTCAACTACGAAATCAGCAGGACGGATGCGCGCGGACAGGGGCGCGCGAACGCCATGGTCGTGCTGAGTCCAGGACGTCTCGACGGTGACAATCAGGACGCTGCATTCGATGCGGCCCGCCACGGCGCGACGCCGCGCTATGCCTACCTGCAGTTGTCGGGGCAACGCGACGTGACGTTCGGAGCCGGTTTCTCGGTCTCTGCGCGCGGCACTCTCCAATGGACGCCCGATACATTGCTGCCTAGCGAAGAACTCGGCCTCGGTGGAGACAGTAGTGTGCGCGGCTATGAACCGTATGTCGTGCAGGGCGATCGCGGCTGGAATGTGCAGACGGAACTGCGCGTGCCTGCGTGGATCTTCGGTTCGAGTGGCATCGGCCTGCAGCCGTTCGTCTTCGTCGATGCGGGGCATGTCTGGAGCCGCATCGATCAGCCGGCCGAGCCGACCAACGGTTCGCTCGTGAGCGTTGGTGCGGGCTTCCGGTTTCAGGCGGGGCGTTACGTGAACGTGCGCGGCACGTACGGTTTTCCGCTGCGCGCACCGGTGCCTAACGGATCCAAGGCGCCGCTCGGGATGATCTTCGTCGTGCTCGGGAGTTGAGTGTCACTAAAGCGCTTCAGGCGACATTCGCCGCTTGAAGCGCCATCATCCAGCGGCCACTACTTCGGCTCGTCCCAGTTGTAGGTGGCGAGCGTGCTGATCGGCGTCGTGCCCACCTGCAGCGTTACCGAGCGATGCGACGTCAACTCGATGTCGGTCAACGGGCCCATCCAGCGACGCACGTCGCCGTTGTCGTTGATATAGGCGACCACTGGACCCATCACACCCGCGACGTTCGTGCTCGTCAGCGGCTCTCCCCAGAGGGCAAAGAACTTGCCAAGCGTGAAGGCCTTGAGGTTGGGCGTCTCGATGTGAATGACGCCGGTGCTATCGTGCGTGTGCGTCTCGTAGTTGCATCGCGGTGTAATGCCAATGTTTGCAGGCAGCGCAAGCCATTGGCCGTCCTTGAAGATCGCGAGATGCGCATGCACGTGATAGGACTCGACCATGCCGGCCGCGCAGATCACGTCGCCGATGGGCTGGCCCGTGCCGCCTGTCGCTGTGCTGCCGTTCGGCCAGAACGACGTGCCGATCGTAGTACCGAAAGTGAGCGCGTGACGGTTGTTGTCGAAGGGCGGCGGATCGGTCCACGTGTACGTGGGGATCTGTGTGAGCGGCGTGCCGATCATGATGGTCACTTCACCATGCGGCGGCAGGACGAGACTCGAGAGGTCACCCGTGTATTGCGTGAGTACGCCGCCACTAGTGACGTATGCGGTGACCTGCGTCCCCGCCACGCCGGCGACGTTCGTTGATGTAAGCGGTTGACCCCATACGGCAAAGAACTGGCCGAGCGTGTACTGCGTACTGGTGCTCGCATCCATGCGGATCTTGCCCGATGAATCGAGCGTGTGGACGGGATAGACGCAACCAGTTTGTACAGCCAGCGTCGGCGCGATGGCGCCCACGTTAGCCGGCAGCGCGAGCAGCTGGCCGTCCTGATAGATGGACAAATGCGAGTACGTATAGGCGCTGCCCGTCAGCGTGCAGTTGAGGCCGCCGACAGCCTGGCCCAATCCACCCGACGTCGTCGCGCCTGCACTCCAATGAGCCGTGCCGAGTGGCGTGCCGTCGATCACGGGCGTTGCCGCTGCGAGCGTGGGTGCGGGCGTGCTGACGGAGCCGCCGCTTGCACCCGCCGGGGCGCTCGCGCCACCGGGCGCAGACGCTGCTCCGTCGCTTGCACCTGTAGCGGGGGCGGCCGTGCCACCGGAGGTGTTGGAATTGCTACTGCCTCCACCACCGCAACCGGCGAGATAGAGAAAACCGCTTATCACGATTAACCGCAAACAGACGCGACGCCACATGTCTTATCCCTCGCCCAGATCATTGATCGAATTGTCAGCCAGGTACAAGGATGTCCTGTCTTTCGGCCAAGCGCAAACGTTTATGTTACGTCGAGGTAACGGCTAAGGGTCATTACCCATCGATTGCTTCGCTTAGCGAAGTTGCTAAGATGAATGACATCGATATGAATGCGCCGTATCGGAAAATAAGAAAGACGCACTGATGCGCTAAAGGGAAGAGTTGCCGCCGCTTGGAGTGCTTAAGTTAGTCATTCGATCAAACGACCGTGCTTAAGAAGATGTCGCTTCGCACGTCGTATTGCTTGCGCTTTGACGAATGCCGTCGATATGTGGTCTACCCCACAAATAGCTTTACGGATAGTCGAACGCCATGCCTCTGAAGGTTTTGGCATCGGAAGGGAACGGCTTCTTGCCGCAATCGACATGATCGGCACGTTCGCCGCCGTCATCGCTCAGAAGATAGAGTTGATGTCTTCCCTGCATCTCGAAGATCGCCTCGGCGTGGAAGTCAGATGGCTCGACGTCGGTCCAGAATTTTGGCGCGTCGGTAGGTGAGCCGCTCCACTTGTATAGCGCAAAACGCGACGCAATGGATTTGCCGTCGCCATCATTGTGAGGTCCCGCTACGATCACGTATTGATGTCCGATGCGCTCGAGGCTCCGAATGCCTCGGCCCGAAAGATCGAAGCGCACGAGGTCATCGAACACGGGGGCGGCGCCGCGTTCAACCACATCACCCGGGTTGCGCAGCTTGAGCACAAGCGCTTGCTTGTTCGGCAAGGGATTTCTGAATCCGATCAGCAAGGCGCCGTCTTCACTATCCGCGAGGCCTTCGATGTTCAAGCCGCCGGGCGCTTCAGGCGCCAGCTTCGACGCACGCGTCAACACGTCGAAGCGCGGATCCGCAGCGAGTGCGGTAAGAAGATTCGTATAAGGCTTGGCTGCGATGGGAACAACGCCAGGTACCCCTTCCGTACGATCGATGCGCGTAGCGAACAGGCGGTAGCGCGCCGGTTCGACATTGCCGTGCCGGTCGCGTCCATGCGATGCGATCCAGTAGATCCGGTTGCCGATTCTCGCCGCGCCTTCGAGGTCCGATTCCTTGTTCTTCTTCTTGCCGTCCGGTGCGGCAAGATACTTCGACAGATCGACCATGCCCACATGTGCCGGCGTGCCGTATTGGTAGATCAGCAACGCGTTGTGCTCGTCGTCGGCGACAATGAAGTGGCCTGTGCCGAGGTCGATGCCGGCCGAGGCATCGCAAATGCCGCGATATGTCGTGACGGGATGCGCTGCTGCGTGGTGCGTGGCTGCAAATGCGCAAGCCGCGATGATTATTCTGATCGTTGCACGCATGATGTTTCGTCCGGTGACCATTAGTGCATGCATCGTACTGCATCGCCTAACCCGCAGGCTTCTTCCCTTGCAAGAGCAACTGCGCGCAGACCGCACTTGCCAGAGCCAATACTGCAGAGATAAACAGCACCAGTCGATATCCATCGACAAAGGCATCTCGCACCGCGCCAAGCACGCGCGGATCATCGCTGCTGATCGCGGCGAGCAAAGGGCGTTGCTCCTCCACGGCATGGCGCGCGAGCGCAGGCAGCGCAAGCGCATCGAGCCTGTGCTCGAGGACCGTATCGAAACGCAACGCAAGCACCAGGCCGAACACCGCAATCGCAAGCAGCCCCGCAATGCGCGAGACAGCGTTGTTGACACCGGAGGCCACGCCGGAATCGTCGATCGATACCGCGTTCATGACGGCTGTCGTGAGCGGCGCGACGCAGATCGCCATGCCGAGGCCCAGCACGATCATCGGTGGAAAGATCGTGGACCAGTATGAGCCGCTCTTCGTGGACCACGCGAGCCACGCGAATCCCGCCGCGACTATGACTGGTCCGATCACGAGCGGAAGCCGCGCGCCATGAATCGCGATGAGTCCGCCCGACCAGCGAGAGAGCGCGAAGATGAGCAGAATGAGCGGCAAAAGCGCGCCGCCTGCTTCGGTAGCCGTGTAATGCTGTGCCTGAATCAGATTGAGCGGCAGAAAATACATCGTGCCGCCTAACGCCGCATAGAGAAACAGCGTGATCAGGTTTGCACCGCTAAAGGTTCGCGAGCGAAAGAGCGATAGCGGCACCATCGGCGCAGCGGAACGCGTCTCGACGACGACGAACGCAACGAGCGCGAGCACGCCGCACGCAGCGGTGGTCGCGATCACGGCGCCGCCTCGCGATGCCTCGATCAGCGCGAACGTGACGCAACCGAGCCCCAGGCACGCGAGCACCGAGCCCGGCCAATCGAGCTTGCGCGGCATCGACTCGTTGCGGCTTTCAGGAACGCTCGACAGCGTAATCCATGCGGCGACCGCCGCAATCGGCACGTTGATGAAGAAGACCGCGCGCCAAGAGACGTGCTCAACCATCCAGCCTCCGAGCACGGGACCGAACGCAGTGGTGATGGCCGTGAATGCGGACCATGTGCCGATGGCTTGTCCGCGCTTGTCTTCAGGGAACGAGGCGCTGATCAGCGAGAGACTGCCCGGCACGAGCAGCGCTGCTCCGATGCCTTGCACGGCGCGTGCCGCAACGAGCATCTGTATCGTTCCCGCCAGGCCGCACCAGGCAGACGCCATCGCGAAGATCAGCACGCCGGCCAGGAAAAGCCTGCGTCGTCCATAGAGATCGCCGAGCGATCCGCCAAGGAGCAGCAGCGAGGCAAGCGTAAGCGCATACGTTTCCACGACCCATTGCAGATTGCTCGCCGTCGCATGCAGGCTGGCCTGAAGTGAGGGCAGTGCGACGTTGACGATCGTGCCGTCGATGAATGCCATGCTCGAGCCGAGTATGGCCGCTATCAGCACCCCTCGTGAGGCGGCCGGACGAGGCATGGATCGAATTCTCGATTAGACGCGCGATGGTTGGCGCCGCGACGCTTCGGTCATTTACGCGTGTCATGACCGTCGTCGATGGAGCGGAGTTTCGAGGATAGCAGGAGTAACAACGCAGGGTTGAGCGCGCGAACGATCCGAGATTGCATCGGGATGTGCGGCTACAACTCGCGGGGAATCGACTGAACCCCAACGCATGCGGTCAAACTGGGTTGGCTGCGACGAAGTTCTTGAACGTGGTGTACGAAAGGTTTTTAGTGGCGCCGTCGGGCTGGATCAGGCCGTAGTTCGCGTCGATCACGCAGTACATCATGACCGACTGGATGTTGTACTTGTCCTTGATCGACTTGTACGAGGTGAGCGCATACGTCATGTAGTCCGAGGCGGACTGCGCGGTGTCGTTGCTGCCGGACCAGCCGAATTCCGTGAGCCAGATCGGTACATTGAACGAGTCCTTGAGCACTTGGAGAATGTTGACGCACATGTTGTTGCGTCCAGCGCATTCGATCTTGCCCGAGCTCTTGTACCAGTGATACGTCGTGAAGTCCCAGCGCACGAGCGCCGCGCCGCCAACGCCCTGAGCGGTGCCATCCGGCGTTACGCCTGTCCAGAGCATCTGCAGCGCGCGATACGCCATCGGAATGCCGACGTTGACGCCGCAGTTGATTGTCGGATCGACCGCCTTGACGCCGTCGATCATGCCGCGGATCACGCCACGGAACGACGGCCACTGCGCCGGATTCCAGTCGGTAGTCTGACTGCCGTCGCCGCCGATCTTTAGGCCGATGGTGTCGAGTTCGTTGCCGCATTCGATGTACTTGACGAGACCCACGAGCGGCTTGGTGATGCGCACCGCGAGGTCGTAGCCGAGCGTGTAGGCGGCTGCTTCCGTGCTGTTCGGGTCCCAGCGAGCCGAGCGCGGGTTGATCACCGGAAGGATTGCGACACCGCTACCGGCGAACGGACCCTTCAGCGCGGTAGCGAGGTAGGTCGACATGCCAGCGTCGGCCACGTCGCAGCGGTAGTTGGTGACGCCGAGGTCCTTGAGGATCGCGAGCTGTTGAGCGGGCGTCATCGTCTTGTAGATGCCCGTGCCCCATGCCATGTGGCCGTTCATGCCGTAGAAGAGGCTCTGGGTCGCGGTTGCCGCTTTTTGGGTTGCGGCGAGGTCGGTGGTCTTGGCCGCAGCCTCGACTGCAGAAGTTTCGCTTCCGCCGCCGCAAGCGGCAAGCGCTGCGCTGCCTGCGCCTGCCATCATCAGCGAGAGAAAGTTCCGGCGCGAGATGGCTGCGTCAGGAAGGACGGATGCGATCGGTAACGTTTGCTCGATCTTTGATTTCTTGGACATGATGATCAGGTAATTTGGTTTCAAGGAACTTACGTGACCGACTATAAGTTCCTATTTTTTACCTGTCACCGTAACAATTGCTAACAAATAGAAATAGGTGAATTGATGTCAGTTAATATCGTATGAATAGAAAATTACTCGTGTGGAGAGAAGATCAGGGAAACGTTTGCGCACAAGAGAAATTTATCAGGTATCTATTACTTGATTGTTTTGAGAGGACTTTGCTAAAGTTTTTAAAAAAGGTAAAAAATACACAATTTCAATTAAATGAGAATTTGCTTAACAATTTTTAAGAAGCGGTATTCTTTACTTTAAATAACAGGGCTTCAAATCAAACCGGTTTCGCCGCGATGAAGTCTTTGTACGCGCCATACGCGGGATTCTTCGTGATGCCGTCGGACTGAATTAGGCCGTAGCTCGCATCGTTCGCGGAGTACAGCATCACTGATTCGATGTTGTACTTCTCCCTGATCGACCAATACTGTGCGAGCGCCGCCGATACGTAGTCAGCGGCCGATTGCGGCGTGTCCATGCTGCCGGACCAACCGAATTCCGTCAGCCAGATCGGGACGTTGAACGAGTCCTTGAGGATTTGCAGGATGTCGACGCAAGCGTGGCTGCGTCCGCCGCATTGAATGTTGCCCGAGCTCTTGTACCAGTGATACGTGGTGAAGTCCCAGCGCACCTGTCCCGCGCCAGACCGGCCCTCCGCGGTGCCATCGGGCGATACGCCCGTCCATGGCATTTGCAGCGCGCGATAAGCCATCGGAATGCCGACGTTGACGCCGCACCTGATCGTCGGAGCGACTGCCTTCACGCCTGCGATCATGCCGTGAATTACGCCGCGAAACGATTGCCACCGAGCGGGGTTCCAGTCGGACGTCAGGCTGCCGTCGCCTGCGATCTTGAGTCCGATCGTGGCGAGTTCGTTGCCGCATTCGATGTGTGTCACCACGCCTTGAAGCGGCTTCGTGATGCGCGAGGCCAGGCGATAGCCGAGCAAATAGCCGTCGGCTTCTGAACCGTAGGGGTCCCAGTGAGCGGAGCGTGGATTGATGACAGGAAGGATCGAGATGCCACTGTCAGTGAATGGTCCCGTCAACGCTGCGGCAAGATATGCGGCCATGCCGTGATCGGCGACGTCGCAGCGGTAGTTGGTGACGCCGAGGTCCTCAAGCAACGCGAGTTGCCAGGCGGGCGGCAACATCCAGTAGATGCCTTCGCCCCACGCCATGTGACCGTTGACGCCATAGAAGAGCTTCGGGGGCGAAACGATTTCCCTTGTCGCGTTTTACCGGGAGAACCGGTGCCTGCGATAGCGTCTTGATCGAGGCTCTCGCCGCCGCATGCGACAAGCGCTGCGCTTCCTGGCCCGTTCAACAGCAACGCAAGGAACTTTCTTCGTGATGCTGGGATTCGAGCCATTGCATGCACGGCGGATCGTGCACGCGCGGTCATGCTCGTGGACATTTGCTTCAGGAAAATCTTTGAGCGAGCCAACGCCCCGAGTATAGGTTCGGTCGTGCAATGACCGCTGTCATTGACTGTCTTTGGGCAATCATGCGACATCGATGAAATGCGGATTTGCTTTGATGATGCCGGCGAAACCAGGTATCGAATCGACGTGAGTCGTTGCTCACCTTACGGATTCAATTCCTGGTTCGCAACGATCATTTCGTTTGTGTACCGGGCACGAGATGAATACGCGATTCAGTGGCTGCCTCAACTGCTGCGCGCGAATAGAGCAACGGGAAGTACTCGCCCTTCAACCACATCGACGCGAGGTCGCGGTAGTGCGGACTGTCCGGGTCTCCCGATTCGCCCGGCAGGTTCACCGCGCGAGAGTTGTCCCAGTTGCCGACATCGACCACGACGCGAAACGATGGCCCGTTCGTCTGCCGGAAGTCGCTTGCACGATACGTCGATTGATTCGGCGTGTAGGCGCTGCCGCCCTTGCCAGTGGGTCCGACGTTGAGCTTCGCGTGCATGTCGGCGTCGACGAGGTCCGCGAATGGATGCGCGTTGAGGTTTGTTTGCAACTTACCCCATTGCCACGCGCTCGCGTCCGCGCCCTGCAGGCGCACCATCTCGCGATACGCGTCGCGCAGGCTCGCGAGCAGGACCGCATCGCGCTTTGCATCCGGGTTATCGCCGAAACGCTCTTGCGGCTGTTCGAGCGAGTCGAGCATGACGGCGGTATCGGGTGCGCCGAAGGAAGCCGCCGCGGGCTTCGGCAAGACCGCATCCTTGAAGCTGCGGCCGAGATGGCGCGCAAGCCACACTTCTTCGAGCGCGGCCTGCGCGGAGTCGGCGCGCATTTGCGCATCCCAGCCCTTGAGCATCGCGAGGGCGGCACGCGTGTCGGGATCGTCGCTCGCGAGCGGCGCGAGGAGCGCGGTAAGACGCCTTGCCGGAATCGATTCGATGTCGTTTTGCAGCCGCTCTGAATCTTCGATCGATACCTTCGGCAAGGCCTTGAGCACTTCGTCGATGCGTTGATGGCGCGAGCCGTTGGTCCATTCGAAGCCGAGCTTGCGTTCGGCATACGGATAGCCCGGCGGCAGGTTCATCTCGTTGGACGTTGTGAAGTAGCCGTCGCGCGGATCGTAGGCGGAGGGCATGTCGTCGCGCGGCCAGAAGCCGGCCCATTCATAACGTCCGTCGCCGGGCACGGGCAAGAGGCCGTCCCAGTTCGGGCGCCTGGGCGCGAGGCCGCTCGGCACCCAGCCGATGTCGCCATGCGTGTCCGCGTAGACCTGGTTAACCGTCGGCGCGCCCCATGTCGATAGCGCGCTCTTGAACTGCGCGAAATTCTTGGCACGCATGTAGCGCACGGAATCGAAGTACGGTGACATGCCCGGCGCTAGCCAGGCGGTGCGAACGGCGAACGCTCGATGCTTGCCATCCTCGTTATAGATCACTGGACCATGTCGCGTGAATGCGAGATCGGCGATGACGGGCGCACCCCCGCGGACGGCGATCGTTTCGCGCACGATACGCATTGGTTCCCAACGGCCGTTGTATCGATACTGTTGCGGATTCGCGGGATTCAGGTCGTACACATACAGATCTTCCTGATCGATATTGAAGATCGTGAGACCGAACGCGATCTGCCCGTTATGCCCGATCGATACGCCCGGCGCCGACGGTTCGCCGCCGCCGATCAGGTCGAGCGTCGGCGTGCTGATCTGCTGGATATAGCGCAGGCTGGGCGCTGCATACGCGCGATGCGGATCGTTCGCCATGATCGCGCGGCCTGTCGCTGATTTGTCCGGCGCGATCACCCAGTTGTTGCTGCCTTCGGTCACTTCTTCGGGGTTGTCGGCGGCGGCGATCATGCTGGCCGATGCATCGGCGCTCTTGAGCGACTCATGCGTCACGCGCACGTTCTGGGTCGCGAGCGTAAAGACCTTAAGGACGTCGTCAGGAAGGCACGGATCGAGGCCCTCGGGCATGTGCGGTTTCCATGCGGGTTGCAGGCCGAAGCGGACCGAATCGGCATCGAGCGAACTCTTGCACGCGACCTTGGCGCGCGCGACTTCGCTTGTGAGATTGCGCGTGAGGCCGTGGCTGCGAATGCGCACGACATCGTCGGCGGACCACTTCGCCGGCCAGTATCCGACCTTGCCGAACTCGTAGGGCATGTGCTCGGGATGCACCGCGAGCCAGTCGATGTATGCGTTGACGCCCGCTGCAAAGCGCGTAGCCACCGGCTTCGCGTCCGGACCATAGCGCTTCCATTCCGCCGTCATGTCACCGCGATAGAGAAAGAGGCGCGCGGCCTTGTCCTGCTCGACGTACGCGGGGCCAAAGACTTCCGCCAACTGGCCGAGGCCGCGGCGTCGCCAGAGGTCGATCTGGAACAACCGGTCGCGTGCGGCGTTGAAGCCCTGTACGAAGAAGGCATCGCTTTCGTTCGAAGCGAAGATGTGCGGTACGCCCCAGCGGTCGATCAGAATGTCCGTCGGTTGGGAGAGGCCTTCCAGCGTGATTGTCTGGGCGGGCTTGTCGTCCGCGTATGCGACGGGGCATGTCAGTGCGATGAAGCTGGCGCATGCTGCGAGCGTCAGGAGTTTGCGTCTTGCCTGCATTGTTCCTCCTTATCCTTATCATTTTCGAACGCCATGTCTCGAAGCCGCTTCGCTGTTTTGGCAAAGCGGCGAACGAGCGCGTTCATTCTAAGCGGACCGGAGGAAATGCTTTGGCGCGTTGATCAATGCCTCAAACGCACACAGTGTCGTCAGTGAAGTTCAGCGTCGGCGAATAGTCGATTGCGCCGCGTTGTTTGAGCAACTGGCGCAGCGCGTCATAGTCCTCATACGACGGCGATAGCGCATAGATGTCGTATCGCTGCCAAGCGAGTGCGGATTTCGGCGACCCTGCTTTAGTCATCAAAATGGGTACGAGGTGAATCGTGTACTTCTTGTCTTTCACATAGTAAGCATTCGTGTGACACAGGAAACTGGCCTTAAGCAAATAGCTTATGGTATGGAAAATAAGCGCAAACCTTTTCAGGCTTGCAATAGCTGCTGCGCGAGCAAATCCGCATGAGGGGTCAGCGCGGAAAAATCGCGCGCGCAAAGATGCAGACGCCGCGCGGCCCAAGGTTCCGACAGTGGCACGATGACAAGGCCCGGACGCCGCAGCGTATCCGTCGAGGCCTCGGAAACGACCGCGATACCGATGCACGTCTCGATCATCGTCGCGACGTGTTCGATGCTGCGCATCTGGATGCGATAGTGAATCTGCCGACCGAGGCGCGATGCGCGTTCGGCAAGATGCGCTTCGAGCGCCGCGTCGGACAGTCCGACAAAGGGTTCGTCGAGAATCTCCGCGAACGCCACTGACGCAAGCTTGGCGACACGATGCGATTCGCTTGCGACCACGACAAGCTGATCCTGCGCGATCAAGTGGGTCTGCAAGTTGGCGAGGTCCGCGATATCGGCGACGATGCCTAGATCAGCTCGTCCCTCCGCGAGCGCCTGGACGATCTCCATGCTCGGCCGTTCTTCCAGGTCGATCGAAAGATCCGGGTAAGCGGCCAGGAAGCGGTTGAGTTGCGGAGGAAGAAAAGAAGCCAGTGCGGCTGAATTCGAGAGCAACCTGATGCGCCCTTTGAGACCTGTTGCGTAAGTACGCAACTCGCCACGCATCTGTTCGACCTGGCCGAGGATCGAACGCGCATGCCGCACGAGCGCGAGTCCCGCCGCCGTCGCGCGCACGCCACGGCGATTGCGTTCGAGCAAAGGCGCGCCGAGCGCCGCTTCCATCCCCGCGATGCGCTCGCTCACGGAAGCCAGCGCAAGATGCATCGCTCGCGCGCCCTGCGTGAGGCTGCCGTGCTCCACCACGCTCAGGAAAAGCCGCAGGTCGGTGAGATCGAAACGCATAACGTGTCCGTGGTTTCGGTTTGGCCGAAGTCTAGCATTGGAATTGCCAGATTGCGGGCGCGCGGCATCGTGGCTAGCATCGCTTTCATGCATTCCCTCATGATGGTTTTCGCGGCAGGACTCCTGGCCGGCGCGATGAACGCGCTGGCCGGCGGCGGCTCGTTCGTCAGCCTGCCCGCGCTGATCGCGGCCGGCGTGCCACCGGTTCAGGCGAATGCTTCGAGCACGGTCGCGCTGTTTCCGGGCGGCATCGCGAGCGCGTGGGCTTATCGGGAAGGGCTCGGACCGGTTGGTTCGGTGACGATGCGCGCGTTGCTCGTCGTGACTCTCATCGGCGGATTCGTCGGCGCGACGTTGCTGCTTTGGACCTCGTCGGCCGCTTTCTCTTTTGTGTTGCCGTGGCTTCTGCTGCTGGCGAGTCTCGCGCTCGCTTTCGGGCGCAGAATAGGCGAAGTGCTGCGCGCCCACTGGCATATTCGCGCGCCGGCCGTGCTGGCGATCCAGTTTGCGCTCGGCGTGTATGGTGGATATTTTGGCGGCGCGGTGGGCATCATGATGATCGCGATGTGGGGGCTGCTCGACTCACGCGATCTCAAGAGCCTGAACGCGCCTCGCACTCTGCTCGTGAGCGCGGCGAATGCAGTGGCGGTCGTCACGTTCATCGTCGCGCACGCGGTGCATTGGCCCGAGACGATGGTGATGCTGATCTCGGCAGCCGTGGGCGGGTACGGCGGCGCGCTGCTCGGGCGACGCGCTCCGGCCAACATCGTGCGCACGGGTACGTTGCTCGTGACGTTCTGCATCACGATCGCGTTCTTCGTGCGCACGTACGCGCCGCAATGGTTGCATCGCTAATCAATGGGTTCCTGAAGCGGGAGGAAATCATGTCAGCCCTGCTTGAAATGATCGGTGCGCTCGCCGTGTTGGCGAGCTTCGTGGTTCGCGTGTCGATCTACCTTGACGCGGGAGACACTGCTGCCAAAAAAATACGGGCGCCCTGAAGGACGCCGGCAACTTTCTGGCATGCGAGGGGTCGCCAGAAGGTACGGAAAGGGTCACGCACGCATCATGCCGCGCGCATGTGGTGCGCGTCGTCGAGCGCAAGCGTGCGCGCGCCCGGCACCGAATCGATCCCGAACGACGGCCGCGCGAGAAAGAACCCCTGCGCAAGCAATTGCGGCCACTGCGCGAGCCATTGCGCCTGCGCCGCCGTCTCGACGCCTTCGACGACCACCGTCATGCAAAGCTGCGTCATCAGCGCGACTACCGCCGATACCACCGCGCACGAGTTCGGGCATGCCGGCACGGCGGAGAGCAATTCCTTGGCGACCTTCACGGTCGAGAAACCAGTCGGGCAGAGCGCGGCGAGGCACGCGTAGCCGGTGCCGAAGTCATCCATCGCGACGCCGACGCCATGCATGCGCAAGAGCTTCACGACCTTCGGAAGATCGGGGAAGCGCGCCAGATCCTGTCCTTCCGAGAGTTCGATTTCGAGGCAGCGCGGCTCGATGCCATACACGCGGCAGACGTCCTGCAGACGCTGCCCGAAACCTGGTGTCGCGGCGACCGATGGCGGCACGTTGATCGCGACCGGCCGCACCGCGCCGCCTTCATGCTGCCACTGCGCAAGCTCGCGGCACACGGTATCGATGACGAAAGCGGTTAGTTCGGCGGCGACGTCGGGGTCGTCCAAGGTATCGGCGAAGGCGCCCGGCAGCAGCAAGCCGTACTCCGGATGCTGCCAGCGGATCAGCGCTTCGAGCCGCGCAAGATCGCCACTCTCGACGCTGTAGATGCCCTGATACGCCATGCGGAACTCGCCCGAGCGCAGTCCCGCGAGCACGCGCTGGCAGAGCGCTGCGTGCGGTGCGGCTTCATCAGGCGCGCAGCGGGCGGGGGGTTCGTCGCACCGGGTGAGGGTCATCAGCTCTATGCTCCGCCGTTCGTCCGAAAGGGTCGGTAGGGGCGGTTGCACAAGTCGTGCCAGATTTAGCTGCCAGGCTGCATGCGCCGCCAATGTCGCGAATTGTCCGCCAGAAACGGCAGGCGACGCCGCAATGGCCGACAATGCCGGCATTCATCGGACTGATGTCATGTGACGGGATGCGTCAGACGTTACAAGCCTTTGCGCATTCCGGTCAGTAAGTTTGAAGAAAAGTCGTCCTTGCGTCGCGCTATGATTCGCGTAATCGATCAAAAGCGACAACCGGACATGCCAAAGCAAGACAAGCCGCAAGAAGGAATCGAAGCATCCGACGACGACGCCAGCGCATCCTCATCGACCTACCTTGTGCCGGGGCTCGAGCGCGGCTTGCGCATCCTCGCTGAATTCTCGGCGCGAGAACCGGTGCTGGGCGCGCCGGAGCTTTCGAAGCGCATCGGCATTCCGCGCACGACGACTTTCCGACTGCTGCAAACCCTCGAAGTGCTGGGTTTTCTCGAGCGCGTGAACGGCGACCGCAATTTCCGGCTCGGCGTCGCGGTGCTGCGGCTCGGCTTCGAATACATGAGTTCGCTCGAACTCACCGATTTCGCGACGCCCGTCCTCGAACGGCTGCGCGCCGCGACCGGCCTGACGACGCATCTCTTGATCCGCGATCAGCGCGACGTCGTGTTCGTCGCGAAATCGCAAAGTCACGAGCCAATGTTCAGCTCGGTGAAGGTGCACGTCGGCACGCGGTTGCCCGCACACGCGACAGTTCACGGGCACGTTCTGATGGGCGACCTGACGCTCGACGCGCTGCGCCAGCTCTATCCCGAAGACAAGCTCGAACAGTTCACCGAGCGCACGCCCGCGACCGTCGAAGAACTCGACGAACGCGTGCGCGAATGCGCGGCGCTCGGCTTCGGATTGAGCGAGGCATCGTTCGAACGCGGCATTTCAGTGGTCACGGCGCCGGTGCGGGATCGCACGGGCGCGATCGTCGCGGCGATCACCGTGACCGTGCCGCGCTCGGAGATCAGTTCATCGGAAGATGAAAAAAACCAGCTCGTCGAAACGGTGTGCGGCGCGGCGCTCGAACTCTCGACGCGCCTCAACTATCGCCCCGGCGCGAACGATCCCACCGCCGCGCTCGCGCGCCGCAATGCGGCAGCGGCGAGCTGAGCAGCTTCCAAGGTTTCACGCTCAGAACGAGTGGTGAATACCCGCGAGCACGATCACCTGATTGGCCGTGCTCGACACCCCCGCCGTGAAGAACGCGCCCTTCGCGCCCGACGACCCATGCTCGTAAAGCGCGTTCACATAAAGCTGTGTCGACTTCGAGAGCAGGTAGATGTCGCCGATCTCGAACTGCGTCCAGCGCTTGCCGTCGAAGGTGGTCGTCGCGGCGCCGCCTGCGATCCAGTTCGTCGGGATCATCTTGTAGGTCGCGCCGGCATCGTAGGTCTGATACGTGCTCGAAAAGCCGTTCGATTCCAGCTTCACGCGCGTATAAAGCCCGTGCACGACCACGTTGCCGATTTCGTATGACGCGCCCGCGCCCATGTTCTGAAGCTTGTCGGCGACGTAGGTCGCGGCGGGCTGGCCCTGGAACGTGGTGATGCCGGTCGTCACGATTGCGGGCGTGCGGTTGTGTTCGTCCGAATATGTTGCTGCCGCCTTGAACGGACCGTTCTGATACGTCACGCCGAAGCCAAGCGTCTTGCCGAACGAGAAGTCCGTCGTGTTGCCGAGGCCCATCATCGCGCCGAACGTGAAGCCGCCGAAGCTCGCCGAGCGGAACTTGGCCGAGTTGTCGTAGGGAACGACGCCGGTATCCGCGAGCGCGTCGATGTTGCCGGGATGGAACGCGTACCAGCTCGCCGCGAGATAGGCGGTGGAGAGCGGTCCGAGCATGTCAAAGCTGAACGGCGTCTGATGGCCGAAGGTCAGCGTGCCGATGTCGTCGCGGCTCAAGCCCACATACGCCTGCCGGTTCCACAGCGTGCCGGCCTTCGCGAAGTTGCCGGTGTTCGTGTAGAAGCCGTTCTCCAGTTGCGCGACCGTTTTATAGCCGCCGCCGAGATCCTCGACGATCCTCAGGCCCCAGCGGTCGGGCTGCATGTTGCCCTGTTCCTGGATCCACTTCGGGTGGCCGCCCGCGTTGTTGATGTACGCGACGCCGGCATCCAGACTGCCATACAGCGTCACGCTGCTTTGCGCCGATGCGCCCGATGCAATGCCGGCCCCGATCAGCCCGGCTGCGATGATGTGCTTCACCCTTTGTTCTCCTAGCCCGTCTTTCACATCGGCGGGACGTTCTCCCGCCGCTCCAGTGCCCTTTCTCCTCGCATGGATTGCCTGCATCCGCGCCTGGCAGCCATCGTCTTTGTTGTTCCATATATGGTTTGATGTGCTGCCTATGGAAAGTATAGTGAGATAGAACGCGAGAAAAAATAAAATTTTGAAAGGCGTTCGAGCGGTAAAAACGACGCGAGAGCGGGCGCGCAATATGCAGCAGAACCTTACGGGATAACGCTCAGAGCACCTCAACGGCGCTGTGCAATGGCTATCGCCTGGACATTTTCAGGACGCGGCGTCGGTGTTTTCACCTAGCGGGCAAGTTTCTGTTTTTTTCCTGCGAAACGACTCCTATAATGCCCATACATAAACTAGCGTTCCGTAGATGGAACATAGTCGAACCAAAGGAAGGGTAAAAGATGTCTGAACAATGGCGCTGCGCCGGACATGCCGGTGACTTGTCGGAAGACGCTCCGATCGAATTCAAGTTCGAAGACGGCGTGGAAGTCGGGATCTACAAAGTGGGCGACGACGTGTACGCGCTCGAGAACATCTGTCCGCATGCGTACGCGCTGCTGACGCAGGGCTTCATCGACGGGGACACCGTCGAATGTCCGCTGCACGAGGCCGTGTTTCACATCCCGACCGGCAAATGCTTGAAAGAGCCCGGCGGCCGCGACCTGAAGATGTATTCAGTGCGCCTCGCCGGTGAAGAAATCCAGATCAAGGTGGAATGACATGCGAGAGGTCGCCGTGAACTTCAATCCGTTACTCAAGCCGTGGCTCGCGCCGCAGCCGAACAACGTCGCCGGCAAGGGCGTCATCGAAAAGCCGGGTGAAACCGAGAATTTCATCTGGCAGACGCGCAAGGCCGAGCCGACCCAGTACGAAAACGACTTCGGCGATGCGCTCGAACAAGTGTTCGAAGCCGGCGCGCTGGAACTCGAACAGGTTGTCGAAGGCTTGAACCGCATCGGCTTTCGCACGCCCGAGGGCAGCGCGTGGAGCGCCGAGCGGCTCGCCACGGAACTGCGCACGCTCGCCGAATGACGGCGGCATCCAAAGAATAGATTTCGGAGTTTCTTCATGACGTCCCCCCAAACAAGCAACGTCGCAGCCGATCCGGTCCAGACCTATCTCGATCGCGGACTGCGCAATTACTGGTATCCCGTGGCGCCGAGCTGGCAGGTTGCGAACGCGCCGATCGGCCTCACGCGTCTCGGCGACCAGATCGTTCTCTGGCGCGACCAGGAAGGCAAGGTCCACGCGCTCGAAGACCGCTGCCCGCATCGCGGCGCGCGCCTGTCGCTCGGATGGAATCTCGGCGGCAGCGTCGCGTGCTGGTATCACGGCATCGAAGTGGATGGCGGCGGTGTCGTGCAGAAGGTGCCGGCGGTGCCGGCGTGTCCGCTCGAAGGGCAGAAGTGCGTGAAGTCGTATCCGGTAGAGGAACACGCGGGCGCGATCTTCCTTTGGTTCGGCGACGAAGCGAACAAGGAACCGGCGCCGCTCGTGCTGCCGGAAGAGCTCGTGGGCGACGAATACGCGAGCTTCCTCTGCATGTCGCACTGGAAGTGCAATTACCAGTACGCAATCGACAACGTGATGGACCCGATGCACGGCGCGTATCTGCATGCGACCTCCCATTCGATGGCCGAAGGCGACAAGCAGGCCGACATGCGCGTGCGCAAGACCGATACGGGCCTGATGTTCGAAAAGGTCGGCCAGCGCGACGTGAACTTCGACTGGGTCGAACTCGGCGAGACCGGCTGTCTCTGGATGCGCTTGGCGATTCCGTACAAGAAGAAGTTCGGCCCGGGCGGCAACTTCGGGATCATCGGCTTCGCTACGCCTGTCGATGAAGACAACTGCGTCGTGTATTTCTGGCGCACGCGCAAGGTGTCGGGCTGGCAGCGCGACGCGTGGCGCTTCCTGTATCGCAATCGTCTGGAAGGGCTGCACTGGGCGGTGCTCGAACAAGACCGCTACGTGTTGGAAAGCATGGCGCCGAACGCGCGCGATCACGAGTTCCTTTATCAGCACGACGTCGGCATGACGCGCGTGCGGCGCATGTTCAAGCAGCGCGGCCAGCAGCATCTCGCGGCGCTCGAAGCGTACCGCGCGGAGCAGGCTCATGCGTGACGCGCTCGAAGGCCGGCGCGTGCTCGTGACGGGCGGTGCGCGCGGACTCGGCGCGGCGTTCGTCACGGCGCTCGCTGAAAGCGGCGCGCACGTCGCGTTCGGTGATGTGCTCGAAGCCGAAGGCCGGGCGCTCGCCCAATCGCTGAGCGACGCGGGCCGCGTCGCGCACTTCGTCCCGCTCGATCTCACCGATCCGGCGAGCGTCGATGCGTGCATCGCGATGAGCGTAGAGAAGCTCGGCGGCCTCGATGGCCTCATCAACAACGCGGCGATCACGAACTCGGGCGGCATGTCCGCCGACGAACTCTCGACCGCGACGTGGGACGCCGTGATGAACGTCAACGTGCGCGGCACCTGGCTCGCGAGCACGGCAGCGCTGCCGCATCTGCGCGACTCGAAGCGCGGCGCGATCGTGAACATTGCATCGGATACGGCGATGTGGGGCGCGCCCAAGCTGCTTGCGTATGTCGCGAGCAAGGGCGCGGTGATCGCGATGACGCGTTCGCTCGCACGCGAATTTGGCGCGCACGGCGTGACGGTCAACGCGATCGCGCCGGGCCTGACCGAAGTCGAGGCGACCGCCTACGTACCGGCCGAGCGCCACGAGTATTACCTGAAAGGCCGCGCACTGAACCGCGCGCAAGTTCCCGACGACGTGAACGGCCCCGTGCTGTTCCTGTTGTCCGACGCGGCGCGCTTCGTCACCGGACAGTTGCTGCCGGTGAACGGCGGCTTCGTCATGAATTGATTGATTGTGTATAGCTGACTAGGAGAAATCGATGGCGGATGCAGATATCGAACGCAAGTCGTGGGACCAGCCGGTGGACGCGAGTTTCGCGCAGTGGATGGACACGCGCGTCGCGCGGCTCGAAACCCGCAAGTATGACTGGGACGCGCTGAAGTTTCAGGCCGACTACGACCCGAAGTACCGCCGCGCGCAGATGCGCTACGTCGGCACGGGCGGCACGGGCGTGGCTAAGGACGTCAACACGGTCCCGGCCGGCGGCTTCACCTTCTCGACGATGGTCATCCCCGCCGGCAACATCGGCCCGAGCCATATCCACATGGATGTCGAAGAGATCTTCTTCGTGATCCGCGGAAAGATGATGGTGATCTGCGAAAAGGACGGCGAGACGTGGGAAACGATCGTCGGCGAGCGCGACCTGATTTCGGTGCCGCCGGGCGTGTATCGCACCGAAGTGAACATCGGCGAGGAAGACGCGCTGATGTGCGTGATGCTCGGCGCACCGAAGCCGATCACGCCGACGTATCCGCCGGATTCGCCGCTCGCCAAACTGAAGCGCTAAGTCCATGACCGCGCACACCTTCACTCACGCCGACGCGCTCGCTTCGTTTCCCGAAGCGCGCATCGATACCGCGCATCGCACGATCGGTTATCGCGAGGCAGGTGCCACGTATCTGCGCACCCTGCCGGTCGTGCTGCTGCATGGCATCGGTTCGGGCGCGGCTTCGTGGGTGCGGCAGATGGAATCGCTTAACGCGACGCGGCGCGTGCTCGCATGGGATGCGCCGGGGTACGGCGCATCGACGCCGGTTTCATCAGCGTCGCCGGTTGCATCGGATTATGCGGCGGCGCTCACGGACTGGCTCGATGCGCTCGACATCGAACGGTGCCTGCTGGTCGGGCATTCGCTCGGCGCGATCATCGCCGGGGCGTTCGCGGCACAGCATGCGTCGCGCGTCGCGGGCTTGCTGCTTGTGTCGCCGGCGGGTGGCTACGGCGCGGCATCGGCTGAAGAGCGCGAAGCGAAGCGCGACGCGCGTCTCGCGATGCTCGCCGAGCTCGGTCCGCGCGGGCTCGCCGAGACCCGCAGCGCGAACATGCTCTCGGTGCACGCAAGCGACGCAGCACGCGAATGGGTGCGCTGGAACATGGCGCGCATCGTCCCGCAAGGCTACGCGCAGGCGACGCACCTGCTCGCGAACGCGGACCTCGCCGCCGACTTGAAGCGCTATCGCGGACGCATCGCGGTAGCCGTCGGCGCCGACGACGCGATCACGCCGCCCGCCGCTTGCGAGCGCCTCGCGCGCGTCGCGGGCGTGAGCCTGCAGGTGATCCCGCACGCGGGACACGCGGGCTACGTCGAATCACCTGCCGCCTACACGACGCTCATCGATGCGTTCTGTCAGGCCGGCAATGCACAACGGAGCAATTGAATGACACCCGACACGATCGGCGCCGCATCTGACGATGCGGACAAAGCCGACACGAACTACATGGTGCCGGGCCTCGAACGCGGTCTGAAGATTTTGACCGAGTTTTCGCCGCGCGAGCCGGTGCTGGGCGCGCCCGAATTGTCGAAGCGCCTGAAGATTCCGCGCACGACGGTGTTCCGTCTTTTGCAGACGCTCGAATCGCTCGGCTTTCTCGAACGTGCCGACAAGGATCGCAACTACCGGCTCGGCGTTTCGGTGCTGCGGCTCGGCTTCGAGTATCTGAGTTCGCTCGAGCTGACCGACCTCGGCCTGCCGATCATCGAGAGCCTGCGCGATACCACGGGCCTGACGAGCCACATCCTGATCCGTGATGGCCGCGATGTCGTATTCGTCGCGAAGGCGCAGAGTCACGCGCCGATTTTCAGCTCGGTGAAGGTGAACGTCGGCACGCGTCTGCCCGCTCACGCGACGACGCACGGTCACGTGCTGATGGGCGACCTCTCGCTCGATGAACTGCGCGCACTGTATCCGGAGAAGCCACTCGAACGCTTCACGAAGCTCACGCCGGAGACGGTCGAGGAGCTTTACGAGCGCGTTCGCGAGGACGCCGAGCGCGGCTATGCGATCAGCCAGTCGTCGTTCGAGCGGGGGATTTCGGTCGTCACCGCGCCGGTACGCAACGACACGGGGCGCATCGTCGCCGTCATCACGACGACGATCCCGCGCCCCGAAATCGACGCGACGCTTTTCGACAGCGGCCTCGTCGACAAGGTGCGCAACGCGGCGGGCGAACTCTCGCGGCGGCTGAATTACCGGCCCGCGGCGGAAAGCAAATATATGAAGTCATTGGGGTTGCAATGATCCAGATCGATCTCACAGGACAGGTGGCGGTGGTGACGGGCGGCTCGTCCGGCATCGGCTTGGCGACGGCGGAACTCTTCCTGCGCGCGGGTGCGTCGGTGGCGATTTGCGGGCGCAATGCGGAGCGCCTGAATGCGGCGCAGGCGTCGCTGATCGCGAAGTTTCCGCAAGCGCAATTGCTGGCGGCGCGCTGCGACGTCCTCGATGCCGACGACGTCGCCGCCTTCGCCGCGCAAGTCTCCGAACGTTTCGGCCGCACCGACATGCTGGTGAACAACGCGGGGCAAGGGCGCGTATCGACCTTCGCCGACACCACCGACGACGCCTGGCGTGAAGAACTGGAGCTGAAGTACTTCAGCCTCATCCGCCCGACGCGCGCGTTCCTGCCGATGCTGCGGGACGCAGAAGCGCCGTCCATCGTCTGCGTGAACTCGCTGCTCGCGCTGCAGCCCGAGCCGCACATGGTCGCGACTTCGTCGGCGCGCGCGGGGACGCTGAGCCTCGTGAAGTCGCTCGCGAGCGAACTCGCGCCGCAGCGTATCCGCGTAAATTCGATCCTGATCGGCATCGTCGAGTCGGGGCAATGGCGGCGGCGTTTCGCGGAGCAGGCCGCGCCGGGCCAGAGCTGGGAAGACTGGACCGCCGAACTCGCGCGCAAGAAAAACATTCCGCTCGGCCGCTTCGGACGTCCCGAAGAAGCGGCGCAGGCGCTTTTTTATCTGGCTACGAACCTGTCGTCGTACACGACCGGTAGTCACATCGATGTTTCTGGAGGCGTTGCACGACATGTCTAACACAACCACCGTCGGCGAACTGATCGCCGCCTTTCTCGAACAATGCGGCGTGCGCACGGCGTTCGGCGTGATCTCGATCCACAACATGCCGATCCTCGATGCGATCGGCCGGCGCGGCAATATCCGCTATGTCGGCGCGCGCGGCGAAGCGGGCGCGCTCAACATGGCCGACGGACTCGCGCGCGTCTCGGGCGGTCTCGGCGTCGCGTTCACGTCGACGGGCACGGCCGCCGGCAACGCGGCGGGCGCGCTGGTCGAAGCGCTGACTGCGGGCACGGCGCTCCTGCACATCACCGGGCAGATCGAAACCGAGTACCTCGATCAGGACCTCGCGTATATCCACGAGGCGCCGGATCAACTGTCGATGCTGTCGTCGATTTCGAAGGCGGCGTTCCGCGTGCGCTCGGTCGAAACCGCGCTGCCGACGATCCGCGAAGCCGTGCGCGTTGCCCAAGCCGCGCCGAGCGGGCCGGTGAGCGTGGAGATTCCGATCGACATCCAGGCCGCGCAAATTGAATGGCCCGCCGATCTCGCCGCGCCGCACGTCACGACGCTCACGCACGACAGCGCGCGCGTCGAGCAGCTCGCCGATGCGCTGGTGCGCGCGAAGCGTCCGCTGCTGTGGCTCGGCGGCGGCACGCGGCATGCGCGCGCGGCGGTCGAACGGCTCGTCGCGCTCGGTTTCGGCGTGGTTACGAGCGTGCAGGGGCGCGGCGTGTTGCCGGAAGATCATCCGGCGACGCTCGGCGCGTTCAACGTGCACCCGGCAGTGGAAAGCTTTTACAAGACGTGTGACGCGATGGTCGTCGCCGGCTCGCGTCTGCGTGGCAACGAAACGCTGAAGTACAAGCTCGCGCTGCCGCAGCCGCTCTATCGCGTCGATGCCGACGCCCTCGCCGACAACCGCGCGTATCGCAACGACCTCTTCGTGCACGGCGACGCGGCCTCCGTCCTCGACGACCTCGCGACGCGCCTCGAAGGCCGTCTCTCGATCGATCCGAAGTTCGCTAGCGACCTGGCCGCTGCGCGCGAAACCGCCGTCGCCGATGTGGCGAAGGGGCTGGGACCGTACAGGCGTCTCGTCGAATCGCTGCAGCGCGCAGTGGGCCGCGACTACAACTGGGTCCGCGACGTCACGATTTCGAACAGCACGTGGGGCAATCGCTTGCTGAAGGTGTTCCAGCCGCGCGCGGGCGTGCATGCGCTCGGCGGCGGGATCGGGCAGGGCATGCAGATGGCGATCGGCGCGGCGCTGGCGGAATCGGCGGCGAAGACCGTGTGTCTCGTCGGCGACGGCGGGCTGATGGTGAACGTCGGCGAACTCGTCACGGCCGTGCAGGAAAAGGCCAACGTGATGATCGTGCTGATGAACGACCAGTGCTACGGCGTGATCCGCAACATCCAGGACGCGCAGTACGGCGGGCGCCGCATGTTCGTCGAGCTGCACCAGCCGGACTTCGCGCAGTTCTGCGCGAGCTTCGGCATGACGCACCGGCGCATCTCGTCGCTCGATCATGCGGACGACATCATCCGCGAAGGGCTCGCCGTCGACGGTCCTGTGCTGGTGGAAGTGGACATGCTCTCGGTCGGCTCGTTCGCGACCGCGTTCGCCGGTCCGCCCGTCAAGAAGGAAGAGCCGAAGGAGCCGGAATATGCGTAACGCGCATGCTCCGCACGCCGCGATCGACGTCGCGATGATCGGCTTCGGCGCGATCGGCTCGGCGGTGTATCGTGCGGTCGCGGCCGATCCGCAAGTGCACGTCTCGCATGTGATCGTGCCGGAGCGCTACATGGCGCAAGTGCGCGAATCGGTTGGCGCGGACGTGGATGTCGTCTCCTCCGTCGATGCGCTCAGCAGCCATCCGCAGTTCGCGCTCGAATGCGCGGGGCATAGCGCGCTCGTAGATCACGTCGTGCCGCTGCTGAAGTCGGGCACGGACTGCGCGGTTGCATCGATCGGCGCGCTCTCCGACATGAGCCTGCTCGACGCGCTCTCGAACGCAGCCGGCGAAGGCGCGGCGACGCTCACGCTGCTCTCGGGCGCGATTGGCGGCGTCGATGCGCTCGCCGCCGCAAGAGAGGGCGGCCTCGACGAAGTGCTGTACACGGGCCGCAAGCCGCCGACTGGCTGGCTCGGCACACCCGCCGAAGACCTCTGCGACCTGCGCGCGCTGACCGAAGCGCGCGTGATCTTCGAAGGCAGCGCACGCGATGCGGCGCGGCTCTATCCGAAGAACGCGAACGTCGCGGCGACGATCGCGCTCGCGGGCCTCGGCCTTGATCAGACGATCGTGCGTTTGATTGCCGATCCGGCGGTCGAGCGCAACGTGCATTGCATCGTGGCGCGCGGCGCGTTCGGCGAGATGTCGCTGGAAATGAGCGGCAAGCCGTTGCCCGACAACCCCAAGACCTCCGCGCTGACGGCGTTCAGCGCGATCCGCGCGCTGCGCAATCGCGCGGCACGCTGCGTGATTTAAGCCAAGCGCTGAGCTGAAAGGAACCTGAGAATGAATCAACCCGAATCCAGTCTGATCGCGTCGAGCGATATCTTCATCGGCGGCGAGTGGCGTGCCGGCCGTGGCGCCGCCTACGCGAGCCTCTATCCCGCCGACCAGTCGATCAACGCGGAGATCACGGCCGCGAGCGCCGACGACGCGCGCGAAGCCGTCGAAGCCGCCGATGCCGCATGGCGCAAGCCGAACTGGGCGGGTTTGAAACCGCATCAGCGCGCGGCCGTCCTGCATCGCATCGCCGATCTGGTCAACGCGCGTCACGAATCGCTCGCGCAATTGCAGCGCCGCGACAACGGCAAGCCGATCAGCGAGACGCGCGGGCTCGTTACGAGCGCCGCGAACACGTTCCGCTATTTCGCGGCGTGCGTCGAAACGTTCGAAGAGACGCTGACGCCCTCGCGCGGCGACTTCATGACGATGAGCGTGCACGAGCCGCTAGGCGTCGTCGCGGCGATCACGCCGTGGAATTCGCCGATCGCCTCAGACGCGCAGAAGCTCGCGCCCGCGCTCGCCGCAGGCAACGCCGTCGTGCTCAAGCCAGCTGAAGTGACGCCGCTCGCGTCGCTCGCGCTGGCTCGCATCTGCGAGGAAGCAGGGGTGCCCGCTGGCGTCATCAGCGTGCTGCCGGGCAAGGGCTCGATCGTCGGCGATGCGCTCGTGCGCCATCCGCTCGTCAGGAAGATCGCGTTTACGGGCGGCACGGAAGTAGGCCGCGGCATCGCGCGACTGGCGGCGGACAAGCTGATGCCGGTATCGCTGGAACTGGGCGGCAAGTCGCCGATTATCGTCTTCGAAGACGCCGATCTCGATCACGCAGTGAACGGCGTGCTGTACGGCATCTTCAGCTCGTCGGGCGAATCGTGCATCGCGGGGTCGCGGCTTTTCGTGCAGCGCTCGATCTACAAGGAATTCGTGAAGCGTCTCGCCGATGGCGCGCGCAAGCTGCGCGTGGGCGATCCGTCGCGGCAAGACACGCAGATGGGGCCGCTTATCACGGGGCAGCATCGCGAGTCGGTTGAGCGGTATGTCGCGCTCGGGCTGGAAGAGGGCGGCACGCTCTTGTGCGGCGGAGAGCGCCCGACCGGCGACGGCCGCGAGCAGGGCTTTTTCTATCTGCCGACGATCCTCGAAGGCCTGACCAACGGCGCGCGCATTTGCCAGGAAGAGATCTTCGGGCCGGTGCTGGTCGTGCTGCCCTTCGACGACGAAGCATCGCTCCTGAAGGAAGCGAACGACAGCGTGTTCGGCCTCGCCGCCGGTATCTGGACCGCCGATTACAAGCGCGCCTGGCGCCTGGGCCGCGCGCTCGAAACGGGCACGGTGTGGATCAACACCTACAAGCAATTTTCGATTTCGACGCCGTTCGGCGGCTGGAAGGACAGCGGCATGGGCCGCGAGAAGGGGCGTCTCGGCATCTGCGAGTACATGCAGCAAAAGAGCATGTACTGGGGCCTGAACGACGCGCCGCTGCCGTGGGCGAACTGAAGAGGCACCTATGACGATCCTTGGCATTGAACAGATTACCTACGGCGTGACCGACCTCGACACCTGCCGGCGCTTCTTCGCCGACTGGGGCCTGAAGGAAGTCGCGCACGACGAAACGCGCGCGCGCTTCGAGTCGCTCAACGGCTGCACGATCCTCGCCGTCGATGCGAACGATCCGTCACTGCCGCCCGCGTTCGAACAAGGCCCGACCTTGCGCGAAGTGACCTGGGGCGTGGCGACGAGCGCAGAACTCGACGCCTTGCGCGGACGCTTCGCCGGCCAGCCGGGACACTTCGAAACGGAGTCGGCGGTTGGTTGCATCGATCCGAACGGCATGGCGATCCGCGTCGAAGTCACACGCAAGCGGGCGATCGACGCAAAGGGCTCGCCCTCGAACGTGTGGGGCCAAACCCTGCGCGTCGATACGCCGAGCCCGGTGTACGAGCGTGCGGAGCCGGTCGAAGTGGGGCATGTCGTGTTCTTCACGAACTGCGTCGCCGAGCAGGAGAAGTTCTATCACGAGTTGCTCGGCTTCGAGACTTCGGACCGCTATCCGGGTCGCGGCGCGTTCATGCGCTGCGCGCCGCACGGCGGGCATCACGACCTGTTCCTCTTGCAACTGCCCGACGGCAAGCGCGGCCTGAACCACGTAGCGTTCACCGTGCGCGACATCCACGAAGTGTTCGGCGGCGGGTTGCACATCAGCCGCTGCGGCTGGACGACGCAGCTCGGGCCGGGGCGGCATCCGGTGTCGTCGGCGTATTTCTGGTACTTCCAGAATCCGGCGGGCGGGTTGATCGAGTACTACGCGGATGAAGACATTCTCACGCCCGAATGGCAGCCGCGCGACTTCGAGCCGGGTCCGACCGTGTTCGCGGAATGGGCGGTCGATGGCGGACTCGACGGCAATACGCGCCGTCAGAAGAACGCGAAGGCGCCCGAGGGCAAGTTCATGACGGAGCGGAAAAATGGCTGACGACATTATTCAGGACGCGCCGCGCACGATCGTCGTGATCGGCGGCGGACAGGCGGCGGGCTGGATCGTGAAGACCTTGCGCAAGGAGGGCTTCGACGGCCGCCTCGTGATGATCGCCGACGAGATTCATCTGCCCTATGAGCGTCCGCCGCTTTCGAAGGCCGTGCTCTCAGGCGACGCCGATATCGACACCGTGCGTCTCGTCAACACCGACGATTTCGCCGCGCTCAAAGTTGAAGCGTGGCAGCCGGATTGCGCAACGTCGATCGATCGCGCCGCCCGCATCGTGCATACGGCAAGCGGCCGCGAAGTGCGTTACGACCGCCTCGTGATCGCGACCGGCGGCGCCGCACGTCGTTTGCCCGAGTCGCTCGTCAGGACCGCGCACGTCACGTATCTGCGCACACTCGACGATGCCGTCACGCTCGGCTCGCGGCTTCGCCAGAGCCAGCGCGTGCTGGTCATCGGTGGCGGCTGGATCGGACTCGAAGTCGCGGCGACGGCGCGCAAGCTGGGCGTCGACGTGACGGTCGTCGAAGGCGCGCCGCGTCTTTGTGGACGGTCGGTGCCGCAGGGCGTGTCGGACTTCCTGCTTGAGTTGCATCGCTCGAACGGCGTGGACATTCGCCTGAACGCAGCGCTTCTGTCGATCGATGATCGCGACGAAGGCGTGCGCGCCACCTTCGCCGATGGCTCGACGCTCGACGCCGATTTTGCCGTCGCGGGGATTGGGCTGACGCCGCATACGTCGCTCGCGGAATACGCTGGACTGGAAGTGAACGACGGCATCGTCGTCGATGAATTCGGCGCCACGAGCGACCCGTACGTGTTCGCTTGCGGCGACGTCGCTAATCATCCGAACGCGTGGTTGAAGCGCCGCGTGCGGCTCGAATCGTGGGCGAACGCGCAGAACCAGGCGATCGCGACCGCTAAGGCGCTGATGGGCGTGCGTGCGCCGTACGCGGAGATTCCGTGGTTCTGGTCGGATCAGTACGACGTGAACCTGCAGATTCTCGGCGACATTCCGGCGGGCGTCGAACCCGCCGTGCGCGGCGATCTGCAGGCGAGGCGCGCGACGCTCTTCTTCCTCGACGACGGCATGATTCGCGGCGTCATCGCGATCAACTCGCCGCGCGACCTGAAGCTCGCGCGCAAATGGATGGGACAGGGGCGCGCGGTCGATGTCGCGACGCTCGTCGATGCGGGCAAGGCGCTCGCCTGAGCGCTTGCTTGATCGGCACACAACACGACAGGGAACAGGCATGAGAACTTTCGGCAACACGATCGCGGAGCAGGGCGGCGCCAGCGTTTCGGGCACGGTGACCAAAGGGTCGATCATCGCGCGCATCGAGCGCCTGCCGGCGAACGCCATGCAGGTGCGCGCGCGGATTCTGATCGGCGCGGCGACCTTCTTTGACGGCTTCGACGTCATCACCATCGCGGCCACGCTGCCGCTGCTCATCCAGAAGTGGGGGCTGACGCCCGGACAGGTCGGCTTTTTGATCGCGTCGGGATCGATCGGGCAACTGATCGGCGCGTTCCTGTTCCCGTCGCTCGCGGAGCGCTACGGGCGCGTGCGCGCAATTGCGTGGAGTTCGGGGATCATCGGCCTGACGAGCATCGCGTGCGGCTTCGCGCCGACGTTCGCCGTGTTCGTCGCGCTGCGCATCGTGCAGGGGTTGGGGCTCGGCGGCGAGTTGCCGGTGGCGGCGACTTACATCAACGAGATCACACGCGCTCACGGACGCGGGCGCTTCGTGCTGCTGTATGAGATCGTGTTCCCGATCGGCCTGCTCGCCTCGAACGCGCTCGGCGCGTGGATCGTGCCGCGCTTCGGCTGGGAAGCGATGTACTTCATCGGCGGCGTGCCGCTCGTGCTGTTCTTCCTGTTGCGCGTGCTCGTGCCCGAATCGCCGCGCTGGCTCGGCGAGCGCGAGCGCATGGCCGATGCCGATCGCGCGCTCAACGCGTTCGAAGCGAGCGTGAAAGGACCGCTGCCGCCGGTTAAGAACCTCGCCGAGTTCGAAGCGATGGTGCATCGTCACCCGAAGCGCCGCATGGCCGATCTGTTTGGCCGCGCTTACATCAAGCGCACGGTCGCGGTCGCGTTGCTGTGGATGACGTGTGGCGTGATCCAGTACGGCCTCTCGACATGGCTCCCGACGATCTACAAGACCGTCTATCACGCGCCGCTGCAACTCGCGCTGAACCTGGCCGTCGCGGCATCGGTGCTCGGTGTGCTCGGCTCGCTGACGTGCGCGCTGATCGTCGACAAGGTCGGCCGCAAGCCGGTGATCAATTTGTCGTTCGTGCTGTGTGCGGTGTCGCTCGTGCTGGCGGGTGTGTTCCACACGCAGTCGGTGTATGTCGTCGCGACGTTCTGCGCGCTGGCGCTTGGCTTCATGGCGTGCGGGTTCATTACCGCTTACGTGTATACGCCAGAGCTTTATCCGACGAGCATCCGCGCGTTCGGCTGCGGTCTGGGCGGCGCGTGGCTGAAGATTGCGGCGATCTTTGCGCCTGCGCTGGTGGGCAAGACGCTCGTGGGCGGCAATCTGGACATGGCGTTTTATCTGCTCGCCGCCGTGCCGGTGCTGGCGGCTGTCGCGGTGCATTTTCTCGGGATCGAGACGAAGGGGAAGGTATTGGAGCAGCTCGAGGCTTGACAAAGATCGGAATATACAGCGCTGTTGCGAGAGGGAGTCTCATGCCTAATTTTCTAATGAATATTCAGCAGATTATAAGATTTGTCTAAGCACTGCGCTGGAGCTATCGAGATTCCCGACGAGAGTCTGAGCTTACAAACCGGCACTAAGAATATATATTTCAGCCTCGCTTTCATGCGAGGCTTTTTTATTTCCGAACCGTGACAGCGTTTCAATGAAAATAGGAATTTTCGCGTATGCGAGCTGTCTCCACGCATGACACTCTGCAATCTTTAACAAAACAATCTTATGGGAGATTGGGTCAATGAGATGGTTCACAGAACTTTATTACAAAACCAACAAGCGATAAAATGCTGAATAAAATCGTCGTGGCATGTACATCTGCACTTGTCTTTGGTTCAAGCGCATTCGCGGGCACAGCTTCAGGACTGGTCGAATCTTACTCTATCCGTGAGGGCCTGTTCTATTTCAAAATTTTAAACGCCACACTTCAACAACGTCCCGCATGCGCCGTCAATACGACCTATTGGATAATAAAGGATGAAAAATCGACGACTGGTCGTCAGCAAATCGCAACAGTGATGTCTGCTTTCGCAGCAGGAAAACATATTTACGTCACTGGTGCTAATACCTGTTCGAAGCTCGTTAACGGAGAAGATATCTACGAAATATGGACTTATTGAGTTTCTTTGAAAAGATCAAGCCTATTCGCACTGCGTTTCAGTACCTGAAGACGTTTTCGCTCGTTGCATGCTTAGCTGCGTGCAACGCGGGAGACGATCATGCGGCGAGCGATACGGCAATCAAGAAGTCTGCATTGGTGAATGAACTTTCTACTGGCCGCGGCTTTCCGTTGACTAGCTCGATATGGAGATCAACAAGCTTGAATGTTTGTTGGGAGATGGGGGGCAGCGAGTTTGTGGCGACTAAAGCCGACCGACACCTCGTGAGACGGTTCGTCACCGAATCATGGCAGGCGGTCTCGGCTCTCAGGTTTACTGGTTGGGACGACCAATGTGGTAGCGCGCTTAGACCATTCCTGATCAGAATTTCAGTTCAGGATGTCAATCCTTATGTGCGGCGTCTAGGTTCGTTTAACGAAAATATGCCGGGTGGGATGGTGCTAAATTTTACCTTTCAGAATTACGGGTATAAAAGTTGTCAGCCGGGAGATTTCGAGCACGAGCTTTGTATGAAACTTGTGGCTGTTCATGAATTTGGTCATGCGTTGGGATTCGCGCATGAGCAGAATCGCCTGGATACTCCGCACGAACCGGCGATATGCGATGAAGCACCTCAAGGTCAAAATGGAGACGCGATATTCGGGCCTTGGGATAAGGAATCGGTCATGAATTATTGCGCCATCAAATGGATGGCACACGGAAACCTCAGTCCGGTCGATATTCAGATGGCGAGAGCCTATTACGGCACCATGCGGCCAGACCCTGCTTCGTTGCAATCAAGTGTAGGGTCAATCATGTCGCTTGTGCTGGAGGATGACGACCAATGATAAGAAGCGCAGTGTAGAGTGTGCAAGAAACGGGTGCTGCGTCGTGCGAATTTCCGATCTGGCGTGCTAATATCACGTCTGGACCAAAGCTTCATTACTATAATGAAAGAAAATTTAAAAGCGCTCACCTCGTTGCGGTTTTTCGCGGCGGCAGCCATAGTTATTCACCACACGACCTGGTATTTTGGTTACGGAAGCCATTTAGCTAACCTCTTCCCGCTCGATTTGGGAGTCTCTTTCTTTTTCATTCTATCTGGATTTGTCCTTTATTACGCCCATCCTGATCTCTCGGACTGGCGAGCAGCTATCAATTTCATCGTAGCGCGTATTGCACGCGTCTGGCCGGCGCATCTGGCGATGCTTTCCATTGTCATCATCTTTTTGGCGAGGCCGTGGGGCACTGGCCCGAGCGATCCAACTGCAACCTCTGCTTTGCTTGCGAACGTTATTTTGCTTCAAAGCTGGTATCACCTTTCCAGTGATTTTTTTTCATTCAACGGAGTTTCGTGGTCCATCTCGACGGAGATGTTTTTTTATGCGATGTTCCCAATCCTGATTTGGCGATGGGACCAAACTAAGTATTTCAAACTTGTAGCCGCGGGCGGCCTCGCGATTGGCTGCGTGTTGCGCGCCGCGCACTTGGAATTGCCGCTGCTTTCAGACAAAAACGTTCTCAGCATTGATAGTTACGTGTACATTTTCCCGCCCGCGCGACTTTTTGAGTTTGCCGTTGGTATATTTACGGCGGATCTTTGGGCGAAATACAGCCGATATGCAAGCGGCCAGGCAAGATCAACGGTGCTTCAGGCGGCGGCGCTCGTGCTTCTCGTTATTGGCGTTCCGAAGCTTGTCACGGTGTACGCGGAGTTATATCGACATCACTATATCTCCAAGGCCGCCGTCAAGTGGCTCTTCGGTAGCGGCTCGGCGCCGATCTTTGCCTTCGTCATCTTTGCAATGGCGTCCTCGAAAGGGCTTTTTGCGAAAGCATTGTCCTGGCGGCCTCTCGTGATCTTGGGTGAGATCAGTTTCTCCATTTATATGACTCACCAAGTGTTGATCGTCGCCCTGACGTATAACGGAAAGCTGGCTTCGCTCGGAGCTATGCCCTTTCAATATGCGGCTTACTGGACGATTGTGATTTTGTTTTCAGCCGCTCTATGGCTTTTGATCGAGAAGCCTTGTCGGAAATGGGTCGTTGCGACGTTCAAACTTTTTTTTATGTGGCCGCTCTCTAAAGCGGACTTGCCGGTGCGGGACAAAATCGCCCACTCGCAAGCTCGATCACATAGATAGATAGCGCTGGGTATCGTCCAGACCTGTGTTGGTCTGCGTTTGCGCTCGCGCCGGCTATTTCGGTAGCCGCCTGAAAACTAGAAAATCACATACACCTTGCGCATCGTCTCTTCGACTTCCCACAGCCCTTCCGTATTCGCTTCGAAAAACAGCGTATCGCCGCCCTTGAAGTGAACCGTGTCTTCGCCATCGGGCGTGAAGCGGCCGCTTCCGCTAAGCATGTGCATCACTTCTGCCTGCTTCACCGAGCGCCGATATGTGCCCGGCGTGCATTCGAAGATGCCCGTATCGATCGATTCGGCGCCCGGAATCACGCGCTGTGCGCCGGAGACGCGAATCTCCGGCGTGCCGGGGAGGCCTGCCGTGCCCCAGTCTTCCAGTCCTTCGAGGGCGATGCTCTGCCTGATCTGCTGTACTTTCATGTCGCTCGTCTTGGGTGTTGGTTAAAGGTTCAGCGCGAAGCCGCGATGCGCTGCTCGATCTTGCCGAGCCGCACGACGGTTACGCCCGGGCGCAGTTGCCTGAGCGACGGCATCACGAGCATGCAGTCGTCGTAAGGCGTGACGACCGCCTTTCCATCCGACCAGCCGATCACGCTCCCTGCTTTCTCGAAGACTTCGAGCCCGGTATATGGCCCGGCGAACTTGAAGTCGAGACTCTCTGCGACCACCGGTTCCGTCACCCGCACGACGAGCATTTCCTCGGGCAGCGGCGCGAACCAGTCTTGCGGCAAGTCGCTTGCATCGACCACGCCCGATAGCGCCAGAAAGCGCGCGGTGACATCGCGTGCGACATCGACGGCGCTCGTTTCCCAATGCTGTCCGCATTCGATCAGCAGCGCGTTCTTCGGACTCGCCGCATCGCCGAAGCCTTCATAGTCGCGCATGCGACGGCCTTCGGGATGGCCTTCATCGCAGATGACGGTCGCGGGCGTGCCGAGCCTCGCCGACAACTCGATGCCTTTCGCAAGCGGTCCCGCCACGATGAGCGGCTTGCTTTTCTCGTGCATCGAATGGAGGTCGAGCAGGAGATCGACGGTATCGATCACGGGGCGCATCGTGCGGGCGCGTTCGAGTTCGCTGGAGACACGCGACGTGTCATCGAGCGTCTTCGCGGTCCAGACGCGGTTGAAGTCCTGATCGACGAAACGCGCGGCGTCGGGCTTCGAAGCATCGAAGCTCAGATACGCCGCGACGTTCGCGAAGGCCAGCGTCAGGCGACCGCGACGTGGCCGCAACTTCGCGCGCAAGAGGGCATCGACGACGATCGCGCCGCACACCTCGTTGCCATGCGTGAGCGCGTTGATCATCACGTGCGGCCCGGCGACGCCGGAGTCGAACGTATGTACGTACGCGATGCCCGAGTCGCTCGTTTCGTGCGCGGAGATATCGGGGAATGCGACTTCGATCGGATAGGCTTCGATGCTCATTCGAGACCGCCCTGGCAGAGATATTTGATCGACAGGTAATCGTCGAGGCCGTACTTCGATCCCTCGCGGCCGTAGCCCGATTCCTTCACGCCGCCGAACGGTGCCGCTTCGCTCGCCAGCGCGCCTTCGTTGATGCCGACGATGCCCGCTTCCAGCCCGCGCGACACCCGGTCGATGCGGCGAATGTCCTGGCTATAGAAGTACGACGCGAGGCCGAACGGCGTGTCGTTCGCGGCGCGCAGCGCTTCGGCTTCGTCGTCGAAACGGAAGAGCGGCACGACCGGGCCGAACGTTTCCTCGCAGCTCAATTGCATCGCGGGCGTGGCATCGGCGAGCACGGTCGGCGCGTAATAGTTTGGTCCGAGCGCGGTCAGCCGCTTGCCGCCCGCGAGCACGCGCGCGCCCTGGGCCACGGCATCGTCGACGTGACGCGCGATTTTGTCGATTGCGCGCGCGTTGATCATCGGGCCGATCTGCGCGTCGGGGTCGGTGCCGGGTGCGACCTTCAGCGCCGCGACGCGTTTCGCGAGCATGTCGCCGAACTTTTCGTAGACGCCAGACTGCACGTACACGCGATTCGGGCACACGCACGTCTGCCCGCCATTGCGGAACTTCGAGACGAGCAGGCCGGTGACGGCGGCGTCGAGATCGGCGTCGTCGAAGACGATGAAGGGCGCGTTGCCGCCCAGTTCCAGCGACAGCTTCTTCAACGTCTCCGCCGATTCGCGCGCCAGATATTTGCCGACGGGCGTCGAGCCAGTGAACGTGATCTTGCGCACGCGGCTGTCATGCAGCCACGACGCGACGGCCGAAACCGCGTTCTCGCGCGATGCCGCGATCAGGTTCAGCACGCCCGGAGGCACACCGGCCTCATGCGCGAGCAGCACGAGCGCGAGCGCGGTGAGCGGCGTGTCCTCGGCCGGTTTGCCGACGACCGTGCAGCCCGCCGCCAGCGCGGGCGCGATCTTGCGCGCGATCATCGCGAACGGAAAATTCCACGGCGTGATCGCCGCGACGATGCCCACCGGCTCCTTCACCGCCGTCATCCGCTTGCCGCGTTGCTGCTGCGGAATGATGTCGCCGTAGATGCGCGTCGCTTCGTCCGCGAACCACTTCACGTAGGACGCGCCGTACAGTACCTCGCCGCGGCCTTCCGCGAACGGCTTGCCCTGTTCGAGCGAGATGAGCCGGCCGAGCGCGTCGGCGTTTTCCAGCATCAGATCGTGCCAACGATGCAGCACCGCCGCGCGGTCCTTCGGCAGCGCGTCGCGCCAGGCGGGGAAGGCGCGCGCGGCGGCGTCGGTGGCGGCGCGCGCGTCGGCTTCACCGCTGTCGGCGACGTCGGCGATGACTTCGCCCGTCGCCGGGTTCGTCACGCCGAAGCGCTTGCCGCTCGCGGCGGCAACCCACTTGCCGTCGATGAAGTTGTCGGGACGGATCAGGTCCTTGAGTTCCAGCTTCGATGCCATGATGCAGACTCCTTGAATCACTCTTCGATCACGCGAGCCGTTCGGCGATCGCCTTGCCGACTTCGGTCGTATTGGCCTTGCCGCCGAGGTCGCCGGTATGCGGGCCTTCCTTCAATACCGCTTCGATGGCGGCGAGCATCGCGTCGTGCGCTTCGCGTTCCACGCCCTGGCCGCCGCCGAGGAAGTCGAGCATCATCGCGGCGGACCAGACCATCGCGATCGGGTTCGCGATGTTCTTGCCGGAGATGTCCGGCGCCGAGCCGTGGACCGGTTCGAAGAGCGACGGGAACTTGCCTTCCGGATTCAGGTTGCCTGACGGCGCGATGCCGATCGTGCCGGTGCACGCGGGGCCTAAGTCCGAAAGGATGTCGCCGAAGAGATTGGTCGCGACGACCACGTCGAAGCGATCCGGGTTCAGCACGAAGCGCGCGCAGAGGATGTCGATGTGCTGCTTGTCCCACTTCACGTCGGGGTAGAGCGCGGCGACTTCGGCGGCGCGTGCGTCCCACCACGGCATGCTGATCGAGATGCCGTTGCTTTTCGTCGCGACGGTGATCTTCTTCTCGCGGCGCATGGCGAGATCGAATGCGAACTTCAGCACGCGCTCCGAGCCTTTGCGCGTGAAGATCGATTGCTGCATCACGAGTTCGCGGTCCGTGCCTTCGAACATCGTGCCTCCGACCGACGAATATTCGCCTTCGGTGTTTTCGCGCACGATCATGAAGTCGATGTCGCCGGCCTTGCGGCCCGCGAGCGGCGACGGCACGCCGTCGAAGAGACGCGCCGGGCGCAGGTTGATGTACTGGTCGAATTCGCGGCGGAACTTGAGCAGCGACCCCCAGAGTGAGACGTGATCGGGCACGGTATCGGGCCAGCCTACCGCGCCGAAGAGGATCGCGTCGGCGCCTTCGAGCTGCGACTTCCAGTCGTCCGGCATCATCTGGCCGTGCTGCGCGTAGTAGTCGCAGCTCGCCCACTCAATGTGCTGGTATTCGATCGCGATGTCGAAGCGCTTGCTGACGGCGTCGAGCGCGCGCAGGCCCTCGGGCATCACTTCCTTGCCGATTCCGTCTCCGGGAATGACGGCGATCCGGTATGTCTTGCTCATGCGAGTCTCCTGATGAAAGTGTCGATGAAGGATAGTTTATTCCTGCTCGAACATCTTAGAATCGTTGTTTTGGTTAAGCCACTATGCACGGATCGTGAAGAAAACTTTGAACCCTACGCCGGATCTCGACGACCTGCGCGTGTTCTGCCTCGTCGCACGCAAAGCCAGCTTCAGCGCGGCGGCGGATGCGCTTTCGGTATCGGCCGCTTATGTCAGCAAGCGGGTGAGTGTGCTGGAAGCAGACCTTGGCACGCGGTTGCTGCATCGGTCGACGCGGCGAGTGGCGATTACCGAGGCGGGAGAGCGCGTTTACGCATGGGCCGAGAAGATTCTGGACGACGTCGATCAGCTAGTCGAGGACGTTTCGACTACGAGACGTTTGCCGCGGGGGACGCTTTCGGTTTCCAGTAGTTTTGGGTTTGGGCGGCATGTGGTAGCGCCGGCGCTGGCGCGTTTGACCGAGCGGTATCCGCAGTTGAGCGTGCGGCTGGAGTTGTTCGATCGGATCGTGGATGTCGCAGGGGAAGGGTTCGATCTCGATGTGCGCATCGGCGATGACATTGCGCCGCATTTGATTGCGAAGCGGCTGGCGGAGAATCATCGGGTTTTGTGTGCTTCGCCGGGGTATCTGGAGAAGCATGGGGTGCCGAGGACAGTTGCGGATCTTGGGGCGCATCAGTGTCTTGCTATTAAGGAACGGGATCATCCGTTTGGGCTCTGGCGGTTAAGCGTGCGTGGCGAGATGACGTCTATTAAGGTCACCGGGCCTTTGTCTACTAATCATGGGGAAGTTGCCGTGCAGTGGGCGCTTGCCGGACGAGGGATTGTGCTGCGGTCGATGTGGGATGTTCGGCCGTTGCTTGAAAGCGGGACGTTGGTGCAGGTGCTGCCCGACGTTACCCAAAGCGCTAATGTTTGGGCGGTTTACCCGGCTAGAGTGGCGGCTTCGGCGAAGGTTAGAGTTTGTGTGGAGTTTTTGGGGGAGGAATTGGGGAGTGGCAGAGACTAGAGCTTTGACCGGCTCGAAATCTTGAGAGGGTTTATTCGACGCCCGCCGCCCGCCCGTACGCGCCGGCGCCCATCTCCGAGCCCGTGGACATGGGCAGGCGTCGAACAAACCTCAAGATAAACCGCCGTACGTCGCCAAAGCTTTAACTCGCTAACGATCGCTTCCCGCGCGGTCGCCAGCGACACACCAAGAAACAAATGACCCGGCCAAAAGGCCGGGTCTCCACCCCTACGGCCCCGCCACCGCCGCCTCCCCCCCCTCCGGCCGAGCCGATGCCTCCAACGCCGGATCATGCGGCAACAACAAAACGGCGCCAACGCCTACAAGTCCCGCCCCAGCCAAACAAAGCAGCCCAGCGCCAAACCCACCCGTACTATCCTTAATCCACCCCATAGCATAGGGCCCAAAAAACCCAGCCAGATTCCCTAAGGAATTAATAGCAGCGATCCCCCCCGCCGCAGCCGCACCCGAAAGAAACGAAGCCGGCAAAGTCCAAATAACCGGCAAGCACCCAAAGATCCCAAAGCCGGCCACCGACAAAGCAATCATCTTAAGCACCGGATTATCGAGCCCAGCCGAAGCCGCAATCCCTCCCGCAGCGACCATCAGAGCAAGCGCCACATGCCACTTGCGCTCAAGCTTCCGATCCGAATGCCGCCCCCAAAGCACCATGCTGATCACACCGACGACGTAAGGCAGCGAAGTAACAAACCCTGTCTGCAAGTTCGTAAGCCCGAAAGCCTTAACGATCTGCGGCAAGAAAAAGCTCAACCCATAGTTAGTCGCATTCGCGCCAAAGTAAATCAAAGCAATCGCAAGCACCTTAGGATTAAAGATCGCTTCCTTGACACTAAACGAATGCACCGCTTCCCGATGCTGCCGCTCATGCGCTTGCCGATCCACTAACCAGTCGCGCTCATCCTTAGGCAGCCAATGCGCATCCGCAGGCTTGTCGGTCAAATAGAAAAACACCACGAACGCCAGCACCAACGCAGGCAACGCTTCGATGAGATAAAGCCACTGCCACCCAGCCATCCCCTTGAGCCCATCGAGCGACAAGAGCGCCCCAGAAATCGGCCCACCGATCACTGTGGAAAGCGGAATCGCCGCCATGAAGTACCCCACGACGCGTCCCCGATAAGCCGCCGGAAACCACAGCGTCAGCAGGAAGATAATCCCCGGAAAGAACCCAGCCTCAGCAATCCCCAGCAAAATCCGCAGGGTATAAAACACATGCGCCGCCGACATCCCCGTGTACTGCGAGATCTGCGGGATATAGGCCATTGCTGCCGCGAGAATGCCCCATGTGAACATGATGCGCGCGATCCAGCGTCGCGCACCGAACCGCTCGAGCAGCAAGTTAGAAGGCACCTCAAAGAAGAAGTAAGCGATAAAAAAGATACCAGCGCCGAACCCAAACGTACTCGCCGAAAACCCCAGCGCCTTGTTCATCTGCAACGCCGCAAACCCGACGTTGACCCGATCAAGATAAGCAATGAAATAGCAAAGGATGAGGAACGGCACAAGCCGGACCATCACGTGCTTCATGGTGCGAGTTTCGATCTCCATCTATGTCTCCTCCGAATCGAGTCGGCTGGTCGTTGATGTAGATCGAGACTACTCTTTACGCGGTGACTTCTGAAGTAGTGTTTTCGATCGCCCGTACACATTCCGGCGACGAAGATCGGCAGGCATCCCAAATTGTGCGTTATTACGCGTTTGTAATGCGCCGTGGGGTTTTTGTAATTACACGTAGCCGCCTAAAACCACTTATTGATGCCCACCCGAAAACAGCGTCTCAAGCGGATAGTGGCTCTTAACAAACGGCGACTTGATGATCACATAGCTGAAGTATTTCTCGATGCCGATATCGCGCTCGAGCAGTCCTTCGATGATGCTCTGATAGTGGCTCACGCTGCGCGTCACGAACTTGAGCAGGTAGTCGTACCCGCCGCTCGCGAGATGGCACTCGACGATCTCGTCGATATCCTTGATCGCGTTGACGAACTTGATGAAGTCCTCGCGACGATGATCGGCGAGCGTCACTTCGGTGAAGACGATCTGCACGTCGCCAAGTTTTTCCAGCGAAATCTGCGCGCCATATCCGACGATATAGCCCGCCTTCTCCAGCCGCTTCACGCGGATAAGACAAGGACTCGGCGACAGCCCGACCGCGTCGGCAAGCTCGACGTTTGTGATGCGGCCTTTCTTTTGCAATTGCGAAAGGATCCGCAGATCGATACGGTCAAGCTTGCAGTCGTTGCTCATCTTGGTGGTGTCGCCCGGGCATCTCGAAAATGTCCGTCGATCTTATCACGCGGTATTTGTTACGCTGCCGCGCGCGTCGTCTTGTCTCGCGCGCCAAGTGCGGCGCGCACGTCGGGCTGGGCGAGCACGTCGTCGAGGGTCTTTTCGAGGCGCTCGAACATCATGTCGAACTCGCTTTCCGTGTAGCAGAGCGCGGGCGCGAAGCCGAGGATGTTGTCGTTGAACGCGCGGAACACGAGGCGGTTTTCATAAGCGGCCGCAGCAATCCGCTCGGACAGTTTCAGCGACGCATCGAAGCTCTTTTTGCTCTCCTTGTCCGACACGAGTTCGAGCGCGCCGAGCAGCCCGCGATGCCGCGAATCGCCGACGAGCGGATGCGCGAGCAGCGCATCGAGCCCTTGTGCAAAGCGCGGCCCGCGTGCGATGCCGTTCGCGAGCAGCCCGCCTTCGTGATAAAGCCGCATCACTTCGAGGCCGATCGCCGCGCTCACCGGATGCGCGGAATACGTGTGTCCGTGGCCGATCGCGGCCGCGGCATCGCCGCCGTCGGCGATGCCCTGGTAGACCGCGTCGGACATCAGCACGGCGCCCATCGGCGCGTAGCCGGCGGTCAGGCCCTTGGCGACCGTCATCAGATCCGGCTCGACGCCTTCGCCTTCGCACGCGAAGAGCGGACCGGTGCGCCCGAAGCCGGTGATGACTTCATCGGCGACGAAGAGGATGTCGAGCTTGCGGCACGCGTCGCGCATCGCTTTCAGCCAGCCCTTCGGCGGCACGATCACGCCGCCCGAGCCCTGGATCGGCTCGCAAAAGAACGCGGCGACGTTTTCCGCGCCGAGCGCCGCGACCTTCGCTTCGAGCGCGGCGACCGATGCGGCGATCAGCGCGTTGTCGTCGGCGAACGTGTTGCGGTATGCGTAGGGCGATGCGATGTGATGCTGCGTCGAAAGCGGCAAGTCGAAGTTGCGATGGAACGCGGGCAGGGCGGTCAACCCCGCGCCGACCGACGACGATCCGTGATAGCCGCGCTCGAGCGCGATGACGTGCTTCTTCGACGGACGGCCCGTCGCGTTGAAATAGTGCGTGATGAAGCGCAGCGCGGAATCAACGGCATCGGACCCGCCGAGCGTGAAGTACACGTGCTGAAGCGAAGCGGGCGACAGTTCGACGAGCTTCGCCGCCAGTTCGATCGCGGGCTCGGAGCCGAAGTGGAAGTAGCCGGTGGCGTAGGGCAGGCGCGTCATCTGCTCGGTCGCGGCCTTGACGATGCTCTCGTGTCCGTAGCCCGTGTTCACGCACCAAAGGCCGGAGAACGCGTCGAGCAGTTCGTTGCCGTCGATGTCGCGCAGGAACACCCCGTGCGCGGATTCGAGGACGGTGACGCCGCGCGCTTCGTGTGCGCGATAGCTGACTACCGGATGGATCAGGTGCTTGCGGTCGGCTTCGATGAGCGAAGGATTCGGCATGTCGGTTCTCGTCTCGGGATGGGCTGGTGACGGTTCCATACTACTGAGTGAGTGCCCCTCGCCGTGTCGCCAAAAAAATGCTGAAAAAGCGTGGATGCCGCGTTTTACGATGCGCGCGCAGCATTTTGTGCTGTGCGCGCTTAAATGGACTCAGTAACCGCGGCTCCGGTCGATCTGACCGATCATCGGCTGCCCCGCGCTATGCCGGCGAATATTGTCGAGCACGACGTCGACAGCGGTGTCTGGCCGCGTCGCGCTCGCGATGTGCGGCGTGATGCGCACGCGCGGGTGAGTCCAGAGCGGATGCGAAGCGGGCAGCGGTTCGGGATCGGTGACGTCGAGGACCGCGTTTTGAAGCTGGCCGCTTGCGAGGGCCGCGAGCAGATCGTCCTGATTCAGTTGCGGCCCGCGCCCGACGTTCACGATCGATGCGCCTTCAGGCAGCGCCGCGAAGAGCTTTGCGTTCAGCAGGCCACGCGTCGCATCGGTCAGGGGGAGAAGGCAGATCAGCACATCGGTGCGGGCGAGAAACGCATCGAGCGATTCGGTGCCCGCATAGCACTCGATCCCATCGAGCGTGCGCGGCGAGCGGCTCCATCCCGCGCACGGAAAGCCGAAGAGCCGCAGGCGTTCCAGCACGGCCGTGCCGAGCACGCCGAGCCCGAGCACGCCGACCCGCCGCGACGCCGCCGCGCGCACCGGCATCTCGCGCCACCGGCGCTGTTGCTGCTGCAAACCGTAATCGAAGAGATCGCGATGAATCGTGAGCACCGCTTGTGTCACGTATTCGACCATCCCCTCGACGATGCCCGGCTCGATCATCCTGACGACCGGCACATGCGCGGGCACGCCCGACAAATCGAACTGGTCGATGCCCGCGCCCACCGAAAACACGACTTCGAGGTTCGGCAGCGTGCGCACGGGGTCTTCGGGCGGCTGCCACGCGGCGAGATAGCGGATCGCCGCCGGGTCGCCGACATCGGGCCACACGCGGAATCCGAGGTCCGGCGCCTTCTGCGCGAAGAGCCGCGCCCATTGTTCGCCGCGCGCGGGATCGGCTTTATAGAGGAACGTCATCGTGTTAGCAGACCGCCTGGTTGATGATGCCGAATTGCCGCACTTCGCTATCCACTGCGAGCGCGCCGTTGCGCGCCATCTTCACGACGGTATCGACGCGCGCGAGGCCCAGCCCTTCGAGCCAGTCCGAGAGGCCGCTGTCGCCGGGGGTATCGATGCGCACGAAGACGCCAGCGTTCAACGCGAGCCAGTGGCTGATGAGCGCCTTTGCGCGGCTCGAGTCGTCGGAATCCGGCGCAATGACCGGGCCGATCGCATAGCCGCGGCCGAAGCGCCGGTAGAGCGCGAAGCCAAGCAGCTCGCCGTCGCGATCGAGCGCGATGCCGCCCGCGACGTCGAGCAAGGACGGCAGCATCGCGCTGCGGTCCAGCCCGCTCGCACGCGAGGCCAGTTCGATCAGGCGCGGCGCATCGCTGGAGCCGAGCGGGCGCAGGCGCTCGCCGGGCGGAAGCGAAACGAGCGGCGGATGGAACGCGGCGCCCTGATGCTGGTGCAGCGTGCCGATTTCGCGAAAACCGAGCTTTTCATATAGAGGCTTGCCGGCGGGCGTCGCGTGGAGGAGTGTGGTGCGATCACCGAGTTCTTCGAGCAGCAACTCCATCAGCTTGCGTCCGATGCCGCGCCCCTGCTGCTCCGGCGCGACGATCACCATGCCGAGCGAGGCCGTATCGCGGCCGTACTTCCAGCAGAGCGCCGTGCCGATCACGCCGCTCGCGTCCTCGGCGACGAAGCCCGTGCCCGCGTCGGCGACGAAACGCCAGTCGTCCGCGCGATGCGGCCAGTTGAGCCCGGTCGTGAGCGCGTGCGCGGCCGCGATGTCGCCGGTCGTGAATGGCCTGTATGAAAGCGCTTGCTTGCTGGCTTGATCGTTATTTGGGTCGGACACGCCGCCCTCCTTTGACTAGAGACTCACGCCCTTACTCTCGCATTGCACTGCAGCGTTGACTAGGACGATCTTTCTATCGCATCCGCGTTTGCCGTGCTTGCCGCAGATCGATGCAAAACGCGCAGTCGGCGCCCCGAGAACGCGCGCGATGTGCTGAATCGGGCTTTTTGTCGGTGAGTTATGCGGCACGTGAAGGCCTACGATTTCAGTCATCAAAGACGCTGCAAAGGACCCAGGCAATGGACAGTTTCGATCCGGCAAAGATCGTCGTACGCGGTGGACATTTCATCGGTGGCGAATATGTCGACGAGGGCGCGGTGCGTATCGACGTGGCGCGGCCGTCGGACGGCGTCGTGTATGCGTCGGTGCCCGTCGCCGATGCCACGATGATCGACCGCGCGGTGGAAAACGCATGGACGGCGTTTCGCACGAGCGGCTGGCCGCGCATGGCGCCGCGTGAAAGGGCGCGCATCCTGCGCCGTTTCGCGGACCTCGTCGCCGCCGACGTCGAGACGCTCGCGCCGCTGGAAGCGATCGGCTCGACCCGCCCGGTGCGCGATGCCGCCGCCTGGGACGTGCCGTACACGGCCGAAGGCATCCGCTTCTACGCGGAATTCGCGGACAAGCTCGGCGGCGAAGTGATGTCGACCGATCACGATCACCTCGGCATGACGATCGCCGAGCCGTACGGCGTGATCGGCGCGATCGCTCCGTGGAATTTTCCGCTGGTGATGGCGTCGTGGAAGATCGCGCCGGCGCTCGCGGCGGGCAACGCGGTCGTGCTGAAACCGTCGGAAATGACGCCGTTCTCAGTCCTGCGGCTCGCGGAACTCGCGATCGAGGCGGGCGTGCCGAAGGGCATCTTCAATGTGGTGCAGGGCGACGGCCGCACGACCGGAGACGCGCTAGTGCGTCACCCGCGCATCGGCAAGGTGACGTTCACCGGCTCGACGCGCACCGGCGCCGCGATCATGGCCGCGTGCGCCGAGACCGGCACGAAGCCTGTCACGCTCGAACTGGGCGGCAAGAGCCCGCAACTCGTTTTCGCCGATGCCCCGCGTCTCGACGACGTCGCGCGCCGCATCGCCGGGGCGATTGCGGGCAACGCGGGGCAGGTGTGCAACGCGGGCTCGCGGCTGCTCGTCGAGCGGTCGATCGCGGACGATCTGGCGCTGCGCATCCAGCGCGTCTTCGCGGAACTCAAGCCCGGCGCCACCTGGGCGCGCGGCACGACGCTCCCGCCGATCATCTCGGAGCCGCAGGCCGCGCGTATCGAAGCGATCGTCGGGCGCACGGTCGCGAGCGGCGCGCAGTTGCGCTTCGGCGGCGAACGCGCGGACGGCGGCACGCCCGGCGCGTTCTATACGCCCACGATTCTCTCGAACGTCACGCAGCAATCGGAAGCCGTGCGCGAGGAAGTGTTCGGCCCGGTCCTGACGCTGCAAACCTTCGACACCGAAGAAGAAGCGCTCGACCTCGCGCAGCATCCCGAGTACGGCCTTGCGGCCGGCGTGCATACGGCCGACCTCGGCCGGGCGCTGCGGCTCGTGCGCGGCATCGAGGCGGGCAACGTATGGGTAAACCGCTACGGGAGAACCAGCGATTTCATGATCCCGACAGGCGGTTACAAGCGCTCCGGCATCGGCAAGGACCTCGGACGGCAGGCTTACGAAGCGAATCTGCGCTTCAAGAGCGTGCTGATCGACCTGCGTCCGTAAGCCCAGGCGCGCCGTTGGAGGGCCACCGCAGACTCTGCTGTGGAGGCCCCTCAAAACGCACAGTTTGTGTCTTTGCAGGCCCCGAATCAGCGACACCCACGGTTTTTGCGCTGTTTAAATCTTCTACAGGAATGAGCTTTCCTGTTTTCGCCACTGAACCCGACGACGGGTTCAAAACAACGATAGGACCTTCATCATGATCGATTTCGAGCCGAAGTACATCACGTTCGACTGCTACGGCACGCTGACCAAATTCCGCATGGCCGACATGACACGCGAAATGTACGGTGACCGTCTGCAGGGCGCGGAGCTGGAGAAGTTCGTCGCGTTCTTCTCGGGCTATCGCCGCGACGAAGTGCTCGGCGCATGGAAGCCGTATCGCGATGTGATCGTGAATTCGGTGCGCCGCACCTGCGAACGCATGGGCGTGGAGTTCAACGAAGCCGAAGCCGAAAAGTATTACACCGCCGTCCCGACCTGGGGCCCGCACCCGGACGTGCCGGAAGGCTTGTCGCGTCTCGCGAAGAAGTACAAGCTGGTGATTCTGTCGAATGCATCGAACGATCAGATCCAGAGCAACGTCGACAAGCTCGGCGCGCCGTTCCACAAGGTCTTCACGGCGCAGCAGGCGCAGTCGTACAAGCCGCGCATGCAGGGCTTCGAGTACATGTTCGACCAGTTGAACTGCAACCCGGAAGACGTGCTGCACGTGTCGTCGAGCCTGCGCTACGACCTGATGACCGCGCACGACATGGGCATCAAGCACAAGGCGTTCGTCAAGCGCGGCCACGAACCGTCGACGCCGTACTACGACTACTACGAAGTCGACGACATCCCCGGCCTCGCGACGCTGCTCGGCCTGTAAGACCCGCCAACGCTCAGGGACACCCGATGAAGCTCGATTCCTACTGGCTCGACACCGCGCCCACCTGCTCGCTCCTGAGCGAAGGACCGGTCGAAGGCCAAGTCGATGTCGCCGTGATCGGCGGCGGCTTCACCGGCCTGTCCGCCGCGCTGGCGCTCGCGAAACGCGGCGCGTCGGTGGCCGTGCTCGACGCGGGCCGCATGGGCGGCGGCGCGTCGGGCCGCAACGGCGGGCAGTGCAACACGGGCGTGGCGCAAGACTACGTGGCGCTCTACGCGCAACTCGGCGCCGATCGTGCACGCGGCTGTTATCGCGCGTATGCGTCGGCGGTGGAGACCGTCGAGCGCCTGATTCGCGACGAGCAGATCGATTGCGACTATCTCGCTTCGGGCAAGCTCAAGCTCGCCGCGAAGCCGCATCACCTCGAACACCTGGAAAAGACGGCGGAGCTGATCCGCCGCGAAGTCGACGCCGACATCGATATCATCGGCCGTGACCGGATTCGCAGCGAAGTGCAGTCGGACGCCTTCTACGGCGGCCTGCTGCAAAAACATGGCGGCCAGATGCACATGGGCAAGTTCGCCGTGGGCCTCGCCAATTCAGCGGCGCGCAACGGCGCGCGGCTCTTTGAAAACGCATCCGTTTCGTCGATCGAAAAGGACGGCGGCGCGTACCGCATCGCCTCCGCGCGCGGCGAACTGCGCGCGAAACAAGTGCTGGTCGCGACAGGTCCTTCGCGGCATGGCCCGTTCGGCTGGTATCGCAGAAGGCTCGCGCCGGTGGGCTCGTTCATCGTTGTGACGGAGCCGCTTCCGGCCGCCGAACTCACGCGCCTGTTGCCGCAGCGCCGCTCGTACACGACGAGCCGCCTGATGCACAACTACTTCCGCGTGACGCCCGATTCGCGGCTTCTCATGGGCGGACGCGCGCGCTTCACGGCATCGGAACAGCCTTCCGATGCGAAGAGCGGCCGCATCCTGCAGGAAAACCTCGCCGCGATGTTCCCGACGTTGAGCGATGCGTGCATCGACTATTGCTGGGGCGGTCTCGTCGATATCACCGCCGACCGCCTCCCGCGCGCCGGCCAGCACGACGGCATCTATTTCTCGATGGGCTACAGCGGCCACGGCACGCAGATGGCGACGCACATGGGCCAGGTGATGGCCGATGTGATCGGCGGCAACGCGGACGCGAATCCGTGGCGCGAATTCGACTGGCCCGCGATTCCGGGGCACACGGGCAAGCCGTGGTTCCTCCCGCTCGTCGGCACGTACTACCGCATCAAAGACGTCTTTTATTGAAACAGAAACAGATTACATAAAACCCATAGCACCCCTCACGCGGAGAAGTTTCATGACCAAGGACAAATCGCTTGACGCAGTCGCCAACGCTGGCATCCGGCTCGACGAGCTGACTCGACGCGGCGCCTCGCGGCGCGACGTCCTGCGCGCGATGGCCGCTGGCGGTCTGATGTCGATGACGGGCGCGGGCCTTCTCACCGCGAGCGGCGGTGCATTCGCCCAGCAGGCGAAGCCGAAGCAGGGCGGCAAGATCCGCGTGGCGACGCAGTCGGCCTCCGCCGCCGATACGCTCGATCCCGCGAAGGGCGCACTCGGCACGGACTATGTGCGCGCCAACATGTTCTACAACGGCCTGACCGAACTCGACTCGCATCTCGGCGCGCGCATGGGGCTCGCGGAATCGCTCGAAACGAAGGACGCGACCGTATGGATCGTGAAGCTGAAGAGCGGCGTGCAGTTCCACGACGGCAAGTCGCTCACGCCCACCGACGTCGTCTACTCGATCATGCGCCACAAGGACCCGGCGACGGCATCGAAGGCGAAGACGCTCGCCGACCAGATCAAGGACGTGAAGGCCACCGGCCCGAACGAAGTGACGATCACGCTCGAAGGCGCGAACGCCGACCTGCCGGTGATCCTCGCGACCTCGCACTTCCTGATCATCAAGGACGGCACGAAGGACTTCAAGACGGCGGTCGGCACGGGCCCGTACAAGGTGAAGGAATTCTCGCCGGGCGTGCGCACGGTCGGTGTTCGCAACGAGAAGTACTGGAAGCCGGGCAAGCCGTATATCGACGAGATCGAACTGATCGGCATCGGCGACGAACCGGCGCGTGTGAACGCGCTGCTTTCCGGCGATGTGCAGCTGATCAACGCGGTGAGCGCGCGCTCGACGGAACGCATCAAGGGCACGCCGGGCTTCGGCGTGCTGGAAACGAAGACCGGGACGTACACCGACCTCATCGTGCGCGACGAAGGCGGGATCACCGGCAGCGACGATTTCCGCCGCGGCATGATGTACCTGATGGATCGCGAGCAGATCCGCCGGGCGGTGTTCCGCGGCTACGGTGCGATTGGCAACGACCAGCCGATCGATCCGACCAACAAGTACTACATGGCGGGCCTCCCGCAACGCGCTTTCGATCCGGAGAAGGCCAAGTTCCACTTCCAGAAGGCGAAGCTCGGCAGCGCGCCGGTGGAGATCGTGGCATCGCCCGCAGCGGACGGCTCGGTCGAAATGGCGATGCTGCTGCAACAGGTCGCGCCGCAAGCGGGTCTTAACCTGAAAGTGACGCGCGTGCCCGCCGACGGCTACTGGTCGAATCACTGGATGAAGCATCCGCTCGGCTTCGGGTCGGTGAACGGCCGCCCGAGCGCGGACGTGATCTTCACGCAGTTCTTCAAGTCCGACGCACCGTGGAACGAAGCCAACTGGAAGAGCCCGCAGTTCGACCAGATGCTGATCGCGGCGCGCGGCGAACCGGACGACGCCAAGCGCAAGAAGATCTACGGCGACATGCAGGTGCTGGTGAACCAGTCGGGCGGTATCGGCATTCCGCTGTTCCAGAGCTCGCTCGATGCCTACACGAGCAAGCTCAAGGGTCTCGGCTCGGTGCCGCTCGCGGGCCTGATGGGCTTCGCGTTCGCGGAGAACGTCTGGCTCGAAGCCTGAGGCCGTTTTCGTCACAGCGCGCGCCGCGCTTTCGCGGCGCGCGGTCTCAACCCAGGAGGCGTTTCCGATGAAAGCACACGCGCAACGACTCATCGCCGCGCGCCTCGGCCTCGCGCTGCTCACGCTGCTGCTGGTGTCGGCGGTCGTGTTCGCGATCACCGGCCTGCTTCCGGGCGACGCCGCGCAACAGGCGCTCGGCCAGGCGGCCACGCCCGAGGCCGTCGCGGCGCTGCGCCACCAGTTCGGGCTCGACCAGCCCGCGCTGCAACGCTACTTCCAGTGGCTCGTTCATATCGTGAGCGGTAATTTCGGCACGTCGCTGTCCAACAATCTGCCCGTCAGCGAACTGATCGCCACGCGTCTGCCGAATTCTCTCGTGCTCGCCGGGCTGACCGCGCTCGTCTCCGTGCCGATCGCGCTCGTGATCGGCATCTCGTCGGCGATGTTTCGCGGCTCGCTGCTCGATCGCACGCTGAACGTGCTCACGCTCTCCACCGTCGCCGTGCCCGAGTTCCTGATCGCGACGGTCGCCGTGTTGATCTTCGCCGTGAAGTTGCGCTGGCTGCCGGCGCTGTCGTATCTGTCGGAGGTGTCGTCGTTCGGCGGGCTGCTGCGCATCTACGCGATGCCCGTGATGACGCTCTGCTGCGTGATCGTCGCGCAGATGGCGCGCATGACGCGCGCGGCCGTGCTGGATCAGCTGAACGCGTCGTATGTGGAGATGGCGATCCTGAAAGGTGCCTCGCCGATGCGCGTCGTGCTGCGCCATGTGCTGCCCAATACGATTGGTCCGATTGCCAATGCCGTGGCCTTGAGCCTGTCGTATCTGTTCGGCGGCGTCGTGATTGTCGAATCGATTTTCAACTATCCGGGGCTCGCGAGCCTGATGGTCGATGCCGTCACCAACCGCGACATGCCGCTCGTGCAGGGCTGCGTGATGGTGTTCTGCGTGGCGTATCTCGCGCTCGTGCTGATCGCCGACCTGTGCCAAATCGTCTCCAACCCGAGGCTGCGTCAACGATGAACCGACCCGCCACACCCCATGCCTCCACCGTGCTATACGCCGTGTCCGATAACGACGCGCAGCACGTCTCGCCCGCGCTGCAAGAGCCGCTACCCGAAATCCCGCCGGTCGAGAAACGCGGCCTCCTGAAGCGCCTCGTTCACCGCTTTTCGGTGCTCGGCCTGATCGGGCTGGTTATCGTCGTGTTCTGGCTCGTCGTCGCGTTCATCGGACCTTTGGTCGCGCCGTACAAAGGCGGCGCGCTGACTTCGATCGACATCTTCGGCTCGTACAGCTCGGCGTATCCGCTCGGCACCGACTACCTCGGCCGCGACATGCTGAGCCGCATTCTCTACGGCACGCGCTACACGGTCGGGCTCGCGCTCGCGGCGGCCGTGCTCGCGAGTTGCATCGGCACGTTCTTCGGGCTGCTCGCGGCGGTGTCGGGCCGCTGGGTCGACGAGATCCTGAGCCGTCTCTTCGACGCGCTCATCTCGATCCCGAGCAAGGTACTCGCGCTCGTGGTGATCGCGGCGTTCGGTTCGTCGATCACGATGCTCACGGCGGTCGCCGCGCTCGCCTACATTCCCGGCGCGTTCCGCATCTCGCGCTCGCTCGCCGTCAACCTGATGACGCTCGAATACGTGCAGGTGGCGCGGGCGCGCGGCGAGGGGTTGTTCTACATCGCGCGCGTCGAAGTGCTGCCGAACATGATCCATCCGATGCTCGCCGACTTCGGCCTGCGCTTCGTCTTCATCGTGCTGCTGCTGAGCGGCCTGTCGTTCCTCGGCCTGGGCGTGCAGCCGCCGAACGCGGACTGGGGCTCGCTCGTGCGCGAGAACATCGGCGGATTGTCCGAAGGCGCGCCCGCCGTGCTGATGCCGGCTGTCGCCATCGCCACGCTGACCATCGGCGTGAACCTCTTGATCGACAACCTGCGTCGCCGTGGCGGCCGTGGGCAGGGAGCCGCGCAATGAATATGATCGAAGTGAAGGGCCTGCGCGTGGTCGCGGGCGCCGCGCCCGATCCGGTGATCGAAATCGTGAAGGGCGTCGATTTCTCGGTGAAGAAGGGCGAAGTGCTGGCGCTGATCGGCGAGTCGGGTTCGGGCAAGACGACGATCGCGCTCTCGCTCCTCGGCCACGCGCGCTCGGGATGCTCGATCGCGGGCGGCTCGGTGCGGATCGGCGACGTGGACGTGCTCGCGCTCGATCAGCGCGGACGCCGCGCGTTGCGTGCGCGCACCGTCGCTTACGTGGCGCAGAGCGCGTCGGCCGGTTTCAATCCGGCGCGCACGATCATGGACCAGGTGACCGAGCCTGCGCTCCTGCACAAGCTGATGACGCCCGCCGCCGCGCGCGAGAAAGCGATTGCGCTGTTCCGCTCGCTCGCGTTGCCCGCGCCGGAGACGATCGGCGCGCGCTATCCGCACCAGGTGTCAGGCGGGCAGTTGCAGCGCCTGATGGCGGCGATGGCGCTGATTACGGACCCGGCCGTCGTTGTGTTCGACGAGCCGACGACCGCGCTCGACGTCACCACGCAGATCGAAGTGCTGGCCGCGTTCAAGAAGGTGATCCGCGAATTGGGCACGACGGCGGTGTACGTGTCGCACGATCTCGCGGTGGTCGCGCAGATGGCGGACCGCATCGTCGTGTTGAACGGCGGGACGGTGCGCGAGAACGGCGCGACGGCGCAGGTGCTCGATGCGCCCGTCGATGCGTACACGCAGCAATTGCTCGCCGCGACGCGCCGTCCGGAGCCGGAACTCGCGCCGGTGAAGCAGGACGCGGTGCCGCCACTCCTCGAAATCCGCGGGCTGAGCGCGGGCTATGGACGCATCGATCGCAACGGCGTGCCCGCCGTGCGCGTGCTCGACGACGTGAGCCTGCGCATCCCGCGCGGCAGTACGCTCGGCGTGATCGGCGAATCGGGTTCGGGCAAGACGACGCTTGCGCGCGTGGTGGCGGGTCTGGTCGATCGGGCGCGCGGCGAGGTGCTGCTCGACGGCAAGCCGCTGCCGGCGCAGTTGAGCAAGCGCACGCTCGATCAATACCGGCGCATCCAGATCGTCTTCCAGAACGCCGATACGGCGCTGAACCCGAGCCGCACGATCGCCGACATTCTCGCGCGGCCGATGAATTTCTATCACGGGCTGTCCGGCGCCGCCGCGCAAAAGCGCATGCTCGAACTGCTCGATCTCGTGAAGCTGCCCGCGTCGATTGCGAAGCGCCAGCCGGGCGGGTTGTCGGGCGGCCAGAAGCAGCGCGTGAATCTCGCGCGCGCCCTCGCCGCCGATCCCGCGCTCATTCTTTGCGACGAAGTGACCTCCGCTCTCGATACGGTCGTCGGCGCGGCGATCCTCGAATTGCTCGCGGAACTGCGGCGCGAGCTGGGCGTGTCTTACATGTTCATCAGCCACGATATTTCGACCGTGCGCGCGATCTGCGACGAAGTGATCGTGCTGTACGCGGGACAGCGCGTCGAAGCGGGCCAGCGCGACGTGCTTGCCGCGCCGCCGTATCACCCGTACACGGGCCTGCTCGTCGATTCGGTGCCCGCGTTGCAGCCGGGCTGGCTCGACGCGCGCCGCCTCATCGCGAGCACGGCGCTCCCGGCGATGGGCGAAAGTCACGACGTCGCCGAGTTGTGCAGCTTCCGGGCGCGCTGTCCGGTGCGCATCGACGGCCGGTGCAACGTCACGCCGCCGTCGTTGAAGAAGCTGCCTTCGGGCGCCGAGATTCTGTGCCATCACTCGATCGCGGAGCTGAACCGGATGCAGACCGTCGATACGGTGGCCGCATGAGCGGACGTTTCGTACGCGTCGCGGAAAAAGGGCGCAGGACGTTCGCGATCACCATCGACGGCGCGCGCGCGGAAGCTGCCGAAGGCGACACGCTGATGGTCGCGTTGTTGACATCGCAGAACGCGTTACGCGATTCCGAATTCGGCGATGGCCGCCGCGCGGGGTTCTGCCTGATGGGCGCGTGCCAGGACTGCTGGGTCTGGACCGCCGACGGCACGCGCGTGCGCGCCTGCACGACGCTTGTCGTGCCCGGCATGTCGATCGTGACAAGACTCTCGACGGCCGGGGAGGGCGTATGGCCGCGCGCGTAATCGTGATCGGCGGCGGGCCGGCGGGCGTGCGCGCCGCGCAGGCGCTGGTCGAGGCGGGGCTGCGGCCGACGGTCATCGATGAAGGACGGCGCGACGGCGGGCAGATCTATCGACGGCAGCCGGAAGGGTTTTCGCGTTCGTATGAGGCGCTCTATGGCACGGAGGCGGAACGCGCGGCGTCGCTGCATCGCGACTTCGACGCGCTGAAAAGCCGCATCGACTATCTGCCCGAGACGCTCGTCTGGAACATCGGACCGAAGAGTGTGCATCTCGTGAGCGGCACGCGGTATCGCGAACTGGCTTTCGATGCGCTTATCATTTGCAGCGGCGCGACTGACCGGCTGATGCCCGTGCCCGGCTGGCATCTGGCGGGAACGTACAGCCTCGGCGGCGCGCAGGTCGCGCTGAAGTCGCAAGGATGCGCGATCGGCGCGCGTACGGTGCTGATGGGCACGGGACCGCTGTTGTACCTCGTCGCGGCGCAGTACGTAAAGGCGGGCGCGACGGTCGCGGCGGTGCTCGATACGTCGACTGCGATGCAGCGTTTGCGCGCGTTGCCGGGATTGCTTGCGATACCGGCGGCGTTGAAGAAGGGCGTCGCGCTGATCGGCGTGTTGAAGAAGGCGCGCGTGCCGATTCATCGTGGCGTGACGCCTTCGCAAATCATGGGCTCGGCGGAGAACGGCGTGACGGGCGTTCAGGTCGGGCTGGCTAGCGGCACGAAGCTCGAAGTCGCGTGCGATGCCGTCGCGCTCGGCTATCACTTGCGCCCCGAGACGCAGCTCGCTGATCTCGCCGGCTGCGAATTCCGCTTCGACGATGCCGCGCAGCAATGGCTCCCACATATCGACGAAGACGGCCGCAGCACGGTGAAGGGTGTCTATCTGGCAGGCGACGGCGCGCGCGTGCGCGGCGCCGACGCCGCCGAGCGCTCGGGCCGGCTCGCGGCGCTGGCAGCACTGAATGACGCAGGTGTGAAAACCGAAGGCGCGGAAGGCTTGCGCGCCGAACTCGCGCGCTTAACACGCTTCGCCGCAGGTTTGCGCGCGGCGTTTCCGTGGCCCGCGCGTTTTGCTTCCGCGTTGCCGGATGAAACGATCGTCTGCCGATGCGAAGCGATTACGGCGGGTGAACTGCGACGCGTCGTGCGCGAAACCGGTGCGCAAGAAGCCAACCGCGCGAAGGCATTTTCACGCGTCGGCATGGGGCGCTGTCAGGGGCGATTCTGCGCGCATGCAGGCGCCGAAGTGATCGCGGCGGAAGCGCGCGTGCCGTTGTCATCGGTCGGACGATTGCGCGGACAGGCGCCGGTCAAGCCTTTGCCGATGGCGCTGGAAAACGAGTGCAATGCTGCTGGATGCGACGAAAGCAAGGGGTTGAAGCCCGAACTCTCGTCGACAGTGGAGGACGCGCAATGAGCGAACAAGCCGATGTGATCGTAATCGGCGGCGGCATCATGGGCACGTCGACGGCGTTCTTCCTGCGGCGTCGCAAGCGTTCGGTGATCCTGCTCGAACGCGGCCTCACGGGCCAGCAGGCGAGCGGCGTCAACTTCGGCGGCATCCGCCGGCAAGGGCGCGCATTGCCGCAACTCGCGATGGCGAACCGCGCACTCGAAACGTGGCGCCGTTCGAAGGAACTGCTGCACGAGGACGTCGAGTTTCTGGCCTCGGGCCACACGCGCGTCTGCTATCACGAACACGACGCCGAGTATTTCGACCGCTACGCCGCGGACGCCCGCGCCTACGGCCTCGACCTCGAAGTCCTGCACGGCGCGGCGATGTTCGAGCGCTTTCCTTTCCTCGGACGCGAGGTGCTCGCCGCCTCGATCTCGCCGTTCGACGGCCACGCGAACCCGCGTCTCGCTTCGCCCGCGTTCGCGCGCGCGGCGGCGCGGCTGGGCGCGCGGATCGTCGAGAACACGGAGATCGTGCGTGTCGAGAAGGACGGCGACGGCTTTCGCGTCGAGAGCGCGGCGGGCGACGTGTATCGCGCGGCGCAGCTCGTGATCTGCGCGGGCGCGTGGGCGAGCGCGCTCACGCAGCAGTTCGGCGAGCCGGTGCCGCTCGAAGCGCGCGGCCCGCAGATGGCCGTGACGGAGCCGGTGCCGTATGTGTTCAAGTCGTCGATGGGCGTGTACACGTCGGTCAAGGAGGAGAGCGTGTACTTCCGCCAGATTCCGCGCGGCAACATCATCCTCGGCGGTGGCCCGGCCGGTCCCGCCGATGCCGTCACGCGCCGCGCGTCGGTTTTGCCGCGACATACGGTCGGCCAGATCGCGCAGTTCCGGCGGCTCGTGCCGTCGCTCGCGCCGCTCAACGTGATTCGCGTGTGGAGCGGTGTCGAGAGCTATCTGCCGGATTCGGAACCGGTGATCGGCCCAAGCTCGAAAGTCGATGGCTTGTTCTACGCGTTCGGTTTCAGCGGCTCGGGATTCCAGATCGGACCGGGCGTCGGTGAGACGCTCGCCGAACTCGCCGATACCGGCGGCACGCCGATCCCGCTCGACCCGTTCTCCATCAGGCGCTTCGCCGTCGCGCCGCAGACTCCGGTGCTCTCGACATGATGCCCGCGAAATCACCGGCCGCGCTGGACGACGCGCTCGCGTTCATCGAAGCGCATTTCGACGAGCCCGTGCGACTCGCGCAACTCGCCGAGCTTTCGGCGCTGTCCGTCTCGCGCTTTGCGACGGTGTTCCGGCAGCAGGTGGGGTTGTCGCCTTACCGGTATCTGTGCGGCGTGCGCATCCGGCGCGCGCAGACGCTCCTGCTCGCGGGCGTGCCGGGATCGGTCGTCGCGGCGGAAGTCGGTTTCTTCGACCAGAGCCATTTCGCGCGGCATTTCAAGCGCTTTTGCGGGATGACCCCGAGTTCGTTTTTGCAAAGCGCGCGATCGGTGAAGGCCGGCTGAAACGCTCACCCCAACACCAGCCCCGCTTCCCCAAGCGCATCGCGCAACCCGAGCGCCGGATACGCCCGATCCACCGTACGCATATCCGCGCGCGTTTCTTCGATGATCCAGTCGCGCACATCGGCGACGATCGGCCTTAGCGGCCGGTTCTCCGGCCACACTAGGCAGCAGCGCCGGTTCGTCACCACGATCTCCTCTTCCGCGGCTACGAGCGCCCGCTCCGACAGCCAGTGCGACACCACGTTCAGCCACCCGAGCGCGATGCCCTGCCCGAGCAGCGCCGCCTGCACGACGATCGCGTAATCGTTGAAGCTCAGCATGCTCGCGGCATGCCTTCCGTGCGCCGCGAAAGCGGAAAAGCGGTCGTGCCAGCCGCGCTCGCCATCGTCCATCACGATCACGGTGTCGCCGTGTTCGCGGGCCGCCTCCGTGCCCGCCGTCTCGTGATAGCGCTGATTACACACGGGTAGCAGCGTTTCGGGCATCACGAGCACGCTGTTCTCGCCGATTTCGTCCTCGCGCATGAAGCGCATGCCGAGATCGACGTCGACGAGCGGCCCGCCGATGCGCCCCGAAATCAACTGAAACCGCAAATCGACAGTCGGAAACGCGCCGTTCAGCCGGCTCATGCGTGGCATCAGCCAGTGCGTCGTGAACGCCGTCGAAACCGAGAGCGTCACCGACTCGACGCCCGTCGCACGCGCCTCGATCTCGCGGATCGCGCCTTCGATACCGTTGAACCCCTCCGAAATCTTGCGATAAAGAATTTTCCCGTTCTCCGTCAATTCGATGCCGCCCCTCACCCGTTCGAACAATTGCACGCCGAGGTGGTCTTCCATGCGTGCGAGCATGCGGCTCACGGCGGGCTGGCTGACATACAGTTCCTGTGCGGCGCGCGTGAAGTTGCCGCAGCGCGCGGCGGCTTCGAACACGAACAGCGCATTGGCGCTCGGCAGTTTCTTTCTGAGATTGGGCATGACCTGATGTTATGCCTGATCCAACAATTTGGGAATTGCCGCCAAAAACATGGCGGCCTATATTTTCTCCAACGCAAGCCTTACCAGCGAGACAAAACGCAATGGACGCACGAGCGAAAACAGGAGTTTCGATCCGATCGGCAGCGAAGCGCTACGGCCCCGTAGTCGCCCTCGACGACGTATCGCTCGAAATCGAGCCGGGCGAGTTCGTGTCGCTCCTCGGGCCGTCCGGATCGGGCAAGACGACGCTGCTCGGGATTCTCGGCGGCTTCGTGCAGCCGAGTTCGGGTGCGGTGTGGGTCGGCGATCGCGACATTACATTTGCGCCGCCGCACAAGCGCGACATCGGCATCGTGTTTCAGAACTACGCGCTCTTTCCGCACATGAGCGTCGGCGAGAACGTCGCGTTTCCGCTGCGCGCGCGGCGTCAGCCGAAATCGACATGGGCGAAGAAAGTCGCCGATGCGCTCGCGATGGTCGAACTCTCGGGTTATGAGCATCGCGGCATCGGCCAGTTGTCGGGCGGCCAGCGGCAGCGCGTGGCGCTCGCCCGCGCGATGGTCTTCGAGCCGCAACTGATCCTGATGGACGAGCCGCTCTCCGCGCTCGACAAGCAATTGCGGGAAACGATGCAGATCGAATTGCGAAGGCTGCATCGCAAGCTCGGCGCGACCATCGTCTACGTGACGCACGACCAGCGCGAGGCGCTCACGATGAGCGACCGCGTCGCCGTGCTGAAGAACGGCCGCCTCGTGCAGATCGACACGCCGGAGCGCTTATATGACCGGCCGTGCGACGCGTTCGTCGCGAGCTTCATCGGCGAGGCGACGCTGCTCGACGTAACGCGTGCCGGCGACGACGCCGTGCGTCTCGGCGACACGCTTCTGCGCACGGCGCACCCGCTGCCGCGCGGCGACAAGCTGCTGCTCGCGGTGCAGACCGAGAAGCTCGTGATAGACAGCGGCGATGCGCGCGACGGCATGAACCGGCTGTCGTGCCGCGTGACGGAGGTGCTGTACCAGGGCGAGAGTCTGCGCGTGTTCGCCGCGCTCGCCGACGGCACCGCGATCAGCCTGCGCCAGCCCGGCAGCCACGATGCGCGACGGCGCATTCCGCAACCGGGCGCGCAGATGAGCGTCGCGCTCGATCCGCAGGACACGATCGTCGTGCCCGCCTGAATTTTTCCGCTGCCCGCGCGCGGGCGTTCTTTCTCCCGATTCAAAGCAAACTGTACAAGGATGATTTCATGAAGCTCACCGATTTCAAGGTCCTGACGTTCGATGTCGTCGGCACGCTGATCAACTTCGAAGCGGGCGTGCTCGCCTCCGTGCGGCGCCTCGGCGGCCCGGCGGCGAAGGACCTGACCGACGACCAGATTTTCGAACCGTACATGCGCGGTCGGGCGACGTATCCCGGCCGGTCTAGCCATGAAATGGTGAATGTTTATCTGTCGCTGGCAAAGGAGCTAGGCCTCCCCGACGATCCGCAATCGGCCGCCGCCTTCCAGCGCGACGTGCTCGAATGGCCCGCGTTCGAGGATTCGGTCGCGGCGTTGAAGCGCCTGCGCAAGCATTATCGGCTGGTCGCGATGACGAACGCGGACCGCGTCGCGCTGTCGGCGTATGCGCACACGCTCGGCGATCCGTTCGACGACTCCGTCTGCTGCGACGAAACCGGCGTCGCCAAGCCCGACCCGCAATTCTTCGCGTACAACCGCGGCCGTCAGGCAGCGTTCGGATTCAAGTTCGGCGAGATCCTGCATACGGCGCAGAGCCAGTATCACGATATCGGTGTCGCGACCGAACTCGGTTATTCGACGTGCTGGATCGAGCGCCGCCAGGGCCTGAAGGGCTTCGGCGCGACGCCGGTTCCCGAAGCCGTCACGACGCCGACCTTCACGTTCCCGACGCTCGCCGCGCTCGCGGACGCCGTCGAAGCCGAAGCCCGCGCGGCCTGAACGCATGCTCGCGCCGACGACACCTTCGAGGCCGCAGCCCGATTCGCTCTGGCGGGCGCTGGCCGGTCCCGCGCCCGAAGGCGCGCCGCTCGCGCGTGACGTCGATGTCGAAGTTGCGGTGATCGGCGCGGGTTACTCCGGGCTTGCCGCCGCGTATGCGCTCCAAAAGCGCGGCGTCGAGTGCGTGGTGCTCGATGCGAACCCCGTCGGCTGGGGCGCGAGCGGGCGCAATGGCGGGGTGGTGTCGTCGAAGTTCAGGCTGTCGTTTCCGACGATCGACAAGCTGCACGGCATCGAAACGGCGAAGCGCATGCATCGGCTCGCGCACGATGGCGTGCGCGTCGTCGAATCGTTCGTCGATGAATTCAAGCTCGAACATGCGCGCTTCGAGCACACGGGCAGCCTGCGTTGCGCACACACGGAGCGTGCGCTTGCCTCAATCTGTGCCGAAGCCGACTGGGTGCGCACGGCGCTCGGCGATACGTCGATGACCGTGCTCTCGCGCGAAGAAGTGACCCGCGAGACGGGATCGAAGGGATTCGTCGGCGGCGTGCTGAGCGCGGACGCCGGCACGATCCTGCCGCTCGAATACGTGCGCGGACTCGCGCATGGCATCGCGGCACGCGGCGTCCCGATCTACGAATCGACGCCCGTTCTGGAAATGCGCCGCGCCGCTGGCGACGCGCGCGTCACGCTGCGCACGCCTGGCGGCACGGTGCGCGCGAAGCAGGTGATCGTCGCGACGAATGCGTATTCGGATCTGACCTCGGCGACAGCGAAATATCAGCGCGAACTCGTGCCGTTTCGCAGCGCGATGATCGCGACCGAGCGCCTGCCCGCCGAACTCGATGCGCGTCTGATGGTGGAAAGCCGCAGTTACACCGAAACGCGGCGCATGATGAAGTGGTTCCGCAAGGCCGACGGCCGCATGCTCTTCGGCGGCCGCGACGCGTTCGGCAAGGAAGGCCAGATGACCGGCTTCGATGCGCTGCAACGCGCGATGATCGGCCTCTTTCCGGAACTGGCCGGTGTGCGCGTGGAGTATCGATGGTCGGGTTACGTGGGCATGACGTTCAATTCGCTGCCGCATGTCGGCAGAAGCGATGACGCCACGACGTTTTGTCTGGGGTATAACGGAGCGGGGGTCGCGATGGCGAGCCTGCTCGGTCAGCACGCTGCGGCGCTCGCGCTCGGCGAGACGCCCGAGCTGGCGCTGCTCGCGGCGCCCGGTTTGCGGCCCGTGCCGTTTCATTCGCTGCGCGCGCCGGGTGTGAGGCTCGTCGCGGCGTGGTATCAGTTCCTCGACGCCGTGGGTGCATGATGACGACCGCCAAGCGGATTCTCCAAGGACCATCCCTGATGCAGGCAACCCAGTCCGATCCTTCCGTTCGCTATCAGCGCCGCGAGGATCGCACGATGCTTCTTCTCATGACGCCGGCGCTCCTCGTGATCGTGGTGCTGCTGCTCGTGCCGCTCGTGTGGCTCTCGTGGCAATCGATCTGGCACGACGGCTTCACGTTCGAGAACTATCGGCGCATGTTCACGGGCGCCTATCTCGACACCTTCCTGCTGACGTTCAAGCTGAGCATCATCGTGACCGTCGTCACGCTGCTACTCGGTTATCCCGTCGCGTACTTCGCGGCCTCGCTGCCGCCGAAACTGAGCGCGCTCGTCCTCGGCATGGTGATCCTGCCGTTCTGGACGAGCGTGCTCGTGCGCACCTACGCGTGGCTCGTGCTGCTTCAGCGCACCGGTCTCGTGAACAAGGCGCTGCTGGCGTCGGGCCTGATCGACCGGCCGGCGCAGCTCGCGTACAACCAGTTCGGCACCATCATCGCGATGGTGCATATCCTTCTGCCGTTCATGGTCCTGCCGCTCTACTCCGCGATGCAGAAGATCCCGCCGAATCTCTCGCAAGCCGGTGCGAGCCTGGGCGGCTCGCCGCTGCACGTGTTCCTGCGCGTATTCCTGCCGCTCTCGATGAGCGGCGTGCTCGCGGGCGTCACGCTCGTGTTCGTGCTGTGCCTCGGCTTCTACATCACGCCCGAGCTGATGGGCGGCGGCAAGTCGATCATGGTGTCGATGGTGGTCAGCCGCAACGTCGAGATCTATAACAGTTGGGGCGCGGCGAGCGCGGTGAGCGTCGTGCTGCTGATCTGCGTGTTCGCGATCTTCTATGCCGCGAGCCGCGTGGTGCCACTCGAAAAGACCCTGGGCGCGAAATGAAAAAGCTCTCGTTCGGACGGATCGTGCTGGGCGCCGTGGTCGCGCTGATCCTCGTATTCCTGATGGTGCCGATATTGATCGTCGTGCCGCTTTCGTTCTCCGATACGCGCTTCATGACGTTCCCGCCGCCCGCGTACTCGCTGCGCTGGTATCACTCGTTCTTCGACAACCCCGCATGGATCGACGCCGCGCGCACGACGCTCACCGCGTCCGTATGCGCCGCACTGATCGCGACGCCGCTCGGCGTGGCCGCCGCGTACGCGATCCAGAACGGCACGCACTGGATCATGCGCTACCTGCGCACGTTGCTGATGCTGCCGCTGATGGTGCCGATCATCATCGTCGCGGTGGGCGTGTTCTTCGTGTATTCGCAGGCGGGATACGTGAATACGCTCGGCGGGCTGATCGTTGCCGATACGATGCTCGGGCTGCCGTATGTGCTGATCTCCGTCGGCGCCGATCTGCGCACGTTCGACCGCACGCAGGAGATGGTCGCGCGCAGCCTTGGCATGAACCGCTTTCGCAGCTTCATGACCGTGACGCTGCCGCAGATCAAGGCGAGTGTGATTTCGGGCGCGGTGTTCGTGTTCATCCAGGCGCTCGATGAAACCGTGGTCGCGCTCTTCATCTCCGGCGGCTCGAACCAGACGCTCACGCGCCGCATGTTCGTCACGCTACGCGACGAAATCGATCCGACCATCGCCGCGATCAGTACGATGCTGACTGCGCTGACGCTGTGCCTCGTAATGATCGTCGTGGTGAGCCGCCGGTCTTCGGCGGCGCGCGCCTGAACCTTCTTTCTGGATACCTGCTGCATGAATAACGCACTGAAGTTTTATATCGATGGCGCGTGGGTCGAGCCGTCCGGCACGGCGCGCTTGCCCGTCGTCGATCCGTGTACCGAGGAAGCGTTCGCCGAAGTCGCGATGGGCACGCCCGCCGACGTCGATCGCGCTGTCGCCGCTGCGAAACGCGCGTTCGCCTCGTTCTCGATGACGACGCCCGCCGAGCGCCTCGCGCTGATCCGCCGCATCCTCGATGCGTTTCTCGCGCGGCACGACGAGATGGGCGACATCATCTCGCGCGAGATCGGCGCGCCGAAAGCGATGGCGCATGCTTGGCAGGCGGGTATCGGGCGGCGGCATCTGGAGGAACTGATCCGTACGTGCGAAACTTTCGAATGGCGGCGGATGAAGGGCACGACGCTCGTCAACCATGAGCCGGTCGGGGTCGTCGCGCTGATCACGCCGTGGAATTGGCCGATCAATCAGATCGTCTGCAAGGCCGCGCCGGCGATTGCTGCGGGTTGCACAATGGTGCTCAAGCCTAGCGAGGTGTCGCCGCTCAATGCGGTGCTGTTCGCCGAAATTCTAGATGCGGCTGGCGTGCCGGCTGGCGTGTTCAATCTCGTGCACGGCGATGGGCCGACTGTCGGCGCGGCGCTTGCGGCGCATCCGGATGTCGATATGGTGTCGTTTACTGGCTCGACGCGTGCGGGTATTGAAGTCGCCAAGCTGGCAGCGCCGACAGTCAAGCGCGTGCATCAGGAACTGGGCGGGAAGTCGGCGAATATTCTGCTCGATGACGTCGATTTCGAAGCGGCTGTGACGGCGGGGGTCAATTCGTGCTTTGGCAATAGCGGACAATCGTGCAACGCGCCGACGCGGATGCTCGTGCCCGCGGCTCGGCATGACGAAGCCGTGGAGATTGCGCGACGGGCGGCGGAGGCGCATCGAGTTGGGCCTGCCGACCATGCCGCTACGACGATGGGGCCGGTTGTCAGCGATGTGCAGTTCGAGCGCGTGCAGCGGTTAATCGCGATCGGGATCGGCGAGGGCGCTCGGGTTGTGGCGGGTGGCTTGGGACGGCCGCAGGGGCTTGAGCGCGGGTACTACGTGCGACCGACGGTTTTTGCAGACGTGAAGCCTTCGATGACGATCGCTCGTGACGAGATCTTCGGGCCTGTACTCGCGATCATGCCTTATCGCGATGAGGATGAAGCGGTAGCCATCGCTAACGATAGTCCGTTTGGGCTCGCGGCTTATGTTCAGTCGGGGGATTCTGAGCGGGCTCGGCGGGTGGGGTTTCGGCTTAGGGCCGGGAGCGTGTATTTGAATTACCCGTCGTGGGATGCAGGGGCGCCGTTCGGCGGTTACAAGCAGTCAGGGAACGGACGCGAGTATGGGGAATGGGGGCTTGAGGCGTTCTTGGAGGTTAAGGCTTTAGTGGGGTTTGGGCGCTAGCGCTTCTTTAGCGGTCTATTGGCGTTGCTCTGAACGTGGCAATGCTGATAGACCGGTCGCTAACGGTTACTCTCTTCGCAATAAATCCCCAATCCGCTCCGCCACCATAACCGTAGGCAAATTCGTGTTGGCGCACGGAATCGTGGGCATCAAGGACGCGTCGCACACATTAAGCCCCTCAACGCCATACACGGCGCCATGCGAATCGCAAACCGCTAAAGGATCATCAGCGGCACCCATGCGACAAGTCCCCACCGGATGCCACGTGCCGCCCACCGAACGCGTCACGAACTGCGTCAAAGCCTCATCATCGGCAAGCAACTCACGCAACGTCACACCCTGCGTCACCACGCGCCGCACGAGCCACCCACGCAACGGCCCGGCAATATCGAGCAGACCGCTAAGCGCTCCGCGCTGCAAAGCATTCCAGGTGCCCGGCACCGCGACACTCGCCACACGCGGCGAATAGCTCGACGGAAACAGCGTGTCACGATGCGCCGCCATCATCGGATCACCAAGCGTCTTGGCGCCGAAGCGCAGCGCAAGTTTCAACCGATCGATATCTCGGGAATCGGAGAGCATATTGAAGTCGACGGCGGGCTCATCGTGGGGATTCGCCGATGTCAGCTTGACGCGCCCGCGCGAGTACGACTTGTTGACCCAAAAGAAAATCGTCCCCAGCCGATAGCCGACTGAATGCCACCCCGAGCGCGACAGGATGGCCCCATGCATATCGCCCGGAACGGTCCCCGGCAATCCCGACGAAAACCGCACGATCGCCTGCTCATGATGCTCATCGGGAAACGGCGTGCGCGCTGAGCGCGGCAGAAACGCCGACACCGCAATCGACGGATGCTCCATCAAATTGGCACCGACCCCCGCGCGATCCGCAACCACATCGATGCCTAGCGCCGCAAGATCATCAGCCGGACCGATGCCGCTTCGCATCAGCAGCGCGGGACTATGAATCGCGCCCGCGCAGACGATCACACGCGCGGCGCGCAGTAACTCACGCGCGCCATCCCCGCCGATGACACTCGCGCCCACCGCGCGCTTGCCCTCGAACAACACGCGCTCGACAACGCGCCCCGTGCGAATCGTCAGGTTGGGGCGCTTGCGCACGGTATCGTCGAGATAGCAGACAGAAGTTGGGATGCGCTCGCCCGCTTCGCTCACCGCGATCGATCCGATGAACGTGCCGTCTTCCCACGGACCGTTCTGATCATCACGGCGGACGTGGCCGCGCGCGTCGAGTGTACCGAGCACCGCGCGCACGAACGGCGAGATGCGCTCCCAGGCGGCGCGCTGGACGCGCACTGGGCCGGCCGTGCCGTGCAACTCGCCGCCGAAGTCGCAATCGGTTTCGAGCTTGCGGAAGAAGGGCAGGCACGCGGACCAGCTCCAGCCTTTGGCGCCGAGCGCTTCCCATTCGTCGTAGTCGGCAGGGGCGCCGCGGTTCGCCATCAATGCGTTGATCGCGGAACCGCCACCGAGCAGGCGCGCTTGTTCATAGCGCCTCGGCGCCGTAGACGACGCGCTCATGCGTGCCTGAAGTTTCTGCCAGATGTTCGATGTGTCGAGGTAAGCGCGCCCCGGATAGCGGCTGCGCACCGCGGCGGGCATGTTTGCTTGTGAGATGTCGCGGCCGGCCTCGACGAGGCATACGGTCTTGTCCGCGTCTTCGGACAGGCGCGCGGCCAGCACGCAGCCGGCCGAGCCGCCGCCGAGTATCAGATAGTCGATCACGTTGGACCAAAGGGGTGTCAAGCATGCTTAAGGAAAGCGGCTATATGAGCATCAAAAGAGCACGCCCTTGCCCAACCGCTTACTGCATGAACTTGAGCCACCGCGCTTTGGCCTGCACACCGGCTTCCGATGCCCACCAATCCTCCGACATCAGCGCCTGCTTCGCCGCATTCTCCGGCGAACTCGGCAATTCGCTTGCACGCTTAGGGTCGATCTTGCCGGTCTTGAAGGCCGCCGGATTACCCGGACCATAGTCGATATAAAGTGGCAAATTCGCCTGCAATTCGGGCGACACGGCCGCGTTGACGAAGCGAATCGCCTCCGGCAGATTCGGCGCGTTCTTGAGCACGCACAACTGCGTGTTCTGCAGGATGCCGTCGTTGAACGTGAAGTCGACATCCGGATTGTCCTTGCGCACGGCGCTCGCACGGCCGTTCCAGATCATCGTCATGTCGACTTCGCCGTCGTGCAGCAGTTGCGCCGATTGTCCGCCAGACGTCCACCACACCGTCACGTCCGGCTTGATCTGTTGCAGCTTCTTGAACGCGCGATCGACGTCGAGCGGATAGAGCTTGTCGCGCGAGACGCCGTCTGCCAGGAGCGCGGCTTCGAGCACGGTCTGCGGATCGTTGCGCAAGGCGCGCGTGCCGGGGAACGCCTTGACGTTCCAGAAATCGGCCCAGCTCTGCGGCACTTTCTTCAGCGACTTCTTGTTGTAGCCGATGACGGTCGAATAGAACTCGTACGCGACCGAGTACGGCGTGCGGTACTTCTCGGGCATCGCGGCCGCGTTAGGGATCTTGGAGAAATCGAGCGTTTCGAGCAGCCCTTCGCGGCCGCCGCGCAGACAGTTCGACGTTGGCGTATCGACAACGTCCCAAATCGGCTTGCCCGTCGCGGCCTGCGCCTTGATTTGCGGCCAGGCGTCGGGAATGCTTTCCTGGTTGATCGTGATGTTCAACTGCTTGGCAGCCGGGTCGAGGATGGCCTTGGTCTGCGCTTCCTGATACGTGCCGCCCTGCGAGACGAAGGTGATCTTGCCGGCGGCAAACGCGGGCGCATGGCTCGCAATGCCCAAGATTAGTGCGGCGGCAAGCGGGCGCAACAATGGCTTTGTTATCACGACTTTGTCCTCGAGACGGTTGGGCAAAAAAGTTCGTCGATGTAATGCTGTTTTTTGGAGCAGCTCGGGCGTAGCGGCAGCAAAGCGGCAACGGCGACGATATGCGAAGATACGATGCGCCGTCTTGTCTCCGCTTAGCGTCGTCAGTAAAAATATAGTGAGTCAATATGCTGGCGACAACGCCGGAATTGTTTGAGGCCCCATGACGTCATGTTATGGCAAGCTTAATCATGCGGTTTAAATTACCTGCCTGGCGGTAAAAATCTCCCAGATGAAATTATTCGATGATTCGCGCTAATTGATGCACGCAAACGTTTGCGCGTGGATTCTGTTTCAATCACACTCTCCAGAACAATTGCGCGGGGTGGATGGCCCTTGCGGCAAAATGCAGTGCGTTTCAATCAATAACAACGGAACGGACCATGCGCTTCCAATACGAGGCTTCGTCACCAGTGGAAAAGCAGTCGGAGCGCAGCCGGCAGGCGCACTTTCAAAGGTGGTTCTCGGCGTTTGCGAGTCTCGCGCACTCCAAATTGCCGCTCGGTCCTTATCTGCAGCAAGTCACCGACACGCTCAAGGAAGTATCGGGCGTCGCGTCCGCTGTCGTCGAATGGATCGAAGGCGAGGAACTCGTCTACCGCGCGGCGAGCGGCGAGGCAGCACGTCATATAGGCACGCGGCTCGCGGCGAGCGGAAGCTTGTCGGGGCTATGCATCACGCGGCAACAGGCGCTCATCTGCCGCGATACGTCCACCGATCACCGCGTGGACCGTGCGGCTTGCGAAGCTGTGGGTGCGATATCGATGGTCGTGGCGCCGGTCGTCTGCGAAGGACGCTCGGTCGCGGTGCTCAAGCTGATTTCGCGCAAGGTCGATTACTTCAAGGCCACCGACGTCGGCATTCTGGACGCGTTCTGCGCCTGCATCGCGGTGACGATCGCGCGGGAAGAGGTCGCCTCCGAAAACGAGGCGCTGCAAAGGCAGAATGAAAGCGTCAGCGCGAATCTCACGGTCGAGTCGTCGCTGCGCATCGAGTACGAGAAGAAGCTCGCCGATGCGCTGAGGCGGCGGCGCACCGTGCTTGAAAACGCGCACGTCGCGTTCGTCTCGATGGACGAGGCGGGCATGATCGTCGACTGGAACAACGCGGCGGTGAACCTGTTCGGCTGGCGCGCGCAGGACGCCGTGGGCAAGGAACTCGCGGCGCTCATGGTGCCCGAGCGCTTTCGCGACGCGCATCGCGCGGGCCTCACGCGCTATCTCGCGACGGGCGAGGCGCGCATGATCAACAAGCGCGTCGAGTTGCCCGCGCTGCGCCGCGACGGCTCCGAATTCCCGGCCGAACTCACGATCAGCGAGGTCTGGTTCGAGAGCCAGCGCCAGTTCACCTGCTTCGTGCACGACATCACGGACCGCCGCCGCGCCACCGAGGCCGATGAGCGCCTGCGCTCGCTGATCAATTCGGTCAGTGATTATGCGATCTACATGCTGGACCACGACGGCTTCGTGCGGTCGTGGAACGACGGCGCTCGCGCGATCTTCGGATACGTGGCGGACGAAGTGGTCGGCCGCCACATCGCGATGTTCTATTCGCCCGACGACCTCAACCGCGACATGCCCGGCGAAGAGCTGCGCAAGGCGGCCGCGAGCGGCCGCGTGGAAGAAGAGGGCTGGCGCGTGCGGCGCGACGGCTCGGCGTTCTGGGCGCACGTCATCATGACCGCGCTGCGCGATGGCGAAGGGCGGCAGCAGGGCTTCGTCAAGATCACGCGCGACATGACCGCGCGGCGCAGACTCGAGGAACTGGAAGCATCGAGCCGCAGGATGAACGAGTTCCTCGCGCTCCTCGGGCACGAGTTGCGCAACCCGCTCGCGCCGATACGCAATGCGGTGAGCATCCTCAAGTTGCAGGCATCGGACGATGCGAACGTCGTGAGGAGCCGCCAGATCGTCGACCGGCAACTCGCGCATCTGACAAAGCTCGTCGACGATTTGCTCGACGCGGGCCGCATCAGTTCGGGGAAGATTCGCCTGACGAGCGAGACCGTCAACGTCGCGGATATCGTGCAACTGAGCGTCGAGGCGAGCCAGCCGCTCTTCGACGAGCGGCAGCAGCGGCTAGTCGTGGAGGGCGCCGGCGTACCGCTCTTCATTCGCGGCGACGTGACGCGGCTCGTGCAGGCGCTCAACAACCTGCTGAACAATGCGTCGAAGTTCAGCCCGGTCGGTTCGGCGATCTCGCTGCAGATCGGGGCGCATGCGAACGCGCTCGTGATCCGGATCATCGACAACGGTCGCGGCATTTCCGCCGAGGCGCTCGATAGAGTCTTCGATCTTTTCGTGCAGGAGCATGCACCGGGCGCGCATCCCGATGAGGGCGGGCTCGGCATCGGGCTCACGCTCGTGCGGGCCATCGCCGAGTTGCATGGCGGACACGTCGAAGCGCGCAGCAACGGCGCGGGCACGGGCAGCACGTTCAGCCTGTGGCTGCCGCTCGCGCAGGCGCCGTCGCGCGAAACCATCGCGCCGCCGCCCGCGGGCATGGCGGAGAACCAGCAACTCGACGTGCTCGTCGTCGATGACAACAAAGATTCCGCCGACAGCATGACGCTGCTCGCCGAAATGCTCGGGCACACGTCGCGCGCAACGTACGACGGCCCCGGCGCGCTCGAGGAGTTCGAGCGTCGCACGCCGCAGGTCGTGCTGCTCGATCTCTCGATGCCCGGCATGACCGGCTTCGACGTGATCCACCGGATGCGTGCGCTGTGCGGCGAGCGCGTGATCATCGCGGCGATGACGGGCCTCGGTTCCGACGAAGATATCGCGCGAACGCAAGCGGCCGGTTTCGACGCGCATCTCGTCAAACCCGTCGATCTGCCCGAACTGGAAGGCGTGCTGGCGCGCGCGGTGCGGTAAGTCAGCACCCGCTGAACTCGCATCATGCCTCTGGGGTATGGTGCGAGACTCGATCAGTATTGGACGGCGTGTGTTTGGCTCGCCTATTCTGGCCCGGCAGTGATCCATCAAGCCAACCAGAACAACGCGCCAAACGCACGGAGACACAATGAGTACCTCGCTCGACGTATCGTCGCTGATCGACCGGGAGCCAATTCGCCCGTACCAATGGATGATCTTCGTCCTGTGCTTCGCCACGACGCTGTTCGACGGCTTCGATACCCAGGCGATTGCATACACCGGCCCCGCGATCGTCGCGGCGTTCGGTCTGCGCCCCGGCGACCTCGCTCCGATTCTCATCGCGGGCACGCTCGGCATGACGATCGGCGCGATGACGCTCGGCTTGCTGGGCGACCGCGCGGGACGTCGCCCGGCGCTGCTTGGCGGTGTCGCGCTCTTTAGCGTCGCCTCGCTGCTGACCGCGTTTGCCGGAAGCACCAGCCAGATCCTGATCCTGCGTTTCATTGCGGGGCTCGGCATGGGCGGCTGCACGCCCGTGCTGCTCGCGCTTGCCGCTGAATTCGGACCCGCGCGGCATCGCGGCGCGATCATGACGGGCGTTTTGCTCGGCCTGCCAGCGGGCGCGATGCTCGGCGGTCTGCTCGCGGCGCGCATGATGCCGGTCATCGGATGGCAGGGCGTGTTCATCGTCGGCGGCGCGGCGCCGCTCGTGCTGCTCGTCGTGCTTTATTTCGCGCTGCCCGAGTCGCTCAATTACCTCGTGAGCCGCTCGCGCACGGAGGGCATGCAGACGGTGCGCAAGACGCTGAGCCGGATCATTCCCGCAACGCTGCCCGCCGACATCGCATTCAAGGCACCGGAAGCGGCGGCGTCGCGCGCAACCGTTGGGGCGCTGTTCAAGAATGGCAACGCGCGCAACACGATCGCTATCTGGGGCGTCTATCTCTTCAACTGGATCGCGTGGTTCATGCTGCTCTCCTGGCTGCCGACGGTCCTCAAGGCCGCAGGGCTGCCCGCCGCGCAAGCGCCGATGGGAACGGTGGTCGTGAACGCGGTCTTCATCGTCTGCGCGATTCCGCTTTCCATTCTTCTGCCCAAGATCAACACGCGGCGCCTGCTGATCGCGCTTCTCGCATTGGGGATCGCGATTGCGATCGGGCTCTCTTATGCGGGTACGTCGTGGGGCCTCGTGTTCGTGCTGGCAGGGGCGGCGGGGCTTGGCATCGGCGGTCAGCAGATCGCGCTCAACTATCTCGTGGTCGGCGCCTATCCGACGACGCTGCGTGCCACCGCAACAGGCTGGGCCATCGGCATGGGGCGCGTCGGCGCGATCGCGGGCTCGGCCGTGGGCGGCAGCGTGCTCGCGCTTGGCGGTCCGGGCGGGTTCTATATGGCGCTGGCTGTGCCGCTCGTCGCGGCGCTGCTGGCGGTCATCGCGATTCGCACGAGTCATGATGTGATCGATCGCAATCTTGCGGCGGCGCACTGATGTTTGTTGGCTAGCTGTTTTGGCCTGACAGAAGGCTGGACTCGATCGAAGAATCGGCCAGCCGCGGTTTGCCAGTTTTCGAAGCAAGACGATCATAAAAAAATCGGCTAGCGCCGTTCATTAGCGGCGCGAGCAAAAGCCGGCGTTCAAAGCAACCTTTCCAAATCTTTGAGTGAGCGTGAGCGCTTTTTGCCTCGCGCTCACCGCTTTGTCGTGCCCTCAAGGTGCTATCAGACGCCCACCAGCATTTCAGACCGACAGCGAAGGAGATATCGCATGCGTCAAATCGATGTTCACAAACTCGCGGACGATGCCCGCTTCAAGGGCTTCCACGCAATCGTGCTTTTCTGGTGCGCGCTGATCATCATCTTCGACGGCTACGATCTGGCTGTTGCCGGTATCGCGTTGCCGTCGATCATGAAGGACATGGGCGTCCAGCCGACGAGCGCCGGCTTCATGGTCAGCTCCGCGCTCTTCGGCATGATGTTCGGCGCCGTATTCTTGGGAACGATCGCGGACCGCATCGGCCGTAAGCGCGCCATCGCCATCTGCATCGTGCTCTTCAGCGTCTTCACGGCGGCCGCCGGCTTCACGAGCGACCCCGTGATGTTCAGCGTCACGCGCTTTCTCGCGGGACTCGGCATCGGCGGCGTGATGCCGAACGTCGTTGCGCAGATGACTGAATACTCGCCGCGCAAGATCCGCAGCACGATGGTCACGCTGATGTTCAGCGGCTATTCCGTGGGCGGCATGCTCGCGGCGCTGCTCGGCAAAGGGCTGATCGAGCGCTTCGGCTGGCAGTCGGTGTTCATCGCCGCCGGCCTGCCAATTCTGCTCGTCCCTGCGATCCTGAAATGGATGCCCGAGTCGATGCCGTTCCTCATCCGGTCGGGCCGCATCGATACGCTGAAGGGAATCGTGTCGCGCATCGAGCCCGGCTATCAGCCGCAAGAAAGCGACCGCTTCGCGCTTCCCGGCGAAGACACCCGGCGTGCGCCGCCGATCGGCAAGCTGTTCACCGATGGCCGTGGCTTCAGCACGGTCATGCTGTGGATCGCGTTCTTCATGTGCCTCTTCATGGTGTATGCGTTGAGTTCGTGGCTGACCAAACTCATGGCAAACGCCGGACACAGCCTCGGCTCGGCACTGACATTCGTGCTGGTGTTGAACTTCGGCGCGATGATCGGCGCGATCGGTGGCGGATGGATGGCAGATCGCTTCAACATCAAGTACGTGCTGATCGCGATGTATGCACTCGCGGCGGTATCGATCAGCCTGCTCGGATTCAAGGTGCCGACGTGGGCGCTCTTCGTGCTGGTCGGGCTCGCGGGCGCATCGACCATCGGGACGCAGATCGTGACGTATGCATTCGCCGGACAGTTCTATCCGATGGCGGTGCGGGCGACGGGTATCGGCTGGGCATCGGGCGTTGGGCGCAGCGGGGCGATTCTCGCGCCGATCGTGATCGGCGTGCTCGTCAGCATGGCGCTGCCGCTGCAGCAGAACTTCCTCGCGATCGCGGTGCCGGGGGTGATCGCGGTGCTTGCTGTTTCGTTGATCAATCAGCGACGCTCCGCCCAGCACGATCATGCGACGGCTGATCCGCTCGTAACGGAAGCGGCTTAGACGCCGCTCAGCACCCTGTCTACCGTATCGCAAAACCACTGCTGTGCAGCCGAATCCGCCGAGTGCGCCTGCCAATACAGGTTGACGTGAAACGGCGGTATCGGAAACGGCAAAGGCAGCACGCGCATGCGTCCATCGATCGCGAATGCGTGAGCGATGCGCGTCGGCAGGGTGAGGACCAGATCGCTCGAAGCGATCACGGTCGCGAGATTCGTGAAATGGGGCACCCGCAGCGCGATCTTGCGCTCGAGCCCCAACTCGCTCATCACGTCCTCGACGTGATGATGACCCGAGAAGGGCGCGACAACAACATGCTTGGCCGCGACGTAATCATCCAGCGACATCGCGTCGCCAATCTGCGGATGCGTCGCGCTGAGCAGGCACGAGTACGTCTCTTCGAATAGCGTCTTCCGACGCGCCTGTCCACCCACGAATTGCAGATTGCCAACGGCCGCATCGATGCGGCCGGTCGACAGCCACTCCGCGATCCGGTCCGTATCGAGTTGCACGATCTCCAGCTCGACGGATGGTGCCGCTCGTTGCAACTCCGGAATCAGCAAGGGCAGAAAGTACAGCTCGCCGAGATCCGACATCGCCACCCGAAAGCACCTGCTCGACTCCGCGGGGCTGAACACGCGCGCCGAAGAAATCGCGTGTTCGATTTCGTCGAGCGCGCCTCGAAAGCTCTGAAAAAGCTGGGTCGCGTTGAACGTCGGGACCATGCCTTCGCGCGTGCGCGTGAACAGCGGATCGTTGAGGAGATCGCGCAATCGTCCAAGTGAATGGCTCACGGACGGTTGCGTGATGTAAAGCCGTTTCGCGGCCGCACTGACGCTTCCCGTCTCGTAGATGGCGACGAAATTTCGGATGAGATTCAGGTCGGTCAGCGCGGAGGTCATTGGCGAGCCCACTATAGACGGCATCTATTTGCGGAACCAAAAAGTGTTCATTTGATTAATCTTATACCGGGTCATAGCATCGGTACATCACTTGGGAACTTGCTAATGACCACCGTGCACGAAGCTTCTTACGAAATACTCCGCAGCCAGGGCCTGACGACGTTCTTCGGCAATCCCGGTTCCAATGAACTGCCCTTCCTCAAAAACTTCCCTTCCGACTTCCGATATGTGCTCGGCCTTCAGGAAGCTGTTGTCGTAGGGATGGCCGATGGATTCGCGCAGGCGACAGGACGTCCCGCCTTCGTGAATCTGCACTCGGCGGCAGGCACGGGCAACGCGATGGGCGCGCTTGCGAATGCATGCAACTCGCATACGCCACTGGTCGTGACCGCCGGACAGCAGGTTCGATCGATGGTAGGTGTCGAAGCATTGCTCGCGAATGTGGATGCAGCGAACTTGCCGCGTCCTTTAGTGAAATGGAGTTGTGAGCCTGCTTGCGCGGAAGAGGTTCCCCTCGCATTGAGCCGCGCGATTCACACGGCCTCCGCGCCTGCGATGGGGCCTGTCTATGTGTCGATTCCGTATGACGACTGGAGCAAGGAAGCGGGCCCAGGCGTAGAACATCTTGCGAGCCGACGCGTTCAGCATGCGGGTTCCCCTTCGGCCAATACGCTCGCAAAGCTCGCCGCTCGTTTGGAGCGCGCCATTAATCCGGTGATGATCGTCGGGCCCGATGTCGATGCTTGCAGCGCGAACGACACGGCGGTGGCGCTCGCCGAGAAGCTGCGCATGCCTGTGTGGATGGCACCCTCCGCACCACGCTGTTCCTTTCCGACGACGCAGCGCTGCTTTCGCGGATTGTTGCCAGCGGGCATCGCGAGCATCTCAAGACTGCTCGACGGCCACGACCTTATTCTGGTGGTGGGTGCTCCCGTGTTCCGTTATCACCAGTACGAACCCGGCGATTACCTGCCTGCCGGAGCGGAACTGGTGGCGATCTTCTGCGACGCGCAGGAAGCGGCACGCGCACCGATGGGCGATGCGATCGTCGCTGATATCGGTGAAACGCTCGAAGGCTTGCTTCGTGAAGTGCATCAGAGTTCGCGTCCGATCCCGGCTGCGATCAAACGGCCCGAGTTCGCGCCCGAGGAACCGGGACCGTTGCGTCCCGAACGCGTCTTCGACCTGATCGACGAGATGGCACCCCGCGACGCGATCTACGTCAACGAATCGACGTCGACCACCAATCTTCTCTGGCAGCGCTTGCGCATGGCCGAGCAGGGCAGCTATTTCTTTGCCGCTGCCGGCGGCTTGGGATTCGCGCTTCCCGCCGCCGTGGGCGTGCAAATGGCAAAGCCCGATCGACGGGTGATCGGGATCATCGGCGATGGGTCGGCGAACTTCGGCATCACGGCGCTCTGGACCGCGGCTCAGTACAACATTCCGTCGATCTTCATCATCATGAAGAACGGCACCTATGGAGCGCTGCGGTGGTTCGCCGGGGTTCTCGAAGTAGAGAACGTTCCCGGACTGGACGTGCCGGGCATCGACTTCTGCGCGATCGCAGAAGGCTACGGCGTGCAGGCACTGCGCGCGGACTCCAGTGAATCGCTGACCAAAGCTTTATCTCGCGCATTGGCAAGCAACAAGCCGACGCTGATCGAAGTCGAAACGCGCGCGCCCTGAAGTGATCAAGGACAGTTCCATGAATACGCCTGTCAATGTCGCGGACTATCGGAAGCTGGCGCAGAAGCGCCTGCCCAAGATGGTGTTCGATTACCTCGAAGGAGGCGCCGAGGACGAGCTTGGGCTCGCGCACAATCGCGCGGTCTTCGAGAAGGTCCGCTTCGAGCCACGGAGGCTCGTCGATGTCAGCAAGCGAGACATTCGCAGCACGTTGTTCGGACGCTCGATGACTGCACCGATGGTCATCGCGCCGACAGGACTGAACGGCATCTTCTGGCCTGAGGGTGACATTGCGCTTGCGAAGGCTGCTGCGCGATTCGGCATTCCGTTCGCGTTGTCGACGGCGTCGAATGCATCGATTGAGACCGTCGCGAAACGGTGCGACGGCGAGTTGTGGTTTCAGCTCTACGTCGTTCATCGAAAGCTGGCGGAGCAACTCGTCAAACGCGCGCTGGCGGCCGGATACACGACGCTGATTCTGACCACAGACGTGAGCATCAACGGCAAGCGGGAGCGTGACGTGCGAAATGGATTCGGCATCCCCGTGAAGTACAGCGCGAGAACCATCGCTGATGGCGTGCTTCATCCGCAATGGTCGTTCGATTTGCTTCGGCATGGTGTTCCCAAGCTCGCCAATTTCGAGAGCAGCGAGGCGCAGGACACCGAGGTGCAGGCGGCACTGATGAGCCGCCAGATGGACGCGAGCTTTTCCTGGAAAGACCTGCGCTGGCTGCGCGATCTTTGGCCGCACACGCTGCTCGTCAAAGGCATCAGCAGGGCCGACGATGCCGCTCGATGCATCGCAGAAGGCGCGGATGGCGTGATCCTTTCCAATCACGGCGGACGACAGCTCGACAGCGCGATAGCGCCGCTGGAAGCGTTGGCGCCCACCGTGGCAGCGCTCGATGCGCCGGTGCTCCTCGATAGGGCGTTGTTGCATAAGTCGAACGTAAGGACAAGATGGCTTCTGCGATCCTGAATTCATGCGATGCGGGTGGACTGCGGGCGTGCGAGCGCCGTCATGCGGTTCAGCACGCCCACGCGGATCGCTACCTCGGTTGCTTGGGAACCGATGCAGCGCGCCCACAGACGAGTGCCCGTCAGCGTCTTGAGTCGATACATCAGGTTCTCGACGAGCGAGCGCCGGTGGTAGCCGCTGCGCTTCTTCCATTCCTGTCGACCGCTTCGCGCAATGGCGTCAATCGCCTCATTGCGCCAGCTCGCGCCAGGCGTGTTCTCAGACCAGGGCATCGCCCCTTCGCGCGGCGGGATCGACGGTTGAGCATCGCGTGCGGCGATCGCCGCGTGGCATTGCTTGGTGTCGTACGCGCCGTCGCCGCCGATGGTATCGATCGGTTCGTCCGCAGGGATCTGATCGAGCAGCTTGGGCAACACGTCGGCATCGGCGACGTCTTGATGCGTCATCAGCGCAGCGCATACCTGACCGGTCTTCGCGTCCAGTCCCAAGTGCACCTTGCGCCAGGTGCGGCGCTTCGAATAGCCGTGCTTGCGCACCTTCCATTCGCCTTCGCCGTAGAGCTTCACGCCGGTGCTATCGACCACCAGATGCAGCGGTTCGCCGCTGCGCAGGGCGGGTAACCTGACTTTCAGGTCTTGCGCGCGGCGACTCAGCGTCGTGTAA
>NZ_FCOL02000015.1 GCF_001544515.1 Caballeronia terrestris
CAACCCGCCGACGAGGCCATCGACATAGCCGATGCAAGTAGCAAGCGCCTGAGCCATGCGCGCTTCGTGCTTGTCGAGGAGCCGAAGCTGCGGATCGAGCCGCACGATGCGTGCGAGCGCGTCCGTCACGCGCGCATCCGCGTGAGCGTCGCTTTCGCGCTTGCCGCCGACAAGCCAGCTCAGAATGCCCACGTCGTTCTCCTGCCGCCTCTACTCTTCTTCGCGCGGCGGCACCACGTTGACGTTGATCGTGCGGTTCTTCCAGAACAGGTTGTGAATCCGCCCTTCGAGACTGCGCAGCGAATGCGGCTCGACATTGTTGAAAGTCAGCAGCACCGCGGGCCTCGAACCGGCACCCGGGACGCGCTGAATCTCGTCGTATGCAGGAAAGCCGTAGCGGATCAGGAATTCCTTGATCTCTTCGTCGCTTGTATCGTCCGCCACATTGCCTATCCAAAGCTCGGCCATGATCAAACCCCTCCCTCTTTTATCGACGTTGCAACACGGCCGTCAGGCCATGATGTGCACCCCGCCATCGACGTACAGTGTTTCCCCCGACAGACGCCGCGCGTAAGGCGTCGCAAGGAACGCACACGTAAAGCCGACGTCCATGATGTCGACCAGCTCGCCGAGCGGCGCCCGCTGTGCGGCTTCGTTGAGCAGCAAATCGAAATCCTTCAGGCCCGACGCGGCCCGCGTTTTGAGCGGTCCCGGCGAGATCGCATGCACGCGGATGCCCTTCGATCCGAGCTCGTAAGCGAGATAGCGGGCGCATGCTTCGAGCGCCGCCTTCACCGGTCCCATCAGGTTGTAGTTCGGCACCACCTTGTTCGCGCCGTAGTAGCTCATCGTGAGGATGGTGCCGCCGTCCGTCATGAGCGGCGCCGCGAGCCGCGCCATTCGCACGAGCGAATGGCAGGAGATGTCCATCGCCTTCGCGAAGCCTTCGGCCGAACTATCGAGCAGACCGCCTTGCAGGTCCTCCTTCGGCGCCCACGCGATGGAATGGACGAGGATGTCGAGCCTGCCCCATTCCTCGCGTATCCGCGCGAAGAGCGCGTCGAGATCGGACGGCTGCGAGACGTCGAGCGGCATCAGGATCGGCGCTTCCAGTTCGCGCGCGAGCGGCTCGACGTAGGTCTTCGCCTTCTCGTTCACGTAGGTGATCGCCAGATCCGCACCCAACTCGCGAAATGCCTTCGCGCACCCGTAGGCAATCGAGTGCTCGTTCGCGATTCCCGTGACGAGCGCTTTCTTGTCATTCAGGATCGGGCGAGGAATTTCCACGGTCATGTGAGGCTCCTTGTCGATGTCGGATTCAGCCGATCGTCGCCTGCGTCTGGCGCGCGATCATGAGCTCTTCGTCGGTCGGGATCACCCACGCCGACACCTCGCTCGATGCCGTGCTGATACACGGCCCGCCGCGCGCGTTCGCCTCCGCATCCAGTTCGATGCCGAGCCACGCCGCGCTCTTGCACACGCGCTCTCGGACCGCCGGCGCGTGCTCGCCGATGCCCGCGGTGAACACGAGTGCATCGATGCCGCCAAGCGCCGCCGCAAGCGAGCCGAGTTCGCGACCGATGCGGTAAGCGAACAACTCCACCGCGAAACGTGCGCGAGGATCGTCGCTCGCGAGCAGTTCACGCATGTCGCTCGACACCGCCGAGACGCCGAGCAGCCCCGACTCCTTGTAGATCAGGTTCTCGATCGCGCGCGCGTCCATGCCCATCTGATCGATCAGATAGAGGATCACGCCGGGATCGAGGCTGCCGCAACGCGTGCCCATCGGCAGGCCATCGACGGCTGTGAAGCCCATCGTGCTCGCGACGCTCTTGCCCGCCGCCATCGCGCACATGCTCGCGCCGTTGCCGAGATGCGCGACGACCGTGCGCCCCGTCGCGGCGCTGGGCGCGAATTCGGGCAGCACGCTCGCGATGTATTCATACGACAAGCCGTGAAAGCCGTAACGCCGCACACCGCGCGAGGTGATCTTCTTCGGCAGCGCGAACGCTTGCGCCACTTCCGGCTGCGCACGATGAAACGCGGTATCGAAGCACAGGACCTGCGGCAATTCCGGACGACGCCTCGCGATGATCCGCACCGGCTCCAGGTTGTGCGGCTGATGCAGCGGCGCGAGCGGCACGAGTTCGTCGAGCTTCGCAAGCACCTCGGGCGTGGCGAGCACGGGCTGCGTGAACACCTCGCCGCCATGCACGACGCGATGCCCGACCGCGATCAGTTCGTAGCCTTCGTGATGGCCGCGCAGAAAGTCGCCAATGCACGCAATCGCACCTTCATGCCCGATCGCGGCGCCCTTCTCCCACGTTTGTTCGCCGATTTGCTTGCCCGCGCTGTCGAACCCGTGGAAGGCGGGCGCCGTATGCAGCCCTTCCGCCTGCCCGCGCATGACGAGTTCGGGCGCCGCGCCCTTCATCGCGAACACGCGGAACTTGATGCTCGACGACCCCGCGTTGAGTACCAGAATGGCGTCGGTCATGAGCTCACCCCAGCGCCTTGCCGCTTTCGCGGCGAGCCTTCGCGACGAGCACCGCCACCGCGCAGGAAGCGAGCCGCGTCATCAGCGAATCGGCACGGCTTGTCAGGATGATTGGCACGCGCGCGCCGAGCACGATGCCTGCCGCATCCGCGCCCGCAAGAAACGACAGGCTCTTCGCGAGCATGTTGCCGGCTTCGAGGTCCGGCACGAGCAGCACGTTCGCTCGCCCGGCGACCGGCGAATCGATCTGCTTGATGCGGGCCGCTTCGGGATCGATGGCGTTATCGAGCGCGAGCGGTCCGTCCACCAGCGCGCCGGTCACCTGATGACGATCCACCATCTTGCAGAGCGCGGCGGCTTCGATGGTGGACGGCACCTTCGGATTGACCGTCTCCATCGCCGAGAGAATCGCGACGCGCACCTCCTGGAAGTTCAGCGCGTGCCCAAGATCGATCGCGTTCTGCAGGATGTCGACTTTCTCCTCGAGCGTCGGCGCGATGTTGACGGCGGCGTCCGTGATGATCAGCGCGTTCTCGTAGCCGGGCACGTCCATCACGAAGCAGTGGCTCACGCGCCGCGCCGTGCGCAGCCCCGTCTCGCGGCGCACGACCGCGCCCATCAGTTCGTCGGTATGCAGGCTGCCTTTCATCAGCGCCTCGGCCTTGCCTTCGCGCACGAGTTGCACGGCCGCCGCCGCAGCAGCCTGGCTAAAGGGCACATCGACGATTGGATAGCCTGCGATATCGATGCCGTGCTCCGCCGCCACGGCCTCGATGCGCGTGCGCGGCCCGACGAGGATCGGCGCGATCAGTCCGTTCTGCGCCGCCTGGATCGCGCCTTCGAGCGAGCTCTGATCGCACGGATGCGCGACCGCGGTCGGTACGGGTTCGAGCGATCTGCAAAACTCGATGAGCTTCTTGTACTTCGCGTGTTCACGTTCCACGGCGGATTCCTGGGAGAGGTGAGATAACGTGATGATGGCAGCATTTTATCGCGCGAGCGTCGCCGCGCGCGGCTCGCGTGCGGCCTTGCCGAGCAGCACGGTGCGAATCCGTTCGAGCATCGCGCGCTGTTCGTCGGTCGGCTGGCCGCGCTGCACGCGCTCGTCGGCAACGAGCCTGTCGAGCAGCGTCAGAATGCGCTTCCTTTCGATGCGGTCCGCCAGCAGTTTCGGCAGCGTAACGAGCGCCTGCTCCGGTTCGTAACGCGCGATGATCTCCTGCTCGCCGCGGATGCGCCGCCACTGGTCCGGCTGCAGGTTCGGCAGGAACTCCGCGTAATCGTTCGCGAGTTCCTGCTGCAACACGAGGCGCGCGAGCGGAATCGGCTCGCCGTGGCGTTTAAGCAGGAACGCCATGCGTGCGAACGCTTCCGCGTAGCCGCCTTCCGATATCGCATCGAGCGCTTCCTTCACGAACGGCAACTCGCGCGGGTCCGATACGACGTCCGCCGCAGCGGGCGCGGGTGGGTCGCCTGCGCGATCCTTTGCAGCCATATTGCCGTAGCACATGAAAAACGCCGCTTCGGTGCTCGCGTCGCGCATCGCCCGATAGAAATCCAGCGACGCGCTGACGAGTTCGGACCCCGCCTTCTCGGCATCGCGATACGGCCCCGAGTCCACGGGGTCCTTTCGCGCCGCCTTGATCGACGCAGCCGCAGGGCCGAGCCACGCGAGCCACGGGTTCATGTCGGAGAACGCCCAGCGTTGGAAGCGCAACGGATGGAATGCGCGCGATAGCCGCGCCGTGAAGTCGTTCGATGTCGCCTGCACGAACGGCTGTATGAAGAGTTCGTACGCGCGCTGGTTGAAGTCCGACACTTCGGCCACGGCCTTGAACGGCTTCTCGTCGACGCGCTCGAAACGATTCAGCCGCTCGACGATCTCCTCCAGACGATGCTCATGGAAATCGACTTCGCATTCGGTCTCCCCGCGCTCGTTCTTGCGCTCCGTGATCTGCATCGCATAGAGGCCGGGCGGCAGCGACTCGATCGTCTTCAGCACCGAGACGATCTGCGTGTGCTCGCGCTGCGCGACCTTGCCCGACACGAAGATCCCCAGATGCCCGATGCTTTTATGCAGAAGCCCGATGATCACCTGCCCGCGCGCCTTGATTTCCTCCGTGCTGCCGTAGAGATCGGCCACCCAGTTGAACGCCTGTTGCGGCGGTGTGATGTTGTCGCCCATCGAAGCGAACAGGACGATCGGCGACTTGATGTTGCGCAGATCGAAGCCCTTGCCCGCCGGGTCTTTCACGTCGCCGGACCAGAGCTTGTTGCCGACGAACAGATTGCGCGTGATCCACTCGATCTCCTCGCGGTTCATCAGATAATAGCCGCCCCACCAGCGCTCGAAATCGAGAAAGCGCGGCGGCTCGGTATCGATGTTCGCGTACAGGTGGTAGTACTTGTCCCAGAAGCTGTTGGCCGGGTTCAGGTTCTCGAAGTTCTGCACCAGATGCGCGCCGTCGAACTTGCCGTTGCCGAGGTCGGCCGTGAGCGACGCGAGCCATGTTCCGCCCAGCATACCGCCCGAGTAGCGCATCGGGTTGTCGCCCTCGCCTTCGCTCCAGGCGCCGCTCCAGTACGACATCGGCGCGCCGTTGATGACGATCGGCCCGGTGTCGTCGGGGTTCGATGCGGCGAGCATCATCGCGGCCCAGCCGCCCTGGCAATTGCCGATGATCGCGGGCCGCGGGCTTTCGGGATGCAGCGCGCGCACCTTCCGCACGAATTCCTCTTCGGCGGCGCATACGTCGAGGAGCGTCTGGCCCGGCTCGGGATCGCGATAGAACACGACGAAATAGACAGGATGCCCCGCCCGCATCGCGACGCCGACCTGCGAATCGTCCTTGAAGCCGCCGATGCCCGGTCCGTGGCCGGCGCGCGGATCGATGATCAGATAGGGGCGGCGCTCGTCGGAGATCGTCACGCCGGGCGGCGGCTTGATCTTGAGCAGCGCGTAGTTGACGGGGCGCGCGAAGGTGCGGCCGTCGAGGATCGTGTCGTATTCGAAATGAAGAGCCGGCTTGAGTCCGCTCGTCGATTGCTCGACGAAGGCGGTGCCGCGTTCGCGCAGCGTGTCCCAGAAGAGGATCGAGCGCTGCATCGCGTCGAGTGCGTACCGGTAACCCGACAACGGATCGAACGATGCGGGGGAAAGCGCCAGGACGCCGCGTGTTGCGTCATGGCCAGCGGTATCGGCGAGTCGCTCCCGGAAGTGGTTCTGCGCATTCTCCATGCGCTTCTGGAACACGAGCGCGACCTTCCTGCTGATCTCGTGACTGCGGGCGAGCGGCGTGCTGGCATCCATGGCGTGAGCCTCGATATCGGCAAGTGCTGCAAACCGGACGGCACGGGCGCCCATCGGGTTCGCGCTGTCCTCGGAAGTCGGACCCGCCAAGGGGAAACGGTGCGTCACTCATGGCGCCCCCGTGCCCTGCGGCTTCGCGACCCGTTCTTAAGCTACCGCGTGTTCGGCGAAACCCGTTTCGATGTTTCGATGTTTCGATATGCAGGCGGAAACTATGCCTGAAGAGCGTCTCGACGACTTGATACAGATCAGCGCTTCCAGTCGCGGCCGGAAGACGGTGGGTGCATCGGTACACGATTCGGCTTCGTGTCGAGGTTTTGATGACCGCATCGTCAGTTCTATACCATTCGACCGGGGCAATCAAGCGAGGTTGTCCTTTGTGCATGGTGATTGCTTGAATATATTCCGTCACCGAACAGCACTTGTTCCTCCGCGTTGAAACTCCGTTCTGTCCGCACGCGGGAACCCCGGCGCCCTCCGGTAAACAGTCCTTTCACCGCCCGGGCATTGTTCCCGCCGATTGCGCATGAATAATGATCCACATGGTTACGGACACAAAGGAGGAACGTCCAATGGACAAGACAATCGCACGATCAAACACGAACGCGCCGCTTCTGGCGACCCTCGCGGGCGCGCTCGTTCTCGCAGTGGGCATGGGTTTCGGACGTTTCGCCTTCACCGGCATGTATCCGCTGATGGTCAGGGAAGGCGCGATCAGCGTCGCGGGTGGATCGCTCGCTGCATCGGCGAACTATGCGGGCTATCTGCTCGGCGCGATCCTCGTCGCGCGGTTCGACAACAGACACGCAGCGCGGCTCGCCCAGTTCGCGATGATCGGAACCATCGTCTGCCTCGCGGCAATGTCGTTGCATTTCGGCACGGCTTACATCATCGGCGTGCGTTTCGTCGCGGGTGCGTTGAGCGCCGTCGCGCTGGTGGCTGCTTCGATCTGGCTCTTTCATGTGATCGGATATCACCAGGGCGCGCCCGTGCTGTATGCGGGCGTCGGCGTGGGCATCGTGACATCGGCGGAGATCATCGCGTTCGGCGGGCGCGTCGGCTTGAACGGCGCGGGCTTGTGGGCACTGCTCGCGGCAGTCGCGTTGATACTGTGCGTCGTCGCCGGGCCGACGCTCTCGCGCCAGATCACGAGCGAAGCCAGTGAAGCACCGGCTGACGCAGGCACGCAACAGCAATCGATCCTCAGTGCGCGCAGCCTCGTGCTGATCTACGGCCTCGCGGGATTCGGCTATATCGTCACCGCGACCTATCTGCCGTTGCTCGTGAAGGAAGCGCTCGCGAATACGAATCCGGTGCACGTGTGGGCGGCGTTCGGGCTCGGCGCGGCGCCGTCGTGCTTCCTGTGGCACTGGCTGCACCAAAAGCTCGGCAGCCGCGCCGCGCTCGCGGCGAACCTGCTGGTGCAGGCGATCGGCGTGATCTTGCCAGCATTCGACGCGAGCGCCATCGCGTTTCTCGGCAGCGCGATCCTCGTCGGCGGCACGTTCGTGGGAACGGTGACGATCGCGATGCCGGCGGCAAGACGTGTCGCGTCGACGGTTCGCTTCAACCTCATCGCCGTGATGACGGCGGCGTATGGCATCGGGCAGATCGTCGGGCCGCTCGTTGCGAACAGCCTGTTTGCGCACACGCATTCGTTCGATCAGCCGCTCGCAGCGGCAGGCGTGGCGCTCGTGCTCGCGGCGATTGCGTGCGCGCGATGATCCCTCTCACGCATCCGGGGCAGGCTTCAACGGCGCCGCAGCGTCTTTGCCTTCGAGCATGACGTTGTCGACGCTGAGCTCTTCAGCGATCCATTCGCGCAGGAACTCGATCCACGTCTTGATCTTCGCATCGAGGAACTGGCGCGACGCGTACATCGAGTAGATATTGAGCGGTTGCAGATAGTAGCCGGGCAGCACTCTCACGAGCGAGCCGTTGCGAAAGAGCGACCGGATCGTGAGCGTCGGCAGCGCGCCGATGCCCATCCCTTCCTGAAGCGCGACGGCCATCGCATCCGGCACGTTGACGCGAAAGCGCGCCATTGGCAGATGCACTTCGCGCGCGCCCTCCGGCCCGAAAAGGAGCCAGCTCCTCGACGGAAACATGGGCATCGCGACTTGTAGGCATACGTGCTCCGCCAGCGCCTCGACGGTCTCGGGTGTACCGTGCGCCTCCAGATACGACGGCGCCGCGCACAGCACGCTATGCACCGAGCCGAGCTTGTGCGAAATATAGTTCGAATCGGGTAGCGCATCGGGCGACACGCGCACCGCGACGTCGTATCCCTCCTCCAGCAGATCGGGCACGTTCTGCGATAGCGTCAGATCCACCGTCACCGACGAATAGCGCGCCTGATACGCGGCGATCGCCGGCACCACATAGTTCTGCCCGATGCTCGACATCGCGTGCACGCGCAGCGTGCCGACGGGGTTCGCGTGGGCATCGGACGCTTCGGCCTCGGCCTCCTCCACGGATGCGACGATCGCGCGGCATCGGTTGAGGTAACGCTCTCCGGCTTCGGTCAGCGCGACACGCCGCGTCGTGCGGTTGAGAAGCCGCGTGCGCAGATGCGTCTCCAGTTCGGAAAGGCAACGCGAGACGTAGCCCGTGGTGGTGTCGAGCTGGCTGGCGGCGGCCGTAAAGCTTCCCGACTCCGCCACCTCGATGAAAATCTTCATGTAGCGAATGGTGTCCATGATGCGAAAGCGTATCGAAATTGAAACGATCGTGCAGATCGATTTGTTACCGCCGCTCAATACTGTTAGTCCACGGCGTGTGTACGCAACCCGCTTCGACAAGTCTAAATTGGAACCCATCGAGGCCGCGGGCCCGATCCGCAACAAACCAACTTACATTCGAGGTTCATCATGAGCAATACGCAAAAAGTCGTCGTGGTAACGGGCGCATCGCAAGGCATCGGCGGTGAACTGGTCAAGGCGTTCCGGGAACACGGTTACGGTGTGATCGCGACCGCCCGTTCGATCAAGCCGGTTGACGATCCGAACGTGGTCACGGTAGCCGGCGACATCGGCGACCGGGCAGTGGCGAAGCGCGTAATCGCCGAAGGCATCGCACGCTTCGGACACATCGACACGCTGGTCAACAATGCGGGCATCTTCATCGCGAAGCCATTCACGCACTACACCGAGGAAGACTACGCCGCGGTGCTGAACGTGAACATGAACGGCTTCTTCCACATCACGCAGCTCGCCATCGCGGAGATGGAGAAGCGTTCGAGCGGCCACGTCGTGCAGATCACGACGAGCCTCGTCGATCACGCGGTCACCGGCGTGCCCTCCGTGCTGGCCTCGCTGACGAAGGGCGGTCTCAACTCGGCCACCAAGTCGTTGGCCATCGAGTACGCGAAGGCCGGTATTCGCGCGAATGCGGTGTCGCCGGGGATCATCAAATCGCCGATGCACGCGGTCGAAACGCATGCGGCGCTCGACGCGCTTCATCCGGTCGGACATATGGGCGAGATGAGCGACATCGTGAACGCGGTCCTGTATCTCGACTCGGCTCCGTTCGTGACGGGGGAAATTCTCCACGTGGACGGCGGGCAAAGCGCGGGGCATTGAAGAGGCGGTTGAAAGCGCAGTAACTCGATCAGCAATCTCTGCGCGTCGTGCAGTACGGCAAGCCCAGCAACCGATACATCAGATCGTGACGGTTTTTCAACTCCACGGGGAACGTGTATCGGACGACCGCACCGTAGTGATTCTTCAGCGCAGTAAATTGATTCGTCATACCAGCGGGACACGCGACGCGCTTCTTGTAATCGAGCAGGTAGCGCGTCTGCGAACGATATTCCTGCGTGAACCGGACCGCGCTTTTATCGAAACATAGAAGGTAGACCCCCGATCTCGCCGAGAGCGGCATGACCGGTTCGATGACGCCGATCACATTGCCTTCGTTCAGGTACTTCTGCCGGTCTACAACAAGGTAGTCGAGGCCGAGACCATCGACATACTCGCGCCCTTCATCCGCACGCAAGGCCTTGTAGTAGCCATACGAACCGACGAGCCCCTCGGTGTGCAGGAAACGGTATTCGTTGCCAAGGAAAAAGCCGAACGATCCTCCGCGATCTCCCATCGCGAAGAAGGTGCCCGGCGCGATGCCCTTGTTATGCAGGTATTGCACCAGCCTGACATTCTCGGCGCCGTAGGCATCGTATTTCGCGCCCCGGTCGGCATATGAAAGCCTGAGAAAATTCATTCGGTAAAGCGGGAAGCTCAAAGCCGGACGCACGAGCGCGAACAGCGCAACGACGAGCAGCGCCAACGCATACCAACGCCTTGTTTGCAGCGTCGATGAATGCGCCCTGATCATCCCCACGGCTTCGAGAATCAGATAGTAGGTCAGCAGGAATTCTGGCCAGTAGTACCAAGGCCAGACCGGCCAGCCCGAATTGACGAGGTAATACACGACGCACATCACGAGCGCGATAAAACACGTCGCGAGTTCGTCGGGAAATTGAAAGCGCGGACGGCGCTTAGTCACGGCAGCGTAGATCGCGATGCCCGCCGCGATCGCTATCGCGAAGAACATGGCGGTGAGATGAAACACCGCCACTGCGACGTTCTGGCCCTTCACGTTGCCGATCGATTTCGCGAGACCGGATACGGGGAAAATACTATGGAACTGGCTGTAGTTGATCCACGCGTAAATTGCGATTACGGGAACAATGATCGCGTATTTCCTGAAATCGGCCTTCCTGTACCGAACGAGATCGACGATGTCTTTTGCAATGATCAGGCTCAGTGCATCGAGTCGCGTAAGGAACAGCAGCGCGCCGAATACGCCGCGCCATTTCCACGTGCCGCGGCTCAGAAAGAGAATGAAAAGCGGCGGAAGCATGGCGGTTTCCATGCTATGCGCCATCACAAAAGGAAGATAACCGATGCACGACGCAGCCGGGAAAATCACGCCGTAGCGGAGCTTCGAAATCAATAGAAAGAAGAAGATGAAGAGGAACGACAACGTGCAAACCTGCGCGGCCATCGACGTGACGGACGTACCAAACAGATAAGCCGATGCCGATATCAGCGCGAGCCACAACGGCTGGTATCCATTCGTCTTGAAGGGCGGCAGAAACGAACTCACTCCGCTTTCAACGACATTGCGCGCGACGCCCAGATAGTAATACGCGTCGTCATACACGACGTCGACCCATACGACCGGCGGTTTCGTCAGAATCAGCCCGACGCTCCCCGCAAATACGGCCACGAGGCCGATAACCGCAGCTATATCGGCTAGCGTAATCAAGCGATCGACGAGTTTGCGCGTCGTGATCATGAGTTCGATTCCAAGGTCGTTGAGTCGTACGTCTGGAAAGCGAATCAATTGCGCCGCGACGCGCCTCATCTGCACGATCGTTCTGCGCGATGGGTAAATGCAATCACCCCGCGCAGCATTAACGCTTAATATCTCACTGTCAAGTCATTGGCTGAGCGAAAGAGCACGCTTACGTTCTCAAGGGCCGAAGTAAGCGGCCCTTGAGAAGCCTCGCTACTTCCCCGAGCGTCCCGGCAGCATGCTTTCGAGTACGCCATCGCGTCGGATCAACCCATGAAACAGAGCCGCCGCGAAGTGCACGAGGAACGTCGCGAACAACAGGTACGCGAGGATCGTATGCAGTTGACGCAGCGTCGCGTAGACGATGGCGTTCTGCGCCAATATCGGCGGCAGTTGCAGCGGTCCGAACAGAACGATCGGGTAACCGCCCGCCGATAGCATCCCCCATCCGATCAGCGGCAGCAGGAACATCAACGCATAGAGCACCCAATGCGATGCATGCGCTGCAAAGCGCTGAATGGCCGGCATGTCCGCGGGAAGCGGCGGTGGCGGGTTGAACAAGCGGTTCACGAGGCGGATCGCAACGAGGATCAATATCGCGATGCCGATCGGCTTGTGGATCGACACCAGCGTCGCATAGCGAGGCGATGCGGACGCCGCCATCCCCACGCCGATGAACAGCATGGCGAGGATCAACACGGCCATCAGCCAGTGAAGTAAGCGCGACGACGCGGCGAAACGTGTGCTTGCAGTGCTCGTGCTCATGACTTGCCTCCCGCGCTGACTTCCTGCGGCGTGACCGCACTGGGTGGTTTCTCTTTGCGCTCGCCTTCGCGCAACGTGAACGAACGCGCGTAGGCCGCTGAACGCGCACTCGGGATCGGATCGTCCGATGCGGTGATGCCGGAGGGCAGGACCATCGGGTCGTAATTCACGTCGACGCAAGGGCCGTCGTCTTCGCTCGAAAGCTTGTCGATCGTCACCGTGCCCGCGTCGATCTGCTTGCGATCGGCGGGCCATGGCCGCGTAGGGTCCGCAGTCGGGTCGCCCTCCTGACCCACCGTGATCATCAGCCGCCACTGCACCGGATGCTTCGCCACCTCGGCGATGAGGGCATCGAACATCGCGTTCTTGTCGGCCGTTGCGCCACCGGCTGCTGCTGGCGCGAACGGCTGCAGCGGCACGGCGGACCAGCGCACCGGCGTCGATACGCCCTCCGCGTTGACGAAGCGGAACGTGTTCAGCGCGTTGTAGGTGGCATCGGCGAATCCGGACGACACCTGGCGCGCCTTGATGAGCTTGATCGCTGCGACGAACTCTGGATGGACGCTGGCGAACGCGTCCATTTTTGCGGGATCGGGCTTGCCGGTCGCGGGGTCCGGCTTCGATGCGACCAGTTGGTCGTAGAACGCCTGCGCGGTCATCACCGGGAAGACGGGGATATTGATCATCCCGGTGCGCCATTCCTCACCGTTCGGGGAAAGAAAGCGCAACGCGAGACTGCGCACCGTGGCGGGCTCGTCGGGGATGAACGGCAGCCCGCCCGCATACGCGATGCGCGCGACGACCGGCACCTTGCCGGGCGCAAAGAGCGCCGCCTTCGAGAGCGTGGCCGCCTGCCCGTTGCTGTCTAGCCACCCCGTCGCGCACACCCCCTTCGCGTGATTGCGACGGAAACCGGGATGAGGGCCGTTCGCCTGCTCGAAGGCCGTGACGATCTTCGTCTGCGTAAGGCGCCCCGGGGAGAGCCAGCCGCCCGCATACGCGAACGCCGCTGCCACGCAGAACACCGCGCCGCCGATCACGCCGAGCCTCACCACCACTGCGCCGGCGCCCAGCTTTCGCGGGGCGCCAGTCGAATCGCGCACATTGTCTGGCACTTTTTGCTCCTTCGTACACGTCGAGGTTGCTGAGTGCGGCGCGTGGTGCCAGTCGCGTGACCTGGCGATGCTGCGTTGCGCCTCTTAGCGCACGATGGAGAGCGGATCGTGCGTTGAACCAGTATCAACGAATCGCATGCGGCCGTTATTCCGATCGAACGGAGATTTGCCGGAATGCACGATGGCGAATGAACGGCAACGACGCCGATGATACTGCCGCCGAAAAATGCGTGCGCGCAGCATCAGCGCATGCGCGCGATCGAATACAACAGCGCAAAGTCGCTTTGGCGCAGTTTCTCTTTCCTTTGGTACGCCGCCTTCACCCCGTTGGCCCCGACGAGCGACAGCGCGCTGATTGCACCGCCTGCACTCAGCAACAAGGGCGCGCCGCTGAACAAGACTGAGACGGCTGCCGCGAACGCGGCCCAAGTCTTTGCATCGGAGAAAATCCCGGCGACATATTCCCGGTTCGTCTTGCTATCGAGCTCGAACAGTTCCCTGATTTCTTTCGAAGCCTTGGTGGCGATCACTTTTTCGAATGCCGGTGCCGTTGCGGACGGCGCGACCTCGTAAGCCATCACACTGCAGCGCTCGCGCAATCGCTCGATTTCCTCGCGCTTGTTCTCGCGCAACGAGCGCAACACTTCGACGCCTTTTGCATCCAGCACGCCGAATCGGGGCAACACCAGACGCTGAAACAGTTCCCACGCAATCAACCGGTGCCGCTCCTCTTCCTTGCCCGCTTCGTCGACGTCGACATCGACCGGAAGTTGCGCGAGAAACGCTGGGAGTCGCTCGTTCGTCAGAAGCAGCGGCACGTCCGGCATCTTGCGAAGCGTTTCCGTGAACGCGATTCTCGTCAGGTAGACCTTGAGCAACGTCAGCGGCACGAGGTTCTTCTTGTACAGATGATCGCAATAGCGATAGAGCGCTTCGAGATCCTTGTCGAAGTCGAGGTACTGTTCCGACAGGTGTCTGAAGAAGCCCGTCGCAGCGCGGTTGCCGCCGATCAGCGATTGCCACTCGGCCGCCTTTGCGCCGCTTGCCTGCAGCAGCGCGTCGCCGTGTTCGAGTCCCTTGATATCGGTCGCGTAGCTGAGTGCGAGCACACCAAGCGACTTCGCCAGCGGCTGCAGCGCATTCACCGTCTCCTCGAACCCGCTGTGTTGCGCATGCGCGACCGAATAGATCTGACGGAATTCATTCTCCCACGGCGGCCGCCGCTTGAGCACGAGTTGCATTAACGCCGCGGGCTCCTTGCCGAAGGTAGGCTGGGGACAGGTGACCGATACCGTCCCGGAGAGCAGGAAAGCGGAAACCGGAAAATCGGCGAGCGACGTGGGTGGATCGGGGTAGAGGATCATGAGGGCCTCGCGGTCGTTACGTGATACGTTCGTTGCATTCCCTGGGCGTTGCTGCATGAGTCCATCTACGGCTATTCTAGGCATCCGTGCCCGCTTGGGAACTGAAAGGGGCATTCGAACAAATCAAATAGTGGAGACAGCGTGGACATCTTCATGTCGATGGAGGCGTTCGTACGCGCAGCCGAAGCACAAAGCTTCGCCAGCGCGGCACGGCAGCTAGGCGTCGCGAAATCCGTCGTCACATCGCGGGTAAAGCAGCTCGAAGAGCACTTCGGCGTGGCGCTCTTTCATCGCTCGACGCGCGCCGTGCGCCTTTCAGAAGCCGGCGAAACCTACTATCGCGAGTGCGTGCAACTCGTGAACAAGGTGCACGATTTGTCGGGCCGCACGAGCGCCGAGACGCAGTCGCTCTCCGGCACGCTCAACGTTCACGTGCTGCCGGGTTTCGCGCTCGGGCACTTCTCCGAGGCGCTGATCGCGTTTCGCGAGGCGCATCCCCGCATCGAGTTCGTCGTGACCGTCAACGACCGCGTGATCGATCCCGTCCAGGAAGGACTTGATCTCGCGTTGCAGATCTATCCGCCCGCATCGAATCTGCTGGTCGAACGCAAGCTCTTCCCGGTGCGCGGCGTGCTGTGCGCGGCGCCTGCGTACCTCAAGGAGGAACCCGTCATCGAAACGCCGCTCGATCTCGTACGTCACGATTTCGCGCGTTATTCGCACTATCCGTGGGGCGACAAGTGGCCGCTCATGAAGGGCAACGAGTGCTATGAAGTCTCGCTCAATCCGGTGCTCAAGACGAACAGCGTGCACCTGCTCCTGGAATTCGCGCGCGCGGGCGCTGGCGTCGCCTATCTTCCGACGATGGTCGCCGCCGCCGATCTCCTCGAACACCGCCTCGTGCGCGTGCTGCCCGAGTACGCGGCGCCGCCGCTTTGGCTATCGGCGGTTTATCCCGCGTCGCATCGATCCACGACCAAGGTGAAGGCGTTCGTCGACTTCCTGCGCGAACGTTATCTGCGCGAACCGCAGTGGGACAAGGCGCTCGGCATCTCGCCCTCTGACGACGAAGCCCGCAACGTCGACGAAGAACTCGGCGACGCCTGAGCCTTCGCAACGCCTGATATCAGTAGTTTCCCTAGCGTCGAAATCGACGTACGCAGCGTTCGCGAAACGCGACCCTCGATCCATTGCCTTGCCGCACAGGCGGCCCTAATCTTCGTTCCAAGGCAGCACGTTCACGAAGATCAACAGAGCAATGGAGACAGACATGCAAGCTACCCAACTCGGCAGCCTTGGCAATTACCGCAAGGGCTCGATCGAAATCATCAAGGGCAAACCCGGACACTACGCAATGTCGAACGTGTTCGAGGTTGCGAACAACTCGGCGCCGTACGAAAAGGTCGTCGTCGGCAAGAATCTTAAGTATGTGATCGAGACGCTGCGCGCGGAAGGCACGTCGCCGTGGTTCACGGCATCGCACGATGAATTCGCGGTCGTACTCGATGGCGAGATCGAAGTGCATTTCATCAAGCCGTCCGATGGTCCGCTCGTCGGCGAGCAAACGGAAGGTACCGTGCGGCTCGATGGCGAACCCTCGGGCCAGTCGATGGGCTTCGTGCGCTTGCGCCGCGGTCATCAGGCGCTGCTGCCAGCAGGCGCCGCGTATCGCTTCGAAGCGCGGAAGACGGGTGTACTGCTGGTGCAGACGATTCTCGGATCGGCTTCGGTCGAGAAGTGGGCCGATATCTGCATCCAGTAACCGACACGCAATCACCGCCACCCTTTTCCGGAGCACATCATGGATCAAGCCAGCATTCTTCAGAACGTCGTCGCAACCGAACAGGACAGCGTCACCGGATACCGCACCTTCAAACTCGGCGGGTTCGAATTCAGCCGCGATGCCTACTTCGCCACGGTGAAGTGGCCGTCGGCCGGACAAATTCGCTCGCACCAGATACACGCCGACGACTTCCTGCGCGCGATGATGCGCGACGTCGCATGGGGCTTCTTCTACGGCTGGGTCAACTTCGATGAAGTGATAGGCACGCGCAATCACTACGGCAAGGTAGACATGTATGCCGGCGCGTACAACGCGAGCTTCAAGGACGCGGGTGTCGATTACACGCAGCAGTTCGAGACGCCCGTGATCATGGCGACCTTCAAGGCGATCCTGAAGGACTGGGTCAACGAAGGCTTCGACCCGTTTGCCGCGCCCGAAGAAACCGGCTCCGCGTTCGGCGTCAAGCACGGCGACAACATCGCCGCCATCGATCGCACGCGTATCGCGACCAAGCGCATGCCGGGTCTCGAAGGCGACTCGCCGTTGCGCGACGATCTTCCAGTCAACCGCCAGTTCGCCGACGTCGAGCAGGACGAGCCGGAGATTCACGCGGCGCCTGGTTTCGAAGGCCAGTTACATGCCTTCAGTCTTTTCAAGTACCTGTCGCGTTCGGACGTGACGTGGAATCCGTCGGTGACGTCGGTGTGCAAGCAGAGCCTCTTCTGCCCGACGACCGAGGAGTTCGTGCTGCCGGTCTTTCACGGCAACGACCGCGTGGAGTGGTTCCTGCAACTCTCCGACCAGATCATCTGGGACGTCGCCGACAAGGACACTGGCGAACCGCGTGCGCGCATCACGATGAACGCGGGCGACATCGCCGCGATGCCCGCCGACATTCGCCACAAAGGGTATTCGCAGAAGCGCTCCATGCTGCTCGTGTGGGAGAACGCGACGCCCGATCTGCCCAAGCGCTACGAAAGCGGCGAACTGCCGCCGTATCCGGTGCCGCTCTAAAGCACCCCGCGCCAACCCCTTCCCTTCCCTGCCCCGCATCGAAACGACGACGCCGAGAACCGGCGTCGCGGGGACCGCTTTGTCTCAAGCATTCTTCAGGCAGGACCGACATGCAAACGCAACTCTTCATCGATGGCCGCTTCGTTCCCGCGCTGAGCGGCGAAACGCTCGCGAGCATCAACCCGCACGACAACTCGGTCATCGCACAGGTCTCGATGGCCGGGCGCGCCGATATCGATCGCGCGGTCGATGCCGCCAAGGCCGCCTTCCCGAAATGGAGCAACATGGCCGCAGCCGATCGCGGCAGGCTGCTGCTCAAACTCGCCGATGCGATCGAAGCGAACGCGGATGAACTCGCGCGCCTCGAATCGCTCGACACGGGTCATCCGATCCGCGACACGCGCAACCTCGACGTGCCGCGCACGGCCGCGACGTTCCGCTACTTCGGCGGCATGGCCGACAAGGTCGAAGGCTCGGTGATCCCTGTCGAAGCGGGCTTCCTGAACTACATGACGCGCGAGCCCGTCGGCATCGTCGGACAAGTGGTGCCGTGGAATTTTCCGCTGATGTTCACGAGCTGGAAGATGGCGCCCGCGCTCGCCGCTGGCAACTGTGTCGTGATGAAGCCAGCGGAACTCACGCCGCTCTCCAGTCTCGCCATCGCTGAGCTGATGGCTGAAGTGGGCTTTCCGCCGGGCGTCGTGAACGTGCTGCCGGGGCTCGGCTACGTGGCCGGTCAATACATCGCGGAGCATCCGGAGATCAGCAAGGTCGCGTTCACGGGATCGACGGCCGTGGGCCGCAAGATCGTGCAGGCGTCGAGCGGCAACCTGAAGAAGGTGCAGCTAGAACTCGGCGGCAAGGGTGCGAATGTAGTCTTCAGCGACTCGAATCTTGATGCGGTCGTGCAAGGCTCCGCGTTCGGCATCTTCCATAACCAGGGGCAGGCGTGCATCGCGGCGTCGCGGTTGATCGTGCATGAATCCGTCGCCGATGAACTGCTCGAACGTTTCACCTCGCTCGCGCGCTCGATCAAGATCGGCGATCCGCTCGATCCTTCCACGGAGATGGGCCCGCTCACGTCGCAGATGCATCGCGACCGTGTGCTCTCGTATGTCGATGTCGCACGCGATCAAGGCGGATGCGTGCTGTCGGGCGGCAAGGCGCCCGCGAACGCTGCGCTTGCGAAAGGCTTCTATGTCGAACCGACGATCGTCTCCGCGAAACCGACCGACCGCGTTGCGCAGGAAGAAGTGTTCGGCCCGTTCGTCACCGTCAGCACGTTCAGCAGCGACGAGGAAGCGCTCGCCATCGCGAACGGCACCGAATACGGCCTCGGCGCGGGCTTGTGGACGCGCGACCTGCAACGCGCGCATCTCTTTGCGCGGCAGTTGCGCAGCGGCATGGTGTGGATCAACTGCTACAAGCGCGTAAGTCCCGCATCTCCGTTCGGTGGTGTCGGCGCGAGCGGGTACGGCCGCGAGATGGGCTTCGAAGTAATGCGCGAATACACGCAACCGAAGTCGGTCTGGGTGAATGTCGACGCGAACATTCCGCCTTACTATCCGCGTTGAAATCATGAACTCGTTCATCTATCAGGGCATGCCGTCGCGCGTGGTCTTCGGTGCGGGAAGCATAGAATATCTCGAGCGTGAAATCGATCTGCTCGGCGCGAAGCGCGCTATCGTGCTCTCGACGCCTCAGCAGCGCGAACAGGCTGAAGCACTCGCGGAACGGCTCGGCGCGCGCGTCGCGGGCGTGTTCGCAAAAGCGGTGATGCATGTGCCGATCGAGACCGCGCGCGAAGCACGCGAGTATGCGCAACGGGTCGGAGCCGATTGCGCCGTGGCGATCGGTGGAGGCTCCACGACCGGGCTCGGCAAGGCGATCGCGTTGACATCTTCGCTGCCGATTCTCGCCGTTCCTACCACATATGCCGGCTCCGAAATGACGCCGATCTACGGTCTCACGGAGGCGGGACTGAAGAAGACCGGTCGCGACATTCGCGTGCTGCCAAAGACCGTCATCTATGATCCGGCGCTGACGGTGTCGCTTCCTGCATCGCTGTCGGTCACGAGCGGCATCAACGCGATTGCGCACGCGGCCGAAGGGCTCTATGCGCAGGACGCGAATCCGGTCATCAGCCTGATGGCCGAGGAAGGGATTCGCGCGCTGGCTCAAGGCATCGGCAAAGTCGTCGAGCAACCCGACGACCTCGATGCACGCGGCGACTGTCTTTACGGCGCGTGGCTGTGCGGCGCGGTGCTCGGCAGTGTCGGTATGGCGCTGCATCACAAGCTGTGTCACACGCTCGGTGGCACGTTCAACCTGCCGCACGCCGAGACGCACACGATCGTGCTGCCCCACGCGCTCGCCTACAACCGCGATGCAGCGCCGCAAGCGATGAAGCGCATCGCACGCGCACTAGGCACGACGGATGCCGCACAAGGCGCCTTCGATCTCGCGCGCAATAACGGCGCGCCCACCGCATTGAAAGATATCGGCTTCAAGGAAAACGACATCGACATCGCATTGGACATAGCGTTGAAGAACCCTTACTGGAACCCGCGTCCGCTGGAACGCGCGCCTTTGCGAGCCTTGCTCGAAGCCGCCTACGAAGGCCGCGCGCCAACCTGACGCACAGCAAAAAAAAAGCTGGCGCAGAACCATAAATAGACTGAAGGAGACAACCATGGACGATCGATCCATCGACGGCGCTCGCCGTCAATTCGTGAAGGCCGCAGCAAGCGCCGCGCTCGTTGGAAGCTCACCGATGCTCGCGCGCATCGCGAACGCCGCAGGTCCGCGCACGCTGAAAATTGGCTACGTATCGCCGCAAACTGGGCCGCTTGCGCCCTTCGGCGAAGCCGACCGCTTCACGATCCAGCAGATGCAGACTGCGTTGAAGAGCGGCATCACGATCGGCGGCAAGCAGTATCCCGTATCGATCCTCGTGAAGGACAGCCAGTCGAATCCGAACCGCGCGGGCGAAGTGGCGAATGACCTGATCCTCAAGGAGAAGGTCGACATCATGCTCGTCTCCGGCACGCCGGAAACCGCGAACCCGGTCAGCGACGCGTGCGAAGTGAACGAGATGCCCTGCGTATCGACTGTCGTTCCGTGGCAGCCGTGGTTCTTCGGCAGAAAAGGCGATCCGAAGAAGGGTTTCAACTACACGTATCACTTCTTCTGGGGCCTCGAAGACGTGATCGCCGTCTACACCGGCATGTGGCAATCGGTGCAGACCAACAAGGCTGTCGGTGGCCTCTTCCCGAACGACGGCGACGGAAACGCATGGGGCGACAGCAAGCTCGGCTTCCCGCCGGTGCTCGCGCAAAAGGGCTTCACGCTGAAGGACCCGGGCCGTTTCCAGTCGATGACGCAGGATTTCTCTGCGCAGATTTCCGCGTTCAAGCAAGGCAGCTCGCAGATCGTGACGGGCGTCGTGATTCCGCCTGATGCAAAGAACTTTCTCGTGCAGGCGCGTCAGCAAGGTTTCAAGCCGAAGGTCATTTCGATCGGCAAGGCGCTCCTCTTTCCGACTTCCATCGAAGCGCTCGGCGATCTCGGCGATGGCCTCTCGACCGAAGTGTGGTGGTCGCCGTCGCATCCGTTCAAGTCTTCGTTGACGGGACAGTCCGCGCGGCAGCTTGCCGACGCGTACGAAACGGCCACGTCGAAGCAATGGACGCAGCCCATCGGTTTCGCGCACGCGCTCTTCGAAATCGCCGTCGATGCATTCAAGCGCACGAAAGACATCGACTCGAACGAAGCGATTCGCGATGCGGTCGCGACGACGAAACTCGATACCGTCGTCGGTCGCGTTGCCTGGGGCAGCGGTCCGGTGAAGAACGTCGCGAAGACGCCGCTCGTCGGAGGGCAGTGGCTCAAAACCGCTGCAGGACAGCCGCATCGCTTCGATCTCGCGATCGTGAACAATCAACTCGCTCCCAGCGTGCCGCTCTCCGGTCCGCTGAAGCTGATCGCATGACGAGGGAGACAAAGCGATGAGCAGCGTTCTGGCATTGTCGAACGTCTCGAAGAGTTACGGCGCGCTGAAGGTCACCGATGACATCAGCTTCGAGATCGAACGAGGCGAGACCTACGGCATCCTCGGCCCCAACGGCGCGGGCAAGACGACCCTCTTCAACCTCGTGAGCGGGGACGTGCGCCCCGATGCGGGCACAATCCGCTTCGACGATAACGATATCGGCGCGCTCGCTCCGCACCGGCGCTGTGTCGCGGGGATCGGGCGTTCGTATCAGGTGCCGCGTCCGTTCGGCGGTATGACAGTGTTCGAAAACCTTCTGGTCGGCGCGACGTTCGGCGGCGAGCTTGCCGAACACGCGGCCTACGAGGTCTGCATCGACGTACTGGAGCGCACCGGTCTCAAGCGCCGCGCGAACCAGCTTGCGAGCACGCTCACGTTGCTCGACCGCAAGCGTCTGGAGCTAGCGCGAGCGTTGGCTACGCGTCCCAAGCTGCTGTTGCTCGATGAGATTGCAGGCGGTCTCACGGAGCCGGAGACGCATGAACTCGTCGATGAAATCAAGCGCGTGAAGGAGCATGGCGTGACGATCGTGTGGATCGAGCACGTCGTGCACGCGCTGCTTGCCGTTGCAGATAGATTGCTCGTCATTCACTTCGGCAAGCGCCTCGCGGAGGGATCGCCCGCTGCGGTGATGGACGATCCCGAAGTGAAGCGCGTCTATCTCGGTCTGGAGGCTTGAGCATGCCGGCGATTCTCGAAACACGCGCGCTCAGCGCGTTTTATGGCGATTTTCAGGCGCTGTTCGGCATCGACGTGACCGTGAACAGCGGCGAAGTGATCGCGCTGATCGGTTCGAATGGCGCGGGCAAATCGACGTTCCTCAAGACGCTCGCAGGCTTGCTGCGCACGCGCCCCGAGCACGTGCTCTACAGGGGCGAAGCGATCGGCGGCATGCCAGCGGCGAGCATCGTCGGCAAGGGCATCGCGCTCGTGCCGGAAGGACGCAGGCTCTTTGCGAGCCTTTCCGTCGAAGAAAACCTGCTGCTCGGCGGGTACTGCGAGCGGCCGGGGCACTGGAATCTTCAGACCGTCTACGAGCTTTTTCCCGTGCTCAAGGAACGCAGACGCCATCAGGCGACGGCGCTCTCGGGCGGCCAGCAGCAGATGGTCGCGCTCGGCCGCGCGCTGATGAGCAACCCCGATCTGATCATGTGCGACGAGCTTTCGCTCGGGCTCGCGCCTGTCATCGTGCGCGAGATCTACGCAGCCCTGCCTTCGATCGTGGCGGGCGGCATGAGCGCGATCGTCGTCGAGCAGGACGTGCAACTGGCGCGCAAGGTCTCGTCGCGTTTCTACTGCTTTCAAGAAGGACGTGTGTCGCTGTCGGGCGCCTCCGCCGACGTCTCCGACGAAGCGATCACGCAAGCCTATTTCGGAGTGACGTCATGAGTTCGATCGTCAATATAGTGTTGCAAGGCGTCCTGCTCGGTGCGCTGTATGCGCTCTTCGCGATGGGCCAGTCGCTCGTGTTCGGCGTGATGCGTCTGACCAATACCGCGCATGGCGACTTCATCGTGATGCTCGTGTTCGTGCTCTTCGCGCTGACGAGCTGGGCGCATGCACCGTTGTGGCTCGCTGTGCCGCTCTTGATCGTGATCGCATTCGGCTCGGGTTATGCCGTGCAGTTCGCGGTGCTCAATCGCGTGAGCGGACGCGATCCGTTGCCTTCGCTCGTCGTTACCTTCGGGATTTCGATCGTCATCCAGAACCTGCTGCAGGAAGTGTTCTCCGCTGACCCGCGTTCACTCGCAACAGGCGGCTTCGAATCGATGAGCTTTGCGTTGCCCGGCGGCATCGCGTTGGGGCTTCTGCCGCTCCTCACGCTCGCCGTCACGATCGCCGCGACGCTCGCGCTGCAATGGCTCTTCGGCCGCACACCGCTCGGCCGCGCGTTTCGTGCAACCTCCGACGATCGCGAGATCGTGCAACTGATGGGCGTCTCCCCACGCCGCACGTTCGCCCTCGCGATGAGCATCGCGTTCGTGCTGATCGCGCTCGCTGCAACGCTCTACGGCATGCGCGCCGCAGTCTCGCCGACCGATGGCCCCGCGCTGCTGCTCTACGCGTTCGAAGCCGTGATCATCGGCGGCATGGGTTCGTTCTGGGGCACGTTCGCGGGCGGCATCGCCCTCGGCATCGCGCAACAGATCGGCTTCTATTTCGACCCCGGCTGGGGTATCTGGCTCGGACACGTGCTGTTCCTCGCCGTGCTGACCGTGCGGCCGCAGGGCTTTTTCCCCAAGACCGCTTGACGCTTTATCGAGGTGACAGACATGAACATGCGCGAACGAGGCTTCGAAGTCCGGCGTGCGACGCGCGCGAGCAGAGTGGCCGTGCTCGTCCTTTTGATCGCGGCCGTCGTCGTGGCGAGCCTGCCCTATTGGGCCGGTCGCGACACGCTGCGCGACTTCACGCAGATCGCGGCCTACCTGGTTTTTGCGCTGATGTGGAACCTGCTTGCGGGCTACGGCGGCATGGTGTCGATCGGGCAGCAGGCGTACTTCGGCATCGGCGGATACGCGATGCTGATCCTCGCCAACTATGGCGGCATCTCGCCGTTCATCGCGGTGCCGATGGGCGCCGCCATCGCGGCTTTGATCGCCGTGCCGGTGTCGCTCGTGGCGTTCCGTTTGGAAGGCGGTTACTTCGCGATCGGGACGTGGGTGATCGCCGAAGTCTTCAGGCTAACGGTTGCGAATGTATCGTGGCTCGGCGGCGGATCGGGCACGAGTCTCACGGCGTTTCAGGGCGTGCCGCGCGTGTTGCGCGAATCGCTGACGCTATGGACGGCGCTCGCGATCGTCGCCGCGGCAATCGGTTTGCTCTATGTTTTCCTGCGTTCGAAACGCGGACTCGCGCTTACCGCGATGCGCGACAACGCGGTCGCTGCGAACAGCCAGGGCGTCGATGTGAAGCGTGCGCGGCTCGTGGTCTATCTGGTGTCGGCAGCGGGCACGGCGCTCGCGGGCGGTCTCTATTTCGTCGGCAATCTGCGCATCTCGCCGGACGCCGCGTTCTCAGTGAACTGGACCGCGTTCGCGATCTTCATCGTGATGATCGGTGGTCTTGGCACGCTCGAAGGCCCGATTATCGGCACGCTCGTTTTCTTCCTGCTTAATAAGTTCCTGTCGGACTTCGGCACGTGGTATCTCATCGGCTTGGGCGCGCTGGCGATCGTCGTCACGATGTTCTTTCCCCAAGGCATCTGGGGGTACGTGTCGCGGCGTTTCGGCTGGCAGCTCTTCCCTGTTGCTCGGCACGTCGTGTTTATCGACAAGGCGCCGTCATCCTCTCGCGGCGAGGTCCACACGGCGCGCTCCGCTCCTTCCGCACCGCACTCCTGAGGCATCCGCACCATGAAAGACCTGACCAATGACAACCTCACCAAAACCGTCATCGATGCGTTCAGCGGCTGCGCTGAACCGAGGACCAAGGAAATCATCACCGCGCTCGTGCGTCACCTGCACGACTTCGCGCGCGAAGTGCGATTGACGCACGACGAGTGGCGCCATGGCATCGAGTTTCTGACCGCGACGGGCAAGAAGTGCGACGGCATCCGGCAGGAGTTCATCCTGCTGTCGGACACGCTCGGCCTCTCGATCGTGCTCGATGCGATCAACCAGCGGCATGAAGAAGAATCGACGGAGAGCAGCCTGCTCGGGCCGTTCTATCGCGATGGCGTGAAGGAAGCGGAATTCGGCGCTGACATCGCGCAGACCGAGGGCGACCCTGCTCTCTTTCACGGACGCGTGGTGGATGTCGATGAAAATCCGGTCGCCGGGGCGCTGATCGAGGTCTGGCAGACTGCCGCCAACGGCATGTACGAAGGACAAGACCCCGACCAGCCCGAGGGCAACCTGCGCGGCCGCTTCCATTCGAACGCAGCCGGCGAATACGCGTTCCGCTCGCTCAAGCCCACGAGCTATCCGATTCCCACCGACGGCCCCGTCGGCCGAATGCTTGTCGCGACGGGCCGCCATCCGATGCGGCCCGCTCATGTCCACTTCCGGATTGCCGCGCCCGGCTACGAGACGCTCACGACCGCGTTGTTTTCATCCGACGATCCGTATGTCGATTCCGATGCGGTGTTCGGCGTGAAGTCGTCGCTTGTCGTCGACTATGTGCCGAAGGAATCTCACTTCGATGTCGAACGTGACTTCGTGCTGATCGCAGCGGAGGATTCGTGAACGATTCCACCGAACACAACGCCCTTTGCGCACTCGATGACATTCCGGACGGCGGCGGTATGGAAGCGGCGTCCGCAGTCCTCGTCCTGCGTCGCGGCGACGACGCATGGGCCTATCGCAACGTCTGCCCGCACTTCTCGATCCCGCTGAACTACGAGCCGAACACGTTCTGGGCATACGGCGGCGAACTCGTGATGTGCGCGCATCACAGCGCGATGTTCCGCTTCGAGGACGGCGTCTGCATCGACGGACCTTGCCTGGGCGCACGCCTCACGCCGGTTGCGATCCGCATGGAGGACAGAAAAATATTCATCAACGATGGGGGAGAGAAGCATGAGGAAGGAAGTACATGTTCACATTAGGCTCGCGTGCTGCGCGCTGATAGCGCTCACGGCGGCACACGCACAGGCACAAAGCAGCGTCACGTTGCAGGGGATGATCGACGGCGGTATCACCTACGTGAACAACCAGCACGGCAAATCCGTCACGCTATTCGACAGCGGCATCTACGCACCGAACCTGTTGACGTTCAAGGGAACGGAAGACCTCGGCGGGGGCAACAAGGCGGTATTCGCACTGACCTCTCAGTTCGATCTCGGCAACGGATCGACCATCCCGGGCGCGGGGCAGATCTTCAATCGAACGGCGTACGTGGGCTTGTCCAACGACAACTACGGCACGCTCACGTTCGGCAATCAATACGACTTCATGTTCGAGACGCTGACGCTCGGTCTCTTCGACGGCGCGTTGCTCTTCGGCGGACTTTACGATTTCCGGCAGGGTCCGTTCAGCGCGCTCGGCGTGCCGAACAATCCCACCGGCGCCTTTGACTTCGACCGCATGGCAGGCGCGACGCGCGTATCGAACGCGGTGAAATATCGAAGCCCCGACCTGTCGGGCTTCAGCTTCGGCGCGTTGTACGGCTTCGGCGGCGTGCCTGGATCGTTCTCGGAGAATTCGTCGATGAGCTTCGGCGCGAGCTATCAGAATGGTCCGTTCGGAATCGGTGCCGCGTATGTCGAAGTCAAGTATCCGGAACTCGGTGAAGGTCACGACGGGATCCGCAACTTCGGCTTCGGCACGCACTACCAGCTCGGCAGCGTGCTCGGCATGCTCCTCTACACGAACACGAAGAACACGGCGAGCGGCGCGAAGATCGACGTCTACAAGGCAGGCGGCTTGTGGACGATCTCCGGTCCCTGGTCGGCCGGGCTCGACTATCAGTTCATGAAAGGCAATGAGGTCTTGTCGAACAACAAGGCGCATCAGGTGACGTCTGCGGTGCAATATCACTTCTCGAAGGCGACGCTTGCCTACGTCGAAGCGATCTACCAGCGCGCAAGCGGCGACGGCGCCACGACGCGCGCCTGGATCAACGGGTTGCTGCAACCGGATGCGGCGGCAAGCAATCGCTCGCAGACGCTGGCTCGAATCGGCTTGCAGACGAAGTTCTGATCGCTTTAGCCAATAAGAGCGGCCTTAGCCGCTCTTTCTCCCATCGTTATCCCACAAGCCACGGATAGCGCTTCGTATCCGCATCCTCATAGTCGGGATCGAGATAGATGAAGCAGCGCTGGATCTTGAAGTCGCGAATCTCGAACACATCGCACCAACGGCCCGCATGCGTCACACCCGCGCGCCACTCGACACCGCCTTGCGTCTTGCCATAGCTCGTGCCTTCGACCACCACGGTATCGCCCTGCTGGATCACGTTCAGGTAAGCGAGATCGTGCTTGAACTTTGCCACGATTGATCCGAGGTCCGCGAAGAGCTTCTCGAACGCTGCCCGGCCCGATGCGATACCCCACTTCGGGAAGTACACTTCGGCGTGGTCGTCGAAGAGATCGAAGAAGGGGGCGCCGCGGTCGAGGCGCCGCAGATATTCCAATGCGATTATTTTGCGTTGTTCGTCGTTCATCGTGGTTTCCATCGTTTGTCTCCTAAATTAACAAGGTCGTTCAATGCAGCGTCCGCAGATAAGCGATGATCTTCGCGCGCCGCGCCGGGTCGCCTTCGAAGTAGGTCATCGCGTTGCCCGGCGCGACCGATTGCGTATCGGTGAGCCACGCGTCGAGCAGCTTGTCGTCCCACACCTTGCCGGCGGCGGCCGCTTTCATGCCGGCCGAATACTTGAAGCCCGGCTCCGAAGCGAACGGCTTGCCGATGATGCCGAACAGGTTCGGCCCCTGCCCGTTCGGCTCGCCTTTGCCAAACGTATGGCACACGGCGCAGTTGTTGGTCGTGAGCTTCTTGCCGATCGCGACGGTGTCTTGCGCGTCCTGCGCGTGGCTGGCGTTAGCGGCCAAGGCGAGCACGGCGGCCAGCACAAAATTGCGTTTCATGGTTTCACTCCTGCTCAGATGGATGTCGATGTCTCTGCATGCGCTGCGTTCGCCGCGCGATACGCAAAGGCGATGATCGGTCCAAGCGTGCCGCCGCCCGCCCAATACGCGCGCGCCGACGCCGATGCGACGCAATTGCCCACGCCATACAGCCCCTTGATCGGCGTACCGCTTACATCGAGCACCTGTCCGTGCGAATTGGTCTTCGGGCCGCCCTTCGTATCGAGATTGCCGGCGACGATCAGCGCCGCGTAATAAGGCCCCTTCGGGCTCAACGGATACATCGTTTCGTTCTTCTGGTCCGCCTTCTTGCTGACGGGACCGTTGAACAGCTTTTCGACGATGCGCTCGCCCCGATGAAAGTCCGCATCCGCGCCGGTCTTGGCGAAGCCGCTGAAGCGCTTGATCGTTGCGTCGAGATTGCGCAGGAAGTCGTCGCTGAGATCCATCCTGCCGACCGCGCTCTTGTGTTTCGCAAGTCGTTCTCGAATCGCGGCGGCAAGCTCTGGCAACGTGTTTCCACGCAACACGTGCCGGTCATTCGATCCCTTCGGCACGATGAGGCTGCCGTAGTCGTCACTCGCGCAGTGGTCCTGCGCCTGCTGGTCCCAGATCGAGATCAGCGCGAGATTCGGATACTCGCCCTTCGCGCCGTCCCATTGCGAGAACGTCGCGCAGACCTCGTTGTATGCGAGCTTTTCGTTGACGACGCGCTTACCGTACTTGTTCACATAGATCATCGAGTCGCCCGTCGGCGTGAAGATGCCGGAAAGCGAGCCGTCTTTCGCGATCGCCTTGTCGAGCGAGATCGGCGCCATCCACGAGTAGTTCATGTTGCGCAGCTGCACGTCGAGCGCGCTGGAAATGCGCACGAAGTCGCCTTCGTTGGTCGGTGCCGCGCAGCCGCCGTACACAGCGCCGTGCAGGAAGTTCTTGCGCAGTTCGGGATCGTGCGTGAAGCCCCCTGTCGCGAATACGACCGCCTTTTTCACGCGCGCGCGAAAGAGCGTGCCCTCCTCGGTCTGCGCCTCGACGCCGATCACGGCGCCCTTGCCATCGACCAGCACCTTCTGCACGCGATAACCCGTGCGTATGTCGATACCGTCGCGTCGCGCGGCTGTGCTCAGCGTGCGGATCGCAACGCGCCCGCCATCCGACATGCTCGGCAAACCGTCCTTCGGGAACAACACGCGGCCACGTGGCGCCTTGTCTTCGGGCAATTCGGCCCAGTAGTCGGGCACCGATCCTTCGTGGCGATACGGCAGTGCGCCCTTGCTCGCGAGCAGCTCGGCCGCGGGCGATGCGCTGTCGTAGATCGCCTCGCACATCTCGTACTCCCAGTCCGAAAGACCGAGCTTCGGCAGCGACGGATCGTATTGCTCGGGCCGCGAAAGGCGCGCGACGTACCGCAGATAATCCGCCTTCGGATCGGCGATGCCGGCGCGCCGCATTGGCTCGTTGTTCGGCACCCAGTACCAGAACGCGGCCTTCGCCGCCGTGCCGCCGACGCTGCCCGCCTTTTCGAGGATCGCCACGCGGTTGCCGAGCCAGCGCGAGAAGAGCGCGCACGGCAGGCCGCCGCCTCCGCCGCCGCACACGACGATGTCGTACTCCGCGTCGAACTTGAGTTCGCTGGCGGCCTTGGCGGACAGCGTCACCGCGCCGAACGCGGCCGCCGCGGTGCCCGCGCCCGCGGCCTTGATGAAATTGCGCCGCGATGCGGTTGGGTGTTTCTTGTCGTCGATCATGTTCGTCTCCTGAGATTTCATATGCGGTCGATGCAAGGCGCGGCGCTCACCAGTAGTGCCACGCCTGCACCAGAATTCCGTTGGTGAGCGCTGTATTGCGGCCCGACACCGAGTGCTGGTATTGAATGGAAAGCTGGTCGTACATCTTCTGATGCAGGAACGGCAGGCTGTTCGGCTTGAACTGGAACAGCACGCCCGCGCCGACCGTCGTCTCGCGGCTCGCGCTGTTCGGCACCGCCGTGAGGGCGGTCTGGTTGAAAGTGCCGCCGCTCGTTTGATGATCGAAGGCGAAGAAGGGAATCGCGAACGGGTTGTCGGGCGGAGAGATGCTGTAGCCGACACGCAGATTCAGATGGAACGTGTTGCCAGGGCTCAGATCGTCCTGGCCCGAGCGCAGCGTGCGTCCGCGCAGGATGCCGCCGACCAGCAGATCGACGTTCACGTGGCCGTACCAGTCGTCGTAGAACACCGAAGGCCAGAACGACCACGTATTCGTCGATACGCTGTTCTGCCCGATCGGCACTTGCACGTACGCTTGAAAACCGAGTGTCGTCGCGGGCGCGGGGTTGTACCAGACGAGGCCGCCGAGCAGCGGATCGCCGATACCGCTCGCTGAAAACTGCGAACCTTGCGAGCGGATTTCCGGCACCGTGATGCTCGCGTTGAAACCCACGTGCGGCAGCGACGGCAGCTTCCAGTAGTGGATGAATGTCGAGAGTCCGACAAAGGTGTTCGTGCCCGGCCCGTCGATCTGGTTGCCGTGTGAATCAAACGCGCGGCCCTCGTGATTCCATCCGAGGTTCTGGCCGAAGGAATCGTATGAGCCTTCGAAGTCGGAACTGAACTGCCAGGTCTGAGGGCGGTCTGTTGCGAACGGAATGCCCGCTGCGTGCGCCGTGTTCGCGGGCTGCATCGCGCACGTTGCGCTGATCATGGCGAACGTCAGCGTTTCGCGTCGCAGTCTCAGCGGTCGTTTGATCCTTCCCATCGTCGTCTCCGTATTCTGGTGTGATGGGCCACACCGTACGGCGACGCAATCAACGGGTCTTTCATGTTTCGCGGATTACAGATTCCTGCCGCATGACGCGGCATCAGGGTGAACACTAGGCTGAAAATTACGCACGGCGCGTTCGCAAACGACGACCCATTGGAGCGCCGCAGCGTGGCTATACTCATGAAAAATGCATCATCCAAGCGATCGGAGACGACAAGTGAAGGCGACACCCCAGCCATCCACCCACAGGCGAATCGACGGATTCAGCGCGGTATCCGGCGCTCCCGGACTCGAATACTGCATCTCCGGCGGAGCGCCCTACACGTTCGAAGTAGAAGACGCACCCGACATGATCTGCCTGCTGCTCGGCACGATCGTTTCGGAGACGCGTTACGACGGCGGCCCCGCGCTCCCCTTCACGTTTCAGGCGGAGACAGCGGCGTTCCATGCGCGCGGCGGCAGCATGCGGATCGAGGCGCAGCAGGTTCGGAACGGCTTCGTCGCGTTTCGGTATCTCGACGCGTTTCAGCGCAATGCAAGCGCGACGCGCCGCATGGACAGCCGCAGCAACCTCGGCGCCGATGCGATTCGTCATCTGGTGCGCTATGCGCGTCTGAAAGTGCCGGCCGATAGCGCTCCTCCCGTGGACCCGTGGGAGATACAGTGCCTCGCGACACTCGCCTGGATCGAAACGACGCGGCATCTGGAGACCACCGCCGACAAGCGCACGCGCGGCATTTCCGATGCCGAGTTTTTGCGGCTCGAACAGTACGTGACGGCCAACATCGAGGAGAGCCTGAACTGCGCGGAGATCGCGGCGACGCTCGACTTGCCGGTGCGCGTGGTCTTCGAAGGCGTGAAGGCACGCACCGGATATTCGCTTTATCGCTTCGTGCTGGAGAAACGGATCGACGCGGCGGCGCAACTGCTGCGCGCGACCGATTTGCCGCTTTGCGATATCGCGGCAGCGTGCGGATTCTCGTCACAGCAGCACATGACGGCGCTGTTCTCCGCGCGAATCGGGACGACGCCGCTGCGCTTCAGGAAGAATGCGCAGTAGCGTCGCTTAGTTGCTGCTGCCGGTAGGCGTCGAGAGCTTCCGCATCGCTTCGTCGACCGCCTTTTTCATGCTGAGCGTATGGCGCCCTGACTCGGCGGATAGTCCTGCAGGCTCTTCAAATGCGCCTGCAGAAACGGCACGCCCGCCGTGGGCGCCCACAACTTCTGCGCGACGAACTTGCGGCCGATATAGCCCCATTCCGGCGACTCGGGGTCCATTTTCTCCTGCGGGTCCATCAGCAGGTTGAAGACATATGGCACGCTCGGATAGGTCTTCTCGTTGAACCAGCTACCGTCCTTCTTGATGCCGATGTGCATCTTCCACGCATCGACGCGGATCGCCATCAGGTCGGTTTCGTCGTAGTAGAAAAATTCGCGTCGCGCTGATTTATCCGTTTTTCCCGCCTCCGCCGCCGTACTCGAAAGGAAGTGCCGCCATACGACATCAGACTCAGCCGTCACCGATTGCGTCTCTCCGACGCCGGATGGTTCCGACAATCCATCTCAATCGCGCTGATCGTTTCAACTTGCTGCGGAACGCAAGAGCGCTCTTCAGAAACGGTAGTGCACGCCTCCCTGTTTTTCAAAGTTAGATACGTGAAAGATGTAGCGGCGCCTGATCGATGATTCTTCTACTTGTGACGATAGGACACGCCGGGCGACTGATCGCTCGGAACGTATGATGAATGTCCCGATCAACGACCTGCTTGGCCCATCAGAGCGCAAACGTGCGCGGCCGTGCCGGTCGCTAATCCTTCGAGACTGTAGCCACCTTCGAGAATCGAAACGATCCTTCCTTGACAAGTCGACTCCGCGATCCGCATCAGTTCCAGCGTGATCCACTGAAAGTCGTCGTCCTCGAGATTGAGGCCCGCGAGCGGGTCCAGCCGATGCGCATCGAACCCGGCGGAAATGATGATGAGTTCAGGATCGAACGCGCGAACGGCGGGCAGCATGTCGGCTTCGATCCTTGAACGGAAGAGTTCGGAATCGCAGCCCGGCGGCAACGGCACGTTGACGATGTTATGGCTCACACCGGTTTCGGATGCTTTGCCCGTGCCGGGATACAAAGGCGACTGATGGCTCGATGCATACAAAAGCTCCGGCCGGTTATAGAAAGCCGCCTGCGTGCCATTGCCATGATGAACATCGAAGTCGACGACCGCGACGCGCTCCAGCTTGTGCACGTCGTAGGCATATGCGGCGGCGATCGCAGCCTGATTGAAGATGCAGAACCCCATCGCCCGCGCCGGTTCCGCATGATGGCCGCACGGACGCGTCGCGCAGAACGCATTGCGCGCATCGCCGTTCATGACGGCATCGACGCTCGCGCAAGCCGCGCCCACGCAGCGCATCACGGCTTCCCACGATCCCGGCGACATCACCGTATCGCCGCCGTCGAGCGGCACGTAGCCGCGCTGCGGCGCGATTTCCGCGACCTGATCGATGAAGTCGCGATCGTGGATCAACTCGAGTTGTTCGAGCGTGCCCATCGGCGCCTCACGCCATTCGAGCGCCGCGAACGATGGCGTCCGCAACGCGCTCAGCACCGTTTTCAAGCGCTCCGGCGATTCCGGATGGCCAGGCCCCGGACGGTGTTCCAGACAGGCAGCGTGGGTATAGACGAGGGTAGTGGTCATCGGCGGTTGTGGTTATCGGTGCCGGAATGCGGCGCATGGCAAGCTTAGTGCCATGCGCGCATCCGGAACAATCAGAGATTCTTTGCCGCATCATAGGGTGATCGTTATGGACCGCCGCTGAGCCGAGCGCGCTATTGAAACCCGGCGATCGCATGCGGTACATACGGCGCTTCGAGCCGCGCGATTTCCTCCGCCGACAAATTCAGCGAAAGCGCCGCGACCGCATCGGTCAGATGCGCAGGCTTCGATGCACCGATGATCGGCGTCGTCACCGCGTCCTTTTGCGCGACCCATGCGAGCGCGACCTGCGCGCGCGGCACGCCGCGTTCCGCTGCGACGGCAGCCACCGCTTCTATCACCGCGCGATCCGCATCGAGCGATGCTGCGTAGAGACCGCTGCCGAAGTCGTCGGTCTGCTGGCGCTCGGTGGTCTCGTTCCAGTCGCGCGTCAGGCGTCCTCGTGCAAGCGGGCTCCAAGGCATCACGCCGATCCCCATGTCCTTGCACAGCGGCAGCATCTCGCGCTCTTCCTCGCGATACAGCAGGTTCAGGTGGTTCTGCATCGTGACGAACGAAGCCCAGCCGCGTTCACGCGAGACATAGAGCGCCTTGCTGAACTGCCACGCGTACATCGACGACGCTCCGATATAACGCGCCTTGCCCGCCTTCACGACATCGTGCAGCGCCTCGAGCGTTTCCTCGATCGGCGTGCCGTAATCCCAGCGATGAATCTGATAAAGATCGACGTAATCCGTGCCGAGGCGCCGCAAGCTGTTGTCGATCTCGTTGAAGATCGCCTTGCGCGAGAGGCCCGCGCCGTTCGGTCCCGGACGCATCCGGTTGAACACCTTGGTCGCGATCACGAGGTCGTCGCGCTTGGCGAAATCGCGCAGCGCGCGGCCGACGATTTCTTCCGACGAGCCATCCGAATAGGTGTTCGCGGTATCGAAGAAATTGATGCCCGCTTCCAGCGCCTGTTTGATCAGCGGCCGGCTGCGGTCTTCGTCGAGCGTCCACGGATGCTTGCCGCGCGCCGGGTCGCCGTAGGTCATGCATCCGAGACAGAGGCGCGACACGTCGAGTCCGGTCGAGCCAAGCTTCACATAGTCCATGCATCTGCTCCTTTTACAAAGGTCGCCGGCGGCTGCCTGACAGCGGCGCCATCTTCATGACAGGCAGCCTTCGGAGCGGCGGGGAGATGTCATCATAGCCGCCAGTAGCAATGCCCGCCGAAGCCCTTTTGCCCGCGACGCCCGCGCTGTTGATAACATAACGGCACTCTCCTAAAGCACGCCTTCAGCCGCATCGCATCAGCCCGACATGAGCGAACTACCCCGCCGCATCGCGCACCTCGACATGGATGCGTTCTTCGCTTCCGTCGAATTGCTACGGTACCCCGAGTTGCGCGGGCAGGCGGTCGTGGTCGGTGGCGGCCACCGGTCGGAGCCGACCGTCGACGAGCACGGCAAACGCCACTTCGTCAGGTTGCGCGAGTACGCGGGCCGTGGCGTCGTGACGACCTCGACCTACGAGGCCCGCAAGCTCGGCGTATTCTCGGCGATGGGCATGATGAAGGCGGCGCAACTCGCGCCCGACGCGATCCTGCTGCCGAGCAATTTCGATTCTTATCGACACTACTCCGAGCTCTTCAAGAGCGCCGTCGCGACGATCGCGCCGCGCATCGAGAATCGCGGCATCGACGAAATTTATATCGATCTGACCGACGTGCCCGGCGAGACGCGCACGCTCGCCCAGCGCATCAAGCGCGTGGTCGCGGACACGACGGGCCTCTCGTGCTCGATCGCGGTCGCGCCCAACAAGCTGCTCGCGAAGATCGGCTCCGAACTCGACAAGCCCGACGGCCTGACTCTCCTCACCTTCGACGACCTTCAGACGCGCATCTGGCCGCTGCCCGCGAAGAAGGTGAACGGCATCGGGCCGAAAGCGAACGACCGGCTCGCGGCGCTCGGCATCCACACCGTCGGCGATATCGCCGCAGCCGATCCCGCGTTGCTTCAGCAGCAGTTCGGCCTGAGCTACGCGACCTGGCTTACGCGCATCGCCGCGGGCATCGACGATCGGGAGATCGAGACGTCGTCGGTGCCGCGCTCGAAATCGCGCGAGACGACATTTTCACGCGACCTGCATCCGCGCCGCGATCGCGCGGAACTGTCGGAGCGTTTCACCGATCTGTGCGTGCGCCTTGCCGAGGATCTCGAACGGCGCCAGCTCACGTCGGCGTGCATCAGTATCAAGGTGAGGTTCAGCGACTTTCGCACGGTCACGCGCGATCACACGCTCGAAGCGGGCGTCGCGGATGCGGCGTCGATCCGGCGCGCCGCGACCGAATGTCTGAAGCGCGTTACGCTCGACCGGAGTATTCGCTTGCTAGGGGTAAAGGCGAGCGCTCTGTCGCAACAGAGCGTCGATGGGAGCGCGCCGAAGTGGGTGCAATCGGAGATGCAGTTCGACGCGTCGGGGGGAATTTGACGCGGCGTACAGCGTGATGCTGTACGTCGCAGGGAGCGTTTAGTGACTCGCTGACTCCACCGCGCCGATGCCCGTCTCCGAGCGAACCGTCTGTGCTTCGAAGCCGGCCTTGTCGATGCGTGCGCGTTCCGACTTGTCGGTCACGGAGAAGAACCAGATCCCGAAGAACCCGGCCGCCATCGAGAAGAGCGCAGGCGATGCGTACGGGAACGGCGCGCTGGCGTAATGGAACACGTCGACCCATACCGCCTTCGAGAGCACCGTCAGCACCACCGCGCACAAGAGCCCCATGAAGCCGCCGAGCGCAGCGCCTCGCGTCGTGCAGCCGCTCCACAACACTGACATGAACAGCACCGGGAAGTTGGCCGACGCGGCGACGGCAAAAGCCAGCGACACCATGAACGCGATGTTCTGCTTCTCGAACACGATGCCGAGCACCACCGCGACGATGCCAAGCACGACCGTCGTCACACGCGAGACACGCAATTCGCTAGAGCTAGTCGCGTTGCCCTTCTTGAACACGGTGGCATACAGATCGTGCGAAACCGCCGATGCCCCCGCCAGCGTCAGACCAGCGACGACCGCGAGAATCGTCGCGAACGCCACGGCCGAAATGAAGCCGAGGAACACGTTGCCGCCCACCGCGCTCGCAAGATGCACGGCCGCCATGTTCGCGCCGCCGAGCAGTTGCTTGCCGCCGGCGTCCTTGAAGATCGGGTTCGTACCGACCAGCACGATCGCGCCGAAGCCGATGATGAAGGTCAGGATGTAGAAGTAGCCGATCCAAGTCGTCGCCCAGAACACCGACTTGCGCGCTTCCTTCGCGTTGGGCACCGTGAAGAAGCGCATCAGGATGTGCGGGAGGCCAGCCGTGCCGAACATCAGCGCGATGCCGAACGAGATCGCCGAGATCGGGTCCTTGATGAAGTTGCCCGGCGCCATGATCGAATCTTTCTTGTCATGGACTTCGACCGCCTTGGCGAACAGCGCCTCGGGGCTGAAGTGGAACTGCGCGAGCACCATGAACGCCATGAACGTCGCACCCGCGAGCAGCAGGCAGGCCTTGATGATCTGCACCCAGGTGGTCGCCGTCATGCCCCCGAAGAGCACGTACACCATCATCAGCGCGCCCACGATCACGACCGCGATCCAGTATTCGAGCCCGAACAGCAGCTTGATGAGCTGCCCAGCGCCGACCATCTGCGCGATCAGGTAGAACGCGACGACTACGAGCGTGCCCGATGCGGCGAACGCGCGAATCGGCGTCTGCTTGAAACGGTACGCAGCGACGTCGGCGAACGTGAAGCGGCCGAGGTTGCGCAGGCGCTCCGCCATCAGGAACGTGATGATCGGCCAGCCGACGAGAAAGCCGATCGAGTAGATGAGGCCGTCGTAGCCGTTCGCGTAGACCGCTGCCGAGATGCCGAGAAACGACGCCGCCGACATGAAGTCGCCCGCGATCGCGAGGCCGTTCTGGAAGCCCGTGATACCGCCGCCTGCCGTGTAGAACTCGGCGGCGGACTTGGTCTTGGCCGCTGCCCACTTGGTGATGAAAAGCGTACCGATGACGAATACGACGAACATGCCGATCGCCGTCCAGTTCGTCGGCTGCTTGACGGCCTGGCCGAGGTCTCCGCCCGCGGCCATCGCACCCGCCGACAGCGTCAGCAGCGCGCCCGCAATCACGTGATGAAGCACTTTCATGCGGCCTCCCGCTTTATCTTGTCGGTCAGATCGTCGTATGTATTGTTGGCGTGACGCACATAGAGGCCCGTGATGACCACCGTGAACACGATGACGAAGAGCCCGAGCGGAATGCCGAGCGTCATGACGCCGCTGCCGAGCTTCTTCGCGAGCAGTTCCTTGTCGAAGGCGATCAAGAGAACGTATCCGTAGTACACGACTAGGACGGCCGCGGTCAGCGTCCATCCGAGCTTCGAGCGCTTGTTCACGAGTTCGTGATAGCGCGGGTTCGACTTGATCTTGCGGACGAGGTCTTCTTCCATTTTGTCTCCTGCCGTGACTCTTTCATTGTCATACGCTGCCCGGAAGACTTTCGGGCGCGGGTTGCGGGCGCCGTCTCTTCGGAAGATCCCTTGCAGCAGTTTTTGCCGCGCTGGAACAGATAACTCTCAGCGGTGCATGTCGCTACGTTAAGCATGTCCGCTTACCTGCATCTTACGCGGAGCCTTTCATTTGACCGGGGTTTACGCGTGCGCGGGTTTTCCATGAGCCGCGCCGCCGAAGCCTATTCCAGAAGGGAAAACCTCTCTCCGTTCGACCGTTCGTTTCTTCGATCGTTACTCTCGTGATAACAGTCGCGTCCCGACCGTCATTGAACCGCACGCTCGCGCTCCCTAGACTTGCCTCATGTCCTGAGCGAGAGTCCCTATGTCAAGTCAAAGTCAGACCCCGTCCCGCTGGGCCACGCGCCGTGCGGAAAAACATCGCCGGCTTGCGCGCGTTGCATCGATCGCCGATGGCATGGTACTGCCCACCGAGCGCATCGTCGATGTCCTGCAGGCGCTCGTCGCCACGGGTGACCGCGTGGTCGTCGAAGGCAACAACCAGAAGCAGGCGGATTTTCTGTCGCGTTCGCTCGCGAAGGTCGATCCGGAAGTCGTCCACGACCTGCATCTCATCATTCCGAGCGTGAGCCGCGCCGAGCATCTCGATCTCTTCGAACGCGGCATCGCGCGAAAGCTCGACTTCGCGTATGCAGGCGCGCAAAGCCTGCGCATTTCGCAGTTCCTGCAGGACGGCATCCTCGAGATCGGCGCGATCCATACCTACATCGAGCTCTATGCGCGGCTCTACGTCGATCTCACGCCGAACGTCGTGCTCTGCGCGGGGTACAAGGCCGATCGCGCGGGCAATCTCTACATGGGCCCGAGCACCGAAGATTCGCCCTCGCTCATCGAAGCCGCCGCGTTTCGCGACGGCATCGTGATCGCGCAGGTCAACGAGATCGTCGATGATCCGAAGGACCTGCCGCGCGTCGATATCCCCGGCTCGTGGGTCGATTTCGTCGTGCAGGCCGACAAGCCGTTCTTCATCGAGCCGCTCTTCACGCGCGATCCGCGCCTCATCACGCCGATCCAGGTGCTAATGGCGATGATGGCGATTCGCGGTATCTACGAGAAGCATCAGGTTCAGTCGCTCAATCACGGCATCGGCTTCAACACGGCCGCGATCGAACTGATCCTGCCGACGTATGGCGAGAAGCTCGGCCTCAAGGGCAAGATCTGCCGCCACTGGACGCTCAACCCGCATCCGACGCTGATCCCCGCGATCGAAACCGGCTGGGTCGAGAGCGTGCATTGCTTCGGCGGCGAGCTCGGCATGGAAGCGTATGTCGCCGCGCGGCCCGACATCTTCTTCACCGGCCGCGACGGCTCCATGCGCTCCAATCGCACGATGTGCCAGCTCGCGGGGCAATACGCGGTGGACATGTTCATCGGCTCGACGCTGCAAATGGATGGCGAAGGCAACTCGTCTACTGTCACGCACGGACGGCTTACCGGCTTCGGCGGCGCGCCGAACATGGGCCACGATCCGCACGGCCGTCGTCACGCGACGCCCGCATGGCTCGACCTGCTTCAAACGAGCAGCCCGCTCGAACGCGGCCGCAAGCTCGTCGTGCAGATGGTCGAGACGTTCCAGGCGGGCGGCCAGCCGACGATCGTCGAATCGATCGACGCTGTCGATGTCGGCCGCGAATCCGGCATGCCGCTCGCGCCCGTGATGATCTACGGCGACGACGTCACGCACGTGCTGACCGAGGAAGGCATCGCGTATCTCTACAAGGCGCGCTCACTCGAACATCGCAAGGAGATGATCGCGGCTGTCGCGGGCGTTACGCCGATCGGGCTGAAGAGCGACGCGAGCAAGCTCGCCGCGCTGCGCCGCGACGGCTTCGTCGCGCTGCCGGAGGACCTCGGCATCCATCGCAGCGAAGCGAGCCGGTCGCTGCTCGCCGCGAAGAGCATGGCCGATATCGTCGACTGGTCGGACGGGCTGTACGAGCCGCCCGCACGCTTTCGGAGCTGGTAATGCGCGAGAACCTCGCACTGAACGCAGCGCGGTCGCTGCGCCGCGCACCGGACTTAGCGGACCTTTTCGGCGCGCATGTGGTGGAAGCGCTGATCGACGAAGTGACGCTCGCGCCGAAGCCCGGCCTCGTCGATATCCGCAGCCGCGGCGCGCATCACGATCTCGACTGGAAGCTGATGTGCGTATCCGCGCTTGCGTTGCAGCCGACGTTCGTCGAGATGGCGCGTGCGGGCATCGAAATTGAGCCGCTGCTCGCGCTGCGCGAACATATCGGCGCGATGGGACGCATAGGTGAAGCACGCATGCTCGACGCGACCGGCGGGGTGAATACGCATCGCGGCGCGATCTGGGCGCTCGGGTTGCTCGTGACTGCAGCGGCACGCGAACCTTTGGATCTGGCGCCGCAAGCCGTCGCGGCACGCGCTGGATCGATCGCTCGCGTGCAGGATCGCCACGCGCCGGCGATCACCGGCAACAAGGGCGAGCAGGCGTGCCTCGACTACAACGTCGGCGGCGCGCGAGGACAAGCGCAAGCAGGCTTTCCGCATGTCGTGGATATCGCGCTGCCGGAACTCGTGCGTTCGCGCTCGCGTGGAGACAGCGAAACGGCCGCGCGCCTCAACGCATTGCTCGCCGTAATGGCGACGCTCGACGACACCTGCGTGCTCGCGCGCGGCGGACCGAACGCGCTCGCCGAAATGCAGCACGGAGCACGGCGCGTGCTGGAACAGGGCGGCGCGGCAGCGCTCGCGGGGCGCCGCGAATTGAAGGCCCTGGACCGGCGTCTCGTCGAACTGCACGTCTCGCCCGGTGGCGCCGCCGACCTGCTCGCCGCAGCCCTCTTTCTCGACCGGCTTCACAGCGAAGCCAATCATCAGTCGAACGCATAGGAACACACATGGAAACCATCGTCCTCGAATTCCCGGCGGGACAGCCCGCACAAGGCCGCGCGCTCGTGGGCGTCGTCGCTTCGGGAGACCTCGAAGTGCTGCTCGAAGCGAACGCGGCGAACCGCACCGTCGTGAGCGTCACGACCTCCGTCGACGGCAAGGGCCGCCTCTGGCAGGCCGTGCTCGAACGCATCTTCGGCGACGGGTCGCTGCCCGCCGCGAAGCTCGAAATCAACGACTCGGGCGCGACGCCGGGCGTCGTGCAGATGCGCATCGGGCAGGTCTTCGAACAACTCAAATCGACCGGCGGAGCGTGAAGATCATGGACACACAGCAACTGCTCGAACGCCAGAGCTTCATCGAACTCGATGCCCGCAGCCGCGCGAAAAAGCTGCTGGACGCAGACACGTACAGCGAACTGCTCGATCCGTTCCAGCGCATCACATCGCCGTGGCTCATGCGCCAGGGCATCGTGACGCAAGCCGACGACGGCATGGTGGTCGCGAAGGGCACCATCGACGGGCAGCCCGCCGTCGTGCTCGGTATCGACGGCGGATTCCAGGGCGGCAGCATGGGCGAGGTGTCGGCGGCGAAGATCGCGGGCAGCCTCGAACTCGCCGCCGAGGACAACCGCAACGGCATCCCGACGCGCGCCGTCATCCTCTTCGAAACGGGCGGCGTGCGCTTGCAGGAAGCGAATCTCGGACTCGCGGCGATCGCGGAGATTCACGCGGGCATCGTCGACTTGCGGCGCTATCAGCCGGTGATCGGCATCACGGCTGGTCCGATCGGCTGCTACGGCGGCATGTCGATCGCAGCAGGCCTGTGCAGCTACCTGATCGGCACCCGCGAAGCGCGCCTCGGCCTCAACGGCCCGGCTGTCATCGAACAGGAAGCGGGCATCGCCGAATTCGATTCACGCGACCGTCCGATGATCTGGAGCTTCACCGGCTGCGAGCAGCGGCATCGCACGGGACTCGTCGATGACTACGTCGCTGACGACGCCGACGCGATCCGTGCGGCCGTCATCGATTTGTTTCGCGCGGGGCGGCCCGAGGCATGCCGCAGCGAACGCGTCGCGGGTTTCCTGACGCGGCTTTCCGAGGTCGATCCAGGCGTGCAGGCCACGCCCGAACAGGCGGCCGCCATCTACGGCAAGGGGTTTCAGTCATGAGCACACAAGAGCTTTCGAAGCGCGGCGCAGTCTGGCTCGACGCGCTCACTTACAGCGCGCCGCTGCAGGACGGCTATCCGCCGTCGGTGCGGGTCGCCGATGCGCGGCTCGGCGACCATCCCGCGCGCTTCATCGCCGTGGTGCCCGACCCGGAGAACCCGTATCCGCGCGCACGGAGCGGCGAGGTCGGTCTCATCGAAGGATGGGAAGTGGCGCGCGCGGTGCGTGAAGTGGTCGATGCGGACAGCAAGCGAGATGAGAAGCGCGCGATCGTCGCGGTGATCGATGTGGCGAGTCAAGCATACGGACGCCGCGAGGAAGCGTACGGCATCCACCAGGCGCTCGCCGGTGCCGCCGATGCCTACGCCAGCGCGCGGCTCGCGGGTCATCCGGTGATCGGGCTGATCGTCGGGCGGGCGATGTCGGGGGCGTTTCTCGCGCATGGTTATCAGGCTAACCGATTGATCGCGCTTGCCGATCCGAAGGTCATGGTCCACGCCATGGGCAAGGAATCGGCGGCGCGGGTGACGCTGCGCTCGGTCGCCGATCTCGAAGCGTTCACGGCGCGCGTCCCGCCGATGGCCTACGACATCGACAACTACGCGTCGCTCGGGCTGCTGTGGAAGCTGTTGAGCGTAGGCAACGCCGATGCGCCCAGCAGCGCGGACCAGACTACCGTCGAGGACGCGCTGCAGGCCGCTTACGACGATATCCGCAATGATCCTTCGCGCGGTTTGGAAAGCCGGCTCGGCAGCGAGCATCGTGCGGCCTCCGCGACAGTGCGTAGAAAGTTACGGGAGCAATGGCGCTAATTCTTTTTTAAATACCGGCTCGTCAGAAGCCGCTAAATCCATCTTGCAACAAGTTGCATGGGACCAGAGTAAGCGCTAAAGCGCTGACTCTGGTCGACAACGGAGACATGAAATGATCATCTACGGAACCGCCCTGCTAGCGTTCTGCCATCTCGCAGGCCTCTTTCTCGGCGACTTGCTCGGCGTCGCCATCGGCGTGAAAACGAACGTCGGCGGCGTCGGCATCGCGATGCTGCTCCTGATTTTCCTGCGTCTTTATCTTCACAAGCGAGGCCTCCTGCCGAAGGAAACCGAAGCCGGCGTCGGCTTCTGGGGCGCGATGTACATTCCCGTCGTCGTCGCGATGGCGGCCAACCAGAACGTCGTCGCCGCGCTCAAGGGCGGCCCCGTCGCGCTGCTCTCAGCCCTCGGCGCCGCAGCAATCTGCGCGGGCTGCATCGCCGTCCTTTCCCGCACCGGTCACGACAGCACGTCGTTCGTGAACGCCCCGCACCTCGAAGAAATCTGAAGCAGGAGACCGTCATGCTGCATATGCTCGACAAGATTTTGATCCAGAACGGCCTCGTCACCGCGTTTTTCCTCGTGGGCCTCATCATGTGGGCGTCGTCGCTGATTTCGCGCAAGCTGACCTTCGGCCGCGTGCACGGCTCGGCGATCGCGATCGTGATCGGCCTCGTGCTCGCCTACATCGGCGGCGCATTCACCGGCGGGCAAAAGGGCATCGCCGATCTGCCGCTCTTTACCGGCATCGGCCTGATGGGCGGCGCGATGCTGCGCGACTTCGCGATCGTCGCGACCGCGTTCGAAGTGCAGGCCACCGAGGCGCGCAAAGCCGGCCTCATCGGCGTGGTGTCGCTCCTGCTCGGGACCGTGCTGCCGTTCATCGTCGGCGCGAGCATCGCGCATGCGTTCGGCTATACCGATGCCGTCAGCATGACGACCATCGGCGCAGGTGCGGTCACGTATATCGTGGGACCGGTGACGGGCGCGGCGATCGGCGCGAGCTCGGACGTGATCGCGCTCAGCATCGCGACGGGCCTCATCAAGGCGATCATCGTGATGATCGGCACGCCGCTCGCGGCCGGCTTCATGGGACTGAAGACGCCACGCTCCGCGATGATCTTCGGCGGACTGGCGGGCACCGTGAGCGGCGTGAGCGCGGGACTCGCCGCAACCGATCGCCGGCTCGTGCCCTACGGTGCGCTGATCGCGACGTTCCATACGGGCGTCGGCTGCCTGCTCGGGCCGTCGCTGCTGTTCTTTGCCACCAAGGCGCTGATGGGCGCTTGAAAACATGCTCGTGTCCACGTTCGACGAACCGCTTCGCCCGCATGATCTTTTGTGGGTCTCAGGGCCTGACGACATCCGTTCGATAGCGGAATTGCCGTCGTGGGCTTCGCGCGAATGGCTCTTGCAAGCGCCGGTAGTCGTGCGGCGCGAAGCGGTTAGCGAAGTTGCCGTCGTACCGGTCGGATTGCGCGGACGGGCGCGCAGCGAGCGATTTGCGGCTTACGTTTCGCATGAACGCATCGTTCGTCGCGTCACGCCCGAGGCGCTTGCCGAGGGCCGCGCGTGGCACACGAATGCAGCACTTGCGGACGTGCCCTGCGTGCAAGCACTGAGCCGCATCGCGCCCGAACTCGATCGGCTTCGCTTGACGTGGGGCATCACTGGCAGCGTCGGCTTTGCGCTGGCGAGCGGCGTCAGCACGTTGCGACAGGACAGCGATCTCGATCTACTGCTGCGTTCACCGAAGCCCTTTCCGCGCGATGAAGCCCGCTCGCTTCTCGCGTTGCTGCAAGCGTCCCCCGCGCGCATCGACATGCAGATCGACACGGGCCACGGTGGCTTCGCTCTCGCGGAGTGGGCGGGTTTAGCCGATCGCGTGCTGCTCAAGACGGCGCACGGCCCCGTGCTCGTATCCGATCCGTGGGGCACCGACGCATCATGAGCGTCCTCTTCACTTTCCCCGGCCAGGGCGCGCAACGCGCGGGCATGCTGCACGCGCTGCCCGCTCACGCCGAAACTACGCGCACACTCGGAGAAGCCAGCGACGCGCTGGGCTACGACGCCCGCTCGCTCGACGATGCCGCCACGCTCCGCTCCACCGTCGCGGTGCAGCTGTGCCTGCTGATCGCTGGCGTCGCAGAGGCTCGCGTGCTGCGCGCCCACGGCCACGAACCCGACATGGTCGCGGGATTGTCGATCGGCGCGTATCCGGCCGCCGTGATCGCAGGCGCCCTCGACTACGCCGATGCTGTGAAGCTCGTCGAATTGCGCGGCCAGTTGATGGAAACCGCGTATCCGAGCGGCTACGGCATGACGGCGATCATCGGCATGACGCAGCGGGCGATCGAACGGCTGATCGCGCAGGTGAACAGCGATGTTTTCCTCGCGAACATCAATGCGGAAACGCAGATGGTCGTCGCGGGCAGCGATGCCGCGATGCAACGCCTCTCCACGCTCGCAATCGAGCAAGGCGCGCAACGCTGCGAGCGTCTCGACGTCGCCGTTCCCTCGCATTGCGCGTTGCTCGACGCACCCGCCGCCGCGCTCGCCGATGCATTCAAAAACGTCGTCATGAAAAGGCCGCGCATCGTGTATCTGAGCAGCAGCATCGCGCGGCCGGTTTTCGATGGCGCGCGCCTCGCGACCGATCTCGCAAGCAACATGGCGCATCAAGTGCGCTGGCACGACACGATGCGGCTCGCGTGGGAACGTGACGCGCGCCTCGCGATCGAGATGCCACCCGCCAACGTGCTGACCCGCCTGACGAGCGCGACCTTCAACGAAGGCATCGCGGTAAGTTGCAGCGAGACGGCGCTGCCGGACCTCGGCGCTTTGATCGAGCGGGAACGCGCACGCTCGACTTGAACGTCAGCCGGTGCTTCGCGTGCGCAACCGGCAGACGGCCATCAACGCAAGCAGATTCGGATCGCGCTCGCGGGCGCGCAGGAAGCTGACCCCGATCGTCTGCCGCATCAGGTATTGCGGCTTGAGCGGGATGAGTTGCACCTTATCGCCGAACACACCGCGCACGCGGCCCGGCAATAGCGTATAGCCGACACCACCGCTCACCAGATTCATCAGCGAAAAGATATCGCCGACGCGCATGGTGACCTTCGGCGTGAAATCCGCGACGCGAAACGCTTCGATAAATCCGCGATACGTGACGAAGCCGTCGCCGAGCGAGACGAAGGTTTCGTCGCGGCAATCCTGCAAGTCGATGGCTTCCTGCTTCGCATACGGCGAGCCGGCAGGCGCCGCGAAAAAAATGTCGTCTTCGAAGAGCGGAATCGATTCGACTTCGGGATCGGCGTCGGGCAAGGCCATCAGCGCGGCATCGATGGCGCCTTGCTTGAGCTTGTCGAGCAGTTCGGCGTTCGAGCCGAGCGCGAGTTCGACCTGCAGCGTCGGTCGCCGCACCTTGATATCCACGACGATGCCGGGCACCGTCTGGATCGTCAGCGAATAGAGCGAGCCGATCTTCAGCCGGTCCGACGAATAGCCCGCCGCCTCGCGCGTCGCGCGGATGCCGTCGGACATCAGCGTGATCACTTCCTGCGCGACGTCGGCGAGCATCTGCGCCGCTTCCGTCGACTTGAGGTTGCGGCCTTCATGCCGGAAGAGCGCGCAGCGCACGCCCTGTTCGAGCGAATGCAACGCCCGATGCACACTGACGGTGCTCACGTTCAGCGCCTCGGCCGCCTTCGAGAGGTTGCCCGTCTCCATGAATGCGAGCAGGACTTCCAGCTTGCGAAAGGTGATCTCCTCGTCGATACGGTCGCGCATTTCGTTCCATGCAAAGGTTGAAACCGGCCATTATCGGCTCGCGGCCGAACGGGACAAAATAGCGTTAACCCCCGTTCGGGTCGAGGTCCTTCATCACGAGCCGCGCTTCCAGTCCGCCGCCTTGCCGGTTGTGCAGCGTGAGCGTGGCGTTCATCGCGAGCGTGAGCTGACGCGCGATTGCGAGGCCCAGACCCGTGCCGCCGGTGTGACGGTTGCGCGATCCTTCCAGTCGATAGAACGGCTCGAACACCGCCTCAAGCGATTCGGCCGGGATGCCCGGACCGCGATCGAGCACGGAGATCATCACCTCGCGCCCTTCCAGCCTGGCGAGCCTGATCTCGGCCTCGCCGCCAAACTTCAGCGCGTTATCGGTCAGATTGCCGACGATCCGCCGCAGCGCCTGCGGCCGCGTCACGAGCGGCGCATCGAGGCGGCCTTCCAGCGACACCGTCTTGCCCGCATCGATGTAATCGAGGACGAGGCTGTCGAAGAGAGCGTCCGGATCGATGCGGCAAGGCACTTCGGTGGCGCCATGCATCGTGCGCGCGTACGTCACGCCTTCCTTCACGAGCGTTTCCATCTCCTGCAAATCCTGCTGCAGCTTGCTACCCTGCGCGCTGTCGTCCATCACGTCGACGCGCAGGCGCATGCGCGTGATCGGCGTCTGCAAGTCGTGCGAGATTGCCGCGAGAATCTGCATGCGCTCGGTCATGTAAGTTGCGACGCGGTCCTGCATCGCGTTGAATGCCCGCGCGGCGCGTGCCACTTCGTCCGGTCCGTCTTCGGGCAGACGGTCGGCCTTGAGGTCGGGGCCGAGCGTATCGGCGGCGAGCGCGAGCTGCTTGAGCGGCCGCGTGGCGAGCCGCACCGCGAGCCAGCAGCACGCGGCGAGCACCACCAGTTGCAGCACGAGCACGAGCGGCAGCCAGCGCGAAAGCGGCGCACCCGACATCGGCCGCATGTCGATCGTCAGCGGCGAGCCGTCGGACAAGCGCAGGTGGACTTGCAGGCGCTCGGCGTCGCCGGGGATCGCGTTCACGGTCAGCGGATAGCGCTTGCCGATGCCGTCCGCGATCGATTCGGCCACCCGCGCCGAAAGCTGCGCATCGGGCGGGCCGCCGCTCTCGCCCGGTTCGAGCATGAAGCTGTAGCTGCGCCGCGCGAGCCGGGGCAGCCACTCGGCGCGCTCGGCTGGCGGCAGGTGATCGAGCAGCGCGACCGAGCTCGCGACCTCGCGCTCGATGTATCCCATCATCACGTTGGTCATCGTCTGGTCGCGCTCGGTCATCGTGAGCCAGAACGACATCGTCTGCGCAAGCGCGAGGCCGACGAACAGGATCAGCGCTAGCCTCGCGAACAGCGTGCGTGGCCAGTGGAGCAGCGAGTGCAGGTTCATCGCAGGCCTTCCTTCGGCACGACCTCGGCGGAGAACACGTAGCCTTCGCTGCGCAGCGTCTTGATGTAGCGCGGCTCGCGCGCGACATCCCGCAGACGCTGGCGCAGGCGGCTCACGAGCAGGTCGATCGAGCGGTCGAACTGATCGGCCTGACGGCCTTGCGTCAGATTGAGCAACTGGTCGCGCGTCAGCACGCGCTGCGGATGATCGAGGAAGACGCGCAGCAGCCGGTACTCCGCGCCCGAAAGCGCGACCATCGTGCCTTCGGCGTCGAGCAGATGGCGCGCGGTGGTGTCGAGCCTCCAGTCGCCGAAGCCCAGTATCTGGGCCGATTCGGTCACTTCCATGCCGGGCGGCAGCATGCGCACGCGACGCAGCACCGCGCGGATGCGCGCCAGCAGCTCGCGCACGGCAAACGGCTTGGCGAGGTAATCATCGGCGCCCATCTCCAGCCCGACGATGCGATCCGCCTCCTCGCTGCGCGCCGTGAGCATCAGAACCGGCACCGCGCGGAACCTGCCGGCGCGCAGTTCGCGACACAGCACGAGGCCGTCTTCGCCGGGCATCATGAGGTCGAGCACGATCAGATCGGGCACGGCCTGTTCGAGCGCGGCGCGCATCTGCCGGCCGTTCGCGGCGAGCGACACGCGCATGCCGTTCTTCTCGAGATAGGTGGCGAGCAACTCGCGAATGCCTCGATCGTCATCGACGATCAGAACGTGGTCAGTGGTTTCCATTCGGGATCATGCCCTTCTGCGTTTGACTTGCACCCGGCTCGGCGTAGTGAGCAGACACTGAACCGGATGCGCCAGTTCCGCCGCGATTCCGCCCGCGAGGAACGCGACGATCGACAGGAAGCGTCTCATGCGTCCTCCACCACGGAAGAACTGGCGCCATCGCCGATAGAGGCTTCGAGCGCATACGGATCCACGCCTTCGATACAGCCGAGGTTCACGCGCCAGAGCAGCGGGTTCGAACGCGTCTGGTGAAACGGATAGATGCCGCAGTGCTTGCAGAAGTAGTGCTTTGCGACGCGCGTGTTGAACTGATACAGCGTGAGCGAATCCTCGCCGCTCAAAATCTTCAGTTCGCTCGCGGCGAACGGCGGCGACATCAGCGCGCCCTTGCGGCGACACAGGCTGCAGTTGCAGCGCATCGCGGGCTCGACAGGTGTGCGCACTTCGAAAGTGACGCGCCCGCAGTGACAGGACCCCTTCAGCAATCCGGCGTTCATACGGCTCTCCTCGTTAAGCGATGTCTGCGTTATAGCGCCTATCGCGCGGCGCTTTGTATCGCAATGTATCTCGCGCCGTACGGGACACACAACATTGCACGAAAGCCCCTTTTCCGACACATCCCGGATACGAGCGGGCCTTCAAATACAGCCATGCCCACCACCGGAGGGTCATCGTGCACAACCTCATCGAAACACCGCTCGCCTTTGCGGCGGGTCTCCTCACGATCGCATCGCCCTGCATTCTTCCGATCATGCCGATCCTGCTCGGCACATCGGTCGATCGTCCGGATCGCGTGCGGCCGCTCTTCATTATCGCGGGCTTCATCCTGACCTTTGCGTCGTTTGCGATGCTGCTCGGCGCCGTCTCCAGCTCGGTGCACGTCGCGCAGCAGGCGCTGCGCAATTCCGCGATCGTGCTGCTCGCACTGTCCGGCTTCTTGCGCGTGTGGCCGCGTCCTTACGACTGGGCCGTCGCGCGCCTTCAGGAGCCGCTGCAACGCCTTTGGCCGGCTTCGCTCACGCCGGCCACCACCGGCAGCGGCAACGCGGGCGGCTTCGTGCTCGGGATGTCGCTCGGCGCGGTCTGGACGCCGTGCGCCGGACCCGTGCTCGCTTCAATTCTAGTCCTGGTCGTGAAGGCGCAGGACGCCCAGTGGTCGGGGCTGCTGCTCGCCTTGTACGCGATCGGCGCCGCCATTCCGATGCTCGCGATCATCTACGGCGGGCAGTTCATGACTCAACGCGTACGGCTCCTGGCCCGTCACGCCCATCGCATTCAGCAGGTATTCGGCGTTCTGGTGATGCTGACCGCGCTCGCCATCTACCTGCAATACGACGTCCTGGCTTACGCCTGGATTGCCTCTTTCTTCCCTGCCCTCAAAGGACTTTGACATGCTCTCCCGACTCAAGACCGTCGCTGCCGCCGCCCTCGTCGCCGCAGCCGCCGTAGCCGGCACCGCCGCACACGCAGGCCCGCTCAAGACGAGCGCACCCGCGCCGGAATTCACCGGCATCGACAAGTGGCTCAACAGCGAGCCGCTGACCTTGCAGCAGTTGCGCGGCAAGGTGGTGCTCGTCGACTTCTGGACCTACACGTGCATCAACTGCATCAACACGCTGCCTTACGTGAAAAGCTGGGACCAGAAGTACAAGGACCAGGGTCTGGTAGTGGTCGGCGTGCATACGCCCGAGTATCCATTCGAGCGCGACACCGGCAACGTCAAGACCGCGATCAAGCGCTTCGGCATCACGTATCCGGTCGCGCAGGACAACCGCTACGCGACGTGGAGCGCCTACGACAACCAGTACTGGCCCGCGTTCTATCTGATCGACAAGAAGGGACAGGTCGTCTACACGCACTTCGGCGAGGGCGATTACGCGCAGACCGAGGCGGCGATCAAAAACCTGCTGGCGCAAAAGTAGGACGGGGTTTTGTATCGCAATGTATCCACCGCTTCGCCGATACACAACATTGCAAAACCCCCGTTTTACTACACAAGCCAGATACGTCAGCGCGTTTTAATACATCAACGACGGATGACAAGCAGTTGCAGCGCAGTCGATGAAATCCGGGCGTCACATATCCACTAATCGTTTAGGAGAAGCACCATGAAAACCACCCTCGCCGCTTTGGCCTTTGCCGCTTTCGCCGTGTCCGGCTTCGCTAATGCCGCAACGACCTCGAATGCCGATCAAGCGGTCGCCGTGCAAACGCAGCAGGCCAACGCCAATCGCGCTGGCTACGCGCCGAAGACGCGCGCCGACGTGCGCCATGAACTGGTGCAGGCGCAGATGAACGGCCAGATCGCGGGCCTGCAAAACCTGTATCGCGGAAGCTAAGTCGCCGCGCGCCATCCGGACACATTCAAACTCATTCGAGGTTCATCATGATCAAGCATTTCATCGCCGCCGCTCTCATCGCCACCACGGCTGCCGCCGCCGGCTCCGCCTTCGCCAGCAGCGGCTACGGCCCCGCGGCGCACTACGACCCGTCGGCGGGCGCACCCGCGTCGCAACGCGGCCCGAGCAGTCAGACGATTGGCATCGGACACGCTGACCTTCGCGCTTCTTCCGACGCTGGCACGCAGTCGTTCGGCGGCATGTCCGATGCGACGTCGGAGTCGGGCGTGCGCTTCACGAACGATATCCGCGCGACATTCGCGCATCACTAAACCAACCGGCAAGGAGTTCATTGATGACCCGAATCGAAAAAGTGCTGTACACCGGCAAGACGCACACGACGGGCGTCGCGAAGGCGCATCGCGCAGTGCCGACGGCCGTCTCGACGTGAAGCTCTCGACGCCCGGCAAAGGCGACGGCACGAATCCCGAGCAGATGCTCGCGGCCGGCTGGTCGGCGTGTTTCATCGGCGCGATGGGGCTGGCGGCGGCGAAGCTGAAAGTCGCGCTTCCCGCCGATACCGCCGTCGACGCCGAAATCGATCTGGGCACGACCGATGGCGGTTATTTCCTGCAAGCACGGCTGAACGTGAGCCTGCCGGGTGTTACGCGCGAGGTCGCCGAGGCACTAGCGCACGCCGCGCACGAGACTTGCCCGTATTCGAAAGCGACGCGCGGCAACATTGATGTGGTGATCAACGTGGTGTGACTTCGACGCTGCGATTGCTACAAAACGGCCGGCCTCATTTTGAGGCCGGCCGTTCGCTTTTCAGGGCTACGCGCAGGCTTGAATGTCGCCTTCAGAACAGCATCAACGTCCTCCGATCCCCTCCCAATCCCTCTCCAGACATAGATACAAACCCTGAAGCGGCCTCACGACGTCGCTTTTGTGACAGATAACGACGATTGCGGATCAGCGGTTTCAGCATGCGCGGCGCTATCTTAGAAGCACAAAAACAAGATCACAAAACGAGCGCCCGCCAGGGCCAGGAGACAAATTGGAAACCCTAGCCTTCATCATCGCGAACCTGGGTCCGATCGCCCAGTTGACGCTGCAGCACATCGAGATCGTCACCGTCGGCGTCGGGCTGGCGATCGTAACCGGCGTGCCGCTCGGCATCGTCATCACGGCCAACCCGCGTCTCGCCAAAGTCGTGCTGTACATCGCGGCCATTCTCATGACGATTCCGTCGGTCGCGCTCTTCGGCCTAATGATCCCGCTGCTCTCGGTGATCGGTCAGGGAATCGGCTTCCTGCCGACGGTCATCGCCCTCTTTCTCTATTCGCAACTGCCGATCGTGCGCAACACCTACACGGCGATCACGAACATCGATCCCGCGTTGCGCGAAGCCGCGCTCGGCATGGGGATGACCACGCGCGAACGGCTCTGGAAAGTCGAGATCCCGATCGCGCTGCCGATCATCATGGCCGGCGTGCGCATGGCGGTGGTGATCAACGTCGGCATCGCGGCAATCGCGGCCTACATCGGCGCGGGCGGTCTGGGCAAGCTGATCAGCCGCGGCATCTCGCAGTCGGACCCACGCCAGCTCATCGCGGGCGCGATCATCGTGAGCGTCCTCGCCATCGCGGCGGACATCGGCCTCGGCTGGGTCCAGCGCCGTCTCACGCCCAAAGGCCTTCGCACACCGTCGCGCAGTTTCGCTCTGCGTCTTGGCGCCCTCACTGGCTTTCGCAAATCCACTCGGCACGCGCAACAATCATGATCAAACTCTCCAACGTCACCAAGCGCTATGACGGCGCGAGCGCCCCGGTCGTCAACGGGATCAACATGGAAGTCGGCGCGGGCGAGATCTGCGTGCTGCTCGGGCCCTCGGGCTGTGGCAAGACGACGACGCTCAAGATGATCAACCGGCTGATCCAGCCGACCAGCGGCAAGATCTGGCTCGAAGGCCGCGACACCGACGAGTTCGACGTCGTCGAGCTGCGCCGCCGCATCGGCTACGTGATCCAGCAGATCGGCCTGTTCCCGAACATGACGGTCGAAGAAAACATGTGCGTCGTGCCGAGCCTGCTCGGCTGGGACAAGGCGCGCGCGAAGCGCCGCGCCGCCGAACTGCTGGAGATCGTCGCGCTCGATCCGGCCATCTATCTGTCGCGCTATCCGAAGGACCTGTCGGGCGGGCAGCAGCAGCGCGTGGGCGTGGCGCGCGCACTTGCCACCGATCCGCCCGTGATGCTGATGGACGAGCCTTTCGGCGCGATCGATCCGATCAATCGTGAGCTGATCCAGGACGAATTCCTGCGCATCCAGAAGCAGGTGAAGAAGACGATCATCTTCGTGAGCCACGATATCGACGAAGCCGTGAAGATGGCCGACAAGATCGCGATTTTTCGTGGCGGCGTGATCGAACAGTTCGATACGCCGGACAACATCCTCGCGCGGCCGGCGAGCCCGTTCATCGCGGGCTTCGTCGGCAGCGACCGCGCGTTGAAGCGCCTGCGCCTCCTATGCGTGCGTGATGCGCTCGATGCGAGCGCCTGGGCCGTGCGCGTCGGCGAGAGCAGCGCGCAGGCGCTGGCGAAGCTCGCCGCGCTGGACACCGAACGCATCGTCCTGCTCGACGCCGCCGACAAGCCGCTCGGCTCGCTCGGCGTGGCACAGTTGCGCGCGATCGAAGGCACGCTCGCTGCCGCGCACGCAAGCCTTGCCGCGCCCTCGGCGACGGTCAACTGCCGCGACGACTTGCGCACGGTGGTCTCCCAGATGTTCGCGAGCGGCTCAACCCGCCTGCCCGCCATCGACGAAGACGGCCGTTTCGCGGGCTACGTGAGCCAGGAACGGATCGTCGAATTGCTGCGCGTGAACGAAGCGGCAACGGTGGCCGCCGGTGTGAAGGAGGCAGCATGAAACGCGCCCTCGGAAGCGTCGCCGCGCTATCCCTCGCCTGCGACGAAGCGCACGCCGAGGACTGGATCGCGAATATCGCGCAATACCGCAGCGACATCGTCTATCAGTCGATCCAGCAAATGACGATGGTCGCCATCGCAGGCGGCCTGGCAATTCTCGTCGCGGTGCCGGTCGGCATCTATCTGAGCCGCGCGTCGCACCGGCACGCCGCGAACATCGTGATGCAAACGCTCAACGTCGGACAGGCCGTGCCGAAGCTCGCCCTGCTCGCGCTCGCCATGAGCGTGCTCGGCATCGGACGCGTGCCGTCGATCTTCGCGCTGTGGGTCGCGACGCTGCTGCCCATCGCCCTCAACACTTACGAAGGCCTGCGCGCAGTGCCGCGTCCGCTCATCGAAGCGGCGACCGGCATGGGCATGCGGCCGATGCAGATCCTCTGGCGCGTCGAGTTGCCCAATGCGCTTTACGTGATCTTCGCCGGCATCCGCACGGCGCTCGCGATCACGGTCGGCACGGCACCGCTCGCGTTTCTCGTCGGCGGCGGCGGGCTGGGTGAACTTATCTTCACCGGCATAGACCTGAACGACTTCGGCATGTTGCTGGCGGGCGCCATTCCTACGGCGCTGCTCGCGATCTGCACCGATGCGATCGTCGGCCAGATGCAGACGCGCCTCGTGTCGCCCGGCATCACGCCCAAACGCTGATCTCCAATCACCTCCTCATAACGAGCACATCATGAAGACCTCAATCATCGCGCGTTTCAGCGCCCTTTTCGCCACAGCCGCGCTTTCCTGCGCCATGATGACCGCGCACGCCGCGAACGTCGTCGTAGGCGGCAAGAACTTCACCGAACAGCAACTGATGGCCGAGATGACGAGCGAGCTGCTCGAAGCCAAGGGCTTCACGGTCACGAAGAAGGACGGCATGGGCAGCGCCGTGCTGCGCCAGGCGCAGGAGAACGGCCAGATCGACGTGTACTGGGAATACACCGGCACTTCGCTCATCACGTTCAACAAGGTGACCGACCGGCTCGATCCAGCCGGCACGTACAAGCGCGTCAAGGAACTCGACGCGGCCAAGGGCCTCGTGTGGCTGAACCCGTCGCAGGCGAACAGCACGTACTCGTTCGCGATGAACGGCGACGACGCGAAGAAGCTCGGCATTGCGACGCTAAGCGATCTCGCGAAGGCAGTAAACGGCGGCAAGAAGCTGACGATTGCATGCAACTCCGAGTTCTACGCGCGGCCCGACGGCCTGCGTCCACTGCAGAAGACCTACGGCTTCAACTTCGATCAGGACCAGGTCAAGCGGATGGACTCGGGCCTCACATATCAGGCGCTGAAAGACCGTCAAGTTGACATCGCGCTCGTCTTCGCAACGGACGGCCGTGTCCCCGCGTTCAACTTCGTGCTATTGCGGGACGACAAGGGCTTCTTCCCGTCGTATGCGCTCACGCCCGTCATCCGCAAGGCGACACTCGATGCGAATCCGGCACTCGGCCCGCTCCTCAATTCACTCTCGGCGAAGCTCGATGGCCCGACGATGGCGCGCCTGAACGCCTCCGTCGACGTGCAGAAGAAGTCCTTCAGCGAAGTCGCGCGCGGCTTCCTCAAGGAATCGGGCTTGATCTGAGCGGCGTTCCCACCTGACGAACTCTTAAAGCATCGCGATCATGTCTTCCATCCAGTCCACCACGTTGCTGAAAGTCGCTGCCGCACAGATCGACACCGTCTACGGCGATCTCGACGCGAACCTGCACAAGCACCTCGACGCGATCGACGCCGCGCGCGCCGCTGGCGTGCGTCTCCTCGTCTTTCCGGAACTGTCGCTATGCGGGCACAGCGCCGGCAAGGACGCGCTGCGTCTCGCGATGCGGCGCGATCATCCGGCGCTCGCCGCGCTGGCTGAAGCGAGCGGCGAGTTGCACACGTCGTTCGGCTTCATCGAGGAAGCGCCGGGTGGCCAGTTCCACAACAGCCAGGCGACGGTGGCGCACGGCCGGATCGTGCACGTGCATCGCAAGGCGCAACTCGCGACCTACGGCAGGCTGCGCGACGGGCTGTACTACGCCCCCGGCGACGAGATCGGCAGCTTCGCGCTCGACGATCGCTGGCGCGTCGCCAATCCGATCTGCAACGACCTGTGGAATCCCGCGCTCGTGCATGAACTCGCGCTCGGCGGCGCGACGCTTATCGCGGCATCGATCAGTTCGGCGCGCGAGGCGGTGGGCGGCGGCTTCGACAATCCGTCGTCGTGGCAGCTCAACCTGCGCTTTTATGCGATGACGTATGGCGTGGGCATCGTGATGGCGAATCGCGTCGGCATGGAGGGCATGTTGAGTTTCTGGGGCGGCTCATGCGTGCTCGATCCGTTCGGCAACACCCTCGCTACCGGCTCGCTCACGGAAGAGTGTCTGGTCGAAGCGGAACTCGATTACGAAGCGCTCCGAAGCGCACGCTTTCTGCTGCCGACTGTGCGCGATTCGCTCGCGTTCGCAGCGCGCCATCGTGCGGCGCAAGTCCAACAAACAACCTGAGACATTGCAATGCAAGACTTTCTCCTCGACGACACCGACCGCGCATTTCGCAGCGAAGTACGCGCGTTCCTGCAACGCGAACTCGCGCCGCGCGCGGCGGACATCGAAGACCGGCAGAACTGGGACGCCGTGAAGGCCGTCGTGCGTTCGCTCGGCGAGGCGGGCTATCTGCGCCTGATGTTCGCAGACGTGTACAAGGGCACGCTCGCCAAGCCCGGCCTCACGCACGCGACAATCCTCTCCGAAGAAGCCGCCGCCATCAACTACGCGTTCGAGACGACGATCGCCACCGCGCTCAGTTGCGCGTATCCGCTGCATCGGCACGCAAGCGAGCGCGTGCGCGAGGCGTACCTCGGCCCGATCCTCGACGGCGCCGCAGTCGGCGCTATCTGCGTGACGGAGCCGGACGCGGGCAGCGATGCGTCGGGCCTGCAAACGCGCGTCGAGTTCGACGCGCGCACCGACGAATGGGTCGTCAACGGCTTGAAGCGTTATATCTCGAATGCGTCGGTGGCGGATGTCTATATCGTCTACGGTGCCACGCCCGCTGGCGACGACGCGAAGCAAGGCCTCACCGCGGTCGCCGTGCCGAAGGACGCGCGCGGCATCTCGTTTCCGCGCAACTACACGTTCATGGGGCGGCGCGGCTGCATCGTCGGCGAGGTAAAGTTCGACGATTGCCGCGTGCCGGCGGGCAATCTGCTCGGCGCGCGCGGCGACGCGTTTCGCATCATGCGCGGCATGTTCAACTTCGAGCGCGCGATCCTCGGCGGTTCGGGCCTCGGCGTGGCGCGCAGCGCGTTCGCGATCGCCCGCGAGCACGCGCAGACGCGCCGCGCGTTCGGGCAGGCGCTCGGCTGCAAGCAACTGATCTGGGACAAGATCGCGCAGATGAGCTGGCGCATCGACGCCGCCGAGCTCATCACCTACCGCGCGACGAAGATGTACGACGCGGGCATCGACGGCCGTGCACTGATGAAGGAAGCCGCGATGGCGAAACTCGTCGCCACCGAAACCGCGAATTTCTGCGCGAACGAAACCGTGCAGATTCTCGGCGGCGACGGCATCACGAAGGAATACGGCCGCGCCGAGCAGCTTTACCGCGATGCGCGCGCGTTGACCATCGTCGGCGGCACGTCGGAAATGGCGAAGTACCTGATCGCCTCGCGCGATCTCCCCGACCTCAAGATCAATCTCTGAACGCGCGGCTCTCATGCTTACCATCACATCACTTTTCGAAAACACGGTTGCGAAATATCCGGACAGGCTCGCCCTCGTCTGCGGCGACACGCGCCTCACCTACGCGCAACTCGACGACCGCGTGCGCCGTCTCGCGCAAGCGTTCTTCGAGCTCGGCGTGAGGCAAATGGACCGCGTCGCGATCTTCCAGAAAACGTCGGAGGCGACGCCCATCGCGTATCTCGCGTGCCAGCTGCTCGGCGCGATCGCCGTGCCGATGAACTACCGCCTCTCGGCGAACGAAGCCGCGTTCATCGTGCGCGATGCGGGCGCGCGGGCGCTGGTCTACGACGATTCGATGCTGCCCATCGTCGAGAAAATGGTGACGGCGCTGCCCGATCTGCGCATCTGCGTGCAGGTTTGCGCGGACCGCAACGCCACGCTTCACGCCGGCCATCACGCGTTCGATGCGCTGATCGACGGCGTCGCAGCCTTCGATGCGCCGCTGCCGCCGCTCGCTCCCAGCGACATCTCCGCGCTCGTCTACACCTCGGGCACGACGGGCCGTCCGAAGGGCGCGATCCACACGCACGGCAACGACGTCGCCATCGCGACGAACTGCGTGATGGAGTACAGCCTGACCGAGAACGACGCCGCGTTGCACATCGCGCCGCTCTATCACGTCGGCGGCATGCAGGCGTATTTCGTGCCGCACCTGATGGTCGGTGCAGCGAACGTGATCCTGCAGCGCTACAGCCCCGAAAGCACGCTCGCCGCGATCGCCGCGCACCACATCACGACGCTCTTCGCCGTGCCTACGCAGATCCAGGACATGCTGTTCCATCCGGACTTCGCATCGACCGACGTGAGCAGCCTGCGCATGATCACGACCGGCGGCGCCGCGATCCCCGCCGCGACGATGCAGCGCGTGATCGAGGAGTTCTGTCCGAACGTCTTCAACGGCTACGGCATGACGGAAGCGAGCCTCACGCTCCTGCTGCGCCCCGGCGACGCGCTTGCACGCCTCGGCTCCTGCGGCAAACCGACGCTCATCAGCACGTGCCGCGTCGTGCGCAACGATCCGGGGCGCAGCGTCGCGCCGATAGAGACCGTGGAAGCCGGCGAAGTCGGTCAACTGATCGTGCGCGGCCCGCAGTTGTCGAGCAGCTACTGGAACAACCCGGTCGAATCCGCGAAGAAGTTCAGGAGCGGCTGGCTTTACACCGGCGATCTTTTCAGCGTCGACGAAAGCGGATACTTCCACTTCCACGGCCGTGCCGACGACATGATCGTCTCGGGCGGCGAGAACATCTATCCGCGCGAAGTCGAGGAAGTGCTGTATCACTGCCCGGGCGTGCAGGAAGCAGCGGTGATCGGCGTGCCCGACCAGAAGTGGGGGCAGGCGGTGACAGCGTTCGTCGTGCGGAGCGACCGGCAACTGACCGAGGACGCGATCATCGCGTTCTGCCGCACAAGCGACGACCTCGCGGCCTACAAACGGCCGAAAAAGATTTTCTTCGTCGAACGCCTGCCGCTCAATCCGAGCGGCAAGGTACTGCGCCACGAACTCGCGGGCGCGATCTACCACGGTTTCATCGCACAGGGAGCACAAGGATGAGCGAGCCGGTACGCTACGAACAGGACGGCAACGTTCTCACGCTGACGCTGAACCGCCCGGAGACGCGCAATTCGCTGACGGAAATGGATATGGTCGATGCGCTCGTGGGCTGTCTCGAACGCGCGCAGGGCGACATGAGCGTGCGCGCAGTCGTGCTGACGGGCGCGGGTACCGCGTTTTCGTCGGGCGGCAACATCAAGCACATGCGCGACGACGTCGGCACGTTCGCGGGCGGCTCGTCGCAGATTCGCGAGAACTACCGGCGCGGCATCCAGCGCATTCCGCGCGCGTTCCATGAACTTGACGTGCCGTGCATCGCCGCGGTCAACGGCCCGGCGCACGGCGCCGGCTGCGACTTGACGCTGATGTGCGACATCCGTATCGCGTCGCAAACCGCGCTGTTCGCTGAGAGCTTCGCGAAGGTCGGCATCATTCCCGGCGATGGCGGCGCGTGGCTGCTGCCGCGCACGATCGGCCTCTCGCGCGCGTGCGAGATGATCTTCACCGGCGCGCCGATCGATGCGCAACAGGCGCTCGACTGGGGCCTCGTTTCGCGAGTCGTGCCAGACGATGCGCTCCTCGACGCCGCGCTTACGCTCGCTCACGCGATCGCCGCCAATCCGCCCGGCGTGCTGCGCATGTCGAAGCGTCTGGTGCGCGAAGGGCAGCGAATGGACCTGCCGAGTCTGCTGGAACTGTCGGCGGCGTTTCAGGGCATCGCGCATCGCACGGCGGACCATCGCGAGGCAATCGCCGCGACCTTCGAAAAGCGCGCGCCCCGCTATAACGGAGATTGATTCGCACGGATGGCGGCGGTATCGTTCGAGACCGCCGCCATCCGGCGCACGTTCCTCCCGAGCCCATGCGCAGCAAGCACGAAGACCGCCCGTCCCTCGCCGCCGCGCTGCATCCGGTGCGGCGCGCGCAGGCATCTCTTGGGGATGCGCCTGCGCTCGTCGAGCGCATTGGCTTCTTCCTCGTACCCAATTTCTCGATGATGGCGCTCAGCTCCGCGACCGAGCCGCTGCGCGCCGCCAACCGCATGAGCGGCAAGACGCTCTATAGCTGGCATTTGATCAGCGCGGACGGCGAAGCGGTGTCGTCGAGTTCCGGCTTCGCGCTGCAGCCCGAAGCGGCGATGACCTCGTCGCCGGAGGTGGACCAGTTGTTCGTCGTGGCGAGCATCGGCGTGGCCGACTATCGAAGCGTGCCTGTCTTCGAGTTCCTGCGCCGCTTCGCCGCGACCGGGCGGCCGCTCGGCGCGATCAGCCTCGGCACGATGATCCTCGCGCGCGCGGGCCTGCTCGACAAGCGCACGTGCACGATCCACTGGGAAGCGCAAAAGCCGCTCGCCGACGAATTCCCGACCTTGGCGATAACGCGCGACCTGTATTGCATCGACGGGGACCGTCTCACGTGCGGCGGCGGGACGGCCGCCATAGACATGATGCTCGACCTGATCGCGCGCCGGCACGGCCAGCAACTCGCTGCCGATGTTGCCGACCAGTTCCTGCATACGCGCATCCGCACGTCGCAGGAAAGCCAGCGGATGGCGATTCAATGGCGCTACAGCGTCGAGGACCGGCGCATCGTGAACGCGATCGCCCTGATGGAGCAGAACCTCGAACGCCCGCTGCCCGTGCAGACTATCGCGTCGCTCGTCGGTATCTCGCCGCGACAGTTCGAGCGCGTGTGGCTGCGTCATTTCAAGGTTGGGCCGTCGCAATTCTATGTCGAACTGAGGCTCAAGGCCGCGCAAAAGCTGCTGCACGAATCGACGTTTTCGCTCTTCGATATCGCGATGCAATGCGGCTTCGCGAGCGCGTCGCATCTCGGACGCTGCTATCGGAAGAAGTTCGGATGCACGCCCGGGCAGGAGCGCGCGGGTGCGCAGCAGTCGAGCAGTTTCGACAAGGCGGAGAAGAACGCGAACGAGGCCTGAAACAAAAAGCCCCGCCGTGCGAAGAACGAACGGCGGGGCCCCTCTCAAGGATATTTCGTCGACGGAGAGTAGTCGGCGGGTTGTGCTCTACCGCGCCATGACGCTATCCGGATCGGCTCTCACACTCTTTGGCGGATACGCTCAATGTACATACCATTGCGCGATTCATCGGTGTGCGGCCACACATTTCGCGGCGCATTCAAGCGCCGATATCGCTTGCTTACCCGCATCATTCAGCGCATTGTTGAACAGTTAGATGCACACGGCAGCTTTGTTGCATCGACGTTCCATCCTTCATGACGGTCGGCGCGGCATCAGGCGCGCACCATGACCTTCCGCGCGTTGCGATCGTGGCACGAGCCTCGTGTCCTGCCCGCGCAGACTTTTCCTCCGTCAGTCGACATCGTGGACACGCTCGCGTTTCCACATGCTTTGCATTGCACAACCGAGAAACCTCATGATCGACGACCAAGTGAACCCCGACGAAATCGCGGAGAGCAATAAGCTTCCGCCAACCGATGAAAGCAAGCGCGAACGCCACGGCGACGCCGCCGCTGCGCTATACGGATTGCAACCCGTCCCGCCGATGCGCTGGATACGGCACGCGAAACAATGGTTCGGCGCCGGCGCCGGCGTGACGCGGGCGAAGTGAACCGAGGGAAGTCCATCATGAACGACGACACCACACGTACTTATCGAGGCCTCGGCATCTATCCGCTCATCTACCCGCACCGGCCGCGCGGCGCCGATGGCGCGCGCCATCCCGACGAAGGTTTCGATGCATCGGTGAGGATCACGCGGCCACAGCAAGGAGCCGCGCCGGCGTTGAGCCGCGTATTCCGGATTCCCGCAGTCAAACCGTTCGACGGATCGGGCGAAGCGCGCCTTGCATCGACGAGTTACGCGGAACGCCTGATCGATGGCCAGATCGAAGGCATTTCGTTCGCCGCGCCTTAAAACGCAGGGCGCTCACCCTTGCGCCTGCGCCAGCCGCGTTATGAGCGCGGTCAAATGCGTGGGCTCCTGCCCTTTCTGGCAGTACCCGTCGAATTCGTGATTCGTGAGATGCCTGCGCACCTCGGATTCATCGAGCGCCGTGAACGCAATGATCGCGATGGGACTCGTGCGTTCATCGTGCCGCAGTGCGAGCGCTGCCTGGAATCCGTTGCACTCCGGCATCGAAATATCCATGATGACCACATCCGGATTCCAGTCGGTGCCCATCTGGATCGCCTCCGTGCCGCCGTATGCCAGGCGGCACTCCATCCCCTCGAAAGATAAATAGGCTGCCAGCGCCTCGGCGGCACTAGCGTTGTCATCGACGACCAGTACGCGCAATTGCGACGAATCAGCCTGCACGAGCCGTTCGGTCCAGGGGTGACACCTTCCTGAATGTGAATGTCGGTCCGAGGTCATGGCTTCGCTCCCATTGTTTTTTTTAATAGAGCATGCGCCATACCAGCCGGACTTGGCCGCGCTAGACGTCCGACCGCTTGAGACGCATCGCGACTGAAAAGCGCTCGGCAGGATGGACGCTGATCGATATCTCGAATGTCGCGCCGGACGAGTCCAGATAGCGCCGCACGATTTCGAGTGCGGCCGTGCCTTTTTCGACGCGCAACCGTTCTGCCATCTCCTGTGACACCAATACCGCCTGCACGCCCTGCTGGATCTCCGCGATGCTGCGTCCGTGGCGCGCCTCGATCAGCGAACTGATCAGCGTGCCGGGCTCTTCGCGCGCGGCTTCGGCCACGTCGATGTAGTCGGGATCGATGTAGACATCCGTCCATCCGACGGGCGGGCTGTCCTTGCCGCCATCGATACGCAGGCTGGATATACGTAGCCAGCGCGCGCCATCCGCGCACTTCAACGTCTTCGCGAGCTTGCCTTCCGCGACGATCTCCTCCACCGATTGCACCAGCCGCAAGTGCTCCGAGCCGAACTGCACGAGGTCATCCACCGAGGCGAGCGTCGGCCGGAAATCATTTCGCGGACGCGCCGATTCGACCCGCGTGCCCGCGTTCTTGCGCCTAGAGACCAGTCCCATTTGTTGCAATTCGTGCAACGCGGCCCGCACCGTGTGACGGCTCGTCTGGTACTGATCGCGTAGTTCGAGTTCCGTCGGCAGCACCGAGCCCACTGGATAACGGCCGGAGGCGATCGCCTCGGTCAACTCTCGGGCGATGTCGGCGAAATGCGGTCTGTTCATAGTCGTGTTGTGCGTCTTTGCGTGGCTAGGGTAAATCATAGCTTGTTGCATATGTTCGAACATATTAATCTGCATATGTCCGGACATATTGAGCGTTTTTGCTCTGACTGCTCCGTCCCTTTCCCGCATATCCGTGAGGTCGCAATGACGAGTCGCACTATTCCGATGGCCAGCACCGTGGTCGATTCCATCCTGTTCCGTGACGCGTTCGGCACCGCGAAGATGCGCGCGCTCTTCTCCGATCACGCGCTCGTGCAGCGCTATATCGAAGTGGAAGTCGCGCTGGCGAAGGCCGAGGCGCGCGTCGGCGTGATTCCCGCCGATGCCGCGCAGGTCATCGCGCGCGAATCGACGATTGAGCGGATCGACTTCGACCACATGCGCGAGGAAACCGACATCGTCGGCTATCCGATCCTGCCGCTCGTGCACCAGATGGTCGAAATGTGCGGCGACGCCGGGCGCTACGTGCACTGGGGCGCGACCACGCAGGACATCATGGACACGGCGGTCGCGCTGCAAGTGCGCGATGCGCTCGACGTGATCGACGGCGACATTCGCGAGTTGCGGGCGATCCTCGTTGATCTTGCGAAGAAGCATCGCGACACGCCGATGGCCGGCCGCACGCATTTGCAGCAGGCGCTGCCCGTCACGTTCGGCTACAAGGTCGTCATCTGGCTCGCGATGTTCGACCGGCATCAACAGCGCCTCGCAGAACTGCGGCCGCGCGTGGCGGTGGTCGAATTCGCGGGCGCGGCAGGCACGCTGGCATCGCTCGGCGACAAGGGCTTCGAGGTGCAGAAGGCGCTCGCCGAGGAACTGAAGCTCGGCGTCCCGGCGACGACCTGGCACGTCGCCCGCGACGGTTTCGCCGAAGCGGTCAATCTGCTCGCACTCGTGACGGGCTCGCTCGGCAAGATCGCGCTCGACATCATGATCATGGCGTCCACCGAGTTCGCCGAAGTGTACGAGCCGTTCGTCAAGGGCCGCGGTGCGAGCAGCACGATGCCGCAAAAGCGCAATCCGATTTCGAGCGAACTGATGCTCGCCGCAGCCAAGGCGGTACGCCAGCACGCGGGCCTGATGGTCGACGCGATGATCCAGGACTTCGAGCGCGCGACCGGCCCGTGGCACGCGGAATGGATCGCGATCCCCGAGAGTTTCATTCTGTCAGCGGGCGCGCTGCATCAGGCGAAGTTCGCGCTCGGCGGCTTGATCGTCGATACGGAGCGCATGAAGCACAACCTCGGCATCACGAAGGGGCTGATCGTCGCGGAGGCCGTCATGATGGGCATGGCGCCGTTCACGGGCCGCCAGCAGGCGCACGACATCGTCTACGACGCGTGCCGCACCGTCAACGAAATGGGCGGCACGCTCGCCGAGGCGCTCGCGGCGCTGCCCGAGGTCACGAAGCACTTCGACCGCGCCGAGATCGATCGCATGACCGATCCCGCCAACTATCTCGGCCTCGCTCCGCGCATGGTCGACCGAGCCATCGAACTGTCGAGCGGCATCTGACCCGCGACGTGGAGGAGCACACCATGAACAACGAAATCGCATCACGTGACGAGTCGATCGTCGCGCCGCCGAAGAAGCTGCCGTGGTATCGCAAGCTCGGCATGCAAGTGTTGCTGTCGCTCGTGCTGGGCATCGCGGTCGGGCTGATCTTTCCGAAGTTCGCCGCGCAACTGAAGGTGATGGGCGATATCTTTCTCTCGCTGATCAAGGCGGGCGTCGCGCCGCTCGTGTTCCTCACGATCGTGCACGGCATCGCATCGGCCGGCGACGTGAAGAGTGCGGGACGCGTCGGCTGGCGCGCGATCGTCTACTTCGAAGTCGTCTCGACGATCGCGCTGATGGTCGGTCTGCTCGCGGGCAACCTGCTGCAGATCGGCAAGGGCATGACGTCGGTTGCAGTCGGCGCCGTGCCCGCGACGGCCGCGAAAGCCGCGCCGCAGGGCTTCACCGAGTTCATCATGCACGTCGTGCCGGACAACTTCATCGGTGCGTTCGCGAAGGGCGAATTGCTGCAGGTGGTGGTGCTCGCGGTGATGGTCGGCATCGGCATCCTCGCGATTCCCGAACGGCGGCGCGTGCGGATCAACGAAGGGCTCGACCTCGTCTCCGAAGTGCTGTTCTCGTTCATCAACCTCGTGATGAAGCTCGCGCCGCTCGGCACGTTCGGCGCGGTCGCTTACTCGGTGGGCAGCAATGGCACGGCTGTGCTGATCGCGCTTGCCCAGCTCGTGCTCAGCTTCTACGGCGTGGTGTTCCTGTTCATCGTCGTCGTGATGGGATTGATCGCGAAGCTCGCGGGCTTCTCCCTCTGGCGCTTCCTGCGCTATATCAAGGACGAGATCTTCATCGTGCTCGGCACGGCTTCATCGGAAAGCGCGCTGCCGCGTCTTTTGATCAAGCTCGAACGGCTCGGATGCGCGAAGCAGACGGTCGGCCTCGTGCTGCCGACGGGGTACGCGTTCAATCTCGACGGCACCTCGCTCTTCATGTCGATGGGCGTGATGTTCATCGCTCATGCGTATGGTGTGCCGATCACGCTCGAACATCAGATCGGCATCCTGTTGCTGATGCTGCTGACTTCGAAGGGCGCGGCAACGGTATCGGGCGGATCGTTCGTCGTGTTCGCGGCCACGGTGACATCGACGGGCATCCTGCCGGTCGAAGGACTCGCGGTGATCTTCGGCGTGTACCGCTTCATGTCGATGGCGATCGCGACATGCAACACCATCGGCAACAGCCTCGCGACGGTCGTCATCGCCAAGTGGTCGCGCACGTATGACGCGAGCGTCGCCGAGCGGCATCTTTATCCGGAGCGTTATCCGGAGACGGCATCGGCCGATGCTAGTCTCGCTGACGGCAACCTGCTGCCCGAAGACATGAACGACGCGAATCCGCATCCTGCCGGTATTTCGATGACGAGCGCGGGCACCACGCGTTGAGCATGCGATGCCCGCGCTACGTCAGCGGGCGTTACTGCTGAGCATGCTTCGCCGCATCCTCGATCACAGCGGCGACCTGCTGCGGGCGCGACTCGTACACCGAGTGACTTGCGCCCGGAATGACCGTCGTGTGGCTATGCGCCCGCTCGTAGTACCAGCGTTCGAGATCGGGATTGATGATCTTGTCATTGGCGGCGACGATGCCCCAGCTCGGCTTCGTCGTCCACGCGGCGGCGGTCAGCGGCGTGCTGAACACTTTCGCCGCGGTCAGGATCTGGCCGTGCGATTCGAATTGCGCTTGGCTAAGCGGCAGATCGGCCGCGAAGTCTTTCGGAAACACAGCGGGATTGAGGTACGTGTAGCCGTCAGCGGTCTTCTCTACCGCACCCGCCTGTTTCGACGTATAGCTCGGCGTCTTCTTGCCGAGCGACCCTTCATCCTCGCCGACATTCGGCGCATGCGCTGCGACATACACAAGCCCGACGATCTTCGGATCGACGCCGGCTTCCGTGATGACGGAGCCGCCGTAACTGTGGCCGACGAGGATCGCCGGGCCGTCTTGCAGATCGATCACGCGCTTGGCTGCGGCGACGTCGTCTTCGAGTGAGGTCAGCGGTTCCTGCACGAGGCTGACGTGATAGCCGTCCTTGGTCAGGATGTCGTAGACCGGCTTCCAGCCCGATCCATCCACCCAGGCACCATGAACGAGCACGATGTTTTTGACAGGCCCGTGGGCCGGTTGAGCATCCTGCGCCATCGCGCCTGCGGATGCAAAGAAAGAAACCGACAAGGCGATAACCGATGCTGCGCGCGGCAAGAGTTTCACGGGTGACTCCAAAATGCTAAAGGGGTGAGACGCTAAAGTGATAGGACGGTTCGACGCTGCGCGCACGGCTCGTGCCGCAGCATCATGACCTGGCCACTCAGCTTCCGAAGTACAGGTTGCAGAAGCTCGCCGGTCCCACGCATGCCGACTTCATGGCGACGCGAGCAGGTTTGCCGGATGCCGACGACGTATCCGCGACGCCGCCGTAGCTTTGCTTGCCTTGATCGTCCTGCTTGGCGATCTTCGCTTCAGCGGCTTGAACGTCTTGCGGGTAGTAAGGGTCGCTGGCGAGCGCCGGGTTGTAGCCGGCCTGCTCGACACGCACCAGATCAGCGCGCACTTCCGCACGCGTGACCGGATCGTTCGATTGCGCGAAGCTCACGGCGGGGGCGGCGAAAACGCCGGCGGCAACAGCGAGGCAAACGAAGAGGTTCTTCATGGCAGTCATACTCCTTAGATGGGTGGGCGATTCTTTTGTCGAACATCGGGTTTTAATGACACTGCAAACACATCTGCCGTCCTGGTGATGTGAACACCGCTAGCGATTCATCCATTCCACGCTTGCCAAAAAATTTTTGATTCGGGCTTTGCGGCTTGAAGCGTTACGGTGAATGCAGTCTAGGCCGAGGCCGATGCGAGACCAATCGCTACAAAGGCACGTGTATGCGGAACGATCGTTGGATCAGCCGATACTTCGAGATGGATTGAGCGCAGGGTCGAGCGACCATGCACATGTAAAGAATCACGCCCGAGGATGAGCGGATAAGCCACGCGTCTTAGCGACCTATACGAAGGTATGGATCGCTCGTCTTTCTAAATGACGCGGCGACGATGACGTCGCCATAAGACTCAGGAGGTGATCGATCCTTGACGCGCGGCGCGCACGGGCGCCGCCGCCGCCCGGCGACGCGCCGAGCGCTTGCGCAGCCAGATCATGAGACCGGTCGCGCTAAGCACCGCGACCGCGACGCCTACCACGCTGATCAGAATGCGTCCGGGAAGTCCGATGATGCGTCCCGAGTGCAGCGGGAATTGCGCCTGCATGAAGATGTCGCCGGCAGAGCCGCGGCCGGGAATGTTCGAGCCGGCCAGCTCGCCCGTGTTGGCGTTGTAGTAGAGCCACGCGTTGCCGAGGCCCACGTCGCCGTGATCGTGGCCCGGCGCGAAAAACCCCACCGCGTATCCATGCAGCGGCGCCGCGTAAAACAGCGCACCAGGCGCCTCCGCAATCCCGTGCGCCTTGCCGTCAACGACCGCCTTGACGAGCACCTGTTCGCGCGTGAGCGGCACCGCGCCTGCTTCGGCCGAACGCGCGAGTTCGGGATTGGTGAGCATCGTCGGCGCGAGCTTCGAAAGCGTCGAAACGATGGGCCGCATGGCCGGCTCGCCGAGGTTCATCGATATCGACGTCAGCGCCATCATCAGGAGCAGACCCCAGATCCACACGCCGCCCGAGCGATGCAAGTCGAACGTGAGCGCGTAGCCGCCGCGCTGCACGCGAAACGCAAACGACTTGCGCCATGCCTTGACGCTCGGAAACGAGAGGACCAGCGCGATCGCGCTATCGAAGAACCACACGATGCCCGCGATGCCAAGCAGCCACGTCCCGAGATCGAAGCCCCCGATGAACGGCAGCAAGTCGATGCGCGCAAGCGACACGGCGCCCCATTCGCGGCGCGCTTGAATTTCGCCGGTGGCGGGATCGAGAGCGAGTTGATTGAAGCCGATCGCATACGGCTGGCCGGTCGCCGGATCGGTGCGCGGCTGAACCATCATCTGCTGCGTGTGGCCTGGCTCGACGCCGAGCGGCAGATACGTGACCTCCACGCGCGGATCGGCGGCTTCGACACGCCGCGCGAGTTCAAGCGACGGCAACGCGGCGCCATCGGTGTGCGCATAGAACAACGACGGATTGAGCATCGCATCGAGCTCGTGATCCCACGCGATGATCGCGCCGGTCAGCCCCGATACGAAGAGGAACAGCGCCGTCGCAACGCCGAGCCAGCGATGCAGGCAAACGAGCAGCGGCCTCATGCCCGCAGCCATCAATCAGACGAAACGCGCGTAATAGCTCATGGAAATGCGACCCGGCTACATGCTCGTAAACCTCGGCGCGACTTACGCGACGCGTATCGCAGGACACGGTGTCGCGTTTCGCGCGGCGATCGACAATCTGACGAATCGCCGCTATTGGGAGTTCCAGTACGCGGATTACATCGCCCCGGGCGAGCCGCGTACGCTGTCGCTCAACGCACGACTTGACTTCTGATCATGCGATAGAGGCGCGCGCTCGCGACCGGCCGACGTATATGATGTCCACGTCAGTCTGAAAGCGAGCATCCGTCATGCGCATCACGCCCCTTCCCCCGCTTCAATGTCTCGTGGCGTTCGAAGCCGCGGTCCGGCATTCGAGCTTCACCAAAGCCGCAAGCGAACTCCATCTCACGCAAAGCGCGATCAGCCGGCAGATACAGCAGCTAGAGGAATTCCTCGGGCGTTCGCTTTTCGTGCGCGAACACCGGTCGTTGCGTCTCACGATCGCAGGAGAAAGTTACGCGGGGCATGTGCAGTGGCTCCTCGCCAATTGCGCGGAGGCGACGCTCGAAGTCATGAAGCGCTATGGCGATCTCGAACTGACAGTCGCCTGTTCGTCGGGCGTCGCGGTTTTGTGGCTCACGCCGCGCCTGCCGCATTTTCGCGCGGCCTATCCGAACATCAAGCTGCGCATGATCGTGCGTGATGGACTGGCGTCACTCTCGCCGGCTGAATTCGATGTCGGCCTCTACTATGCTCGGCAGCACGTCGCGCCGCATTTCACCGCGCGCCGCATCTTCGACGAAGAAGTGTTCCCCGTCTGCTCGCCCGCCTACTTGCGCGGCCGCGTGCTGAGTCCCGCCGACCTCGCGAATGAAACGCTGCTGATGCAGGAAGACGGCCAGCGACAGTGGATGTCGTGGCCCGAATGGCTCGCGCTCAATGACGTCGAGATGCAGAAGACACCGCAAGCCGTCACGATCAACCACTACCCGCAACTCGTTCAGATGGCGATCCTCGGGCAAGGCGTCGTGCTCGGATGGCGCCATATGATCGACGCGTGCATCGACGAGGGCCTTCTCGTTCGCGCGACGCGCGAGTCGGCGAGTCACGGCGGCGGTTACTACATCGTGTCGCCGAACGATCGCGCGCAGAACCAGGCTGCACGTCTTTTCACGCGCTGGGTGTTCGAACAGGCGCAGACGCCGCCAACAAACTGAACGCGTTCGCATGCGCTACACGCATGCAAACATGCGAATCTTTCGTTTCAGAAATAAATCGATGCTCTTCTAGCATGTGAGTCATACGTCGCAGCTCCATCTGACCCAAGGAACGACATCATGCAAGGAACGCTTTCACCGCACGCGGCCATATCCGTCGAAACGCTCGCACAGCAGCGGCGGCGAGCCATTATCGCCACCGTCCTCGGCAACGGCCTCGAATGGTTCGACTTCACCGTCTACAGCTTCTTCGCGGTGATAATCGCGAAGCTGTTCTTTCCGACCGGCAACGAACTCACGTCGCTGCTGCTCGCGGTGGCGACCTTCGGCGTCGGCTTCATCATGCGTCCGGTGGGCGGCATCGTGCTCGGCATCTATTCCGACAAGATCGGCCGCAAGGCAGCGCTTTCGCTCACCATCCTGCTGATGGCATTCGGCACGGCGATCATCGGACTGGCGCCTACGTATGAACAAATCGGCGTGGCGGCGCCGCTGCTGATCGTGGTCGCCCGGCTGCTGCAGGGATTTTCCGCCGGCGGCGAAATGGGCGGCGCAACCGCGTTCCTGACCGAGTATGCCCCGCCTGAAAAGCGCGCTTACTACTCGAGCTGGATTCAGGCGAGCATCGGCTTCGCGGTGCTGCTCGGCGCGGCGGTGGGCACGTTCGTCACGTCTTCGCTCGATACCGAATCGCTCAATCGCTGGGGCTGGCGCCTGCCGTTCCTGCTCGGCATCCTGATCGGACCAGTGGGCTACTACATTCGCAGCCGCATGGACGAAACGCCCGCGTACAGCGCGGTCTCCGAGGAAGCGAAGGCCAAGTCGCCGCTCAAGGAAGTGCTCGCCGATTTTCCGCGCGAAACCTTTGCCAGCTTTTCGATGGTGATCCTGTGGACCGTCTGCACCTACGTGCTGCTCTTCTACATGCCGACGTATTCGGTGCGCACGCTGCATCTGCCGCAATCGACGGGCTTCATCGCCGGCATGATGGGCGGGCTCATGATCATGTGTTTCTCGCCCGTGATCGGCAAACTCGCCGATACGTACGGCCGCCGCATCTTCCTTTCAGGCGCTGCGCTTGCGATCCTGCTGATCGCCTATCCGATGTTCGCGTGGATCAACCATGCCCCCGGCCTCGGATCGCTGCTCGTGTTCCAGGCGGTCTTCGGCGTGCTGATCGCAGCCTACACGGGTCCGATTCTCGCCGCATTCTCCGAGCTGTTCCCGACCAAGGTGCTTTCGACCGGCCTCTCGGTCGCCTACAACTTCGCCGTGACGATCTTCGGCGGCTTTGCGCCGTTCTTCATTACGTGGCTCATCGCGCGAACCGGCAGCAACATGGCGCCCGCGTTCTACGTGATGATCGCCGCGGCCATCAGTCTTGCCGGCACGTTCTATGTGAAGGACGCGAAGCACATGAAGCGCACGTCAGCTTCGATTCGATAAGGAACCATGCAATGACCATCACCGTGATTCAGGGCGGCAACGTACTCGACCTCGTGCGAGGCGTCCTGCTCGATCATCATCATGTCGTGATCGAAGACGGCGTCATCGTCGAGGTAACGGATCGCAATGTCGATCTGCCGGGCGCGCGGGTCATCGATGCGCGCGGCAAGACCGTGATGCCGGGTTTCATCGACTGCCACGTCCACGTGCTCGCGTCGAATGCGAATCTCGGCACGAACGCAGCGCAGCCGAACATCCTCGCCGCGATCCGCGCGCTGCCTATTCTCGACGCGATGCTCTCGCGCGGCTTCACGAGCGTGCGCGATGCGGGCGGCGCAGACTGGGCGTTAATGCAGGCCGTCGAAACCGGGCTCGTGCCGGGGCCGCGCATTTTCCCGTCAGGCAAAGCGCTTTCGCAGACGGGCGGTCACGGCGACTTCCGTCCGCGCGGCGATCTCCTCGAACCGTGCTCGTGCTGCTTCAGGGCCGGTGCGATAGCGCGCGTGGTCGATGGCGTCGATGCCGTGCGGCTCGCGGTGCGCGAAGAGATTCAGAAGGGCGCGACGCAGATCAAGATCATGGCCTCAGGCGGCGTGGCGTCGCCTACCGATCCCATCGCCAACACGCAGTACTCGGAGGATGAGATCCGCGCGATCGTTCAGGAGGCGGAAGCGGCCAACACGTATGTGATGGCGCATGCATACACGGGTCGCTCCATCGCGCGCGCCGTGCGTTGCGGCGTGCGCACGATCGAACACGGCAACCTCGTCGACGAGGCCGCGGCGCAGGTCATGAAGGAACACGGAGCGTTCGTCGTGCCGACGCTCGTCACCTACGATGCGCTCGCGAAGCACGGCGCGCAATACGGCATGCCGCCGGATTCGATTGCGAAGGTCGCATCGGTGCAGCAGGCGGGGCGTGAGTCGCTGGAGATTTACGCGCGAGCAGGCGTGGCGATGGGTTTCGGTTCGGACCTGCTCGGCGAGATGCACGCGTTTCAGTGCGGCGAGTTCAAGATCCGCGCCGATGTTCTCGGCAATCTCGAAGCGCTGCGCAGCGCGACGACAGTCGCGGCGGATATCGTCGATATGCGCGGCAAGCTGGGGACTATCGCAGTGGGTGCGATTGCCGATGTGCTCGTCGTCGACGGCAATCCGCTGGCCGATATCAATGTCGTTGCGGGACAAGGCGAACGCATCGAGTATGTGTTGCAGCGGGGTGAAGTGGTGAAGGCCAGCGCCTAAAGAGAAAAGGCGGTGCCGTCGAAAGCACCGCCCGTTTGGCTTAACCGAGCCAACCCTTGATCGTCGTCGCCATCACATTGGTCGAGATGCCATAGCGATCATGCAAGGTCGGCAGCGCGCCCGCTGCGAGGAACTCATCGGGCAACGCGATCTGCCGATACATCGGCGTGACGCCAGCCGTGAGCAGCGTCGTCGCGACGGCTTCGCCGAGACCGCCGATCGTCGAGTGGTTCTCGGCGACCACCACCAGGCGTCCCGTGCGTTTGGCTTCGCGCAGGATCGTCTCCGTGTCGAGCGGCTTGATGGTCGGTACGTGCAGCACGCCCACGCCGACGTTGTCCGCTTCCAGCGCCTTCGCCACTTCCAGTGCACGCATCGTCATGATGCCCGACGCAATGATCAGCACTTCAGTGCCGTCGCGCAGCAGTTTCGCCTTGCCGAGTTCGAACTTGTAGTCGTATTCGTCGAGCACGGCGGGGACGTTGCCGCGCAAGAGGCGCGCATACACCGGCCCCTTGTGCGCGGAGATCGCGGCGACCATCTGCTCGGTATCGAGCGCATCGCATGGGTCGATCACGGTCATGTTCGGCATCGCGCGCATCAGGGCAAGATCTTCCGCTGCCTGGTGGCTCGGACCATAACCCGTAGTCAGGCCGGGCAAAGCGCAGACGATCTTCACATCGAGATTATCTTCAGCGATCGCCTGATGCATGAAGTCATACGCGCGGCGAGTTGCAAACACGGCATACGTCGTCACGAACGGCTGCGCGCCTTCGTGTGCAAGACCCGCAGCCGCGCCCATCAGCAGTTGCTCGGCCATGCCCATCTGATAGTAGCGTTCAGGAAATTCCTTTGCGAAAAGATGCAGGTCGGTGTACTTGCCCAGATCGGCGGTCATGCCGACCACGTTCGTCTTTTCGCGGGCGAGTTGCACCAGCGCATGACCGAACGGAGCGGAACGCGTGACCTGTCCCTCGCCCGCGATCGATGCAATCATCGCGGAGGTCTTCAGACGCGGCTTCTTGGTGATGGTGGTATCGCTCATGCTTGTCTCCCTGCTTCGAGTGCGGCGAGCGCCAGTTGCCATTCGTGGGCATCGACGCGGATAAAGTGGTTCTTCTCACGTTCTTCGAGGAACGGCACGCCGCAACCCATACGCGTATCGCAGACGATGATGCGCGGCTGCGGCTTCGGATGATTGCGTGCGTTGTCGAAGGCGGCCTTCACGGCATCGATGTCGTTGCCGACCACGCGTTGCGTGTACCAGCCGAACGCTTCGAGCTTTTCGACGAGCGGCTCGAACTGCATGATCTGCGTCGAAGGTCCGTCGGCCTGCTGGTTGTTCACGTCGACGATGGCGATCAGGTTGTCGAGCTTCCAGTGCGCCGCCGACATGATCCCTTCCCAGATCGCGCCTTCATCGAGTTCGCCGTCGGAGAAGAGCGTGTAGACGAATGCGTCAGAGCCTTTGCGCTTGAGTCCGAGACAGCGGCCCACTGCAATCGTGAGGCCGTGCCCAAGCGAGCCGCCCGACATCTCCATGCCTGGCGTGTAGCTCGCCATCCCGGACATCGGCAAGCGGCTGTCATCGCTGCCGTAGGTTTCGAGTTCCTCGGCGGGCAGGATGCCGGCTTCGAGCAGCGCCGCATACAACGCGATCGCGTAATGGCCGTTGGAAAGCAGGAAGCGGTCGCGGCCTTCCCAGTGCGGGTCCGCGGGCTGGTAGCGCATCGCGCCGAAGTACGCGACGGCAAGCACGTCGGCGATATCGAGCGCCTGACCGATGTAGCCCTGCCCCTGCACTTCGCCCATCAAGAGGGCGTTCCTGCGAATCCGATAGGCGCGCTCGGCGAGCGGCACCGCAGATGAGGGAGTGTTCATGTTGTCTCCTTGAATTGACGTTGATTAGCGATTGACGGATTTCGCCGGCACGAGGAAAACAAGCCCTGCCCCCAGCACGATGGCAACAGAGATGAAGATCAGCCCGGCCGTCGACTTGCCGGTGAAGTCGTTGAGCCACCCGACGATGGCCGGTGAGAAGAAGCCAGCAAGATTGGCGAAGCAGTTCACTGCGGCGATCCCTGCTGCGGCCGACATGCCGCCCAGCAACGCGGTCGGCAGCGACCAAAACTGCGACGATGAAGCGAGGATGCCCGCCGCAGCCACGCTGACACACACGAGCGACGCACCGACTCCACCGAGCATCGGAAGCGTGGCGAAGCCTGCTGCGGCGACGAGCATCGGGATCGCCAGATGCAGGCGGCGTTCACGATGACGGTCCGCGCTTGCACCGACGAGCGGCAACGCGATGATGGCGCACAGGTAAGGAATCGCGGTGAAGATGCCCACCCAAAGCGGATCGGCGACGCCTGACTTGCGGATGATCGTCGGCAGCCAGAACGTGAGGCCGTATTGACCGAGCACGACGCAGAAGTAGATCGAAGCCATCAGCCACAGACGACGATCGCCGATGAACGAACCGATCGAAACGTGCGACACCTTGTGTGCATTGTCGTTGGCGACGTTGCGGGCGAGGAGTGCTTTCTCGGCGTCTGTGAGCCACTTCGCGGAAGCGATGCCGTTGTCGAGATAGAACAGAATCGCGACACCGAGCACGAGCGAAGGCAGCGCTTCGAGAACGAACAGCCACTTCCAGCCCGACAAGCCGTGCACGCCCTGGAACGCGTGCATGATGTAACCCGACAACGGTCCACCGATCATGCCCGCAAGCGGAATCGCCATGAAGAAGAGCGAGAGCGCCTTGGCGCGCCGTGCCGCGGGGAACCAGTACGTCAGGTAGAGAATGACGCCCGGTGCGAATCCCGCTTCGGCTACGCCCAGAAGAAAGCGCAGCACATAGAACGTAGTGGGAGTCTGGACGAAGGCGAAGCACGCTGAAATGACCGCCCACGTCAGCATGATGCGAGCGAGCCAGTTGCGCGCGCCGACTTTGTGAAGCAGCAGGTTGCTCGGCACCTCGAAGATGAAATAACCGAGAAAGAAGATACCGGCGCCGATGCCGTAGATGGTTTCGCTGAAGCGCAAGTCGCTGAGCATCTGCAACTTCGCAAAGCCCACGTTCACGCGATCCAAATAGGCGCCGAGATAGCACAGCATCAGGAACGGGATCAGGCGCCGCCCGACCTTTGCGTAGGTTTTAGATTCGAAGCTCGCCGAATCGGCGTGCGTCATCATCTCGGCCGTCGCGGACGGCGCGTGAGTTTTCGTTTTCATGCTTTGTCTCCTGTCGACCAGAGTTGGCGCTTTAGCGCCTTACTTTGGTCCCATGCTGATTTATCGCAACCATGTTGCCCCGGATGTTTGTCCGGGTGCATATAGCGTTCCGCTGCGGAACGCGACGAAAGACACCTCAGTGAATCAGCATCCCGCCATTGACGTCGAGCGTAATACCCGTGAGATATGTCGACAGGTCGCTCGTGAGGAACAGGCATGCGTTCGCGACGTCGTTCGCGTCGCCGAGGCGGCCAAGCGGAATGCCCTTGATGATGTCGGTGCGCATCTCCGGCGTGAGCTTGTCGCCGGTGATGTCGGTCTGGATGAGGCCCGGTGTGATCGAGTTGACGCGGATGCTGTCCGCGCCGAGTTCACGCGCCATCGCACGGGCGAGGCCGAGCACGCCCGCCTTCGCGGCGCTGTAGTGCGGGCCGCCGAAGATACCGCCGCCGCGTTGCGCGGAAACCGACGACATGCACACGATGCTCCCGCTCTTTTGCTCGCGCATCTGCGGGATGATCGCTTGCGACATGTAGAGCGTGCCGCGCAGGTTCACGTCGACGACGGCATCGAAGTTGGCCGCTTCGATGTCCATCGTCTTGAGCGGCTGCGTGATGCCGGCGTTGTTGATGAGCGCGTCGATGCGACCGTATTTTTCGAGCACGGCGGTCGCTGCCGCAATGCAGGCCTTCTTGTCGGTCACATCGCAGGCGAGGCCCAGGTGGCCTTCGCCGAGATCGCTTGCCGCGCTCTCTGCATCTTCGAGTCGCAGGTCGAGGATCACGACGCGTGCGCCCTGTGCGGCCAGCGCCTTCGCGGTCGCCTTGCCGATGCCGCGCGGCGATGCTGCGCCGGTTACGAGTACCACTTTGCTGTCGAGCAACATGTTGTCTCCATTGATCGTTGGGTTGGTGTAGGCGCAGTTTCGGCGCAAGCACCAACGCGATCAACGCAGATTGGCTCAGCTATCGTTGAAAAATTTTCAGGTATCGGCGGATCATCGGGCCTGATGTGGCGTCGCGCCGCGCGCGACCTGGTTCTCGGCCCATGCAAGGAACCGGGCGACACGCGGCAGATCCGCGTTCTGGGAAGGGTAAACGAGGTGATGCGCGCCGACCTCCACAGCAAAGCTGCGATCGAAGACCGGCACGAGCGAACCGCGTTCGAGATGGACCGATGCGAGCATCGTGCTTTCGAGCGCGATGCCGTGACCGAGCGCCGCCGCTTCGAGCGACATGTACGAGCGGTCGAAGGAGAAATCGAACGCCTTGCGCGTCACCGCGACGCCGAACTTGCCGAACCATTGCTGCCACTGCACGAGCGGCGTTTCAGAGAAGATCAGGCGCCGCTCGAGCAGGTCGTCGGGCTTGTTCACGGGAAAGCGTTCGAGATAATCCCTGGACGCGAGCGGCGCGACGAACTCGTTGCGCAGCGTCTTCACGTGAACATCGGTCCAGTGCGCGTAGCCGTGGCGGATATCGACGTCGTAATAGCCCGACGTGAACGACACATCCTCATACGAGCACGCGAGGTTCAGCTGGATATCGCCGTTGGCTTCCTGAAACGACGCGAGCCGCGGCAGCAGCCACATCAGGCCGAAGCTCGGGCTCGAATGAATGCGCAGGATTTCGACGCCCGTTTGCGATGATGCGCGCTCCGTCGCGCGGCTGAGATCGGCGAGCGAGCCGGTGACATCGGCGAGATATTGCTGGCCTGTGGGGGTCAGGACGAGACCGCGTCCGAGTCGCGTGAACAAGGCGCGGCCGACCGCTGATTCGAGATTCGCAATCTGATGGCTGACAGCGGAGGGCGTGAGGCCAAGCTCGTCGGCCGCCCGGTTGACGCTCTTCGTGCGCGCGACACTTTCGAATGCGATGATGGCTTTGAGCGGTGGAATGCGCATTGTCGTTCAACACCTGGTTCGCAAGAGTGGCCGGCTGGCGGGCTTCGAACGCTAGTGTATCGCTGCATGCGCATTCATCGCTCATGGTGTTTCGGGTGCGCTTGCGGGCGATTTGATGGAGGTTTCAGCAGGCTCAGTCACTTCAGGCATCGACGGAATAATCGGCGGCAATTCAGGCGCTTCTGAAGGCGCTTCCGGCGCTTCTTGTTGAACTACCGGCGCATGACGCACCGGAGGCCGCGCCTTCGCCTGTGGCACCGGAGGCGCAGGCTTCGCGGGAAACAGCTTGTCGAACCACGCGCGCGCATCGGCGATCCACGCGCCGAACGTGCCATGCGGCTCTTCCTTCACGAAGCGCACCCGCTGGTCGATCAGGCGGGAGCGCAACGAGCGCTGAAAGAAGTCGCCGACGATCGGCAGCGCACTATGCGCGCCCTGCCCCCAGTAGTCGCTGCGAAGCGTGACGCGGCTATCGTTGAAGCCGACCCACGCTCCCGCCACGAGTTGCGGATGCATCAGGATGAACCAGCCGTCGGCGTTGTCCTGCGTCGTGCCGGTCTTGCCCGCCACGTCGCCGCGTATGCCGAATCGGCTGCGAATGCTCGTGCCCGTCCCGCGATTGATCACGTCGCGCATTACGTCGAGCAGTTCCTGCGCGGCTTCGGCGGACAACACCTGCTCGGGTTTCGCGGGCTCGAATTGCGCCAGCACCTCGCCCTTGCGATCTTCGATGCGCGTCACCAGCACGGGATCGATGCGGCCGCCGCCATTCGCGATCGTCCCATATGCCGCGACCATTTCCTTGAGCGTCACCGGGCTCGTGCCGAGCGCGAGCGACGGGACGACGTCGAGCCTGCTGTCGCGCACACCCATCCCACGCGCGAGTCTCGCGACCTTCGCCGGCCCGACGTTCTGCATCAGTTGCGCAGTGATGCGGTTCTTCGAATACGCGATGCCGTCGCGCAGCGTGACGGGCCGGCCGCTCGGCGGCGCATCGTCGGTGGGACGCCAGATTTCGCCGCCCGCAAGCGGGATTTCGACCGCCTGATCGATCAGCGTGTCTTCAGGCTTCGATCCTTGCGCAAAGGCCGCGCCGTAGACAAACGGCTTGAAGGTTGAACCGGGCTGACGGCGCGCCTGCGAAACGTGATCGAACGGGTCCTGGCTGAAGTCGCGACTGCCGACCCATGCCCTGATCTGCCCATTGCGCGGGTCCAGTGCGAGGAAGCCCGCCTGCATGCGCGTCTTGTTTTCGCATAGCGTGCGCATGAAACCGCGGTCGGAGGCGAAGCGTTTCATCGCATCGTCGTCGGTGAGACCCATGTCGCGCGCCGCGCGATATTCGGGCGTCTCGCGCACGAACGCATGCACGAGATCCGCGTTGCCAGCGTTGCATCCCGCATGCGCACCCCATGCCGCGTTGGCGATCGACTGCAACTGATTGCCCTGCCACACGACGGCCTGCGTCGCCATCGCCTGCAAGCGCGAATCGATGGTCGTGCGCACGACGAGCCCATCGGAATAGATGTTGTAGTCGTTGTCGTCGGCCCAGGCGATCAGCCACTTGCGCAACTGCTGCGCGAAATGCGGCGCGCGGCCGGGGGCTTCCAGTTGCCGCTCGAAATCGACGCGCAACGGCCGGCGTTTCAGCGACTCATACGCGGATGGCGCGAGATGACCGAACTTGACCATCTGCGCGAGCACGATGTTGCGCCGCTGCAGCGCGCGCTCAGGGTTGATCACCGGATTGTAGTAGCTGTTGCCCTTGAGCATGCCGATGAGCGTCGCGCTCTCGGTGACGTCGAGCTTGCCGGCGGACTTGTCGAAGTACGTGCGCGCCGCCATCTCGATGCCGTATGCGTTGTAGAGGAACGGCACCGTGTTGAGATACGTCTCGAGGATCTCTTCCTTCGTATAGACCGCTTCGATCTTGAACGCCGTGATCGCTTCCTTCACCTTACGCGTGATGGTCTGCGAGCGGCCGATGTCGTCGGGATAGAGATTGCGCGCGAGCTGCTGCGTGATCGTCGAGCCGCCCTGTCGGTTCCCCGAAAACGTATGCAGCGCCGCCGATGCGGTGCGCCGGAAGTCGAGCCCGTGATGCTGATAGAAGCGATGGTCTTCGGTCGCGACGAGCGCGTCGACCACGTGCGGCGAGACATCGGCGAGCTTGACCCATTCGCGGTTCGTGGGCTTGAACTCGGCGAGCAGCTTGCCATCGGCGGAGAGAATCTGCGCGGGCTGCTCGACCTTCGCCTTGCGAAGATCGCCGATACCCGGCGTAAACGGAATCAGGATCAGCACATAGAGCAGCACGAGCGCCGGTACGGCGGCGGCCGTCCAGGCGAAGTCGCGTCGCGTGGGATGCCTCAGGCGCGTCAGTGCGCGGGCGGCGTAGGGCTTGATGCGGGCGATGGACCGTGCAAAAAGGTCTCGAACAACGGATACGTCTGCGTGCTTCACACTGGCATACCGGCAACTGAGAAAGGCTGCATGCTACCAAACGATCGCACGCAAGCCGTTCTTCATGGATTCATCGCCGGGCGCCGCAATCGAGAATCGCGAGCAGCGCATCCACCTGTCGCAGATGCGCCCTCGATAAATGCTGAACGCTCATCAGCTGATTCAGGCGGCGCCGCCAGTACTCGGCGCCGAGCGCCGGATTGCCGGATTGATCGCCGAGCGAGCGCAGCACGGCCGAGCGGACGTGCCGGATATCCGCATCGATGATCGCCATTTCGTAGGCACCCGCAGGCATGTCGTTGTCGTATTCCATGCCCTTGTTTACGGCCGCTGCAACCCAAAAGTTGAGACTGAAGATCGGTGATGTTCGTTATCACACGGCCGTTATATTGGAACATCTTTTGTCCACGGCTTACTCGACGACTGCCGTGCAAGCCGCGCGTTACCCACCGATCAGCTTGGTCAACGCAGGCACGCTGAGCACGGCCGTGTAGTAGCCCATGAACTGCACGCCGGTATTGAACCCGAAGTTGCGCGAGAGCAAGCCGCCGAGCAGACCCACCGTCAGGATCACTAGCAGGCCGAGCAGTTGCCCTTCCCACACGCTGATCACGACGATCAGCCCGACGAACGTCGCGATGATCGCTTCGTGGCTCAGCTTGCGCGCGACGAACGATGCGGCGCGATGCGCGTAATGCATCGACAGCGGATACGCGATCAGCGCGGCCAGCACGACGGCGAGCAAACCATAACCAAGGAACTCCCAGGTCGTCATCAGCGTGTGCAGGTTGTTGATCTGCCCGGTCGCCGAATCGACGAAGAAGCGCGGCGGCGCATTGAAGAGCGGCGCGGCGGGACCAGCGGCCACCGGGCTCAGCGGCAAGCCGAACGCGATCAGCGGGATTAGCGCCTCGGCGATATACGTCGCTTCGGTCACACCGTTGCGTGCGGAAATCACGGTGGTGAGACGGTGATACGCATGCTTCACGCGCGACCCGACGAGTTCGCCGAGCACGACCGTCATCGCGACCGGGCTGAATACGAACGTCGCGCTCGAGATCGCGGCAGTCGCGGCGACCCAGCCGCGCTGCTGTTTGTCGAGCACCTTCAGCGGGTTCGGAAAGTAGCCGCTCCAGCTCTTCACATCGGGGGCCAGCGAGAACGTGCGCACGCGCTCGCGCTTCATGCGGGCACGGTCGGCGGGCGAGAGGATCGAAAACAGGTCGGCGATCAACGGTCCGATTGCGATGCCGAGAAAGTAGCTCACGCTCAGCTTCACGCCATACTTGCCGGTCAACGCCTGCAAGCCGACGATCACCAGCACGAACGGCACGAGCAGCAGCACCGACGCCCAGCGTCCCGACGAGAAGTACGCGATAGCAAGCGCAGCCGCGAGAAAGACCCACGGCGCGGCCTTCGTGATCGTCGGACCGAACGGCGCGAGCAGCACGGCGAAGAGCACGGCGAGCGGCACCGCGACGAACGCCGCGACGATCGCGCCCGAGATCATCTTGCGCAGCGCGATGTGCGGCACGCCGAGATTGCGCAGCATCGTCGCTTGCTGAAGGAGCGGCGTGGCGAGCGTGTCGCCGGGGATGCCGAGCAGCGCGGTCGGGATCGCGTGCGTCATGTGCTTCGACACGGCGCCCGCCATGAAGAACGAGAACACGCCGACGGGCGGCACGCCGAGCAGCACCACGAGCAACGTGAGCGGCGCGAGCGTGGTGGTCTCGTCGGTGCCCGAGATGAGGCCGATGCCCGAGAAGACGATCGCGCCGATCAACCCCATCGAGAGCGCGGCGATGAATTGCGAAAGCAGATGTTCCATCAGATGACTCCTTCGCGGCTGGCGTGAAGAACGGGCGTTTTCGTATCGGGCGGCACGTCGTGTTTTTCGTAATCGGCGAAGAGGTCGTAGAGGCCGAGTTCCTTCATCTCGGCGACAACCGCCGGCGGCAGGTCCGCCACGCGCCCCAGGCCACCCGCTTCCGCCGCGAGCTGCGCCAACACTTCTTCGCGTCCGGCCGTGCCGATCGCTTCCTCGATCACCTCGCGTTTCGGCTTGAAGAGCCTCGCGCAGATGACGCCCGCGACAAGGCAGCCGCCGAGGCCGACGAGCATCGCGTAGGCGCGCGCCATCGCCGGATCGTGGACGTATGCTGCGAGCACGCGGCTCGCCACGAAAAACGCCCCAAGGCTCACCACGATGCCGATCGCGACCGACCACGCGAGATGCCGCGTATCGACGGTATCGCCCCATATCTCGACGAGCTGATAGCCGTCTTGCCTGACCCTGCGTTGTTCCATCGTCTCCTCCTTGTGGAGTTATCGGTGCCCGCGAAAACGCGGGCTTTTGTCTTCAAGTACCGCACGCCTCACGACGACGCTTTCCTTCGATCGCACGCGCAACACGCGACGACGTCTCGCGCTTCAACGCCTGCGAAATGAACGCGCCGGCATCGGCGAGTTTGTACAGATCGATGCCGGTTCCGATACCCATCTCCTCGCACAGATAGACGACGTCCTCCGTCGCGACGTTGCCCGTCGCGCCCGGCGAATACGGACAGCCGCCGATGCCGGAAACCGAGCTGTCGAAGGTCGCGACACCGCATGCGAGCGCCGCGTTCACGTTGGCGATCGCCATGCCCCACGTATCGTGGAAATGTCCGGCCAGCGCTGTCACTGGAATGCTTTCCGTGCACGCATTGATCAGCGCTTCTGTCTTGCGCGGCGTGCCCGCGCCGATCGTGTCGCCGAGGCTGATCTCGTAGCATCCCATCTCGAAGAGACGCCGCGCGACGTTCGCGACCGCATGCGGATCGATCGCGCCTTCGAACGGGCAGCCGAGCACGCACGAGACGTAGCCACGCACCCGCACACCAGCTTCGCGCGCCGCCGCGATCACCGGCGCGAAGCGCGCGAGGCTTTCATCGATGGAGCAATTGATGTTCTTCTGCGAGAACGTCTCCGATGCCGCCGCGAATACCGCCACCTCTTCAACATTCGCTTGCAGCGCCGCTTCGAGCCCCTTCACGTTGGGCACGAGCGCGGCGAGCGTCACGCCTTCGCGCCGACCGATGCGCGCGAGCACATCGGCGCCGTCGGCCATCTGCGGAACCCACTTCGGCGAGACGAACGAAGCGGCCTCGACATACGTGACGCCCGCATCGATCAGGCGCTCGATCAAGCCGACCTTCACCTCGACCGATACCGGCGACGGCTCGTTCTGCAGGCCATCGCGCGGACCGACTTCGACGATGCGCACGCGCGCAGGCATCAACGCGGCATCACGCATCGCGCGGCCCCTGAAGCAGGCTCATGCCATAGTCGACGCTCACGTTCTTCGCGGCCACCATCTTCCTGACGACCCAGTCGACGTCGCCGCCCGTCGCGCCCGCTGCGAGCGCGATGTTGCGCGCGTGCAGCGCCATGTGGCCCCGCTGGATGCCTTCGGTCGAGAGCGCGCGCAACGCGCCCATGTTCTGCGCGAGCCCGACTGCGACTGCGACTTCGCCGAGCGCCTGCGCCGACTTCACATCCATGATCTTCAACGCGAGGCGCGCGAGCGGATGCGTCTTGGTCGCGCCGCCGACGAGTCCGACCGGCATCGGCATCTCGATCGTGCCGACGAGGTCGCCGTTGTTCGCCACTTCCCACGTCGTGAGCGACGTGTAGCGCCCGTTTCGGCTCGCGTATGCATGCGCACCCGCCTCGACCGCGCGCCAGTCGTTGCCCGTCGCGACGATCACGGGATCGATGCCGTTCATGATGCCCTTGTTGTGCGTCGCCGCGCGATACGGATCGATCGCCGCGAAGAGGCACGCATCGACGACACCGGCAATCACGTCCTCGCCCGAATACTCTTTCGTCTTCAGCGTCTCGGCGGAATAGCGGACCTGGGCGCGTGCAAGGCGCAAGTCGGCGAGATTCGACAGGATGCGCAGCCGCACCTTGCCGCCCGTGATTTCCTCGATGCGACCCGCCACCGACTCCGCCATCGTGTTGACCGTGTTCGCACCCATCGCGTCGCGCACGTCGACGATCAGGTGCGCGACCACCATCGCGCCGCGCGGCGTGTCGGGGAACACGTGCACTTCGATGTCGCGGCAGCCGCCGCCGAGGCCGATCAGCACCTTGTCGCGCGCATTCGCGAGTTCGACCAGTTCATCGCGATGCTTGAGGATCGACAGGCGCGCGCCGTACGGGTCCGACACGCCGATCACCTGCACCTGCGCGCGCATCAGCGGCCCGGTGCTCGACGTGCGAAAGCCGCCGGCCTCGCGCGAGAGCTTCGCCATATACGACGCCGCGGCGACGATCGACGGCTCTTCGACCGCCATCGGCACAAGCACGTCGCAGCCGTTGATCTGGAAGTAGCCGGCGACGGCCATCGGCAGTTCGAACGTGCCGATCACGTTCTCGATCATGCCGTTCGCCGTCTCGAGCGATAGCGCGCCGGGGTTCGCGAGCAACGCATGCTCGGCGTCGTCCAGTTCGACGGCGCGTGCGATGTGCCCGAGGCGTTCCGCGGGCGACATCGTCCGGAAGTTCGGCAGTTTCGAATCGATCATGTGTCTTCCTCTCCTGATGGGGCGCCGTGCCGGCGGACTTGCGGGCATTCGGCGGTTGAGCGAATAATAGGCGGACTGTACCCATATGAAAGGTACAATTCGGGAAGACAGTCTGCGTACTGTACCCAAAACAGTCACGCGTCAATAGGGAGGATTCGAGGTCATGCGCGGCGAGAAGAAGAGCCTGTCTGGCGTGCTGGCGGACAATTTGAGCAGACAGATCGCCGAAGGCCTCCTGCGCGCCGGCGACAAACTGCCCTCCATTAGGGAATATGCTGAGGCGAACGGCTGCTCGAAAAACACCGTCATCAGCGCATTCGATGCGCTCGCGGCGAACGGCCTGATCGAGCCGCGTCGCGGAGCGGGATTTTTCGTGGCGAGCGCGGGCAAGGCTCCACAGCACGACGAGGACACGCGCACGCTCGATCGCGCGATGGATTCTGTCTGGCTCATGCGCGAGCAGTTGCAGAGCAAGCCCGGTGTGCTGAATCTGGGCGAAGGATTTCCGCCGGTCGAATGGCTCGAGGAGACGCGGCTCGACCACTTTCATCAGCGCGTGGTGCGCACGGGTGTCGCGTCGCTGTTTCGCTATGGGAGCCGCTTCGGGTATCTGCCGTTGCGGCAGCATTTGCAGCAGAAGCTCGCGGGCTACGAGATCGAAGCGGCGCCGCAACAGATCGTGATGACGCACGGCGCCAATCAGGCGATGGACATGGTCGTCCGCTATTTCGTGCGGCCGGGCGATGCCGTGCTCGTCGACGATCCGGGGTATTACGCGCTGTTCGGCAAGCTGAAGCTGAGCGGGGCGAATATCGTCGGCGTGCCGCGTGGCATCGACGGGCCGGATATCGCTGCGCTGGAGGAAAAGCTCAAGACGCATCGGCCGAAGCTCTTCTTCACGCAATCGGTCGGACACAATCCCACCGCCACCGATACCAGCGCCGCCAAGGCGCATCGCATCCTGCAACTGGCGGAGGCGCACGACTTGATCGTGGTCGAGAACGATGCGCTCGCTGATCTCAAGCCGCGCTCGGCCATGCGGATTTCCGCGCTTGATCAGTTGCGGCGCACGATCTATATCGGGAGCTTTTCGAAGTCGGTTTCCGCAGCGCTACGAGTGGGATTTCTCGCGTGCGATGCGAATCTCGCAAGCGATCTCGCCGATGTGAAGATGCTGATTCACGTAAGCAGTTCGGAGTATTGCGAGCGCACGCTCGATGCCATCGTCAGCGACGGGCATTTCCTGCGCCATACGAACCGGTTGCAGGAGCGGCTCAGGCGCGCGACGGCGGCGGGCGTTGCCGCGCTCGGCAAGCTGGGGGCCGAGATCTACAAGGTCAGCGAACAGAGCCTTTATCTGTGGGCTGCGCTACCCGGGCACGACGATTCGATCGAACTCGCGAGGAAGATGCTGGAGCACAACGTCATTCTGGCGCCGGGGACCATCTTCTCCGCGCATGCGGATGGCGCTTCGAAGTGGTGCCGGTTCAATGTCGCTTATCTCGGGGATGAGCGGTTTGTGAAGGCGTTGGAGCGGTGTCGATGAATGAGCGTGCGAGCAAGCCCGCACGCTTTTGCCACACCATCATTTTCAGAACTGCAGCGTAGCGCTCGCCACCGCCGTCCGCGTCGCCGACGGCACCACGTAGTAGCCCCACGCCGTCGTCCAGTAGCGACGATTCAGCAGGTTGTTGATACCCGCGCGCAGCGTCACGTCCTTGCCCGCGATGCGCGTGTCATAGCGACCGCTCAGGTCATAGATCACATAGCCCGGCACGTACTGCGTATTCGCGGCATCGACGGCCATGTTGCCGACGTACTTGCCGCCCAGCGCCACCGTCAGCGAACGCAGATACGACGGGTTGTACTCCACTCGGCCCGTTGCGGTAAAGCGCGGCGCACCGTAGACACGGTTGCCTTCGATCGTCGGATCGTCGACGTCGACCGCCTTCGTATTGAGCCACATCACGCCGCCGAGCAGACGCCAGTCGCTCGCCAGTTGAACCCAGCCGCTTGCATCGAGACCGGTGTAGCGCTTCGTGCCGCTCTGCACGTACACGTTCTGCGAGTTCGTGTAGTTGTAGCCCTGATCGACGCGGAAGAGCGCGATATTGGCGCCCCACTTCTGGCGATCCGTCTTGAAGCCCACTTCATACTGCTTGCTCTTCAGCGGCCCGAACTGCGCCGGGAAATTGACGTTCGTGTTCGACGCCGACCCGCCCTGTTCGAGCGACTCCACATAGCTCGCGTAGACCGTCGAATACGGGTCGGTCTTGAACATCAGCGCGACGGTCGGCGTGACCGGATCGGCATCGTATTGCGATGCCACCGCGCCCGTCGGATCGTATGTGTGCTGGCGATACTGCGTGTAGCGCAAGCCGACCAGCGCGGACCAGCGCGAGTTGAACTGCACGGTGTCGCTGGCGTAGACGGCGGTCTGCGTCGTGAGCGACTGGCGATACAGGTTCCCGCCGATATGCACGGCATCGTTCGTCAGCAGCGTGCTGCCGTAGATGTTGCTCTCGCCGAGCGGGTACCCGACGTTCCAGCCCTCGCTGTTGTCGTACTCGCTGACCTGCGCCTGATAGCCCGCGCCGAACACGACATCGTGCTTGATACTGCCCGTCGAGAACTGGCCCTGCACCATCGCATCGACGTTCTGGTAAAAGTAGCGCGTGAGTGCCGCGTACAGCGTGTTCGAGTAGTTGCCCGCGCTGTCGAACACGTACAGCAGGCTGTCCGAGTTGTAGCGGTTCTCCTTCGCGAAACGATACTTCAGGCTCGCGTGCCAGTTCTCGCTCAAGCGATAGTCGAGGCCCGCGCCGAACGACGCCATCTCGGTCTCGTACCAGTTCTGCGGCTGCGTCAACTGGTGCGTGACCTGGCTCGCATCGGGAATGCCGAGGCCCGAGCCGAACAGCAGGCCGAACAGCGTGCCGTTGGTCTTGCGCTTCTGATAGAACGCATCGGCGGAAAGCACGAGGTCCGGCGTGATGCGGAAGTCGAACGCACCCGATGCCACCTGACGACGCAGATGCCCGTTCGCCTCGGCCGTGTTGCCCTCTTCGTTCACGAGGTTCACGCGATAGCCGAAGCGCTTGTCGGTGCCGACGCGCCCGCCCACGTCGATCTTCTCGCTGAACACGCCCGCCGACTGATAGCCGATCGAGACGCTGCGATACGGATCGTCGGTGGGACGCTTGAGCACGTAGTTCACGATGCCGCCCGGCGCGCCGAAGCCGTACATGAAGCCCGACAGGCCCTTCAGCAACTGCACCTGCTCGAACGGTTCGAGCGACAGGTCCGTGTCCCACGAAGGGAAGCTCTGGCCGTCGACCTTGATGCCGTTCAGCGTATCGATCGGGATGCCGCGCACGGTGAACATCGCGTTCTCGGCGATCGCGTTGTTGCTGATGTTCGACACGGCCGGGTCGTACTTGAAGAGGTCGTTCGCGGTCGTCGCGAACATGTCCTCGCCCTCTTCGCTCGACACGACGACCGTCGAAAACGGCGTATCGACCTGTTTGCGCGCGCCCAGTGCGCCGGCGTTGACGGTGTCGGTCGGCACGACGGCGCTCTCGCGCGATGCCGTGACGCTCACGGCGGGCAGCGTCGTCGAATCGGCGGTCGTCGCGGCGGCGGCGTCTTGCGCCCAGCCAGCGGACGAGAGCGTCGAGAGCGAAATGCCCACGCTCGCCATGAGCGCGGCACTGAGAAGCGACGGAGTACGGCGTGTGGCGCGCACAAACGCCAGACGGCTGGCGACGGAAGAAGTCTGCATGTTTTTTTGGTCGGGCAGGGGCGTACGCCGCGCAGCCTTGGGATAGCTGGGCGTCATCGCTCGTAGCGCGTGAATTAACAGTGGTTGAAAGCGGTGGTGAAACGAAGATGGCGAGCGCAATCATAGATGAAACTGATTCGCATTTACAACATTTTTTTACAAAAATACAACGCCCTAGATAGGCGTCTCCCGGACTTGCGCCGGGCGTCCAGGTGGGGTTCTCAGTTGCTTCCGGCGCCGTAGCGCGTATCGGTGCCGGATCCGGGCTTGATGGTCGGCGCGCCTTTTTTGGCTTTGTCTTTCTGTTTCGCGACGCGTTGTTCTTCGGTGCGCGTGAGGGTCGCCGGGTCGGTGCCGGCCTGGCCCGCCGCGCCTGCGCCGCCGCCCACGCCTGCCGCGCGGCCATCGCCGCCCTTGTCGGTGCTGTTCATGCCTTGCGCGAGCGCTCCGGCCGAAAGCGCGGCCAGCAGCAGCGCGGATGCCGCGTGTTTCATCGTCGATTGCATGTTTTGCTCCGTGAAGTCTCACGGATCCGCAGCAACCGCTGCGCCCGATGGCTAGATCGCGCGCATCGTCTTCGGCGGCGTCTGCACGATGGGCGCGGCGGCCTGAAGAATGTCCTCGCGCACGCGCGTGCGCGGCGGGTAGATGCGATCGCAATTGATCGTCTGCTTCGTGCGCTTCGCCGCCTCGCCTTCCGATACGAGGTGCCGGTCCCATCCCTCCGTGTAGACGGCACCCCACGGACCGAGGTCGAGAATCGTCGTGTACCAGTCGATCTGAAGCGGCAGCATCGGCAGGCCGTATAGATCGCACACCACGTTGTGGCCGGCGTAGCGCCCCATCGGCCGGCCGTGCTGGCACGACATCACCGAGGGCCTCACGCCGTCGATCGGCAGCCACGCGCAATCGCCGGCCGCGAACGCACCGGCGACGCCCTCCACGCGCAGGAATGCATCGACGGGCACGCGGCCGAACCCGTCCGCCGCGACCGGAAACTGCGCCGCGAGCGGACTCGCGCGCATGCCGCCGCACCACGCTACGGTCGCGGCTTCGACGCGCTCGCCGTTGCTAAACTCGACGCCATCGGCATCAAGCGATTTGAGCGATACGCCCGGCCGCAGTTCGACGCCCAGCTCGCGCATCGCGCGTTCGATCACGGGCTGGGCGCCGCCCATCGCCTGGCCGATTTTCGGCGAGCGGTCGGCGAGGATCACGCGGATCGCCTGACGGTCCGCCTCCGGGACAATGCCGCAGAACCGCGCTGGCAACTCGGCGGCGAGTTCGACGCCCGTCAGCCCCGCGCCGACGACCACGGCCGTATAGCGCCCCGCCGACGCCGCGCGCGACGGTAACGCGTGCAGATGGGCCTGGAGCTTGCAGGCGCCGGCGTAGGTATCGACGTCGAACGAGTAGTCGGCGAGGCCCGGTATCGCGGGATGCACGAGCTTGCTGCCTGCCGCGAATACAAGGCGGTCGTAGTCGAGTTCGAGCGGCTCGGTGGAATCGACCGACACGCGGCGATTCACCGTGTCGATTTGCGAGGCCACGCCCTCGATCAGACGAACGCCGATCGGATCGAACACGTCGGCGAGCGGTACGAGCGTCTCTTCCAGCCGCGACTCGTAGTTGCGCACGCGAATGCTGTGATATGCCGTCGGATTCACGACGACGACCTCCACGTCGTCCGCGCTCACGTGCAGTTCGTCGAGCTTGCGCGCCGCACCGACCGCGCTCCACAGGCCGGCGAAACCCGCTCCGATCACCACGATTCGCTTCATGTGCGTCTCCCATGAATGCCGGTCGGCTTCAATTACGCGAGTTGAAAGCGCGCCAGGGCCTGCCCGCGCGCCCGAACACCGGCCCGACCCTAACGCAACGTTCCGAAGAACGTCCGCACATCATCAGCAAGCAACTCCGGCTGTTCGAGCGCCGCGAAGTGCCCGCCCTTCGGCATGACCGTCCATTGGCGCAAATCGGTGAACACACGCTCGGCGGCCGAGCGCGGCGGACGAATCATTTCGCGCGGAAACGCGGCGTGAGCGGCGGGCACCGAAATCGTGTCGCCCGGCGGCAGGATGACCGCGCCGTGCAGCCGCCCGTAGTACGGCCAGAACGACGCGTTGATCGACCCCGTGAACCAGTAGAGCGCGATATCGGCAAGCATGCGGTCGCGGCTGATCGCGCGCTCGGGTTCGCCGCCACAATCCGACCACGCCTGAAATTTCTCGACGATCCACGCCGCGAGCCCGGCCGGCGAATCGGTGAGACCGAACGCGAGCGACTGCGGCCGCGTTCCCTGAATCGCGATATAGCCGCCCTCTTCCTGCGTCCAGCGCGCGAGTTCTTCGAGGTAGCGGCGCTCGTCGTCGGTCGGGTTCGGATAGGCGGCGGGATCGCGGCTCACCGCCGACAGCAGGTTCACATGCACGCCGATGATCGCCTCCGCGCGCGCATACGCGAGCCGGCTCGCGACGGCCGCGCCCCAGTCGCCGCCCTGCACGCCGAAGCGTGCGTAGCCGAGCACGTCGCGCATCAGGTCGAAGACGCAATCGGCCATCGCGGGGACGTCGAAGCGCGGCTGGTTCGGGCTGAACGAGAGCCCGTACCCCGGCAACGACGGCACGACGACCGTGAACGCATCGCGCGGATCGCCGCCGAAGCGCGCGGGATCGGTGAGACGCGGGATGATCTCGAGGAATTCGAACACCGAGCCGGGCCAGCCGTGCAGAAGGAGAAGCGGCATCGGCGCGGGGCCGTCGCCTTCGATGTGAAGGTAGTGCAGACGAATGCCGTGCAGCCCGACCTCGAATTGCGGGAACGCATTGAGCGCGGCTTCCTGCGCGCGCCAGTCGAAACCGTCACGCCAGTAGTCGACGAGATCGCGCAGATACGTCACGTCGGTGCCGAACTGCCAGGCGTCGCCGGGCGCCTGATCCGGAAAGCGCGTTCGGGCGAGGCGCGCCTTCAAATCGGCGATGTCGTCATCGGCGACGTGCAGTGAAAATGGAATCGGTGCGTTGTTCATGGCGTGGCCCACCTTATCGACGACGAGCGTGACATCGCAGATTATCAGCGCCCGCGAAATCAGGCACACATCACGTTCTCCTTGACATGCAACCAAATGGTTGCATAATGATTGCATGAACGACGACGCGGTGTTTCGTGCTCTCGCGGACCCAAGCCGCAGGCTGCTACTGGACCGGTTGCACGCGAAGAATGGCCAGACGCTCGGCGATCTGTGTCAGGGCCTCGCCATGTCGCGTCAGGCGGTCACGAAGCATCTCGCGATCCTCGAAGAAGCGAACCTCGTCGCGTGCCAGCGACACGGCCGCGAGAAGCTGCATTTCATCAATCCCGTTCCGATCAACGAGATCGCCGAGCGCTGGATCGGCAAGTTCGAGCGGCCGAGACTCAGCGCCCTGTCCGACCTCAAGAAGACCCTCGAAGGAGAAGATCATGACTGACGCGCCCACTTCCACATTCGTCTATGTCACGTTCATCCGCACCACGCCCGAGAAGGTATGGACGGCGCTGACGAGCCCCGAATTCGTGAAGCAATACTGGTTCGGGATGCATCAGGAGAGCGACTGGAAGTCCGGCTCGTCGTGGCGCATGGTTTTCGAGGACGGCCGCGTCGCGGATGCGGGCGAAGTCCTGGAGAGCGATCCGCCGCGCCGCCTCGTGCTGAAATGGCGCAACGAGTTCAAGCCGGAACTGGCGGCCGAAGGTTTCTCACGCTGCGTGTACGAGATCGAATCCGTCGATGGCGCAACGAAGCTGACCATCACCCATTCGATCGACCGCGCCGATTCGAAGCTCATACACGCCGTGTCGGGCGGATGGCCGCGCATTCTCTCGAACCTCAAGTCGCTGCTCGAAACGGGCGAAGTCGTGTTTGCGAAGAAGGTAGACTGACTCTCCTTCATCGGCCCGGCAGAGAGCGAACCTTATGAGCATCGACACGCGTTCCATCGCAAACGACACCTGGCCCGCGCAAGGCCTCGCGCCCACGCGCGAGCAGATCGTGCGGCATCTGCGGCACGCGAGCGCCGTCGCCGAACGCGCGACGCTGATGGGCCATCATCCGTTCGGCGCGATCCTCGTCGGACCGGATCAGGAGAGCGTGCTGATGGAGCAAGGCAACGTCGATACGGTGAATCACGCCGAGTCGGTACTGGCGCGCGTTGCGGCGCTCAACTTCACGCCAGAGTATTTGTGGAGTTGCACGCTCTACACGACGGTCGAGCCGTGCTGCATGTGCGCGGGGACGGCGTACTGGGCGAACATCGGCCGCGTTGTGTTCGGCATGACCGAAGCGCGCCTGCTCGAAGCCACCGGCGACCACGCCGAGAACCCGACGATGAGCGTCGCGTCGCGCTATGTCTTCGATCACTGCCAGAAGACCGTTGATCTGATCGGGCCGGTGGCCGAGGTCGAAGAGGAAGTGCTGCGCGTGCAGCGCGAATTTTGGGCGAAACGCTGAAGCACCGTAACGCTTGCCGACGCCCCCGCTCGCGTCGGCACATCTTTCCCCCGTCAAACTATTTCTCCATCGCCGTGCATCCGTCCGGATCGCGCGCTCGTAATTGCATCTGAAGACGGCACACAAGCTCGCGCAAGTTCGCGACCGATGCCGCTTCGCGCCCGCGAGTCCACATCGTCCTATCGCGCAAGGCCGTCTCTTGTCCCCAGAGCGCGCTGCTTCGCAGGCATGCCGACAACCAGCGAATCCATGAAGGAGATGACCATGAACGATGCATCGGTGCTAATGGGTGTGATGGACCGCCGCGGTGAGCGGCGCGCGCAACGCCGCCAGTTCTTTCGCAATGCTGGCGGTCTGGGGCTCGGTCTGATCGGCGGCACGCTGATCAGCGCATGCGGCGGCGGCTCGGGCAGCAACGTGATGGCGAGCACGACCACGCCAACCGACGAAGAGATCCTCAACTTCGCGCTCAACCTCGAATATCTGGAAGCGCAGTTCTATGCGTACGCGGTGACGGGCGCCGGATTGCCCGCCGGCATGCTCGGCGGACAAGGCACGCAGGGCGCCGTGATCGGCGGATCGCAGGTGCCGTTCCAGGACCCGCTCGTCGCGCAATACGCGAAGGAGATCGCACGCGACGAGATGGAGCACGTCGCCTTCCTGCGCACGGCGTTGGGCGGCTCGGCGGTGGCGCAACCGGCGATCGATATCGGCGGCACCGATCCGAACGGCGCGTTCTCGACGGCGGCGCGCGCGGCGGGACTGGTCGGCGCGGGCGTCGCGTTCAATCCGTACCTGAACGACAACAACTTCCTGCTCGGCGCGTTCATCTTCGAGGATGTCGGCGTGACCGCGTACAAGGGCGCGTCGCCGCTGATCACGAACAAGACGTATCTCGAAGCGGCGGCCGGCATCCTTGCGGCCGAGGCGTATCACGCGGGCATCGTGCGCACGACGCTCTATGCGAAAGGCCTGCAGACGCCGAGCCTGCGCACAGCCGCCGGAGCGATTTCGGACGCACGCGACAGTCTCGACAACACCGTCGACGACGACCAGGGCATCGTCGGCGCGACGCCCGACATCGCCAACATCGTCCCGCTCGATCAGAACGGCCTCGCGTTCAGCCGCAGCCCCGGCGACGTGCTCAACATCGTGTATCTCACGAGCGCGGCGGCCACCAAGGGCGGGTTCTTCCCGGCGGGCGTCAACGGGACGCTGCATATGAGTTCGTGATCATTGTGCGCGTTGGACAAGACCACGCAACACGGACTCGAGGCCGATGTCGCCCTTCACGATATCGGCCGCGTCGTGTTCGAACGCGATCCAGCCTTCGTTGAAGCCGTCGAGCATCTGGATGCGCGGCATCGGATCTTTGGTGCCTTGCGAACGAAATAGCGCGCCCCATGTTTCGCGCTCGACGGCTTCCGCACTCACCGGACGACCGAGGATGCGCGCGAACGTCGCGGCAAGGTCGTTGGGCGTCACGCGCTGCGGTCCTTCCAGTTCAACGATGCGATGGCCGCTCCAATCATCCATCAACAACCGCGCGGCGACGCGCCCTATGTCCGCCGTCGCGACCATAGGCACGGGTTTGTCGAGCGGTTGCAGAAAACTCGCGATCACGCCCGTATCGCGCGCGGACGCCACGTCCCACGCGGCGTTCTCCATGAACCACGCAGGACGCAGGAACGTGACTGGCATCGGCAGACCGGCGAAGGCGCGTTCCATCAGCGTGCGTTGTGTCAGCAGGTTCGATTGCGTGGCCTGCGCGCCGATCGTCGAAAGACACACGACCCTGCCCGGACGAGCCGCTTCGAGCGCGGTCATCACGGAGTCGATGACGGCGCGCGCTTCCGGAAAACCGGGCGCCGGATCGAACTCGGGCGGCGGCAGAATGAAGACGCCATCGGCGCCTTCGACCGCTTTCGTCAGCGCCGCCGCGTCGGTCACATCGGCGAGTGCGAGTTCGCAGCCGCGTTCGGTCCACGCACGTCCCTTGCCCGAGTCGCGCACGACGGCGCGCACGTCCTGCTGCGCTGCCAACAACGCATCTGCGAGCGCCCCGCCGACCTGTCCGGTGATGCCTGTGATTGCATGCATGATTCACTCCTTTTCGATGACTGAGTGCATGATAGGCGCCGGCGACCGTTGATGGAATCGACTGCGTGTCACATAATTAGTGACTTCGAATCACGAGTGATGAACATGAATTTCGATGGACGGATGCTCGCGAACGTCAGCGTTCTCGCGGCGATCGTGGAAAGCGGCAGCTTCGCGCGCGCCGCCGAGACGCTGGGCCTGACACCTTCCGGCGTGAGCCGCGCGCTCGGCCGGCTGGAGTCTCGCATAGGCGTGCGTCTCTTCGACCGCACGACGCGCTCGGTCGCCCTCACCGACGAAGGCCGCCGTCTCTACGAAGACATCGCCCCTTTGATTGCTGGCATCGGCGATGCGATGACACTCACCGCGGGATCGTCGGAAGCGGTGCGCGGGCGCTTGCGCGTGAACGTCGATCCGTTCTTCTCGCGACGGATGCTCGCTCCGCACATCGCGAAGTTCCTCGACCGCTATCCGGAGATTTCGCTCGAACTCGCGTCGCGTGAACAACTGGGCGACCTGATCGCAGAGGGTTTCGACATTGCCGTGCGCTTCGGACAGCCGCCCGCCTCGTCGCTCGTCGCGCGAAAATTGCTCGATACGCGCACCGTGACGGTCGCGTCGCCCGCATATATCCGCAAGCACGGACAGCCCGAAACGCCCCCCGATCTCGCCGATCACGCGTGCATCCAGATGCGCAGCACGGTGACGGGGCAGCCGCTCGAATGGGCGTACAAGTCGGGGCGCAAGGTCATTCCGGCGAAGACGTCGGGGCGCCTCCTCGTGAACGATGCGGGCACGTTGCTCGGCGCGTGTCTCGCGGGCGCGGGCATTGCGCGCATCAAGGCGAGCGGCGTGCAGGAACTGATCGATAAAGGCCGCCTTGTCGAACTGCTCGGCGACTTTACGGGCGAGTCGTTCGCGCTCTATGCGCTTTATCCGTCGCGCCACTTGCCTGCGGCGAAAGTGCGGGCGTTCATCGACTTCGTGATTGAAGTCCTGAAGGCGGATGATGCTTAGCCTGCTCCAGCAGGTTCGATAACACGATCACCTGATTCACCGCGTCGGTTTCCAAACGCGTGAGGCGTGTCGTCGGGAACGTGCGCAGTGCTTCGGCGCGTTCGTTGGCGGTGAGCCTTGCATCGAGCGCGTGCGCGACCGCGCGCACCCACGCGACCAGACGCTCGTCGGTCGTCGCGACGCCGACGGTGAGCCGTGCGCGCGTCGCCGTCCCCGCGATGCGCCGCAACAGCGCGAGCGCGGTCGAGCCAAATTCCTCCGTCGCAGACGTGTTGAGCCGTTCGAGCCGCAGTCGCGCCAGCGTCTCCTCCGCGTTGTTGCTCGCAAGCCCCGCCCCGCGCCGTGCGTGTTCGATTTCGGCGTCGGCGATGCGGGCCCGCGCGAGTGCCGCTGCAAGGTAAGCGAGATTCGCGCTGATCGCGCGGGCGAGCTTGTCGTCGAAGCTGGCGGGCTCGCGGCTCGGCCATAGGAGGAACGTCGCCGCGAGCGCGATCACGCAGCCGAGCACGTTGTTGCCGAGCCGCGTCGCGGCGTGCACGAATTCGCCCGCGCCGACGCTCGCCGCGAAGTCCGCGACGAGCACGAAGCTCGGCGTGATGAAGAACACGAATAGCGCATAGCTGACGGTGCGCAACGCCATCGTCGCGCAGACGAGCGGGAAGACGAAGAGCGAGATCGCGAGCGGCGTATGCACGAACAGCCCGAGGCCGGCCGCGAACAGCGCGCCAGCGACGCTGCCCGCCGCGCGTTCGACGCTGCGTGTCCAGCTCGTCGCGAGCGACGGCTGGAGAATCAAAAGCGTCGCCATCGTCGCCCAGTAGCCGAACGGCACCTGAAGCGTGCGGACGATGAGGAACGCGAGCGTCGTCGCCACACCGACGCGCGCCGCGTGCCGCATCCCGATCGATTCGATCGACGCATTCGCCTTCACCGTTTCGCCCGCGCGCCGCAGGACACTCAGCAACGCGGCGCGCCAGTCCTTGAGCGGCGCGGCCGCTTCGACCTCGGCCGGCTCCGTGCAGAATTCAAGCGACGTCCGCTCGCCGATCGCCGCGTCGAGCCGCTTACCGAGCGCGTGCAGGCGCTCGTGCGGTTCCGTCGACGGCGCTCCGGTCTCGCCGGTCACGATCTCGGCCAGGCGCTGCAGCGTCGCCGCGATGCCGTTCAACGCGCGCGCCGCGCGACGGGGATTCGGCAGCGTGTCGCGGCCGCGCTCGCAGGTGTCGGTCACGGCGATCAGGTACGCGAAGATCTGCTCGCTGTTGGCGAGCGCAATCAGCAGATCGCCGTAGGTGAGGCGCCGGTCCGTGCGCGCTGACGGCATTTTGCCGAGCGCCGCGCGTGCCGTTTCCACCGCGCCGCGCGCCTGGCCCCGGAACGTCGACGCATGCGCGGCCCATTGCGCTGCGTCGGCGTCATCGCTTTCGAGCAGGCGGGCGCAGTCGCGCGCCATGTCGGCGAGACGCAGGTACGCCGCGCGCAGCGCCGCGCGGGGCGGGCCGAACGGATGAATACGCCAGACGGTGAAACTGAGCAGCGTCGCGAACGCGCAGCCGAGGAAGTAGAGCAGCAGGAAGCGCGCATCTTCCACGCCGCCGTGCATCGGCCGGTCGACCATCACGACGCACGCCGTCGCGCCGAGAATCGCCACTTGCGATGCTGCCGCGCCGAAGATGCGCGCCCCTGCGCCGAGCATCGAAAACACCAGCACTGCCGCGGTCGCTGGCGCCGCGCCGAGTCCGGACGCCCACGCGGTCAACCCGCCGCAGAGCGTCGAGAGGAATGCGAACGCCGTCATCGATGCGAAGCGCATGCGGTTGGTACCGGCGGCATCGGCGAGGCAGGTCCAGAAGGCACCGATCGCCGCGTATGAAAAGTCCGGCTCGTGCAGCAACTGACCGAGCAGGAGCATCGCCGTCGATGCGCACGCCGCGCGCAGCCCTTCCGACAGGTTCGCCTCGGCAAACGCCAGCGACAACATCCACGCCGGGCGGCGCCGCGCGAGCGCGTCGAGGAATGCGGACCACGTCCGCGCGTGGCGGCCCGTCACGGTCGCCGACCAGGTGCGGAAGTCGTCCAGATAGCGCATGCATCGGCCTCGAAATCGTGCGGTCGTTCGCTTCATGCGAGCGCACCGCGCTGCCCGCGACGAATTTTTCGCGAACTTGACAGGCAATTATGAACGGGGCAATTTTGTGTTGCGACGCAGCAAAACGTGTGCCCCGGCCCTTCTCTTCTACGCGAGGCGAGTCATGTGGAAAGTCATTCTTTGCGGTGGTGTGATCGTCATGGCGTCGACTTCCGTATCGGGCGAATCGGCGACATCGGGGAGTGCCGCGAGTCAGGCCCTGCTTCACGAATCGGCAGCGGATCAGGAAATACGCGTCGCAAGCATGGCGCCGTCCGCGATGCGCACGAGTTACGACAGCGGACCGTGCGGCGCGAATGCACGCCGTGTGCAGATCGACATGCGCGGTTCCATCGATGGCGGCGCGCGCTGCAAGCTCTATTCGAGCGAGGACGAGTGAGTTTTTTTGGGGCGCCGCTCGTTTTGTCCAGCGCGAGCGGCGACTGAAGCGCTAACGCATCAATGCGCTTCGTGCTTCACGTGCTTGGCGTGGGGAGACTTGTGGTGATGATGCGTCGACTTGGCAAGCGCCGCAGTCGAAACGGCGAAGGTAGCGAGAAGCAAAACGGCAATACTTTTTTTAGCGAAAGCTTTCATCTGACAGTCCACGTTGTAAGGTCGGTTTGGCCGCATCGGCGATGGTTTGTCGATGCCGGGTCAGTCTAGCGTGTCAATTTTGGATTGTCGGCATTTGCGCGCGCATTACCTCCCGCGTAATTGTTCTCCCTCCCTCGAATTGCGACGATGAAGTCATCGAACGGCCCAACGCCGTGCGACTTTCAACCGCTTCGATCGAGGAGAACGACATGCTCGCCAACGCAATCACCCGCCCCAACTTCGTCACGACCCCCGACGGCGTCGAACTCTTCTATCGCGACTGGGGCACAGGCCGGCCGATCGTCTTCGTCGGCAGCTACTCGCTCCCGAGCGACATGTGGGCTACCAGATGCTGCCGCTCACGCGCGCGGGCTTTCGCTGCGTCGCATTCGACCGCCGCGGCCACGGACGATCGAGCGACCCGGGCCGCGGCTACGACTACGACACCCTCGCCGACGACATCGCCGCCGTCATCGAATCCCTCGACCTGCGCGACGTCACGCTCGTCGGTTATTCGATGGGCGGCGCCGAAGCCGTGCGCCACGTCACCCGCCACGGCACGGCGCGCGTCGCGCGGCTCGTGCTGATCGCCGCCACGCTGCCGATGCTCGCGAAGACGCCTGACAATCCCGACGGCATCGAGCGCGCCCACGTCGACGCCTTCCAGCGCGATCTCGCCACCGACTATCCGCGCTGGCTCGCCGAAAATGCGCGGCCGTTTGCGGGGCCGGACGTATCGGAGGCGATGATCGAATGGATTTGCGAGATGGCGTTGCGCACGTCACCGCTTGCGCTGCACGAGTGCTACGAGACGATCAACGGCGGCGATTTCCGCGCGGAACTCGAGGCGCTCGATTTGCCGACGCTCGTCGTGCAAGGCGACGACGACGTATCGAATCCGCTCGAGCTGACGTCCCGTCGAACGGCCGCGCTCGTGCCGAACGCGCGGCTCGTCGTGTATGAAGGCGCGCCGCACGGGGTCTTTCTGAGCCACACGGAGCGCCTGAACGCCGACATCCGCCGGTTCGCGAGCGAAGCGTGAGCCCTTTGTGCGCGGTGGTGCTATGTTGGGAACACGAAAACCCCGGAGCATCGCGATGATCTTCCATGCATCGATACCCGCGAAACAACCCGAGCGCGTCGCCGGCGTGATCGCCGAATTGTGGGACGGGTTCGCCGCGCCCTTTGCCGCGTTCCCCGGTTCGTGGATGGCGGTCGCGGGCGACGAGCGCGGCACCGTGCTGGAGGTGTATCCGGCAGACCGCGTCCTGCGTCCGGGCGACGCCGACTTCATTCCCGGCGACGCGCCTCCGGCCGGCTACAGCGCATTTCACCTCGCCATCGCGACAAAGCTGCCGGCGGAAGACGTGATCGCGATCGGCGCGCGCGAAGGCTGGCGCGCCGTGCGCTGCACGCGCGGCAATCACTTCTTCGATGTGATCGAACTGTGGATCGATAACGTCACGCTGATCGAATGCCTGACGCCCGAGATGCAGGCGCAATACTTGGCCTTCGCGACGCCAGACACGTTCCGCGCGATGGCGGGCGCGGGCGCACGCTAGAAACCGCGCTTGGAAGGCTCTTTCGCGACACCAAGCATCAGCGCAAGTCCGCTCAACAGCAGCAATCCGGCCAGCAGGTAAACAGCGAGATCCATACTGCCGGTCGTCGTGCGAATCTGGCCGATGACCCACGGACTCACGATCCCGCTCGTGATCCCGATGCTGCTGATGAATGCGATGCCGGCCGCCGCAGTCTTGCCCGTCAGATAGCTCGGCGGCACCGACCAGAAGATCGGCAGCGCGGCGAAAATCAGCACGCAGGCGACCGAGAGGATCGCGAGCATCGCCGGGAAGCTCGGCAGGTGCAGCGTGAGCGCCGAGAGCGCGAGGCCGCCGCCGATCGTGCAGAACGCGAAGTGCTTGCGGCGCTCATTCACGCGGTCCGAATGGCGCGCGATCAGAATCAACCCGACCGCGCCGATCGCATTCGGCACGACCGAATACAGGCTCACCGACACGACGTCCTTGATGCCGAAATCGCGGATCATCAGCGGCATCCAGAAGCTCAGCGTCAGCGAAGCGCACGTCAGCGAAAAGTAGATGAAGGCGAAGAGATAGACGCGCGGATTGCGCAGCGCGTCCAGCAGACTGTGCGAATCGTGAGCGTTTGGCGCGGCGTGGCTTTCCGCGCACAGCGTTTCGAGCCGATCTCGCTCGAAGGGCGTGAGCCACTTCGCGTGGCGCGGCGAATCGACGAGATAGAAGAGCGCCACGAAAGCGAGCAGCACGGCCGGCGCGCCTTCGATAGCGAACATCCACTGCCAGCCGAAGAGGCCGAGCACGCCGCCCATGTCGCGCATGATCCAGCCGGACACGAGCCCGCCGAACACACCCGCCACCGCGACGCCCGCGAAGAACACCGACAGCACCGCCGCACGCCGGCTCGCAGGGAACCAGTAGGTCAGATACAGCACGATGCCGGGGAAAAAACCCGCCTCGAACACGCCAAGCATGAAGCGCAACAAATAGAAGTGGCCGGGCGTCGAAACGAACATCATCCCGACCGAGGCAAGTCCCCACAGCAGCATGATCCGCGTGAAGGTGCGGCGCGCGCCGTACTTTGCGAGCAGCAGGTTGCTCGGCACCTCGAACATCACGTAGCCGATATAGAACACGGCGGCGCCGAGGCCGTACATCGCGTCGCTGAAACCGAGATCGTGCTTCATCTGCAACTGCGCGAAGCCGATATTGATGCGGTCGAGAAACGACACCACGTAGCAAAGAAACAGGAACGGGATGATCCGCCAAGCGACCTTGCGCAACAGCAGGTCGTCCTCATCCGCGACGGCGGTCACGGGGACCGTCGCCGTACTGATCGGCTTCGACATGTCTCACTCCAGGAACAGGATGGCCGGCGTCTGATGCGCCGTGGATTGAATTGAAGAGGGACGCGAACGGCGGGCGCCGTTCGCGGTGATCACGTTAAAGCGCGCTCATTCCTGCAGCGCGGCCCACATGTCCTTGTCGCGCTGCGCCGTCCAGATGCGCGGATGGGTGATGCCGCTCGCTTCGTCGAAGGCGCGCGAGACGTCGAACGGCAGGCAGTGCTCGTAGATGAACACATGGCCGAACTTCGGGTCCATCGATTTACGGGTATGCGCCATCGCGCCCTTCAGGTCGAGCTTCTCCTCGACGGCTTCGCGGCCCGCCTGCAGGAGCGTCGTCACGAAGTCCTTCGTGTAGTCGATGCCCTTAATCACGTCCGCCGGCGACAGCAGCGCGGGGCCGCGTCCGGGCACGAGCTTTTCGGCGTTCAGCGCGCGCAGGGCTTCGAGCGTCGTCGGCCATTGTTCGAGTTGCGCGTCGCCGCAATAACAGGCGGCATCGTATTCGACCAGGTCACCCGAAAACAGCACTTTCTGCGACGGCAGCCAAACAACCGTATCGCCCTTCGTGTGGCCCGAGCCAAGATGCGCGATCTTCACTTCGAGCTTGCCGAGCCACAGCGTGATTTCCTTCTCGAAGACGAGCGTCGGCCAGGTCAGGCCCGGCACCGTTTCGACGCCCGCGAAAAGTCGCGGAAAGCGCTCGATCTCGGATTTCATGTCCTGCTCGCCACGCTCGACGATCATCTCGTAAGTGCCGCGGCTCGCGATCACCTGTTGCGCGCCTTCCGCGAAATACGCCGACGCGCCCAGCACGCGCACCGCGTGGTAGTGCGAGAGGACGACGTACTTGATGGGCTTGTCGGTGACGCTGCGGATTTTCTCGATCAGGTCCTGCGCCATTGCCGGCGTGGCCGTCGTATCGACGATCAGCACGCCATCGTCGCCGATGATCACGCCCGAGTTCGGATCGCCTTCCGCCGTGTACGCGTAGGCGTTCTCCGAGAGCTGCGTGAACGTGATCTTCTTTACTTCCAGGTCGGCCTGGGATGCAAATGCCTTTGCCATATTCGTCTCGCTGAAGTGTTCTGTGAGGGGATGGGGCGATGATCGGCGTCCCCCGAATATTTGTCAACAGCAAGTGTGTTTGCTATATGCAAATTACGGGTAAACGCCGGGTCGCGGGTTCGGTTTCGGTTTTGAGGCGCGTCTCAGCTACCATCTTCCTTTCTCGAAATCTTGCCAACCGGGATTTGCTTGGCCGAACCATCCACAAACGACGCGCCGGAAAAGAAACAGCGCGGCATTCAGAGCGTCGAGGTCGGCGGGCGGCTGCTTGATGCGCTCGCGCGTCATCGCTCGCCGCTCGCCTTGAGCGCCCTCGCCGATGCCGCGCAATTGCCGACGGCGCAGGCGCATACCTATCTCGTCAGCCTGACGCGGCTCGGGCTCGTCAAGCGCGACGCGCTCACCGGCAATTACGAGCCGGGTCCGCTGTCGCTGCGGCTCGGTTTGCTGCAACTCGAACAACAGAGCGCATATCGCGTGGCCGTGCCGCACGTCGCGGCGCTCGCGGAATCGACCGGGTTCAGCGTGGCGGTGTGCGTCGGCGGGCCGCAGGGGCCGACCATCGTGCGTTTCGAGCGCGGCGGGTATCCGCTGCATGTGAATCTGCACGTCGGCACGGTGATGTCGCTCTCGGCGACGGCCACCGGGCGCGTCTTCCGCGCGTTCCACGATCCGGCACAGATCGCCGCGATGCTGGCTAATCAGCAAGACGCGGTGCTTCCCGACGAACGCATCGAGGAAATCCGCGCGCGCGGTATCGAGCGCAGCGTCGATGCGCCGAGCCCCGGCATCAGCAGCCTGAGCGTGCCGGTCGTCGATGCGTCGCAGCGCATGCAACTGGCACTGACCGTGATCGGCCCGTCGGGTTCGATCGATGTCGCGTGGGACGGCCCGGTCGCGCGGGCGCTCCTCGCGACGGCGCGCGACATCGCCGCACTCCTATGACGCCTCCCACCGACGACACCAAAGCCCAGCGCGGCATCAGCGCGCTCGACAACACCGGCGACCTGTTGCTCGCGCTCGTCGGCGCGGGGCGACCGCTTGCCCTGCGCGATCTCGCGGCGGCCGCCGGGATGCCCGCCGCGAAGGCGTTTCCGCATCTGGTGAGTCTGGTCAAGATCGGCCTCCTGACCCGCGACGACGCCGGCCTCTTCGAAGCCGGGCCGCTGAGCCTGGAACTTGGTTTGATCGCGCTCCAGCGCCTTTCGCCGATCCGCGATGCCGAGCCGGAAATCGCCGCCCTCGCCGCCGATACCGGCATGAGCGTCGCGGCGGCGGCGCTCGGGCCGCTCGGGCCGACCGTCGTGCGATTGGAGGAATCGGCGCGGCCGCAGCACGTGAGCTTGCGGATCGGCACGGTGATGTCGCTCGTGAATACGGCGATCGGGCGGGTGTTCGCGGCGCATCTCGCGCGCGACGTGCTCGCGCCGCTGTTGCAGCAGGACGGCATCCGGCTCGCGGGCCGGGCCAGTCCGCCAGACGACGCTTTTGAAGCGCGCCTCGCTTCGATAAAGCATGAAGGCTTCGACACCGCGCTCGGCGCGCCCGTCCCCGGCATCCACACGCTGGCGTCGCCGGTCTTCGATCACACGGGGAGCGTGTGTCTGGTGATCGCGGTGATCGGCTCGTCGGGCGGCTTCGACAGCGATCCTGCCGGCGCGCTCGCGCAGCGCCTGCTGACCGCGACGCGGCGCCTTTCATGGCGCTTCGGCTTCGCTCAAGGCTGATCCGACGGCCTTAGCCCCCGATAAACCTCCGCATAATCCTGCGCCGCCGCTTCCCAGCCGAAGTTCTTCGTCATCGCGCGCCGCATCACCGTTTTCCACTCGGTGCGGCGTGCTTTGAGCGCGAACGCCCGCCGGATCGCCGCGACGATGCCCGGCCGCTCGAACGAATCGAAGACGAAACCGGTCGCGAGATCGTCGGCGAGATTTTCCAGCGACGAATCCACGACCGTGTCCGCGAGACCGCCCACCCGATGCACGAGCGGCAGCGACCCGTAAGCGAGCGCGTACAACTGCGTGAGCCCGCACGGCTCGAAGCGCGACGGCACCATCACGATGTCGCTGCCCGCGATGATCGAATGCGACAGCGTCTCGTCGAAGCCTAGTTCCACCGCCACCGCACCCGGATGCGCCGCCGCCGCGTTCTTCATACCGTTTTCGAGCGCCGGGTCGCCGGTGCCGAGCACGGCGAGCTGTCCGCCACGCTGAACGATGTCCGGAATCGCCGACAGCAGCAGATCCAGCCCCTTTTGCTCCGTCAGACGGCTCACGACGCCGAAAAGCAGCGCGTCGTCGTTGCGTTCGAGCCCCAGACGCTCCTGCAACGCCGCCTTGCATTTCAGCTTGCCGGTGGGCTTGGCGGGCGTGTAGCGGGTGTCGATCGTCGTATCCGTCGACGGATTCCAGATCGAATAATCGACGCCGTTCAAAATGCCGCTGATGTCGTGCGAACGCGTCTGTAGCAAGCCGTGAAGGCCCGCTCCGTGTTGCTGCGTCTGGATCTCGCGCGCGTAGGTGGGGCTCACCGTCGTGATGCGCTCAGCGAAATAGAGCCCCGCCTTCAGGAACGACACATGGCCGTAGAACTCGACGCCATCGACCGCGTAAAAGTCCGCCGGGAGTTGCAGCACGCCGAAGTGCTCGGCCGGGAAGACGCCCTGATACGCCAGGTTGTGCACCGTCATCACCGACGGGATGCGCGGCGCGCCGCTGGAACGCTCGAACGCGCGCAGATAGGCCGGCGCCAAGCCCGCGTGCCAGTCGTGCGCGTGGAGGATGTGGGGATGCCAGTCGGGATCGGCGCCCGTCGCGACGCGCGCCGCTGCCCACGCGAGCAGCGCGAAGCGGCGGTCGTTGTCGCCGTACGGATGATGCGACGCGTCCAGGTACGGGTTGCCCGGACGGTCGTAGAACGAATCGGCCCGCACGACGTACACCACGACGCCGTGCGGCTCCAGAAGACCGCGCTCGAGCCGGACTTCGCCCGCGCCGAACGCGTGGCCGAGCACGGCGACCGGCTCGATGCCGGTCATACCCGCGAGCACTGCCGGAAAACCCGGCAGGATCACGCGCGAATCGGAGCCCAGTTGCGATTGCGCGGGCGGCAGCGCGCCCACGACATCGGCGAGTCCGCCGGTTTTCAACAGCGGATACATCTCAGCTGCGACATGCAGCACGCAAACGGTCATCGGCTCTCCAGTCGATTGCTTTTTTCGGGGGCGCGGCGCAGCAGCTCACCGCGCCGTTATGTGAGCCGTCGCAGCGCCTCCTGCGTGACGAGCGTGATGCCCGTCTCGGTGCGGAAGAAGCGCCGGGCGTCTTCCTCGGCATCCTCGCCGATCACGAGCCCTTCCGGCACGGTGCAACCACGGTCGATCACGACGCGCGTCAGGCGGCAGTTCGGTCCGACGGTCACTTGCGGCAACAATACTGCCTCGTCGATGTGACAGAACGAATGCACCCGCACCGCCGACGACAACACCGACTTCGACACGTGCGAACCCGAAATCACGCATCCGCCGCAAACGAGCAGGTTCGTGATCTCGCCCTGCTCGCCTTTCAGGTCGCGCACGAACTTCGCAGGCGGAAGCTGCTCCTGGTTGGTCCAGATCGGCCATTTGCGGTCGTAGAGATCGAGTTCCGGGATCGTCGAAGCGAGGTCGAGGTTCGCGGCCCAGTACGCGTCGACCGTGCCGACGTCGCGCCAGTAGGCCGGTGCGTTCGGGTCGCTGTCGGAGGTCACGCACGACATGCCGAACGGATGCGCGATCGCGCGGCCGGTCGTCACGACGCGCGGGATGATGTCCTTGCCGAAGTCGTGATCCGTGTTCGATGCCGCGATGTTCTCCTCCAGCAACTGGAACAAGTACTTTGCGTTGAACACGTAGATGCCCATGCTCGCGAGCGCGATGTCCGGCTTGCCGGGCATTGCGGGCGGATCGGCGGGCTTTTCGAGGAAGGCCGTGACGCGGCGGTCCTCATCGACGTGCATCACGCCGAACGCGACCGCCTCCATGCGCGGCACTTCGATACAACCGACCGTGCAGTCCGCGCCGCTTTCGACGTGATCCAGCACCATGCGCGTGTAGTCCATCTTGTAGATGTGGTCGCCCGCCAGCACGACGATGAACTCCGGCGCGATCGACCGGATGATGTCGAGGTTCTGGAACACGGCGTCGGCGGTGCCGCGATACCAGCTCGAATCGACGCGCTGCTGCGCCGGCCAGATATCGATGAACTCGTTGAACTCGCCGCGCAGAAACCCCCAGCCGCGCTGCAGATGGCGCAGGAGCGAATGCGCCTTGTACTGCGTAACGACGGCGATGCGCCGGATGCCGGAGTTCAGGCAGTTGGACAGCGCGAAATCGATGATCCGGTATTTCCCGCCGAAGTGAACGGCAGGTTTGACCCGCTTGTCGGTCAGCGGTCCGAGCCGTGTACCACGCCCGCCCGCAAGAACGATTGCGAGCGTGGACTTCTGCAAATCGGTGCGATTCTTTGCCAGCGTCTCCATTCCAGCCTCCTGATTTGACTTGCGGTTATTGATGTCTGTCCGTCTTCTGATCGCCCCGCTTTCTTCGTGGATCTGTTTGCTGTATTTCTTTAGCGCATAGGTAGTATGAAAGTGAATGCGCGGCTTTGCGCGTGAAAAGCATTATCGGGCTCACAAGCGAAATAGTGTGCCGGCATTACTCGTTTTTTTCGAGTGGCGAATAATCGTTCGCGTCGGAGAAATAAGCCCCTGTTTAGCGACGAAATAGAGCAATCGCCATGCCGTTTGTTGCATCGGCGCTACCATTTGCGCACCACGCGGGCACACTGGACGACAAAACGTCGCGCCTTTGCACGAGTTTGCAATTAATAACCGAGCGGCAATGCCGCAGCGCGCCAAGGCGCGGCACAATAGGACTCACGCGCCGGGCGGTCCCTTTCGGGCCTTAGTGCTCCGGTGTTCTTTAGCTAAACATGCAATTCGCCGCTCTCGTTTATCGTTTGCGGCGCGCGTGTTGTTTCGACGAACCGAGCATCCCGTTTCAAAGGGCGCCGTCCGCATCCCGGAAGAGATCATGAACAACGTCCTCAGTATTCAGTCGCATGTGGTTTTCGGGCACGCCGGCAATAGCGCGGCGGTGTTCCCGATGCGTCGGCTCGGCGTCAACGTCTGGCCGCTCAATACCGTCCAGTTCTCGAATCACACGCAATACGGCCGCTGGACCGGCAGCGTCTTCGATGCCGACGAATTGCAGAACGTGATCGACGGAATCGGCGCGATCGGCATGCTCGCGCGCTGTAACGCAGTGCTCTCGGGCTTTCTCGGCTCGACCGAGCAAGGGCGCGCGGTGGTCGAAATCGTGCGGACGGTGAAATCGGTGAATCCGCGCGCGATCTTCTTCTGCGACCCGGTCATGGGCGCGACGGGCGGTTGCACCGTCGAGCCGGCCATTCAGGACTTCCTCGTCACGACAATGCCGGACGTCGCCGACGCGATGATGCCCAACCACATCGAACTGGAGAAACTTTCCGGCCGGACGATCGAAACGGTGGAAGACGCCGTCGACGCGTGCCGCGAGGTGATCGGGCGCGGGCCGCGTTTTATTCTGGTGAAGCATCTGATCGACCGGAACAGCCGCGCGGATACGTTCAACATGCTGGTGGTCAGCGCGACGGAGGCGTGGTTCGCGCAGCGGCCGCTGTATCCGTTTGCTCGGCAGCCGGTGGGCGTGGGCGATTTGACGAGCGCGGTGTTCGTCGCGCGCACGCTGCTCGGCGATTCGCTGCGCGACGCGCTCGAGCACACGCTCGCGGCGGTGAACGCGGTAGTGAAGGCGACTTACGAGGCGGGACGCTACGAACTGGAGATCGTCGCTTCGCAGGATGAAATCGCCAAACCGACCGATCGTTTCCCCGCGATTCGCGTCGCCGGCAACGACATGGCGCGGCGTGGCCTTGGCCTCGGCATGGACCTGGGCTTCGACCGCGCCTTCGACTGAGGCCTGAGCATGCGGTGCACCGCGGTGGTGAAGCTCGCGAGGCAGGCGTCGTAGACCGGGCGGCCCGCTGCGAAAACCAGCGGGATCAGGCGCTCGTCGAAATGATGGCGCAGGGTGGGCTCAGTCGCGGTGCGATGAAGGGCGCGGCGGAGGGTATCGAACGGATCGTCGGCGAATTCCTCGTGTTGCGCCCCGAACTCCGCGACGTCTTGCTTCACCAGCGCTTCGAAGACGATGGTCGCCTCGTCTACGGAATCCGGACTAATCGCGCAGATGCGCCATGTGTCGTAGATGTGACGGACAAGCGCTGCGTCGAAACTGCCGCGTTGGCGGCCGTCCCGGTGCCACGCGCAACGCCGGAGCAGCGACAGGATTTTCTCGCCGAGCGTCTCCGCGACGGAGATGCACGGCATCGAAAACGGTTCGGCTGACGCGCGGCCAACCGGATGATCGAGCAGACAACCCATCTCGCGCGGCTCGATTAGGAGCATCGGCGGGCGGTGAATCAGTTCGATTTTAAGTTCGGGGCGCAGGGCAAAGTCGCTGCCGCCGAATTCCGCCCGGTACGCAAGATGCAGGCAGTAATAGCGACGATTGTCGCGTGAGCGCGGATTGTCTTCGTCCTCGGCCTCGATGAGGGTAAAACCCGAACCTTTCAGCCGTTCGCAGACTTCGACCTGCAGTTCGCCCAGGCGACTCCGGTCGCCGCGCCCGCCCGCGAGCGCATAGCCCTCCGGCACTTCATCCAGCACGACCTTGATGTCGATGTCCTCCGACACGCTCGATCAACCCGTGCGCCTTCGCGAGACAGGTGCCACCCGCAAAGATCATCCGCGTCTCGACAGCCACTTCAGCCGGCCGCGTGTCACGCTGCGACCGCCGATCCTTCCGATACGCCGTGTGACTCACGCGAATGCCGGCAAGCGCGGCAAGCGCATCAGTTACGTGAATGTCCTTTTCCAGGATCGCGGGGCGCAAGTGCCCGAGCAAATTTCCAGCGCGTGCGTCTTCGATTTCATTGTGCTGTTCGCGTGCGATCGTTCTCATACTTCACCATCATTCCAGCGACTTCGATTTTGCGGCTGATTCGCCGCTTGCCCGTATCAGCGACCAGTTCCACCGGCATCTGCGTCGTCTTGCGCTCGCTGTATTCGCATATCAGCCGCCCAGGCCGCACGGGGATACCGAGCTTCCTGAATGTCTCCGATGCGATGTTTTCGAGCGACCCCGCCACCGTCAACGTCCCGGTGAATTTGTTGATTCGCGTCTTCGCAAACACGCCTTTGCTCACGCGCACGAGTTTCCCTTTCTCCAGCAATTGCGCGAGCACGCGCGTGATTTGCGCGGCGCTGCCGAGCGGGGCGAGTTCCGAGCGCAGCACGACGGTTCCTTTGCGCAGGCTGATCGATCGGATGATGCGGTCTTCGAGGTTCATGACGTTTTCGCAGGCGTTTTCCAAAAGAGGTCACCATTCTATCAAAATCCGCTAGAACTCATGTGCAGCAATGTGTTGCAAGAACAGTGATTGCTCATCATCAAGCATTTTCTGCAAAAGATCCCGACTATCGCCGAAGCCAATAAAAACCCTTCAGGCGCGCCCCTTGCTCCCACACCAAAAGGCCCGCCTAACTCAAGAAAACGCCAAGGAACGCAATGACCAAACCCCTCGAAGGCCAGATCGCCCTCGTTACCGGCGCGAGTTCCGGCATCGGTTTCGGCGTCGCGCAGGCGCTCGCCGACGCCGGTGCAAGCGTCGCGATCAACTATCACTCGCACGGAGAGCCCGCCGAAACGCTCGCCGCCGACATCGAACATTCCGGCGGCCAGGCTTTCACGATCGGCGCCAACGTCGCCGACGAAGCCGAAATCGACGCCATGTTCGACGCCGTCACAAAGCGCTTCGGCACGATCGACATCGTCGTCGCGAATTCGGGGCTGCAGAAAGACGCGCCGTTCGCCGACATGACACTCGACGACTGGCACACCGTAATGAACGTCAACCTCGCGGGCCAGTTCCTGACCGCCCAGCGCGCCGTGCGCGAATTTCTGCGGCGCGGCCCGCGTCCGGTCTCGAAGGCGCTCGGCAAAATCATCTGCATGAGTTCCGTGCACGAAATCATCCCGTGGGCGGGGCACGTGAACTACGCGGCATCGAAGGGCGGCATCCAGATGATGATGAAATCGCTCGCGCAGGAAGTCGCGCCGCAACGCATCCGCGTGAATTCGATCGCGCCCGGCGCCATTCGCACGCCGATCAACAAGGAAGCCTGGGACAGCAAGGACGCGCTTCAGAAACTTCTCAAGCTGGTGCCGTACGGCCGCATCGGCGAAGTGGACGACATCGGGCGCGCTGCCGTCTGGCTCGCCTCCGACGAAAGCGACTATGTCGTCGGCACGACGCTTTTCGTCGATGGCGGCATGACGCTCTACCCGGGGTTCGCCGGCAATGGCTGAACAAACACAAACACAAATGAAGCGCGTTCCGTGCAGCACGCCGATCGAAGAGCACGGCGTGATCGGCAATATGCGCACGACGGCGCTTGTCGCCACCGACGGCGCGCTCAATTTCATGTGCTATCCGCGCGTCGATTCGCCGACGATCTTCGGTGCGCTGCTCGATGCGAAGCGCGGCGGGCATTTCCAGATCGCGCCCGCCATCGACGCCCCGCGCGTCAAGCAGATGTATCTGCCCGAAACGAATGTGCTGGTGACGCGTTTCATGTCGCCGGATGCGGTGTGCGAGGTGATCGATTTCATGCCGCTCACGCGCTCCGGCGACGACGCACCGAATTGCGTCGTGCGAATAGTGCGGGCGATATTCGGCCGCGTCTCGATGACGATGCGCTGCGCGCCGCGCTTCGATTACGCGCGCTCGAAACACGAAGTCGTGCAAGCCAGCGAGCGAGCGGTGCGCTTCGAACCGCCCGAGGCCGAAGCACTGACCCTCTGCGCCACCGTAGACCTTTCGATCGACGGCAAGAAAGACGCCATCGCCCGCTTCGACCTCGACGAAGACGAAACCGCGTGCTTCGTGCTCGGCGGCGCGTCAGAACCACTCGAACGCACCCAACCCTGCGACGCATCGCTCGACGAAACCGTCGCGTACTGGCGCGCGTGGGCTACGCAATCGACATATCGTGGCCGCTATCGCGAAGTCGTGATGCGCTCGGCGCTCTTGCTGAAACTCCTGAGCTCGCGCGAGCACGGCGCGATCGTCGCGGCGCCGACATTCGGCCTGCCGGAAACGCCGCAAGGCGGGCGCCGCTGGGACTATCGCTACACGTGGATCCGCGACGCCGCGTTCTCCGTCTACGCGCTGCTGCGGCTCGGCTACACGGGCGAGGCGCAGCAATTCATGCACTGGATCGCCGAACGCAACAAGCGCTGCGACTCGGACGGCTCGCTGCGCGTGATGTACGCAGTGGATGGCGAGCCGCCGCCGGAAGAAACCATCGCCGACGAGTTGCACGGAAGTGGCATCGAGCCGCCGCTCATCGGCAACGCGGCGCGCGACCAGATGCAGCTCGACGTCTACGGCGCGCTGATGGACGCCGTCTACCTCTACAACAAGTACGGCGCAGCGATTTCGCACGACGGCTGGCAGCACGTCACGCGCACCATCGATTACGTCGCCGCGCACTGGGAGGAGCCGGACCACGGGATCTGGGAATTCCGCAACGGCGCGCGGCCGCTGCTGCATTCGCGCCTGATGTGCTGGGTCGCGCTCGATCGCGCGTTGCGGCTCGCGCAAAAACGTTCGCTGCCGGCGCCGTTCGCGGAGTGGTTCGACGTTCGCGACCGCATTCATCGCGACATCCACGAAAATTTCTGGAACGATGAACTGGAAAGTTTCGTGCAGACGCCCGGCTCGACCATCCTCGACGCGTCCGTCCTGATGATGCCGCTCGTGCGCTTCATCGGCCCGAAAGACGCGCGCTGGCTCTCGACGCTCGATGCGATCGGCCGCGACTTGCGCGTCGATCCGCTGATCTTCCGCTACACACGCGGCGGGGCGCTCGATGGCCTCGACGGCGAGGAAGGCGGCTTCAGCGCCTGTTCGTTCTGGTACGCGGAGGCGCTGGCGCGCGCGGGGCGCGTCGACGAGGGTCGGCTCGTCTTCGAAAAGATGCTTGCCTATTCGAACCATGTAGGGCTTTACTCGGAGGAAGTCGCCGTCGATGGCGCGTCGCTCGGCAATTTTCCGCAGGCGCTCACGCATCTCGCGCTGATCAGTTCCGCGTTCCAGCTCGATCGCAGTCTGGAAGGCCGGCATGCGCCGTGGTCGTGAGCGCTATGACTCAAATGCCTGGAAAGGACTTATGAAAGAAGAACGGGTTGACGTCGCCGTGATCGGCGCGGGGACGGCTGGGATGTCCGCGTTTCGCGCGGCGCGCGCGGCGGGCAAGCGGGCCGTGCTGATCGAAGCCGGCGAGTTCGGGACGACTTGCGCGCGCGTCGGCTGCATGCCGTCGAAACTGCTGCTCGCCGCCGCCAACGGTTTACACGACGCGCAAGCGCTTGCGCCGCGCGGGATCGACGGCACGCACGCGCTCGAAGCGAACGGCGCACAGGTGCTCGATTACGTGCGCCGCGAACGCGATCAATTCGTGAAGGGCATCATCGAAGAGACGGATTCGTTTCCCGCCGATTGCGTGATTCGGGGACGCGCGCGCTTCGAGAAATCAGCGGCGGGGCATCACGTTTTATCGATCGATGAGACGCACAGGATCGAGGCGAAAAGCGTCGTGATTGCGACGGGCGCGCGGCCATCCGTCCCCGATGGTTTCGACGTCTTCGGCGACCGCCTGATCACGAGCGACGACATCTTCGAACTAAAGACCTTGCCGAAGCGAGCCGCCGTGTTCGGCGGTGGCCCGATCGCGCTGGAACTCGGGCAGGCGTTCGCACGGCTCGGCGTCGACGTCTTCATGTTCGGCAAGGGCGGGCGCGTGGCTGCGCTCTCGGATACGCCGGTGCGCGACGCGCTCACAGCGGCTCTGCGCGACGAGTTCTATTTCGATCCGGACGCCAGAATCGAAGCGATGTCGATGCAGGACGGTCTGCCGACGATCCGCTTCAAGGCACTCGACGGTACCACGCGCACCGAGCAGTTCGACACCGTGCTCGTCGCGACCGGCCGCGCGCCGAACCTCAAGCCGCTGTGCCTTGAAAACACCGGCACCGAACTGAACGACAAGGGTGTGCCGCGCTTCGATGAAACGTCGATGCAATGCGGCGACAGCAGCATCTTCATTGCAGGAGATTGCGACGGCACGCGCCCCTGGCTCTCCGATGCCGCCGACGAAGGCAAGCTCGCCGGCGACAACGCCGCGCATTTTCCCGACGTACAGCACGTCAAACGCAAGGTGCCGTTCGCGATCGTGTTCAGCGAGCCGCAGGTGGCGATCATCGGCGCGTCCTATGACGACCTCGACAAACAGATGGCGGTGACAGGATCGGCGTCGTTCGAAACGCAGGGGCGCAGCCGCGTGATGCGGCAGAACCGCGGTCTTTTGCACGTCTACGCCGATGCGAAGACGGGCAAGCTGCGCGGCGCGCAGGCATGCGGTCCCGTGGTCGAGCATCTGGGGCATTTGCTCGCGTGGGCGCTGCAACTCGAACTCACTGTCGAGGACATGCTCAAGTTGCCGTTCTATCACCCTGTCGTGGAAGAAGGCTTGCGCACGGCGCTAAAGGATGCGAACCGGAAGTGCTACGAAGAACGCGCGCAGACTCCGCCCGCGTTGCCGACTGCTGCCGGCTGCTGAAAAAAACAAAGCCGGTTGCGGGAGCAACCGGCCTTCTCTTACCGCGCAAAAAATCAACGCTTCTCAGATCGCATATTGCAGTGCAAGGTCGAATCCGAGCACGACGAGCGAGCAGAACAATCCGAGCAGCAGATTCGCCATCCGATGGCCGAAATCATGATGCTTGGTCAGTCCAGCAGCAGCGAGAAACGCGATTTCGACGATCACTTGCATTGCGAACACGGCGACCATCAACGCGAACTCGTAGCCCATCGACTTGAAGTTCATGAAGTTGAAGCCGTTGACGGCTACCCACGACCCCACGCGCCACGCTTCATACGCCAATAGCAGCAACGGAAACAAATAGCTGGCCACGTACGTAGGCATCGTGGCGTGCCGCAATTCCATGTTCAGGTGACGGGTTACTTGCATCGCGTGCTCCTTTGTCCAGGTCGGCAACATGCCGAAGTTCTACGTGCATCGAGCGTTTTCTTCCGTTGATTCGAAGCGTTAAGCAGCTACTTCGTTTTTACCGGAGCAGAACGTCGTGCTTTCAGAATAGGACATTTTTTGGGAAAGCGAATCATCGTAATCCCGATGCCCACGGCAGTCATGCGATTGCGGTCGGCGTTGTGCAGTGCAGCTTAGTAAAGCAGTTATTTGTTTGCAAATTCAGGCACGTACGTGCGTGCCTGAAAGCAGTTTCTAGTCCTTGCCGCTAGTCCTTTCCGTATAGCTTGATGATGCCCGAAAAATCGAGACCGCCCAGGCCCTGCTGGCTCATCGACTGATAAAGCTGCTGGGCAAGCGCGCCCATGAAAACCGGCTGTTTTGCCTGTCGCGCTGCATCGACGGCAAGGCCAAGATCCTTGAGCATCAGATCGGCGCCGAAACCACCGGTATAGCCGCGCGATGCGGGCGCCGTCGGCACGATATCTGGATAGGGATTACACGTTTCAGAACTCCAGCAGCGCCCCGTCGACGTGTTGACGATGCTCGCGAGTTTTCCCGGATCGATGCCCAGCGATTCGCCGAGTTTCATGGCCTCGGCGACGCCGATCATCGATATCGCGAGCAGCAGGTTGTTACAGATTTTCGCGATCTGTCCGGTGCCCGTTTCGCCGCAGCGCACCATGTTCTTGCCCATGCCGGCGAAGACGGGTCGCAGCGTTTCGAAGAGCGCTTCGTCGGCGCCGACCATGAACGTGAGCGTCCCCGCCTGCGCGCCGACGACGCCGCCCGACACCGGCGCATCAGCGAACGGATTGCCGTGCGCTCGCGCCGCCTCGCCGATCATGCGCGCGGTCGCCGGATCGATCGTGCTGCTGTCGATCAGCGGCACGCCGGGGCGCACGCCTGCTAGAACACCGTCGTCTTCGTTCAGATAGACGGCTTTGACGTGCGCGGCCGCCGGCAGCATCGTGATGACGACTTCGCTCGCTTCGGCTACCGCGCGCGGCGAGGCTGCCAGTATCGCGCCTGCTTTTTTCGCTTCGTCGAGTGCGGGTTCCGACAAGTCGAAAACCGTCAGCGCGTGACCTGCTTTCAGCAGGTTCGCCGCCATCGGACCGCCCATGTGTCCTAGTCCTATGAAACCGATTTGCATCGCTTGCCTCCTTATATCCAACGAAGTTGGGCTCAACGCAGTGAAATCGTCGTATTGACCCCATCGTTCACCGTCGCATCATCGAACCAGCGCGCGGTTACGGTTTTCGTCTGCGTATAGAACTGCACGACTTGCTTCCCATACGGCCCCAGATCGCCTAGTTTCGATCCGCGGGAACCGGTGAAACTGAACGACGGCACCGGCACTGGAATCGGAATATTGATCCCCACCTGGCCGATGTCGATTTCGCTCTGGAACTTGCGCGCTGCCGCCCCGCTTTGGGTGAAGAGCCCGACGCCGTTCCCCATCGGATTACGATTCACGAGCGCGATGGCCTCATCCAGCGACGCCGCTTCGAGCACGCAAATCACCGGCCCGAAGATTTCCTGCTTGTAGATGGTCATGTCGGTCGTGACACCTGCGAAAACCGTCGGGCCGATGAAATTGCCTTTTTCGTAGCCCTCGACCTGCACGCCGCGGCCGTCGAGCGCGAGCGTCGCGCCTTCGTCGACGCCCTTTTCGATCAGCCCCAGAATCCGCTCTTTCGCCGCGCGCGAGACAACCGGCCCGACGTCCGTGTTCGGCTCCATGCCGCCGTTGACCGTCAGTCCGCGCGCGCGCTCGACGAGTTCCGGCAGCCAGTTCTTCGACGCCCCGACGAGCACCACCACCGACGTCGCCATGCAGCGCTGCCCCGCTGCGCCAAAACCCGCGCCGGCGAGCGCGTTGAGCGTCTGCTCCTTGTTGGCGTCGGGCAGGACGACGGCGTGATTCTTCGCGCCCATCATCGACTGCACACGCTTGCCGTGCTGGCTGCCGAGGTTGTACACGTGCGTGCCGACGTGCGTCGAGCCGACGAACGAAATCGCCTTGATCTCGGGATGCGTGCAGATCGCGTCGACCACTTCCTTGCCGCCGTGCACCACATTCAGCACGCCCGCCGGAATGCCGGCCTGCACGGCGAGTTCGACGAGTTCCATCGTCGAGAGGGGGTCCTGTTCCGACGGCTTCAGCACGAACGTGTTGCCGCAGACGATTGCCATCGGGAACATCCAGAGCGGGATCATCGCGGGGAAGTTGAACGGCGTGATGCCCGCGCAGACGCCGATCGGCTGGCGCAGCGTGTACGTATCCACGCCGCCCGCCACGTTTTCCGCGAACTCGCCCTGCTGCAGCGTGCTGATCGAGCACGCGTGCTCCACGACTTCGAGGCCGCGGAAGATGTCGCCTTCGGCATCGGGCAACGTTTTTCCCTGCTCGGCGGTGAGCGTCGCGGCGATGCGCTTCATGTTCTGCCGCACGAGATCCTGGAACTTGAGCATCAGGCGCATGCGCACGCCGAGCGGCGTCGTGCGCCACGTCTGGAAGGCCTTGTGCGCGGCGGCGACGGCCGCGTCCACCTCGTCGATTGTCGCAAACGGCACGCGGCCGATCACTTCCTGCGTCGCCGGATTGACGATATCGCGCCATTCGGCCGATTTCGACTCGACGAACTCTCCATCGATCAACAGTTTGGCGGTGCGCACGCCTTGCGCGGCTTGCGCCGGATGGTCAGCAGCATTGTTCACGGATGGCTCCTTGGGACGGGATCGGGGGAGAGGACGAAAAGAGTCGGACGCGGCTTGAGCGCGTCGATGGGAAAAGGCATGTCGTCTCCATTTTGTGTGCCCGCCGGTCGGGCGGCGGGTCGATACCTTTTAGTATAGTTATGCAAAAGTCCATCAAGTATCGATAAAAATACCCGACTGACATGCAAAAAAGCATCAACCTCGATCCTTCGAAACTGAACTGGGACGACCTGCGCTATTTCCTCGAAGTCGCGCGGACGCAGCGTGCGAGCGGCGCGGCGAAGCGCCTGGGCGTCGATTACACGACGGTCGCGCGGCGCGTGCGGGCGCTGGAAGACGCGCTCGGAACGCTTCTCTTCGACAAGTCGCGCAGCGGCGGTTTCGTGCTGACCGCCGAGGGGCAGCGCCTGCTCGGCTACGTCGACGCGATCGAAACCACGGTGCAATCGGCGACCGAGCAGATCGCGAATACGGGGCACGCTTTATCGGGACACGTGCGCGTCGGATCGACGGAAGGGTTCGGCTGCTTTTTTCTCGCGCCGCAGCTCGCGCGTTTTCAGGATACGCATCCGAACATCACGATCGATTTGCTGCCCGTGCCGCATTTCGTGAGCTTGTCGAAGCGCGAGGCGGACATTGCGGTCACGCTCGAGCGGCCGGAACAGGGGCAGTATGTATACACGAAACTCTGCGACTATCGGCTGAAGCTTTACGCGACGGCCGATTACCTCGCGCGCCACGCGCCAATTGCCTCCGCCGACGACCTGCGCGGCCACCATTTCGCGAGCTATATCGACGATCTTGCGTTCAGCTACGAACTACTGTATCTGGAGCGCGCGGTGCCGGGCGCGCAGTCGCGCTGGCGCAGTACGAGCGTGATCGCGCAGTATTTCGCCGCGCTGCAGGGCCGCGCGCTCGCGATCCTGCCGTGCTTCATGGCGGCGCAGGATGAGCGGCTCGTGCCGGTGCTGCCGGACGAGATCGTGGTGACGCGTGCTTTTTATCTGTCGTGCCGCGAGGATTTGCGCAAATTAAAGCGCATCACGACGGTGTGGGACTACTTGCGCTCGGCGGCGGAGGGAAATCGCGCGTTCCTGATGGGCGACGGCGACGTGATGCAGTGGGTAGAAACCGGGACGCCCTGAACCACGGGCGCCCCGCATCGGCGATCAGCGCGCCGGCATCACGGCGACCGACACGGCCTCCGTGTAGACCAGCGTGACCTGGTCACCGGCCTTCACCTTCGCAAGCTTCGCGCGGTCCTGGACCTGCACGTCGAGCAGGTTGCCTTGCGGCCCCTTCAACTGCACGACGCCGCCCTTGTCGTCGACCTTCACGATGTCCGCGACGATCTTCACCTGCTGCGCGGCTATCGCGCCCGGCTTCGCACCGGCCGGCGCGCGGGCGGTGGCTTCCGTCTCGACGGCGCTGCGCAGCCCGCCGCCCTTCGTCACCGCGACGACGACATCGCGCGTCATGCGCACGCGCACCTCGTCGCCGACGTTCAACTGCGCGAAATTCTTCGCTTCCGGCCCGACAGTGAACGTCGCCGTGCCGCCCTGCTTGCCGGCGATCGTGACTTCGCGCGATTCGCGGTTCACCGACTGGATCGTGCCGGCCGCTTCCGCGACGCTGATCCCTTCGATCGCGTTCGGCTGCACAGTTGCGCTCGTGGCTGAAACCGGAGGCGCTGCATGCGCGATGGACAGGATGGCGGGTGAAATCGAAATCAGCGCGCCGGCGATGACGCTAATAGCTTGTTTGTGCATGTTTCCTCGAGACGTTAAAAAGTGCTGCAAGCGTTGAAATATCGAAGGTGAATTCGCAGTCGAATCGCTTCGTTTTGCGAAATCAAGTCAATCGGGGGTTTCCGAATTTTCTGAAGCGCTACTGGGTCATGCAGTGTGTTTTTCGAGATACCATTTGTCAACGCTGCACCCGAAACCGCCGTCAATGCTCCGCAACGCCTTGTGCGACAAGGCTTTCAACCCTTCGATCGATCAGCGCTACCCGGTGAACGACAGCACGCATCACGCGCAATGCAAGGTATTTCTGTAACTTGCATTGCAATCCTAATAAATTGAGATGAGCCGCGCACGAGACGTTGCATAATCGCCGCCTCACTCATATCTGACCGCGAGACAATGCGGCCTTTCATCATCGACGTGACACCTATTCTCTTCATGCCGACCGCGTTCCGTGCGCGCCCCCGCCTCGCCTCGCTCGCCTGCGAAGGAAGGAGGCGCTGATGGCCTTCGTCATCTGGTCCCGCCGCTCGGTTTCGAGCCAGCGCATCCGTTTCGTCGAGGCGCGTACGGCGCGGGTGATCGCGGTCGTCGCCCTGATCGCGATGATCGTCGCGGCGCTCGCGCTCGGCGTGGCGATCGGCTCGACGCTCGGCACGAGCCACGCCGCCGACGAGCAGGCGCAAGCCTCGCGCAGTTCCTACGAACTCGACGAGCTCGGCAAAGTCAGCGCGACGCTCACGCAGATCGAGCCGCGCGTTGCGCAACTGAGCGCGCAGGTGAGCGAGCTGCGCGCCTTCGAGGATCGTCTGAAGGCGACGCGCAAATCCGCCGACGGCCCCGACGTCCACGTCGTGCCGCCGCTGCCCGACAGCGAGGAAAGCGAACCGCTCGACGGCGCCGGCGGTCCACTGCTGCCGCCGCACGTCTGCGACGCGGATCGCGTGAAGAAAGGCGGCTCGGCGCCGCAGCGGCTCAAGCGCACGCAAAGCGTCATCGATTGCCTGAACGACACGCTCTCCCAGCTCGAAGACGACGTCCTGCCGCACTACGCGTCGTACATGTCGTATCCCGGCCGCGATCCGGCGCCGGGCGCTCGCTCGGGCTCGCCGTACGGCAATCGCGTCGATCCGTTCACGCGGCACGCGAGCTTTCACCCCGGCATCGACCTCGTCGCGCCGACCGGCACCGCGATCGTCGCGACGGCGGGCGGCCGCGTGATCCAGTCGGGTCCGCACGGCGGCTACGGCAACGCGATCGACATCCGTCACAGCGACGGCATCGTCACGCGCTACGGGCATACGTCGAAGATTTTCGTGCGTGTTGGCGATGTCGTGATGCCGGGACAGAAAATCGGCGAAGTCGGCTCGACGGGGCGCTCGACGGGTCCGCACCTGCATTTCGAGGTGATCGTCGATGGCGCGCAGATCAATCCCAAGCCTTATCTGGCGCTCTTCAGGCTGAAGCCCAATGCGCAAAGTTGACCGCAACCGCACCACGCATCAACTCGCGCGGCGCACCTACTCACTTACGCCGAAGCGCGGCCCGGTGCTGCTGCTCGGCGGGATCGCGGCCGCCTGCGCGATCTCCGCGATCGCCGCTGCCGGCTTCGCGCTGGTGAGCTCGCGCGAGTACAGCCGGCAGGTCGACGCGATCTGCGCGCCGCCGCTCTCCGAGCAGGATCTGCGCGACGAACTCACGCACGCGCGCCTCGCGCTCGATCACGAAGCCGCGACGCGCGCGGCCCTGCAAAAACAGGCCGAGGGCACCGAGGCCGAACTGATCAAGCTGCGCACGGATCTCGCGTTCTTCAAGCGTCAGCGCGACAAGTCCGACTGATCACCTACACGCATCCCCGCTTTTCAACGAAACGACGCAACGGAAGGCTCAAGCCATGTTCAGCAAGAAAAAAACCCCCGGCATACAGCAAGCGAAGCTCGCGACGCTCATCGCGCACGACGTCCACCTCAAGGGCGATCTCGAATTCAGCGACGGCCTGCGCATGGACGGCCACATCACCGGCAACGTGACCGGCCGCGCCGGCGAACAGACGCTGCTCGTCGTGAGCGACCAGGGCGCGATCACCGGCAACGTCAGCGCCTACGACATCGTGATCAACGGCACCATCACGGGCGATGTGACGGTCGAGCATTTTGTCGAGCTTCAGTCGAACGCGCATGTCAACGGCAACATCTACTACCAGCAGTTGCGCATGGACGTGGGCGCGTCGGTCGAAGGCAAGCTGACCAAGCGCGAAGCGGCCCCGATGCGCCACGACGCGATCTCCGATATCACCACCGATTGAGCCCGCCCGGTCTTTTACGCCGGGCAAACACGCCCAAATCCGCTAAGATGCCGACGAAGGGTCACGCGCGACAAGCCGCCGCCAGCGGAGCGGCGAAGCGGCGCGACAGTGCGCGGACCTACCTCCACTGCATCCGGGGCATCCATCCATGCTGGTCAATTGCGCGGCTTATCAGAACGGCCGCAAGCTCGCCGACGTTTCCATCGACGATATCAACGCATATCGCGATCTGCCCGACTGCTTCATCTGGGTCGCGTTGAGGGAGCCCGGCCCCGGCGAGCTCGCGCACATGATGCATCAGTTCGGCTTGCACGAACTCGCCGTGGAGGACGCGCAGAACGGTCATCAGCGGCCGAAGATCGAGGAATACGCCGATTCGCTTTTCGCCGTCTTCCACACGGTCGAATTCGACGAGGAAGGCGAATTGCTCGTTGGCGAGATCAATGTGTTCGTCGGCAGGAATTACGTGCTTTCGGTACGTAATCGGACTACGCAAGGCTTCCAGGAAGTGCGCACGCGCTGCGAGCGCGAGCCGCATCTGCTCAAGCACGGTCCGGCGTTCGTGATGTACGCGCTGCTGGATAACGTCGTCGACCGGTATTTTCCGGTGCTCGAAACGCTCGCCGCCGAGCTCGATGAAGTCGAGGAACGCATCTTCGCGCGCAATGGGTCGGCGGCGTCGCGCGAGATCATCGAAGACCTGTACTCGCTCAAGCGCCGGCTCGTCCTGCTGCAGCATCACACGGCGCCGCTGCTCGAAGCCGTCAGCAAACTGTATGGCGGCCGGCCGCCCGGCGTATGCGCAGGCATGCAGGAATATTTCCGCGATGTGTACGATCACTTGCTGCGCATCGTCAAGACCATCGAGGGACGGCGCGAAATGATCGTCACCGCGATCCAGGTGAATCTCGGCCTGATTTCACTCGCGGAAAGCGAGGTGACGAAGCGGCTCGGCTCGTTCGCCGCGCTCTTCGCCGTGCCGACGATGATCGCCGGCATCTACGGGATGAACTTTCACCGTATTCCCGAACTCGACTGGAATTACGGCTATCCGGCCTGCATCTCCGTGATGCTCGTCGTCGACATCCTGCTGTATTGGAGGTTCCGCAAGGCAGGTTGGTTATAATGGATGCTTCGATGCGTTGAACGCGTCTATATAGCGGCATCGAGAGGCGGGGCTTCCGGCGACAGCGGAACTATTTTCCGATTTACGCTGTCTAACAAGACTTGACGCGCCACGGCGCAGCAAACTTATCCCCGGCAGTAGCGACCACCCAGCATGTCAGCGCGCACGCGACACACCAGATACAAGCGCTGAATGTCATCGCCCCGGCAATGTCGGCAGCAGTTTCGCGGCATTCGTCTTCAAGTTTGGCTCAGGTTTGAGCATTAGCGACGTTGGCGGTCATGTGACCTCCGCGTTCTTCATCACCTAAAGCACATCGAGCGACCGCGCCCCAAGCGCTGCGCTCTTGTTTTTTTGCTCGCGTATCAACCGGGCCCCGGCAGGAGCCGCTTGTAGCCGTTTTGCCGCTTGGCGGACGTCTCGCGGCAGGAGCACCGTTCAATGCTCGCGCAAGAAGTGCGAATGGCCCCGGATCGAGCGCAACACAGGACACCAGGAAACATGAAAGACACAGTCAAGACGTATAAGGGTTACGAGATTCATCCGCTGATCTATCCGCGCGGGGCGCGTGATGGCGTTGCGGTGCGCGCGGCGGACGCGGGCTACGAGGCATCGGTGCGGATTCGCCGCGCGGTGCCGGAAGGCGAGGAAGCGGCGGGCGACAGCCGCGTCTTTCGCGTGACGCAGCCGGGCGCGTTCGAAAACGGCGGTCAGGCGCGACGCGCGTGCATGTTGCACGCAGAGAAACTGATCGACGGACAAATCGACGGGCAGACGGTCGCCGACCTCTGATGTTGCGTTGGAAAAACGCAATGCACGTATTGGCCGAGGCGCAAAGCCCGTGCGTCACCTACAATCTCATTATTATTGTTTAGTCAGGAGCTATATATGGCGAAAGAAGAACTCATCGAGTTGGACGGCATTGTCGACGAAGTGCTTCCCGATAGCCGCTACCGCGTGACGCTCGATAACGGCGTCGTGGTCGGAGCATACGCGTCGGGCCGCATGCGCAAGAATCACATCCGTATTCTCGCGGGCGACCGCGTGACGCTGGAACTGTCGGTGTATGACCTCACCAAGGGCCGCATCAACTTCCGGCACAAGGACGAACGCGCAGGCGGCGGAGCACCGCGCCCGCAGATGCGCCGTCGTTGATGCATCGGTGATGCATCGTCGCCCGCCCGGCATCCTTAGCCGGCAGGCGCCAGGAAGAGCACGGTTCGACGCCGCTGGAGCACTCTGCCATGCAGCAGTGCGCGCGCGTCGAGGCCGCTCTCCGCTCTCCCTCTCTCCCCGTTTTATCCCGTCACAGCATCGCGCGCCGCCAGAATCGCGTCGATTGCGACTGCAAAACCCTCTTCATCGTTGCTCGGCGACACCAGGCACGCCCGCGCCTGCACGGCCTCCGACGCTTGTCCCATCGCGATCGCGAGCCCCGCGACATCGAACATCGGGACATCGTTCGACATGTCTCCCAGCACCGCCACGCGCCCAAGCGGCACGCCCGCATGGCGCGACAGCTCGCGCGCCGCTTCGCCCTTGTTGGCGAGCACGCTCGTGACGTCAAGGTAGTAGGTCTGTGAGAGCGCGGCGAGCGCCTGACCGTGCAGCGTCGCCTGCAATTCGTGTTCGATGCGAGCGAGCAGCGGCTCGTCCGCCGTCGATCCGACGATCTTGTCGACCCCCGCGAGATCCAGCTCGTCGAAGCGCTTCACGAGCACGCCGTCATAGCCGACCGTGCGGCGCTCGAGCGCGACATAGGTACCCGCGGGATTCGTCAGATACCAGTTGTCGCCGATGAACACCCACGCGTCGATGCCCTCGCTCGCCAGGCGCCCGAGCACCGTCTCGACGGCCTCGCGCGGCAGCTTGTGCGCGCCGAGCACGTCCCACGACCCCGGCGCGACGATGTTGCCGCCGTTATACGACGCGAATGGCAAGTCCACTTCCAGCGCCTCGACGATATGCCGCATGCCCTTGCCCGGCCGGCTGCTCGCGACCGCGAACTTGACGCCGGCCGCGTGCAGGCGGCGCACGGCGTCGATGGCGGCGGCCGAGAGCGATTTGTCCGTGTGCAGCAGGGTGCCGTCGCAGTCGGTGATCACGAGGTCGATCTGCGCGAGTTGATCGAACGCGGCCTGGCCGTCGCCGATCACCGGGCGCAATCCGTATTTACGGTAGGGACTCATTCGAACGCTCCCGTGCGCAGGTTGGCCGCTGGCAGTTGCCGCGATTCGCGCACCGAACGCGGGTGCCAGAGCTTCGCGCCGCCCTCGATCCCCGCCGCGTTCGAGACGACCGCCACGTTCGGCGGCAGGTCGAATTTGAGATGCGCCGCATTGCCGCCGCCGATCCACAGCTTGTCGTAATTCACGAGCGACGCCAGCACGCCGATGATCTTCTCCACTCGTTTATTCCAGCGCTTGCCGCCCGCCTTCTCGCGCGCGGCGTTGCCGATGTACTCATCGTAGGTCTTCTTTTTCGCGACCGGATGATGCGCGAGTTCCAGATGCGGCATGAGTTCGCCGTCACGGAAAAGCGCCGTGCCCGCGCCCGTGCCGAGCGTCAGGACGAACTCGATGCCGTGGCCTTCGATCGCGGCAAGCCCCTGCATTTCGGCGTCGTTGATCATGCGCACGGGCGGATTGCCGAGGCGCTTTGCGATCATGTCGGCGAGCGGTATGTCGTGCCAGTTTTCGTTGCCGAAGTGCGGCGCCGTCAGCACGTGGTTGTTGCGCACGACGCCGGGGAAACCGATCGAAATGTGCGTCGGCGGCGGGTCGGCGAGCGGGGCGACCAGCTTGACAAGCGCATCGACGATGACGTCCGGCGTGTACGGCGCTGGCGTCTCGACGCGCAGGCGCTCGGTCTGCATGTGCCCGTCGGCGCTGACGATCGCCGCCTTCAGTCCCGTTCCGCCTACGTCGATCGCCAGAATCCGCTCGACTTTCTTATGTCCCTTTCCGGTTGTCACGCTTTGTCCTCCTCGTTCTTCTTGCTTTTGTCGATTAGTGACCGCCACGCGCGCCCGTCGGCCGCGATCAGCGCGTCAGCTTCCACCGGCCCTTCGCTGCCGGCCGCGTAGCCGTGCACGTCGATCGGCGCGCCTTCCGGATGCAACACCGGATCGGCCGCGGCCCACGCCGTTTCGATGCTGTCGGCGCGCTGGAACAGCGTCTCGTCGCCGAGCATGCAGTCGTAGAGCAGGGTCTCATAGCCGACGTTTGCCCGCTCGTCGAAGAAGTCGCCGTAATTGAACGACGACTGCACCGCGCCGACCTGCATCACCGGCCCCGGCACCTTCACGTTGAAATCGAACGTCGTGCCGTGCGCCGGATCGATGCGCAGCGTCAGCACGTTGGGCGTCAGCGCATCGACGGGCGTATCCCGAAACAACCGGAACGGCACCGCCTTTAGCTGCACCGACACCTCCGTGCGCCGCGCCGCGAGCCGCTTGCCCGTGCGAAGATAAAACGGCACGCCGGCCCAGCGCCAGTTCTCGACGTACACGCGCGCCGCCGCGTACGTTTCCGTGCGGCTCTCCGGCGCGACGTCCGGCTCCTCCCGATACCCCGGTCCCGCCGGTCCCTTCTCATACCGCCCGAACACGACGTCGCGTGCGCTGAGCGGCTGGATTGCGTCGAAGACTTCGGCCTTCTTGTCGCGCACGGTTTCGGCATCGAAGGAATTGGGCGGCTCCATTGCGATCATGCCGAGCAACTGGAACAGGTGATTCGGCACCATGTCGCGGAACGCGCCGGTCTGCTCGTAGAAGCGCCCGCGCCCTTCCACACCGATCGTCTCGGCCGCCGTGATCTGCACGTGGTCGATGTATTCGCGCCGCCACATCGGCTCGAAAAGCGCGTTGGCGAAGCGCACGGCAAGAATGCTCTGCACCGTGTCCTTGCCGAGAAAATGGTCAATGCGATAAACCTGCGATTCGCTCGCGTAACTGAGGATGTGCGCGTTCAGGTCGCGCGCGGAGGCGAGATCGGTGCCGAACGGCTTTTCGATCACGATGCGCCTGAAATTGCCGCCCTCTTCCTTCAGCAGCCCGGCGCGGCCGAGATGCTCGACGATCGGCTTGAAAAAGCGCGCCGTCACGGCTAGATAAAAGACGACGTTGCCGGTTTTCATCGTCGCGAGCAGTTGGGCGAGCTGGCTGAACGTCTCGTCCGATTCGAACTCGCCCGCGAAATACTGCAGCCGTTGCAAGACCCAGTCCCACGCCTTCTCGTTCAGTTGCGACGTGTGGAACGTGCTCGCGCGATCGGCGGCGAACTTGCGCAGCGACTCGGAAAGCTCGTCGCGCCATTCGCTCGTCTCACGCTGGCCGTGATTCACGCCGATGATTTGCATCTTGTCGTCGAGGAGAGCGTCGGACGCGAGGTTGTAGAGCGCCGGCATCAGAAGGCGCTTGGTCAGGTCCCCGCCCGCGCCGAAGATCACGAGCGTGCAAGGCGGCGCCGGATGCTTGCCGGCAAGCGGCGCGGCGGGTTGGTCTTTATCCGTTGGCATGGCGATGCGTTTTCCATGAAGAAGTGATGAAGCGGACAAACCGAACTCGAATCAGGAAAGACCTCGTTTCGCGCGGCACAGTTCAATAAAGGCTCGACGGCAGCTCGCAGCGAGTGGAGTGCCGTAGGTATTTTGTAATTTTTAACCTTACGTGTCGTAAAATATGCGCCATTTGGCGCTCGCGTTTCTGGCGCTTCTTTACGGGCAGGACTTCGAACATGAACGCAAAAATCACTCCGATCGACCTCGACGCCTACTTCGCCCGCATCGGTTTCGACGGCCAGCGCGATGCCTCGATCGAGACGCTCAACGCATTGCATCTGCTGCATCCGCAGGCGATTCCCTTCGAAAATCTCGATCCGCTGCTCGGCCGCCCGGTCCGGCTGGATGCGCAATCGATCCAGCGGAAGCTCGTCGGTGCGCGGCGCGGCGGCTACTGCTACGAACACAATCTGCTCTTTCGCGGCGTCCTCGATGCGCTCGGGTATCAAACGCGCAGTCTCGGCGCGCGCGTCGTCTGGGGCCGGACGGACGCCGAAATGCCGGCGCGCACGCACATGCTACTGCTGGTCGATCTGGAAGGCCGCACTTATCTCGCCGATGTCGGCTTTGGCGGCGTGACGCTCACCGCGCCGATCGTGCTAGAAACCGGCCGTGAGCAGGCGACCCCGCACGAGCCTTTCCGCCTCGACAGCATCGGTGAGAGCGATTTCCTGCTGCAAGTAAAGCTCAACGACGCCTGGACGCCGCTCTACCGCTTCAACCTCGAACCGCAGTTCGACATCGACTTCGAAGTGGCGAACCACTACGTCTCCACCTACCCGCAGTCGATTTTCCTGCACAACCTGCTGGTTGCGCGCGTCGCGGGCGAATCGCGCTACGGCTTGTTCAACCGCCGCCTGAACATCCACGGCGCGAACCGCGGCCAGCGCGAGCTGACGACCGTCCAGCAGATGCGCGACCTGCTGCAAAACGAAATCGGCATTCGTCTGCCCGATGACGCGGGCGATGTCACTTCATCCGAACTCGACGCGATGCTTGCCCGCCTCCCCTGAAGAATCCGCGATGCCCAACAAGAATAAAACGCCCAGCCGCGACGTTTATCAGACGCCGCATCAGAATCCGATGCTCGCGAGCCGTCTGCCGAAGTGGCGTTCGACGCTCGTCGTGATCCTCATGTCCTGCGCGTTCATCGCGCTCGCGGGCCGCGCGCTGTGGGTGCAGGTGCTCAACCAGGATTTCTACATCAACGAGGGCCAGAAGCGCTACCAGCGCACGCTGGAACTCACGGCGACGCGCGGCCGGATCGTCGACCGGAACGGCGCGATGCTCGCCGTGAGCCTTGCCACGTATGAGGTCTGGGCGTCGCCGAAACTGTTCGATGCCCAGCACGCGCCCGACGTCGCCCGGCTGCTCGACATTCCGTCGAAGGAATTGCTGCGGCGCGTGAATGCGGGCCGTTCGTTCGTGCTGCTCAAGCGTCAGGTCGATGCCGACACCGCCGCCAAGGTCGCCGGGAAGGCGCTCGCCGGCGTCACGCTCGTGCCGGACACTAAGCGCTTCTATCCGGAAGGCGAATCGGCGGCGCATATCGTCGGCTTCACGAATAACGAGGACAACGGCCAGGAAGGCATCGAGCTCGCCGCCAACTCCCGGCTCACCGGCGAGCAGGGCCAGCGCGAAGTGATCCGCGACCGGCTCGGGCGCGTCATCTCGGAAATCGGCGAGTCGGACCCCGCGCACAACGGTGAAGACATCCAGTTGACGATCGATCGCCGCATCCAGGCGCTCGCGCACGCGCAACTGAAGGCGGCGATCACGAAACATCAGGCGAAAGCGGGGAGCGTTGTCGTGCTCGATGCGCGCAACGGCGAGATTCTCGCGCTCGCGAACTACCCGACCTTCGATCCCAACGACCGCGCGCGCCTGACCGGCGAGCAGTTGCGCAATCGCGCGCTCACCGACACCTTCGAACCCGGCTCGACGATCAAGCCGCTGGTCGCCGCTCTTTCCATCGATCTTGGCAAGGCACGGCCGGACACGCGCATCGATACGTCGCCGGGGAGTTTCAAACTCGGTCCGAACGTGATCCACGATACGTCGAATCACGGCGTGATCACGGTTTCGCAGGCGGTGCAGATGTCGAGCAACATCGCGCTTACCAAGCTCGCGCTGCAGCTTCGGCCTGAAACGATGTGGCAAAAGTATCGCGAGTACGGCATCGGCAGCGCGCCCGAGCTGACGTTCCCCGGCGCCGCGACCGGCCGGCTGCGCGCTTACGAGCGCTGGAAGCCGATCGAGCAGGCGACGATGGCCTACGGCTACGGCCTCTCGCTGTCGCTGTTGCAAATTGCGCAGGTTTACACCGCGTACGCCGGGACCGGGCATTTCCACCCCGCTACGCTCGTCCTCGACGACAAGCGCCATGCGCCGGTGGCAGTCACGAAGCCCGCGACGGCCGCCGCTATCCGCACCATGCTCGAAATGGCGATGGGGCCGGAAGGCACGGGCCGCGCGGCGAACGTGGAAGGCTATCGCGTCGGCGGCAAGACGGGCACGGCGCGGAAGCAGGTCGGGCGCGCGTACGCGAAGAACAAGTACCGCGCGTCGTTTGTCGGGATGGCGCCGATGAGCGAGCCGCGCGTGATCGTCGCGGTGATGATCGACGAGCCATCGGGCGGGTCGTATTACGGCGGAACGGTCGCGGGGCCGGTGTTCGCAGGCGTCGTCGGGGGGACGATGCAACTGCTTGGCGTGCCGCCCGACGCGTGAGACAGCAGAAAGCGGGCGCGGCCCTTGCTGCCCCGTTTCTGCCAAAACCGTAAGGGGGCTATGCTCTAATGTCGTGTTCAGAACGAGACAATCGCGAAAATCGTCAACAACGCAAAGGGACCATGAAAAAACTCGTAGCCGCGCTCGCATTGCCGCTTCTCCTTAACGCGTGCGCCTATTTTCATAACGAAGACGCCGGCCAGCCGGAAGTGGAAAAGGCGTCGTCTCAGAATAACGTCGACAGCATCGTGCAATGCATCAGCGACGAAGCGAAGAAACACGACACCACGTTCAAGAAAACGTCGATTCCGCAGGGCGTGATGCTCGAATTCGGCGATTCGAACGTCGTCAAGGTCCGCTTCGACAACGGCGAAACCACCTATCGCTTTTATCCGGGCCAGCGCCACGCGTCGAATATGTGGATCGAAGGCGCCAGCAAGAAGTGCGCTCCCTGAGTTCCGTAGACCATGCGCTCCACCAAGGCAATCAACGCTGTCGAACGGCTCAAGACGCGTAGCGGCAATCCGCAATACGCGGCCGTCAGCCTGAGCGGCGGCCTCTTTTACCTCGTCGACAAATCGGTGAGCGGCGACCAGAAAGTCTCCCAGCCGCTGCCGATGGACGACTTCGTCGCATTCGTCAACGCGCTCAAGCCCGAAAAGCCGCGCAAGGTCAGCAAGCTCGACCTGGCGATGGAAGCGCAGATCCAGCGCAGCGGCAAAGCGCGCGAATCCGGCGAAAGCTGAACCCTTTTCACCCACCTGGTATTGCACTCGACGCGGCACAGCATTGTGCTGCTCAATAGCCCTTCGGCGAAACAATGTGCGATGACAGACGGTGCACCCCCGCCTGCGTTGCGTACATTTTTGATAACGGTCGCAGAACCAAAGGGCCGCCCAGAACGACGACGAGCGTTCGGGCGAACGGGGTGCCCGCGCGGCGTCGGATGAGCTTTCAGCGTCCTCCGCCACGTGGCTCGAAGGGTGACGAGTAAATGAAAAAGAAGAAATCCGAGACCACGGGCAGCTTGCTGCCTTCGGCCCTGGCCGACGTAGAACTCCAGCATATCGAGCGCGCGCTCGCTCAGCTCAGAACAATGAGCAACCAGTCGTCGGGAACCTTGAACGTCGAATACTGGCGCGAACGGCTCAACGCCGTCAGCGCCGGGCACGCGCTCGTGCCGGCGCAGAAGCGCCGCATCGAGTCGCTGCGCGCGGTGCTTGACGCGGTCGGCAAAGGTCCGCGCGACACGACGCCCGGGCGCCGAAAGACGACCAACAGGCTTTGGGCGAAAGCGGCCTGACCCGCCGCTTTCGCCACTTCGCGCCACGGCGCGATCAGGTTGCGCCGTCGCGGTTGCGACGGCGTGCGTCTGCTTGCTGGAAAGGTTTCAGGCATTGAACGTGCTCCATCGGAAGGGCCTTTAGCCGTCTTCCATGGAGCACGCATGACTCATTCCAATTCGATTCTCCGCTTCGTCACGCTGCGCCGCGTGGTGTCGGCCGCGCTCGTTTCGTCGATCGCCGTTTGCAGCACCTATGGCTTCGCGCAAATCACGAGCGGCGGCGGCTCCGAGCAGCAGGAAAGCCGCAGCACGGCGACCGGCACCCAACCCGCCGCCACGAACGCGACCGTCCACGAATCGCAAAAGCCGCAATCGCAGGATGCCGCCGGCAAGAACCGCGGCGTCACCGCCGGCAAAGGCCACAAGACCGAAGGCGCCGGCGGTTTCAACAACGGCCTTTACGGCACGGGCGCGGGCAGCAACAAATAAGCGCCGAATCAATCCTGCCGCGTCGACATGCCCGTGATCTCGGGCGCGATCGCGGCATGATTGATGATCGCGACGAGCGAAATCCCGCCGATCATGTTGCCGATGAACGTCGGTACGAGAAACACACCGAAGTAGTCGCGAACGGTCGCCGCGCCGATCATCACCGCGTACGACGCCTCCACCGATCCCGCGATCACGTGCGTCAGTTTGCTCACGGCGACCGTGTAGGTGATCAGCACGATCGTCAGCAGGCGCGCCGAGCGGGCGCTCGGGAGCAGCCACACCATCAGCGCGATCAGCCAGCCCGAGAAAAACCCGCGCACGACCGTCACGCCGAAACTGGCGGAAAGCGGCAGCATCGCGACTTTGGCGAGCGAATCGTCGACTTCCGGCGAAAACACGCCGTCGATCTGCAGGATCGCTGCGAAAATCACTGTGCCGACCAGGTTGAACAGCAACACGATCGCCCAGAGGCGCAGTGTTTTGAGGAGAGTCTTCAGGTCGCGTCGCGTGAGGACCGGCAGCACGGCGGTCAGCGTGCTTTCCGTGAAAAGCTGCTGGCGGCCGAGAATCACGATCACGAAGCCGATCGTGTAGCCGAAACTCGACACCAGCCCACGCCAGCTCGTCTCGGGCAGCGCGCTTTCCAGGATCGACTGCACGAGAAACGAAAATCCCATCGACAACCCCGCCGCGAGCGCCGACCACATCAGCGCGGCGGCGGTGCGGTCCATCGCGGCTTCGCCCTCCTCGCGCACGATTTCGTGGACGACGAGCGCCTGCGGGATCGAATGCTCGGCGGCCTGGTCCTGCTCTTCGCTGCTGAGATTGGGGGATTTGGAACCGGCTTGCTGTTCTGCCATGACCTTCTTTTCTCCGGAGTGCCCGCCGCGGTCGGCGGTGATCGGAGCCAGCTTTTTCGGCCGGCTTGTCCGCTAGAGGGGACGCATCGTTGAAGCACGAACGATGCCCGCGCGATGCCTTTTATCAGCCTCCGGCATATCGTCAGGCGCAATCGTTGGTTGGGGCGGGCGGGTCGCGTCGCTACTATTTGGGCTCGCCATGACTCCGACCGCCCATGTCCCTCTACCTCGATGACGCCCAACGCCAGGAAATCCAGCGCATGCGCGCATCGATGCGCTGGCGCAGCGAATGGCCGACGTGGCTGTTGATCGCGGGCGTGTATGGCGGATGGTTCGGGGTCGCGCTGAACGCCCAGACCCTCGGGATGCCGCTCGCGCTTGGGGCGCTGGCGCTCTTGTCGTGCTGGTACATGTCGCTGCAGCATGAGCTGCTGCACGGTCATCCGACGCGTTTTCCGCTCGTCAACGCGCTCTTCGGCGTCGCGCCGCTCGCCGTGTGGTTTCCGTACGCTGTTTATCGCGAGTCGCACCTGCGCCATCACGACGACGATCACCTCACCGATCCCGCTCGCGACCCGGAAAGCTATTTCGTGTCGCCCGAGCGCTGGGCGGCGGCCGGCGCGACGATGCGGCTCTTTCTCGCGCTGCGCAATACGCTCGTCGGCCGCGTGCTGCTCGGACCCGCGTTTTCGATCGCGGGCGCATTGCACGGTGCCGCCGTCGCGTTCGCGCGCGGGGACGTCCGCGTCGCGGCGAGCTGGGCGCTGCATCTCGCGCTTCTCGCCGCGCTCGCTTATTGGCTGGAGCATCGCTGCGGCATCCGCTGGTTCGCGTTCATGTTCGGCGTCGGCTATCCGGCGCTCGCGCTCGGCGCGGTGCGCTCGTTCCACGAACACCGCGCCGTCGCCGATGCGCCGCAGCGCACCGTCATCAACGAAGCGGGATGGTTCTGGCGGCTGCTTTTTCTGAACAACAACTATCACGCGGTCCATCACGACCTGCCCGGCGTGCCGTGGTTCGCGCTCGGGACGGTCTATCATCGGCGGCGTGAGGCTTATGCCGAGCGGACGGGGCGGTTCGTGGTGCAGGGATATGGCGAGTGGCTGAAGCACTTTGCGCTTGCGATGGTCGCGCCGGTCGTGCATCCGTTTGCGGGTCACAAGGTTCCGGCCGCACGCGTCACGCGCATTCGTGACCCGTTCGCCCGGCCTACCGCGAACGATGCCTCGAATCGCCTTGCGGGTTGAGGGCCGGTAGGCGGTTCACCGCCCGCATCCGCTCGCGTGCCTCATCGAGCCGCTCGTGTTTTCAAGATAGCCCGCAGATGAACTGGATCGCCGCCTTGCCGATGTACAACGTGACGCCCGCCCTCGCCGCCGACTGGCGCGAGTTGCTCGCGCACGTTCACACGAAACTCGAGGACTGGCTTTCCACGCGCGGCGAAACGCTCGTGATCGTCGATGCGGACGCTCCGCTCGAACCCTTCTGGCTGCGCGACGGCCTGCTGCTCTCGCAGACCTGCGGCTATCCGCTGGTCCACGCGCTCGACGGCCGCGTGCGCGTCATCGCGACGCCTGATTTCGACGTCGATGGCTGCGCGAACAGCAGCTATCGCAGCGTCCTCGTGACGGGCGCGCACGTGGATGCGCCATCGCTCGAAGCGTGCCGGGGCCTGCGCGCCGCCTACAACGACGACGATTCGAACAGCGGCATGAACCTTCTGCGCGATGCCGTCGCGCCGCTCGCGCGCGGCTCGCGGTTTTTCGCCTCGGTGCACAAAACCGGCGGACATCTGGCGTCGCTGCGGGCGCTCGCGATCGAGCAGAGCGCGGACGTCGCCGCCATCGACTGCGTGACGTTCGCGTTCGTGCGCGAGCATCTGCCGGAACTGGCGGCCGGCGTGCGTGAAATCGGCGTGACGAAGAGCACGCCGGGGCTGCCGTTCATCGCCTCGAACGCGTTGCCGGTGGACGCAGCCGCGCTCCTCGCCGATGCCCTCGACGATGCCGTCTCCGCCAATCCATCGCTCGCGAAGCGGCTGAAACTTAACGGTTTCGTGCGCCGCCCCGCCGCCGACTACGCATCGATCCTCGAGATCGAACGCGCGGCGATCGGCTTGGGCTATCCACGCCTCGCCTGAATAACCCTACCGCCCGCGCAATGGGCAGGTTTTCGCGACATTCGGCACAATCGGCTTTTAAGTACGCATTGCAGCGCGCATCGCACGCGCCTCGCAGCGTCAAGCCACCGGACAGCCGAATGATCCCCTTCTCAGTACTCGATTTATCCCCGATTCCCGCCGGCTCAACCGCCGCCGACGCCTTCCGCCAATCGCTCGATCTGGCGCAGCACGCCGAAAAATGGGGCTACCAGCGCTTCTGGCTCGCCGAGCATCACAACATGACGGGCATCGCGAGCGCGGCGACGTCGGTCGTGATCGGCCACATCGCCGGCGGTACGAAGACGATTCGCGTCGGTTCCGGCGGCGTCATGCTGCCGAACCACGCGCCGCTCGTGATCGCCGAGCAGTTCGGCACGCTCGCGTCGCTGTATCCGGGACGCATCGACCTGGGCCTCGGCCGCGCGCCCGGCACCGACCAGACGACCGCCCGCGCGCTGCGTCGCGACCTGCAAGGCAGCGCGGACAATTTCCCCGACGACGTCGTCGAACTGCAGCGCTATTTCGCCGATCCGGTCGAAGGCCAGCGCGTGCGCGCGGTGCCGGGCGCGGGCCTGGATGTGCCGATCTGGCTGCTCGGCTCGTCGCTTTTCAGCGCGCAGCTCGCCGCCGCGCTCGGGCTGCCGTTCGCGTTCGCGTCGCACTTCGCACCGGACTACCTGCTCACCGCGCTGCAGGTTTATCGCGCGCAGTTCAAGCCGTCGAAGACGCTCGCGAAGCCTTACGCGATGGTCGGCGTGAACGTCTTCGCCGCCGATACCGCCGACGAAGCCGAGTTGCTCTTCACCTCGCTGCAGCAGCAGTTCATCAACCTGCGGCGCGGTACGCCCGGCCAGTTGCCGCCGCCCAAGCGCGACATCGCGTGGAGCGAGACCGAGCGCGCGGGCGTCGAGCATTCTCTTGCGTGCTCGGTGGTCGGCACGCAGGAAGACGTGGAAGCGGGACTCGCGTCGCTGATTGAACAGACGCAGGCCGACGAGCTGATCGTCACGGCGCAGATCTTCGATCACGCCGCGCGCCTGCGCTCGTTCGAGATCACCGCGGCGGCGCACGCTGCGCTCGCACGCGCGAACTGAGCGCGAACCGACGCCTTTTACTCCGCGCGGCGCTGGACGCGCGGAGTTTTGGCAAGCAATAATGAGATGGCCGCCTTGGGTAGGACAAATGGGATCGGCGCGCCACTCATGGGCCACTCACGCGCGCGCTCCGCGTGCCTGCACGGCGCGGCGGCCATGACAACAAACACGCCGGAATACGGAAACGGAACGGAGAATGCTGATGCCGATAAGTGCCGCCACAGGATCGATGACCTTGCTGACGGAGCTGGACGAAGCAAGCGGACAGGAATTGCGCACGCTGCGCCTCGTGCCGGCGGAGGACGGCAAGGCTGTCGTGCTGATCGAAATCGACGAACGCAAAGCCGGCATTCACCGTGAAGTGCGCTATGAAATCACGACGGCAGAATTGATTGCGGCCATTCGCGCGCATGGCGCCGAATTGCCGGGTGAACAACATAATCGCTAGAATTGATTTAGCGCTTACAATAAGCGGCATACAATAGAGCGCATCGAGGTTTTGAAGCGCCTTGGCGTCGCTGGCCGGCTTCCCGGATTTCGTAAAAAGCACCCTTTACGTGCCTGTCCTTCGCAACGCCCGCCAGCCGTGCCAAAGCGCTGCCGTCCCTTTTCGGGGTATTTCGGCATTTGCGGTATTACACTAATTGACGCGTGGTTCGCCGCGCGCCACGCTTTGTAAAAATCACTTAACTCATCGAACCGCCCGGTCCGCGCGGGATTTCGGTTCGCCCTCCAGAAAGTTAAAGCTGAATCAGGACAGCCGTGGACGAAAGAAAGCGAGACAGCATCATTGCCTATTTACGCAGCCGAATGGCTGAGTTCGGCATTACCGAAACCGCGCTGGCCGAGGCATTGGCCGAAGCACCCGCGGCGGCGGCACCCATTCCCTCGAAAGCCAACGGCAACGGCCTGCCCAAGCGGCCTATGCCGCAAATGCCTTCCCTGCCGCGCGCCGAGAATGGCGCGACGCCCGCATTCAGGAACGCCAGCGGCGATACGTGGGACGGCGTCGGCGATATGCCCGAGTGGCTCAAGCGCGCGGTTCACGCGGGGCAGGACATCGAGTTTTATCGCGTGTGACGCAGTTTTGAACGAAAGCTGTGAATAGGCATCCCCAGGCCCCGCGTCATCGTCGCGGGCGGTGGCTGCGTTGTTCCCTGCGATTTCTGCTTTCACGCGCACGCCCTTTCCGCGCGTCCCGCCTGCTCGCGCGCGTGCTCATAAACGCGCGCGCGTTCCGCCGATGCAATGAGCCGCTTCTGCTTCATCGTCACGTACTGAAGCGGCGACGATCCGACCACCGCCGCATATTCGCCGTTGCGGAATTTGCGAAAGCGCTGGAAGAAGTCGGGGCCGGGCAGGCCGTTGTCGCAGGCGAGCAGCACGCCGTAATCCACCGCCGATACATCCGCGAGCGTGCGCACCGCGCTCTCCAGCACGCGATACCGCTCCGTGAGCGGCACCGTGCGCTCGAACATCGCGTGGAATCTCACGTAGGGCAGCACGCCATCGGCGGCCGCTGCGCGTACGAGCGCGCGCGTGATGCGTTCGGCGATCGGCCGTGAGGTTGCTCCGTTCGTCGTTGTGTTCATGATGGCTCCTTTACGTGTTCTCACTCGAAGGTCGCGCTGACCGATAACTGCACCGCGTTGCCGCGCGGGCGCTTGTGCGCCTCGACTTCGTTCACCCAGCGAAACGCAGCCGATACCGGCGTCTTGCCGACCTTGCCCGCCCACGTCACGATCGGCCCCAAACCAACCGAGTTGCCGCTCGCTCCGCCCAGACGGTCCGCGAGGCCGCCGGTGTCGTCGCCGAGCTGCTGGATCCAGCCGCCCACGATGCCCACGCCCCAGCCGCCCTTGAAGCGTTTGAGCGCGAGCACGTCGAGGACGGAGAGCGGCGCGTTGTGGTATTCGGTCGCGTTGTTGGTCGTGTAGAAGTTCACGCCGTAGTTCACCGACAGCTCCACGTCCTGCGCCGGGAAGAGCTTCGTGTACGACACGGTCGGGATGAACGTCCACGTATTTTGTCCGGCGTTCGCGAGGCGGTTCTCGTTGTACGCACCGCTCGGCGCATACATCTGCACACTGAACGCGATGTGGTCGGTCTTCGTCAGGTGGTAGCCCGCGATGACCGGCACGAAGAAGAGGTCGGCGAACTCGGTCGAGTGATCGTTGGGCAGGATGCCGTTGAACGACGACGCGTTCGTGTACTGCACCGGCACACCGATCGACGATGCGAAGTTCCAGCCGCCCGCCGTGATCCCCCAGGTCTTGATGAGGTTCGCCTGCACGTAGACGACGTTGTAGTCGAGACCCGCCGTGACCGTGCCCGCGATCGGGATCGTCTTGCTCGCGCCGAGTTTGCCTTCGTAGAAGATCGTCGTAAGCGTGACGATCCAGTCAGAGGTCGGCGGCACGACGCCCGCGTATGGCGTCACCTGCTGGCCGGTGATTGGCCGGCCGATGCCGCCCTCGGTTGCGTGGACCGGCATCGATGCGACGAGCGCCGCCGATACCGCCGTCGTCACGATTGCCGCCTTCGATGTTGAGCACCATGCGTTCATGACGACCTCCCGGGCCATCGGTTGGGATGCGAGCCTGAGTGCGTGCGTGCGTGGCTTCATTCGATCAACCGCCCGCCTTGACCGGCTTGACGATCTGCCAGGTGCCGTCGAAGACCGGCGCCTCCGGACCATAGATGCGCATGATCACCGTGTAGGCGCCGGCCGGCGCAGGCAGCCAGTTCGACGCCTTGTCCTTTCCCGGCGAGACGTGCTGCACGTAGAGATCGAGCGAGCCATCGGCGCCGTACTTGAGGCCCCGCGTGCGATCGCCGATCGAATAGCGATTGATCGGATTCGCGACGAGACTGCGCCCCGGCAGCTCGTACATCGTCATCGACCAGAAAAAGCGCGCGGGCGGCAGGTCTTTCTTGTCGAAATGCAGCACGTAAGGCTGCGTGCCGACGAGCGGCTTGTGGTCCGAGTCCTCGTGATAGCCGACGTAGACCGCCTCCTCCTTCGTATTCCCGTAGATGCCCATCGCAGCCGCGACGGCGCGCTTCATGTAGTCGTTCTTCATCTCCTCGCGCGTGCCGAAGAGATCGTAGGAACTCGTCGTCGCCCTTATCGACGTGGCGAGCGCGGCCTTGCCGTCCTGCACGCCGGCCGCGATCGCATCGCGCGTCGGTGCATCGAGCTTCGCGGCATCGAAAGGCCTGCCCGCGCCGATGCCGATCTTCGCGAAGCGCTGCATCAGCGCCACTTCAGAAGCGTTCGCCGGCTGCGTGAATTGCAGCAGGAAGTTCAGGTAAGCAATGAAATCGATGGACGTCGCGCGCGCCTCGTCCCACTTCGGAAAGCTGACGGCGGGTATGGGCGGCGGCGGCGCCTTGTGCTCGAACGCGGAAAGCGGCGCGACCTCGTACTGCTGCTGGATGCGCTTCACGTTCTTAACATCCGACGGACCATCGAGCGCGGTACGCCCGAGCGCGACGATGAAATCCGTTTCCGTGCGGAACACCCGGTCGATGCCCTGAGGCGTCTTACCGCTCCAGTGCGGTCCCGCGAATAAATAGTGACCGGCCTTCTCACCCGTCGTGCGCGATCCGACGTACGCGAAGTTGTACGTGAAGAGGTCGATCCACTGAAACACGTAGTAGCGCTTGTCAGGAATCGCCGGCACGCTCAGCACCCACGGTTCGCGGCGCAGATCGAGCCACACCCACGAATAAGGCGTGTCGTTGTTCGGCGTGACGATGTCCTTGTTCTGCGGACCATACGGTTGCGAATAATGACGGAACCTGCCGAAGCCGCCCACGTACGAATTCGATTGCTTGTCGACGGTCTGCTGATAGAGCGTCTTGTAGTTGAAGAGCATCGGATACGCGTAGATGAACGCTTCCTTTGCGATCGCCCGCGTCTCATCCGACGCGGCCTGAGCATGCGCCACGCTGCTGCCGATCAGGCATGCGCATAAAGCACTGAGCATTGGCGCAGATATTCGACTCATCACTTCCATTGCACTTCGTCGAATTGCATTCATCTCGATCCTTCAGGTTTCCATTCGACCTGCGCGAATAAAAAATGCGCAGGAATCTACCCGCCTGTTTGAGAAGGCGTTTCAAGAAACACGATCGATTCTGATGGCGCATAGCTGCGCCGATTCGGCAGACGATCTGGCCGAAAGTGATGCGTCAATCGAACAGCAGGACCCGGCTAGCGGGTAGACAGGGAAGGACGGCCATACACGTTCCTCGGAAAACGTGGGCAGGCGCGCGATTTCAGCGTTCGCGCGGATGGATGCTTACAGCGAGCTTATGCTTGATTGTTGATAGATGCTAACAAACGTTTTTCGCCGATGCCAAGAACATTTTATGACTGACGCCAAATTTGCAACGCGAGCGCTATCAATTGCATTAAGCGTTTTCACCTGCTTAATTCATTCGTTGACGCAATACCCATAGTAAAAATGAAATGAAAATTCAAGAAAAAAATTTGAAGCCCGTTCGCCCAAATCTCCGATAAAACGTTTATTGATACATGCTGTAAGGAGCTTCGGGAAATCGGCGTCGGCAATACGGAATGTGCTTCTTTCGACTCGCGGCGTGGCGCTCTTCACGACCAGGCGCGCCAGTCCGATGCAAGGCAATCACAACGGCGAGTGCGCAGATGCTTTCTCGACCAGAAAACCTTCCGAGCGTCGTGAGGCGAATGACGGCCGGCCAGATGCTGCTCGACGGCGCATCGGTCGAAGACGTCGCCGAGCGGCTGCATCTGTCGACGCAGACGGTCAAGCGCTATCAGGCGATCGTATCGGCGGGCGGGCTCGAAGCGCTGCAGAAGATGGGCATCGGTGGACGCGCGTCCGCGCTCGACCAGCAGGCGCTCGAATGGATCGCGGCTGCGCTGCAAGGCTCGGCCCGCGCGCAGGGCTTCGAAAGCGATGCGTGGACCAATGCGCGATTGCGCGCGTTGATCGAGCGGCGCTTCGGCGTGCGCTTCTCGCGCGTCTACATCTGGCAGATCGCAACGAATCTCGGGCTGGGGCATTTGCTGTCGAAATCACGGCGCTAGGCGGCATAGCGCCAAATCTTCTCTCACCTCCAACGAAGGAGCACCGCATGTCACTTCAAGCTCAATCACGCGTCCTGCACGCGGTCCTCGTCCGCGGCGTTGCTGTTGCTGCGCTCGCGCTCGCTTACCCGGCGTTCGCGCAGGACGCGGCCTCGGGCGCGAGTACCGATGCGCGCGGTGTTGCCGCGATTGCGGAGGTGCAGGCGCATGTCGTCGGCATCGATCCGGCGACGAACAGCGTCGCGTTGCAGGGGCCACAGGGACGTATCGTCGAGATCGCGGTGAATCCGGAGGTCGGCGATGTGAAGAAACTGCGTATTGGCGATACGGTCAACATCCAGTATCGCAATGCGCTGCTCGTGCGCGCGACGAAGGTCAAGTCGAACGGTATTCGCGAGCGTGTCGAGACGGAGGCGGTGATTCCTGCTTCGGGCGGCGTGACGGCGACGGCGCGCAGCGTGCAGATCCTTGCGACGATTCAAAAGATCGATGCGAAGAAGCGGCTGATCACGATGCGTGGGCCTACACGTACGGAGGTGTTCGAGGTATCGCCGGATGTTTCGCTAAAGGACTTGAAGGTGGGCGATTCGGTGCAGGCGGAGTTCGTGTCGGCCACGGCGGTGCAGGTGCTGCGGAGCGGGACGGCGGTGAAGTGAGGGGAGTTGTCCACAATTTCTGTGCGCTTAGCTGTGGGGAATCACACCCCATGATGCACAAGCCCGCTGCATATGGCCTCGCGGGCGGCGTGTGGGGAAAACTTCGTTCCCCACCGTCCTTCAAGCATCCATTCCCCTACGCTTCCCCACATGCTGCGGCGCGAGGCAAACATCGTCCGCCTACACCGGGACTACCCTACTTATTAGACGTGGGTCTTTTCAAAGTGGCAAGCTATCGGCATCTGCTAACGGCAGCTAGCGCCGCAGATACCGTGTTCGAAAGCAGACATGTGTTTTGTTCATGCTGCGCCGCACCCAGTGTGGGGAACGGCGCAGAGTTTCCCCACGTCAGCCCGATCAGCAGCGTCCTGCCCTGCCGGTAACGGAAACGGATTACGCGTCGCTCATGTTGTACGTACAACTGAGTAAAAGATGGCTGTTGAGACATTTTTTCCAACAGTCGTCTCGGCGCTCGCGAACCCGTTTGACGTGGGTGCTTACTCAGATTTGGCCGCTCCAGATGGTTTCGCCCATTGGAAAAGCACCCCCACTACCCATGTAAGCGTGGCTGCTTTGTAACAGATGCCCGTCGCCGGAATACCTGGACTGTCCCGTGAAATGGCCACCCGCGTCGTAGTTCTTACCAAAAAATGTGCCGTCGTTGTTATATGAATATTGTGTAAATCCCGCTAGATCTCCGGTACCTAAATTAAAGTGATCGGCTTCGATCGTCCGGCCGGATTTATCAAACAAATCACGCTCCCACACCTTACCCCCTACATACTCGTAAAAATCGTAGATCACGTGGTTGGTATCAAACAAGCCAACTAACTCATGTGAACCGTTGAATTGATGACCAACGTAGCTTTTGTCGACAAAGA
>NZ_FCOL02000016.1 GCF_001544515.1 Caballeronia terrestris
GCGAAGGCCGACGGCACGTTCGCGCAGGAAATCGTCGCGGTGACGATCGCGCAGAAGAAGGGCGATCCGATCGTCGTGTCGCAGGACGAGCATCCGCGCGAGACGAGCATCGAGGCGCTGGCGAAGCTGAAGGGCGTCGTGCGCCCGGACGGCAGCGTGACGGCGGGCAACGCGTCGGGCGTGAACGACGGCGCAGCCGCGCTCCTGATCGCCGATGAAGACAGCGCGAAGCGTTTCGGGCTCGTGCCGCGCGCCCGGATTCTGGGTCTTGCGACGGCCGGCGTGCCGCCGCGCGTGATGGGCATCGGCCCGGCGCCCGCGACTCAGAAACTTCTGAAGCGCCTGAACATGACGATCGACCAGTTTGACGTGATCGAGCTGAACGAAGCGTTCGCGTCGCAAGGACTGGCCGTGCTGCGCATGCTCGGCGTCGCCGACGACGATCCCCGCGTCAACCCGAACGGCGGCGCGATCGCACTCGGCCACCCGCTCGGCATGAGCGGCGCGCGCCTCGTCACGACCGCGAGCTACCAGCTTCAACGCACCGGCGGCCGCTTCGCGCTCTGCACGATGTGCATCGGCGTGGGGCAGGGCATCGCGATCGCGATCGAACGTGTCTGAAGCCATGTTCGCCGCCACCGGACGCCTGACCGACCTCATCTGCGGTACCGAAGCGGCGAACGCCGTCTGGTCGCCGCGCCAGAACGTGCAGGCGATGCTCGACGTCGAGGCCGCGCTCGCGCGGGCCTCGGCGGCGCACGGCGTGATTCCGGACGCGGCGGTCGGCGCAATCGAAGCCGCCTGCAACGCCGACAACATCGACGCTCACGCGCTGATGGCGGGCGCGGCGCAAGGCGGCAACCTCGCGATTCCGCTCGTCAAGCTACTGACGGCCGTGGTCAAGGCCGCCGACCCCGAAGCCGCCAAATATGTGCACTGGGGCGCGACGAGCCAGGACATCATCGATACGGGCGCGGTCCTGCAATTGCGCGCGACGCTCGACCTGATCGATGCCGATCTGCGCGACCTCTGCGCCGCGCTCGCCGACCAGGCGAGGAAGCACCGCGTCACGCCGATGATCGGCCGGACGTGGCTGCAGCAGGCGCTGCCAGTCACGCTCGGCCTCAAGTTCGCGCAATGGCTCGACGCGCTGACGCGGCATCGCGAGCGTCTTTCGACGCTGCGTTCGCGCGCGCTCGCGCTCCAGTTCGGCGGCGCGGCGGGCACGCTCGCGAGCCTGCGCGACAAGGCGCAGCCAGTCGCGCAAACGCTCGCCGACGAACTTGGCCTCGCGCTCCCCGCTTTGCCGTGGCATACGCAGCGCGACCGCATCGCAGAAGCGGCGGCGTGTCTTGGCATGCTGACCGGTACGCTCGGCAAGATCGCGCGCGACATCTCGCTGTCGATGCAGACCGAAGTCGGCGAGCTCGCGGAACCGGCGGCGGCGGGCAAGGGCGGCTCTTCGACGATGCCGCACAAACGCAACCCGGTCGGCTGCGCGGCGGTGCTGACGGCCGCGACGCGCGCGCCCAACCTGGTCGCGACGATTTTTGCGGGCATGGTGCAGGAGCACGAGCGCGCGCTCGGCGGCTGGCAGGCCGAGTGGGAAGCGTTGCCCGACCTCGCGCGCCTGACCGCGGGCGCGCTCGCGCAGATCAAGTCGATCGTGCCGGACATCGAAGTGAACACCGAACGGCTCACCGCGAATCTCAACGCGACGCGCGGACTCGTGCTCGGCGAGGCCGTCATGCTCGCGCTCGGCGACCGGATCGGCCGGCTGGATGCGCACAAGCTGGTCGAGAAATCGTCGAAGGAGGCCGTGGCAAGCGGCCGGACCCTCTTCGACGTGCTCTCTTCCGAGCCCACCGTCAACCAGCATCTATCAACCGATCAGTTGCAACACTTGCTCGATCCGGCGAATTACGCCGGTTGCGCGCAGGCATTCATCGATGCCGCGCTCGAGCTTCATCACGCGAACGCGTGATCCTCGCGACAACCCAATCAGGAGCGAAACGCCCATGCCTCTCGCCGCCGTCAACGGTATCCATATTTACTATCGCATCGACGCCGACGCGGGCGACGACGCCCCGTGGCTCGTGCTGTCCAACTCGCTCGGCAGCGACATGTCGATGTGGTCGCCGCAAGTCGAGGCGTTTGCAAAAAAATATCGCGTGCTGCGCTACGACACGCGCGGCCACGGCCACTCCGACGCGCCGCAGGGCCCATACACGATCGACCAGCTGATCGGCGACGTGATCGGCCTGATGGACGTCCTGAAGATCAAGCGCGCGCACTATTGCGGGCTGTCGATGGGCGGGCTGACCGGCGTCGGGCTGGCCGCGCGCCATCCGGAGCGCTTCGAGCGCGTGGTGCTGTCGAACACGGCGGCGCTGATCGGCTCGGACGCCGTCTGGACGCCGCGTGCCGCGAAGGCGCGCGAGGTCCACGGCATGGTCTCGCTGACCGACGCTGTCATCCCGCGCTGGTTCACGGCGGGGTTCATCGAAAGCCAGCCGCTCGTGCTCGCGCCGATCCGCGACGTGTTCCGCCACACCTCGGGCGACGGCTACGCATCGAATTGCGAAGCGATCCGCGACGCCGACCTGCGCGGCGAAGCGAAGACGATCAAGGCGCCGGTGCTGGTGATCGCCGGCACGCACGATCTATCGACGACAGCGGAGCAGGGCCGCGAACTGGCCGGCTATATAGAAGGGTCGCGCTACGTGGAGCTCGACGCAGCGCATTTGTCGAACATCGAGAAATCGTCGGATTACACCCGCACCGTGCTGCAATTCCTGGGAGAACAGGCATGACCGAAGACGAACGTTACGACGCGGGCCTGGAAGTGCGCCGCGCGGTGCTGGGCGATGCGCACGTGGACCGCTCGCTCGCGAACCGCACGGACCTCACGACGGAGTTCCAGAACCTGATCACGCGCTATGCGTGGGGCGAGATCTGGACGCGGCCGGGTTTGCCGCGTCATACACGCAGTCTTCTGACGATCGCGATGATGGTCGCGTTGAATCGCGGCGAGGAACTGGCGCTGCATCTGCGGGCGGCGAAGAACAACGGCGTCTCGCGCGACGAGATGAAGGAAGTGCTGATGCAGACAGCGATTTACTGTGGCGTGCCGGCGGCGAACTCCGCGTTTCATCTGGCGCAGAAGATTTTCGATGAGATGGATGAGGCGGCGAAGGGGTGACGGCTTAGGCCGTTGATTTTTGGCTGATAGTGTCGAAAAAGCCGTTCCGGGTTTGCCGGGACGGCTTTTTCATGTACGCCGGATGCGTGGGTGCGCTTTGTTTCAACGCCGATAATCAGGTCTTCGCCGTCTCAGGCGTATCGCGCTCAGTGGCAGGCGCGCCACGAAATACCCAGACCGTCAGCAAGCCAAGGGAAGCGATCATCCACAGCAGGAAAAACGCAAAGGCCATCATCTCCGTCCCCTCAGGCTGGTTGGTGCCGCTTTAGCGCTCGGGGAATAGCCCGTCGCCTTATCGGCATTGTGAGGAAGAACACATAGCGAAAATCGTGCCTGAACGCAGGCGGAAATCGGCGGAGCCTTGTCGGAAAAGGATAGGGCGGCGGTCACAGCGAGTGTGGCCATCCGCGCTTTTCGCACATCAGCGAAAAAACGTTACAGAAACGAAACGCTGGCAGTAAAACGCCAAATTTTTGTAAAGGTCAGGACGCTAGTGACTGTGTCCCGAACCGCCACCGTGCCAGTTGCCGCCCCCACCGCCGTGCCAGCCTCCGCCGCCGCCGTGCCAGCCGTGTCCGCCCCAGCAACAGCCGCCGCCGCCCCAGTAACCGAAGCCGACCGAGATCGACGGATAGCCGTATCCGTAATACGCGGGGTAAGGCGCATAGGGATAAGCCGGGTAAGCAGGGTAGGGATACGCAGGGTAGTAACCCGGATACGTCGCGTAGGTCACGGGCGGTTGCGCGACCGGATACTGCGCGCTGACGGGCGCAGTCGTGTAGGACGAGACCACGGTCGACGAAGCTTCCTGCGTGCCTACCGCGAACTCCCTCTGCGTATAAGCCGCACCGACTACTGGATAAGATGGATAAGCGGGATAGGCCGGATAGCCGACGTAATAACATCCGCTCAGCAGCGCGACGCCCCCGAGAGCCGTCAGCGTGAGTTTCGGATTCATGATGCTGCTCCTTTCGTGCAACTGCCTTCTATCGTGCTGTGTTCGTGCGAGGCATCGAACGGTCGGCGAAAAGAGCTTGGCGCAACGTCGGCGGCTTGAGGAAAAGCGTGGCGGCTCGCGGCTGAGTTCGGATTGGTCGATGTGTTTTAAAGATAGCGCGGATCGTGCGACCCCGCGCGATCCGCTTTGTTACCCCGAATTACCCCGAAGGCCTACTTGCCGACCTGGTTCCCGATCACCCCGCCGACCGCCGCGCCACCGAGCGTCGAAAGCGCACTGCCGCCGATCGCCGCCCCCGCCACGCCGCCGACGCCCGCGCCGACCGCGGTATCGCGTTGCCGCGTGGTCATGCTGTCGCAGGCACTGAGGCCGCCGAGCAGTGCGACAACGAGTGCGGCAGCGCTGATCTGTCTGATATTTTTCATTTTGACTCTCCATTACGTGATGAAGTGGTACGGCCTGGCTGAAGCGGCTTAGGTGTCCATCGGGCGCCGGGCCGGGCTCGCCGCTTGAGCGGCTGATCGTTTTAGGAGCGTTGCAGCGACGGAAGGTTATTGCCGATTCATCCTAGATGAAGCAGGAAAAGTGCCAGATTACGAATGAACCGTGGAGCGCTTTGTGCACGGGCGTTCGCGCCGAAAGAAACGGCCTGTCGCGCACGATGCGCGACAGGCCGTTTTGTCAGCTTGCGTTGTAAATTTCTTCAGCGAGCAACCGAAGCGTCAAGTCCGCTGATAAATCTCCGCGCCCCTCTTCACGAACTCGATCGCCTTCGTCTGCATGCCTTGCTCGAGCGCCTCCGTATCGGTGACGCCTTGCTTGGCCGCATAGTCGCGCACATCCTGCGTGATCTTCATCGAGCAGAAGTGCGGGCCGCACATCGAACAGAAATGCGCGACCTTCGCAGAATCCTTCGGCAACGTTTCGTCGTGGAATTCGCGCGCCTTGTCCGGATCGAGGCCGAGGTTGAACTGGTCCTCCCAGCGGAACTCGAAGCGCGCCTTCGAGAGCGCGTTGTCCCGCACCTGCGCGCCCGGATGACCCTTCGCCAGATCGGCGGCGTGCGCGGCGAGCTTGTACGTGATGATGCCGGTCTTCACGTCGTCCTTGTTCGGCAGGCCCAGATGCTCCTTCGGCGTCACGTAGCAGAGCATCGCCGTGCCGAACCAGCCGATCATCGCCGCTCCGATGCCCGACGTGATGTGGTCGTAGCCGGGCGCGATGTCGGTCGTGAGCGGCCCGAGCGTGTAGAAGGGCGCTTCGTCGCACCATTCGAGCTGCAGGTCCATGTTCTCCTTGATGAGCTGCATCGGCACGTGGCCGGGGCCTTCGATCATCACCTGCACGTCATGCTTCCACGCGATCTGCGTGAGTTCGCCGAGCGTCTTCAACTCGCCGAGTTGCGCTTCGTCGTTGGCGTCGTAGATCGAGCCGGGACGCAGGCCGTCGCCGAGCGAGAAGCTGACGTCGTAGGCTTTCATGATTTCGCAGATGTCCTCGAAATGCTCGTAGAGGAAGCTCTCCTTGTGATGCGCGAGACACCACTTCGCCATGATCGAGCCGCCCCGCGAGACGATGCCCGTCATGCGGTTCGCCGTCAGCGGCACGTATTGCAGACGAACGCCGGCGTGGATCGTGAAGTAATCGACGCCTTGCTCCGCCTGTTCGATCAGCGTGTCGCGGAAGATTTCCCAGGTCAGGTCCTCGGCCTTGCCGTTGACCTTTTCGAGCGCCTGGTAGATCGGCACCGTGCCGATCGGCACCGGCGAGTTGCGGATGATCCACTCGCGCGTCTCGTGAATATGCTTGCCGGTCGAGAGATCCATGACCGTATCGCCGCCCCAGCGGATCGCCCAGGTCATCTTGTCGACTTCCTCGCCGATGGAGGAGGTCACCGCCGAATTGCCGATGTTCGCGTTGATCTTCACGAGGAAGTTGCGGCCGATGATCATCGGCTCCGATTCCGGGTGATTGATGTTCGCCGGGATGATCGCGCGGCCGCGCGCCACTTCCTCGCGCACGAACTCGGGCGTGATCGCCTGCAGCGCGTCGGGGCCGAACGCGGTCGCGCCGAACGCCTGGCCGGGATGCTGGCGGCCCATCATCTTTGCGAGCTTTTCGCCGTTCGGGCCACTCGTCTTCAGGCTTTCGAGATACTCGGCGCGGCGCTGGTTCTCGCGGATCGCGATGTATTCCATCTCCGGCGTGACGATGCCCTGGCGCGCGTAGTGCATCTGCGAGACGTTCTTGCCCGCGACCGCGCGGCGTGGCGTACGATGCAGGCCGGGAAAGCGCAACTCGACGGTGGCGGGATCGGCGGCGCGCTCCCGGCCGAAATCGCTCGAGAGGCCCGTCAGGCTCTCGGTGTCGCCGCGCGCTTCGATCCAGCGGGCGCGGAGTGCCGGGAGGCCCGAGCGGATGTCGATGGTCGCGTCGGGATCGGTATACGGGCCCGAGGTGTCGTAGACGTAGACCGGCGGATTTTTCTCGCCGCCGAAGCTGTCGGGCGTGTCGGACTGGGTGATTTCGCGCATCGGCACGCGGATGTCGGGTTGCGAGCCGGTCACGTAGACCTTGCGCGAATTCGGCAACGGGGCGACGGCGGCCGCGTCGACGACGGCATCGGCGGACAGGAACTTCGGGTTGGCATTCATGTGCTGTCTCTCCTGGGGACGGTTTTATCCAGCCAACCGATGGACGCGACAACGCCCGGCGGCGACTGATTCAGGAGCTAAACAGGGAGGAACGAGACGGAAGGAGTTGCGGGTTTCTGGCTTGCGTGAGTGGAAGGACCCCGGCGCGGTGAAACCCGAACGCTTCCCTGCGCTGGCATTATCCAGATCAGGTTCAAAGGGTATTTCTCACCCACGGCGTGCGGGCAATCCAAGTTCACGGATTGCGATGCACGACGCAGGACCCCCGCGTTAGCAGCCGCTACGTTACACCGCGCCGTGGCGTCTTGGCAACCTTTTGTGACACTCCGGCGGCGTGCGTACAGCGCTTACTGCATAATGTCGGACGCCGCGTTTTCAGTACTTTCCCGTACGCGCGGCGGCCCGGTTTTCCGGCCGAACTCCCTTCTGTGCTCTGTGCTCCATCATGTTGTCCTGCCTTACCCGTCTTGCCGCGACGCCCCTGCGGCATGCGCGTTTCCCCGTGCGTTGCCCTCGTTGCGGCGCTTGTGCATTTCCGGCCGCTGCGGAGCGTTGAATGTCTGCTCTCCCGTCGCCGAAGTTTCCGCCCAGCCTGCCGTTCAATTTCCCCGACCGGTTTCCGTTTCGACTCCCGCAGACTCAGAAGGGACGCGTCGCGCTCGCGCTCGCTGTCGTCTATATCGTCTGGGGCTCGACGTATATGGCCGTGCATCTTTCCCTCGAGTCTTTTCCGCCGTTGATGCTGTCGGGGTTGCGTAACCTTTTTGCCGGCATCGGCCTCTTCATTTTCGCGGCGCGCAAGAAGCCGATCTGGCCTACCGGCGCCGAGATCCGCAATGCGGCGATCGTCGGGACGCTGCTCGTCGGGCTTTCGAGCGGGATGCTCGCGTTCGGGATGCGCACGGTCGAGACCGGCACTGCCGCCGTGATGGTCGCGACGGTTCCGCTCTTTGCGACGATCATCGCGGCGTTCACCGGGCGCAGTATCGCGAAGGGGGAGTGGGTCGCGGTTGGGCTGGGACTCGTTGGCATCGCGCTCCTCAATCACGGCGATACGTCGGCGGGGTCGACGGCTGGATCGCTCGCGATTCTCTGCGGCGCGATTTTTTGGGCCGGCGGCGCGCATCTCGCCGGGCGGCTAAAGCTGCCGTCCGATCTCTTCGTTTCGACCGCGCTGCAGATCGGACTCGGCGGCACCATTTCGACGATGGTCGCGTGGTTTTCCGGCGAGCGGATCGCGAGTATCGGACTGGTGCCGGCGGCTTCGTTTCTCTATCTGATGCTGATCGGGACGATGGCGGCTTATGTCGCCTATGGGTATCTCATTCGACATACCAGTCCGATCATCGCCAGCAGTTGCATGTATGTAAATCCGGTCGTGGCTGTGGCATTGGGCGCGCTGCTGCTCGGGGAAGTCATCACGCGCTGGACCGTCATCGCGACGGTCATTATCTTGCTTAGCGTTGGATTGTCGTTTTGGTTTGATTCTCGGAGGAGGGGGTTCGTTTAAGGTGGGCGCGCTGGGTTGGGTTACCGTGCTGAAAATCCAAACCCCGAATCCGCCACCAACGCGCCGTATTGTTCTTCCCAGTACGGGATTGGCTATATCTTCTCGACCATTTCCACATCCGCGTCCGAGCCCAAATCTTCAGGGCTTAGTTGCCTAATTCCTTTGGAAAGCAAGAGCAGTGCGCCGGACGCGGTGAGTCCGATCAGGCAAAAAAACAGCGTGCCCTTCGCCCCCAAAAACGAACTGGCCGCGAGTCCTCCGAGCAGTGCGCCTATCGGGTCGGCACCCCAACTCACGAACCTCACTGTCGCGGTGACGCGAGACAAGTGACGATTTTCAATCATCGTCTGCCGCAGAGTCTGCTCGACGATGACGTGTACGACGATCGCGAAGTCCCATGCTGCGATGCTGGCTGCAATCACCGTGGCCCGATACGGAAAAGGAAGTCCCTCCGCCAACAGGATGGGAATACCTAGCGGTCCGATGACCAACAATGAACCTACAGCGTGGTGCGTCGACCTAGCGTCTTGACGAGCATCGGCGCGCACATCGCACCGAGCAAGCCGAATACGCCGACGACGGACACCACGGCCCCGAACATCGCGGCGCTGAATTCAAGCTGCTTTAGCGCAAAGAAAGTGAGCACCGTGAAAAATGCCGTGTGAAAGAGATTGAATATGCCTGCGGCGATTGCGATATACCGCTGGATTTCATTTTTCCAAAGAAGCCGAATGCCAGCGCCTATGTCAGAAAGGTGCGAGTGTTCATCATTGGTCGCTGGCGAAACTGAGGGCAATGAGACGCCTTTAAGACATATGGTGCTGAACAGGTAGATCACCGCGTTCAGTACGAACACCGAGGCCGCCGACACCGCTTGGACAAGCCCGCCTGCGATTGCAGGACCGAGAGCGGTCGCCGTCGAGGTGATTGCCTCGAACCAGCTATTCGCCTTAGTCAGATCCTTGCGATGCACGATCGTCGGAATGACCGCAGCGATTACGCTATCAAATAGCAGTTTGACGCCTGAGAGTCCGAAACTGATCAGACACAGCAGCGCGATGCTCAACTGCTCAAAATATATAAGAATGGGCACTGATCCAACGATGATCAACCGCACTAGACCGCACCAGAGCAAAGTCGCTTTCCGGTCCCATTGCTCAGCCAGCGCACCGGCGGAAAGCCCGAGCAGCAAAGGAGCTGCGGTGCCCGATGCCGCGAGGATTCCAACTTCCGCTGCGTTGGCGTGGAGGGTTGTAATCGCAATCAGCGGCATGGCGATCATCAGGATCGAGCTGGCAGTCGTGTTGAGCGTTTCCGATGCCAGAACGCGGAAGAATGAGCTTCCGTATCCTGTAGGTGTGTTTTGCATTGCGTGAGCCTGATTTCAGGATGCCGGGTTCGTTACCGGTCGATGGCACTGTTTTTAGGACGCAGGTGACATAGGCGCTTGTCCTCAAGCGAGGCACAACTTCGGTGATTGCCATGACTCGGCACTGCGGTAGTCATACTAAGGGATCGGGGCAATATACTGCGCTTCGAATTATCTCGGCACTAGAAGCCCGAATCGGGTCGCAGCAGTGTTTTGAAGGGCGGATCCAAGTCAGCCAGCAAGGATATGGCAGTCCAAGTATGCCCAAGAGAAGTTAGCAGCAAGTCATGGAAACAGGGTGTAAGAAGTTGCACCGCTGAGGCGCAAAGGCATCTAAACGAACGACCCATCTGTTCCATAGAGCGCACGTTCTAAACCCACTGCAAGCCTTGCGCAAAGAGCCGAAGCGGCAAGGGCAGCGCAGCAGAACCCCAAGAACGGCACATCGCTTGCTCAAGCGAGGCACCCCCCGGCGCCATCCATAACCCGCGCCCACGGGTAAAAAAGCGGGCTCCCGCACACCATCCAATCGATAATAAAGGTGAAAACATGAAACTCATCCGCACAGCTGCAGCGCTTGCTGCCGTCGCATCGATCCTGAGCGCATGCGGCGGAAGTTCCGACGATGTCGGCAAGGAACTCGGCCTCACGCCGCCAGAAGTCCACTTCATTCACGCGATCCCGAGCGCACCGAACGTCGACTTCTATAACAACGGCAAGGTCCTGCAAGCGAACCTCGCCTACAAGACCGTCACGAATTTCGCCACCATCAACACGGGCGCGCAGACTTTCTCTTACTCCGCCATCAACACGACGACCCAACTCGCCTCCGACGCCAGCATCACGAACGCCGCGAAGGGTCACGAATACACCGTGATCGCGTTGCCGGATGCGGGCTTCCTGCCGTCGATCGCCGTCATCGATGATCCGTTCGACAAGGGCCTGCTTTCGGGCAGCGCGCGCGTACGGGGCTTCAATGCTTCGGCGAATGCGCAGAACCTCGACCTCTATCTCGTGGCACCGGGGACGAACATCGCAACCGTCAGCTCGACGATGGCTGGCGTCGCGTTCAAGAACGCCGTGCCGGCCACGACGCAGGACTCGATCTACGTCTCCGGCGGCACGTATCAGCTGATCGCGACTCTGCCGGGATCGAAGACGCCGGTGTACACGTCCGGCTCGTTCGATCTCGTCAACAACGCGGACTGGCTCGTCACGACGCTGCCCGCCGGCAACGCGCTCTCGCAAGTGATCCCGAACAAGATCCGCTTGCTGGTCGCGCAGGGCGGCAACACGCAGACCCCGGCGATCGAGTTGCCCGATACGCAGTAAGCATCACGCGCTAGCTAAAAAAAAATCGGCGGACTTTGCCAAAAGCAAAGTCCGCCGATTTCGCATGCACGAAATAGCGGCACGAAAAAAACCCGCCGCTAGAAGCGACGGGCTGACAGGAAACTCACGGCATCAAGGTATCAGCAGGTCCAAGCGCGTTCTTACTTGTTCTGCTCGGCCGAGTTCGTGATGGCTTTACCGCCCTTCGAGATGTCCTGGCCCGCGCCGGAGACCGTGTTGCAGCCCGCGAGTGCAGCGGTGCCAGCGATCAGCAGCAAAGCGATGAGTCGAGTCATGAGTATTCCCCTTTGAAGTTAGATGCGTGTTTGGAATCGGGTCGCGCATCGTGTTGGATCAGCCCGGATCGACTACCGGTCGAGACCATCATAAAAAAACCATCGTGCTCAGGCTGTAGGCGCGGCTGCGTTTTTCTTGTCGGCCGCGTCCGCTAATCATGTCGGCGCCGTCCTACGTGACAAGCGCCTAGTACTACTGTGTTAAAAATAAGGCATTATTCGCTTATCTTCAAGTGACCTGTGAGGAAGGCGATGGAAATCCCAAGGGAGCGGTTTGAGGAATACGTGTCGCTGATTGCACAGACGCTTGGGCACGCCGACCGTGTCGAACCGTTTCGTGGCTACTGCACCGGGTTGATGCTGCCGGTTAAGCGTAAGAGCGTCGAGCCTATGGCGGCGCATTTATCGCCGAGCCGGGTGCGCTCGGAACACCAACGGCTGCATCACTTTGTGGCTGACGCGCCATGGTCGGACGAAGCGGTGCTTGATGCGGTGAGCAGTTATGCCCTTGAGCGAATCAGCCGGCGCGCGGGTGCGCCCGAGGCGCTGATTATTGACGATACCGGCTTTCCCAAGAAGGGTAAGCACTCGGTCGGGGTCGCGCGGCAGTACTGCGGCCAACTGGGCAAGCAAGACAACTGCCAAATCGCGGTCAGCGTCTCGGTAGCGAATGAACACTTTAGCTTGCCAGTGCGCTACCAATTGTATTTGCCGCAAAGCTGGGCCGATGACCGGGAAAGGCGTAGCCATGCCAAAGTGCCCGAGGCGCTTGAGTTCGTCACCAAGCCGATGCTCGCCCTACAACTGCTTGAGAACATCGGCAAAGTGAAATCGCTGCCCGAACTGGTTCTGGCCGACGCCGGTTACGGGGCGAGCACCGAGTTCCGCGAACAACTCACGATGATGGGCTTCACTTATGTAGTTGGGGTGACCGGGACGGTCAGCATGCAGTCGCCAGCTCAGCCGCCGCTGCAAGCTAAAGAGTTGGCCATGCAATTGCCGTCGCGGCGCTTTCGCACCGTTAAATGGCGTGAAGGAACCAACCGAACGTTGTCGTCGCGTTTTGCGGCCACACGAGTGCATTGCGCCTCGCGAGCAGCACGGCCAGGCGGGCCCTCCGACGAGCAATGGTTGCTCATCGAGTGGCCCAAGGGCGAAGTCGAACCGACCAAGTACTTCCTGAGCACATTGCCGGCTGAAACGGCAATCAAGGAACTCGTGCGACTCGCAAAACTGCGCTGGCGCATCGAGCGCGATTATCAGGAACTCAAGCAGGAACTCGGCTTGGGCCATTTCGAGGGACGCAGTTGGCGCGGCTTTCATCACCACGCGACCCTGTGCATAGCGGCCTATGGCTTTCTCGTCACCGAACGCCTGGACGGGCAAAAAAAAACTCCAGCTTATCGGTTACCCTGCGAAGTCCCTTCCTTACCCGAAGGCTTCCGGCCCCGGGGCGCCCCTGCGTAAGCAGCGCCATGTGCCGGATTCGATCGCAACGCTGCGATTGGAGCTTGCTGCCGCATTGCTTGCCCGTCTTGACCGGTGTCCGTGCTGCGGGCGGAGAACTGAATAGTTGTTAACACAGTAGTACTAGGCGACTGGAAAGATCGCGGCGCTAAGGTCGGTGCTGCGCTCGCGCGGCATCGTCGCGCGGATGCTCGTGCCGTGCGGCTCGCGCGGTTCGATCTCGATGCGCCCGCCGCGCGCGCTCACGCGCTGGCGCATGCCAAGCAGCCCATGCGTGTGCGTGCGCTTCAAATCCTGCGGGAGAATGCCGACGCCGTCATCCGCGATGCTGAGCGACACGCGTTCGTCGTCGAGCGTCAGCGCGATCGCGATGCTCGTCGCCCGCGCGTACTTCGCCGCGTTCGTGAGCGATTCCTGCGCCACGCGAAAGAGCGCGATCTCTATGTCGCCGCCGAGCTTCACGTCGTTCTCCGGCAGCGCGAGTTCGAGCGTCCAGCCGTTGCGCTGCGCGGCTTCGTCGGCGAGGGTGCGCAGCGCGGTGACGAGCCCGAAGTTGGCGAGCACGGTCGGGCGCATGTCCTCGATGATGCGCCGCTTGAGCGCAATCCCCTGATCGAGGTTCGCCAGCGCGCGCGAAAGCTTTTCGACCATCGCCGGTTCGCTTTGCCGCAGTTTGTTGTTGACCCACGCGACGTCCATCTTGCTCGCAGTGAGAATCGAGCCGAGTTCGTCGTGCAGTTCGCGCGCGAGTTCGGTCTTCTCGTTTTCGCTCACCGATTGCAAATGCCACGCGAGCGCTTCGAGCTGGCGTGTGCGCTCGAAGACGAGCTGATCGAGTTCTTCCTGCTGCGTGATCAGCTTCTTCTGAACGCGATCCTGCTTGTCGAGCTGGATGCCGAGATTGCGAAACAACAGCAGGAACAGCACGATGTTGAGCGCACACAGCGCACCGACGCAAAACGTCGAGATTCGCTGGTCGGCGCGGCTTGAATCGAGCGCGTGCTGCGCGCGGCGCTCTTCGTTCAGGCGCAAGAGGGCGAGCGTCGTATCGAGGATGTCGCCGCCTTCCGGGGGCTTCAAGGCAAGCGCGCGGGCCTGATCGATCGTGTCCGTGGGGCCGGAGAGCGTTGCTAGACCGGCGGCGATCTGCGTATCGACCGCGCCGCTCACCTGCGCGAAGCTCGCGAGCGCGGTGTCGTCGGCCTTGCGGTGATAGTAGCCGTCGAGCGAGGCGATCGTCTGACGGATGCGCGTTGCCGCTTGCCGGAAATGCTCCGCGTAGGGCGCGCGCGTGGACGGCGGCGCGAGGACGTACGCGCGCTCGTCGGCGGTGAGGGTGGCGACGTCGGCGGCGAGCGCGGTCAGTTGCGTGGTCGCGCCTTTCGCGTCGAGCGCGACTTCGTACTCGGAGGCGATGCGCATGCGCCCCGATTCCAGGATGACGAGGCCGCCTACCGTAATGACGATCGCTACCGTCATCGCGACGGCCCAGCTCCAGCGGCGCATGAAATCGTTGAGGCGCGTCGCGCGGCCTGGGTTTGCGCTCTTTTTGATTGGCGCGTTCTGCGCGGAGGCGGCTGCCATTGCCTTGGTCATGTCGATCGGTCGTTTGTAGTAATTCGCTTGGTAGCCGCTTCCGACGCGGGAGAGACGGCGTCAGGCGGGTTGAAAGCGCGTGTCAGTCGATTCCCACAGCAAAAAAGGCGCCTGCCCGAGTGTATTGCGCCTCAGGCCCTACTAACATGGACTGGGCAGACAAACTTTAAGCGGGGTCGATCATGTTGAAGTGGGCATTGTTTTTCGCGATCGTGGCCGTGGTCGCTGGCCTTCTGGGCTTTACCGGCATCGCGGCGGGCGCTGCGAGCATCGCCAAGTTCTTGTTCGTGTTGTTCCTGATCCTGTGCGTGGTGTTCCTCGTGCTCGGATTCGTCATCACGAAAAAAGTCGTGGATTAGCGGCACTCGCTGGCCGGAATTCATCTGGACGGGGCCGGCGGTGACCGGTCCCGGACCATGAGGCATAAGGAGAGCCGCCATGCTGCATTACGCCGCCGTTTTCTTCGTCATCGCGATCATCGCCGCCGTGTTCGGCTTCACCGGCATCGCGGCGGGCGCGGCAGAAATCGCCAAGATCCTGTTCTACATTTTTCTCGTGGTTTTCGCGGTCACGTTGCTGCTCGGTGTCGTTCGGACCTGACTTTGCGAGTCCGGGGAAGTCCGGGCACGCCGCATGCTTGAGTGGCAAAGATTGAGCGCGAACACAACCGCTGCTTGAACACCGCCACACATCAATCCCTTTCGAGGAGCATCTAAATGTCGAAATCGTCTGCTGTAAAGGCTGAACCGGGCCATTCGAAGGACGCGTTTGTCCTGGATGTCGAAAAAATTCGTGCCGAAGCGCGTCAGCACATGGATGAAGGCGCGGTCACGTCGACCTATGGCGCCGATCGCGAAGTCGTGTTGAAGCTGCTGAACGATTCGCTCGCGACCGAAATCGTCTGCGTGCTGCGCTACAAGCGTCACTATTTCATGGCGAAGGGCATCCATTCGGAAGCGGTCGCCACCGAGTTCGGTGAACACGCGGCCGAGGAGCAGGAACACGCCGATACGATCGCCGAGCGCATCGTCCAGTTAGGCGGCGAGCCGAACTTTGCGCCGGACAGCCTCAAGTCGCGCTCGCACTCCGAGTACAAGGAAGGCGCGAACCTGATCGACATGATCCGCGAGAACCTGATCGCCGAGCGCATCGCCATCGATACCTATCGAGAGATCATTCGCTATCTCGGCGACAAGGACGTGACGACGCGCCGCATGTTCGAGGACATCCTGGCGGTCGAAGAAGAGCACGCCGACGACATGGCCGACCTGCTCGAAGGCCGCAATGGCTGAAGGCCGCGCGCGCTTCGGGATGCGTGTGCCGCGCGGATGCCGCCGATGATTCGAGTGCTGATAGCGGACGATCACGCGATTGTCCGAAGCGGGTTCAAGCAGTTCGTCGCGGACGAACCCGACATGGAAGTCGCGGCGGAAGCGTCCACCGGCGACGAAACGATCGCGCTCGTGCGCGCCGAAGCGTTCGACGTCGTCTTGCTCGACATCGCGATGCCGGACAAGAACGGCATCGATACGTTGCGCGTCATCAAGCAGTTGCGGCCGGAGCAGGGCGTGCTGATGCTCTCGGGCTTTCCGGAGAGCCAGTACGCGATCAACCTGCTGCGCGCGGGCGCCAACGGCTATCTGAACAAGGACGCGGCGCCCGACGAGATCGTGCGCGCGATCCGCACGGTGGCGCGCGGGCATCGGTATCTGTCGGAATTCATCGCCGATGCGCTCGCCGACAAGCTCGAAAAACCCGCGTCCGAGCGTCCGCACGAGGCGCTCTCGGAACGCGAATTCCAGATCTTCTGCAAGCTCGCGGGTGGACGCATTCCGACCGAGATCGCGGAGGAGCTGCATCTGTCGGTGAAGACAGTCAGCACGTATCGGGCGCGGGTGCTTGAGAAGATGCGGCTGTCGAACAACGCCGACCTCACGTACTACGCGATCAAGAACGGCCTGATCGAGTAGCGGCGACGGGGCGCGCGGCGTGGAAGAGCGGGGACAACGGATCGGCTATCAGGAGGCGCCCGCCGTGGGCAATCAGACGATCATCGACGACGCAGGTTCCGGCGCGCCCAGGCGGCCGCTGCGGGTGCTTCTGATCGAGGACTCGCCGCTGATCCGGCGCAGCCTCGTCGAGGCGATCGATGCGTCCGGCCAGTTGCGCGTGACCGCTTTCGCCGATTCGCCCGATGACGCCATTGCGTTGCTGACGTCGGAATCGTTCGATGCGGTGATCGTCGACCTGCAACTCAAGCGTGGGTCGGGCGTCGAGGTGCTGGCTTATCTGCAGGAAAAAGGACTCGTGAATTCATCGTTTGCCGCTGTGCTGACGAATCACGCGCTGCCTGCGTATCGCAAGCGCTGTCTGCAATACGGCGTACAGCATTTCTTCGATAAGTCGCTTGAGTTTGATCGCGTGATCGACGCATTGCATACTTACGCGCGAGAGCGGGCCTGACGGTCATCCAAGCTGCGACGCCGCCCCCACTCGCCCACGCCGGTGGCTCAACGCAGCGAGCCCGACCGCGGCCAGCCCCGCGACACATACGCCCGTCCATCCGAACGCGTGCCACGCCAGCGACGCCACCGCCGACCCCGCCGCCCCGCCGATGAAATACGCGACCATGTAGACCGTGTTCACGCGGCTGCGCGCTTCGGGCGCCAGGGCGTAGATGCGCGTCTGGTTCGAGATCTGCGCGGCCTGCACGCCGACATCGAGCACGATCACGCCGATCACGAGCCCCGCGATGCTCCGTCCCGAGAACGCGAACACCACGAACGACACCGCGACCAACGCGATCGACAGCGAGATGACCGCGCGCGGTCCGCGCTTGTCGGCGGTCTTGCCCGCGAGCGGCGCCGCGAGCGCGCCCGCCGCGCCGACGATCCCGAACAGCCCCGCCGCCTGCGGCCCCATGTGGAAGGGCTCGCCCGCGAGCAATAGCGTGAGCACCGACCAGAAGATGCTGAACGCCGCGAACATCGCGCCGCCCGTGAGTGACGCCTCGCGAAGCCCCGGATGCTCGACGACGAGATGCCACATCGACACCAGCAGCTTGCCGTAGGGCAGCGTCGAGGTCGGCCGGCTCTTCGGCAAGCGCGAGATGACGACCACCGCAAGCAGGATCGTCGCCACGACGGACGCCCCGAACACCGCCCGCCAGCCGAAGTACTGCGCGACGACCCCCGACACCGTGCGCGCGAGCAGGATGCCGAGCAGAAGTCCGCTCATCACCGTGCCGACGGCGTGGCCGCGTTCGGCGGCCGGCGCGAGTTCGGCGGAAAACGGCACGGCCTGCTGCGCGATCGTCGCAACGACGCCGATCGTGAGGCTCGCCGCGATCAGCACGGCGAGGGTGGGTGCGCCGGCCGCCCCGACGAGCGCGATGGCGAGCGCCGCGAGTTGCAGCAGGATCAGGAGGCGCCGGTCGAAGCGGTCGCCGAGCGGAGCCAGGAAAAACATCCCGAGCGCGTAGCCGAGTTGCGTCGCCGCCGGCACCGCGCCGATCAGCCACGCGCTCTCGGGAAACGACGCGCGAAAGTCTTCGAGCAGCGGCTGGTTAAAGTAGATGTTCGCAACCGATACCCCCGCGATCGTGGCGAGCAGCCACAGCGTGGCGCGCGAGTAGTGTGGATGGTGGTGCGGTGCCGGCGAGGATGAGGGCATGTCGGGATCGAGTGACGGCGGGGAAGGGGCACTGACGGCCTGATAGCCGAGCCGCCGATCATACTGGAGACGCTTGGGTCTTGCAGAAGGCTCGTCCGCGAATCGGGGGTGGCGTTCCCCACGCGACGGGGGTGCTCGCACGCGGTCGACTTGCCTAAACTTTGGGCACGATGAAGTCCCAGGCTTCGGAGGCCGCCATGACGCCCGTTGCGCTTTACATCACCCCGCAGTACATCGCTTCGGTCCGCACCGGACGGGGCCGCGCCTGCTTCGAAGGCACGGTGCGGTTCATCGACGTCGAGGCGCTGCCGTTCAACATCGAGCACGTTTGCCTGCTCGATCGCGATACGGCGATCGAAGCGCTATTCGATGCCGTGAGAGACGCCGAGCGGTTGCTGAGGGCGGTTTAAGCGGATCGCGCCGCCCTTATTCCTGACCGCCTTCCGGAACGGCGTCGTACACGCGCGCGAATTTTTCCGGCGCGAGCCATCGGAAGGTATCGAGGGTTTCGCCCCGGAACGTGCATTCGACAGCGGCCGGAAGTTTCACTCGAGTCGCCTTCACGGTCTTGATCTCGCCGTTTTTCACAGGTTTAGTCTCGAGCGACTTGGCCGTGGCGCCGTAGGTTGCCTCGACTACCACACGCGATCCCTTGTGGGCCACGCCGGTTCTATCGAACGACAAAGGCGGCTCGGAATCCGGATACGTCGCGATCATCTTTTGCTTGCAGACGCCGGCATTCTTGTAGGCGCTCGTGCAGCCGGTCGTGATCGCAAGGAGCAATGCGGAAAGAGCGACGATTGGCAATCGAGTGGTCATGCGGCTCTCGTGTTCGATGATGTGTCCCGGGCGGGACGAATGAAGTGGTACGAAATGTACACGACAGATTCCGGGTCGCGGCCTCGATCTTGTGCGAAACCTGTCTATGGTGCCGGGGACCGGACTTGAACCGGCAAGCCGTTAGGCGGCGGATTTTAAGTCCGCTATGTTTACCAATTTCATCACCCCGGCAGGGCGGACGCGATTCTACCATTGCGCGTCGGCGCGGCAAAACGCCGCCGGGCCGCGCGGAGCCAGTCGGGACGGGTGGTTCGGTGGTTTTCAACCGCGACCGCTTCGCCGTGCGATCAACATAAAAAGAGCCCAGTGTCCGACGAGAACTGGGCAAAGCCGCCGGGATTCCGGCGACGGAGGTTCTTTCAAATACAAAACCGACCCGGTCGCGACAAATGCCGCAACCGGGCCGGTTTTAAAAAGCCGCGGACGATACCTCCATCCGCACGACGCTCCTGCTTACTGACCAACGTAAATCCCTTGCGACACCGGCGAGGCAACCTTGCCCGACTGCGCCGATCCATTGATCGAAGCGCCATAGCTCGTTTGCGTCGCGTCGTTCTGCGCGACGACGCGCGCTTGCGCTGCCTGAATGTCGGCCGGGTACGCCGGATCGCTGGCGTTCGGGTTGTAGCCTGCCTTTTCGAGCTGGACGAGTTCGGCGCGAACTTGCGCACGGCTCAGCGGAGCGTTCGACTGAGCAAACGAAGCGACAGGAGCAGCGAGAACAGCGGCAACGACGACGGCTTGAATGAGCGATTTCATGATCAACTACCTCCAGATGGTTTTTCTTTGCTGTGAACACCGTTGTTCGCAGCCAGTGATTACATTGTAAGTAGGGGATTAAAAATATTTAACCGCGCATCCGACGAATCATCCTTGCGAATCCTGCAATAATGAGATGACGTACTCTTGGCTCGAAGGATCATGTCCCCAGCAATCCGCATCGGCTTGATCTCCGATACGCACAATCTTGTGCGTCCCGAGGCGCTCGCGGCACTTGAAGGCTGCGCGCAGATCATCCATGCAGGCGACATCTGCCGCCCAGCCGTCCTCGATGCGCTCGCCGAACTCGCGCCGCTCACCGTCGTGCGCGGCAATAACGACTCCGGTCCACGCATTGACGAACTCCCCGAATCGACGACGCTCACCGTCGGCGGTGCGACGATCTTCGTCGTCCATGACATCGCCGACGTGCCGCGCGATCTCGCCGGCATCGACGTCGTCGTGACGGGGCATTCGCACAAGCCACTCGTCGAGCGACGCGGTGACGTGCTGTTCGTCAACCCGGGCAGCGCGGGGCCGCGCCGCTTCACGTTGCCGGTCACGCTCGGCGTGCTGACCATCGGCGGCGGAAAAATCGACGCTCGCATCGTCCCTCTGCTCGACTAAAAAGCAAAAAAAGCCGGCGTAGTAGCCGGCTTTCATCGAAAACAAAACGCTTACGCGCGGACCGTGCCCTCAGGCAAACGCTCGTCGTCCATTTCGGCTGCGACGCGCGAACCGCGCAACGCGGCATGCGCTTCCGCGCGCGTCGCGACGGCAGGCGGCGAGCCCTTCAGTGGCTTGCGAGCAGTCTCGTGCAGCGCGAGCACCGACACGATCCCGATCACCGACGCGCCCATCAGATAGTAAGCGGGCATCATCAGATTGCCGGTTGCGTCGACGAGCCAAGCGGTCACGAGTGGCGTCGTCCCGCCGAACAGCGACACCGATACATTGAAGCCGATCGCGAGCGCGCCGTAGCGGATCTTCGTCGGAAAGAGCGCCGGCAGCGTCGACGGCATCACGCCGGTAAAACACGACAGCATCACACCGAGGATCAGCATGCCGCTGAAAATCGGCACGATCGTGCCCATGCGAATCAGTTGGAGCGCCGGAATCGACAGCACCAGCAAGCCGACGCAGCCCGCGAGCATCACCGGCTTGCGGCCGATCTTGTCGGAGAGATGGCCCGCAAAGAGCGTCATCGGCATCATCAGCACCATCACGACGAGCACGATAAAAAGACCATGCGTCTCGTTGAACTTGAGCGTCGCCGACAGGTAGCTCGGCAGATACGAGAGCGCCATGTAGTCGGTCACGTTGAAGATCAGCACGAGGCCGACGCACAGCAGAAGCGGCTTCCATTGCTGCATCAGCGTTTCGCGGAACTGGCGCTGGGGCGTCGCATGCGCTTCGGATTCGCGCTTGTCGGCTTCGCGCTGGAACGCGGGCGTTTCTTCGAGCTTCATCCGGATATAGAGCCCGATCAGCCCGAGCGGCCCGGCGACCAGAAACGGAATGCGCCAGCCCCACGACAGCAGTGATTCCTGCGAGAGCGTCGCCGTCAGCACTGCGACCACACCGGCGCCGAGCACGTAGCCGACGAGCGTGCCGAATTCCAGAAAGCTCGCCATGAAACCGCGCTTCTTGTCCGGCGAGAATTCGGCGATGAAGGTCGCCGCGCCGCCGTACTCGCCGCCGGTCGAGAAGCCTTGCAGCAGTCGCGCGACGAGCAGGAGGATCGGCGCGAAGATGCCGATCGTCGCGTAGCTCGGGATCAGGCCGATACAGAACGTGCCGATCGCCATCATGATCATGGTCATCGCGAGCACGCGCTTGCGGCCGATGCGGTCGCCGAGCGGCCCGAACACCATGCCGCCGAGCGGGCGGACGAGGAACGCGGCGGCGAACGTGCCGAAAGTGGCGAGCAACTGCGCGGTCGGATTGCTCGACGGGAAGAAGACCTTGCCGAGCGTCACGGCGATATAGCTGTAGACGCCGAAGTCGAACCATTCCATCGCGTTGCCGATCGCCATCGCGCCGACCGCGCGTTTCAGAAGCGATTGGTCGACGATGGTGATGTCATCGATGTCGAGGGATGGTTGCTGGTCGCGTTTGCTCCAGAGGCCGTCGTGTAAGGCGGTCATAGGCGGGAATGCTCCGTGTCGATGCCGGGGTCCGCGAGGGACGCGACCGGCGCGCTCGTTCGAGCGCGTGTTGCCGGGAGTGCCGTTTCAAAGTGCAGTTTCGCGACGGTGCCGGAAAGCAGGCGTCGCTCGGGTCGCCGGCAGGGCGTTGCAAATTCATGTGAAAAAGCAAAGCCAATGGATCGCGGCGAGGGTCGCGAAAGTGCACTCGATGAAAACAGCGCGAATTGACGAAAGCGGACGGCGAACTGTGAAGCTGCCGCGGGCGTGCCGCTACGTCGAATGAAGAGGGCTTGGAACGAAAAAGGCCGGCGTGAAGCTGAAAAGCAGCTAAAACCGACGCGCCTCTTTGTATGAAACTGTCACGAATCGCAGGGTGCCGGTCGACTGCTTGGCCGGAGTGCGTATGCGTGAATGATGGTGAATTGCTGTTCGAAAGAAGAAGATGATACCACGATGACGGATGAAGCACAAACCCGGGCTTTCGGCGGATATGCCAAAAAGTCTTGAATCCCTTGTGTGACGGGCGATTACGGCGTTTGCGAGCATCTGCTTAACAACACTCGAAGGCGTAAAAAAACCGGCCCTGAAGGACCGGTTTTCGATGGCAACCGAGTGCGAAATTCAGCCCTGCGGCGGGACGTACCCTTGCGCGGTATCTGCGCCTTCGCCGAAGAAATACTTCTCCGTTTGCTTGAGCAGATATTGACGCGCGCGCGGATCGGCCATGTTCAGACGATTTTCATTGATCAGCATGGTTTGTTGCTTGAGCCATCCTTGCCACGCTTCCTTCGATACCGTCTCGTAAATCCGCTTGCCGAGCTCGCCCGGCAGCGGCGGAAAATCGAGTCCTTCGGCTTCCTTGCCGAGCTTTGCGCATTGAATCATTCGAGCCATCTTGTGTTTCTCCTAATCCGGTATCGGGGTATCGAGCGTTCGTCTTAGTTTGCGAACGGCCGCAATCGGTTAAAGCTGCTTTTTGAGTACGAGCGACTTGCGTTGCCAGTTATAGAGACGGCGCCGGTCTTCCGGCAAATCGTCGACGGTCACCTTCACGAAGCCGCGTTTCAGAAACCAGTGTTCAGTGCGCGTCGTCAGCACGAAAATGTGCGTCAGGCCGCGTGCCCGCGCGCGCTGCTCGATTCGCTTCAGCAGTCGCTCGCCGTCGCCGGAGCCTTGTGCCTCGGGCGCGACCGTCAGGCACGCCATCTCGCCGATGCGCTCCTGCGTGTACGGATAGAGCGCCGCGCAGCCGAACAGCACGCCATCGTGCTCGATCACCGAGAAGTGGTCGATGTCGCGTTCGATCTGGTGACGCCCGCGCCGCACGAGTGTGCCGTCGGATTCGAGCGGCTCGATCAGCGTGAGAATGCCGCCGACGTCGTCCGGCGTCGCTTCGCGCAGGCTTTCGAGGTTCTCGTACGAAATCATCGTGCCGACGCCGTCGTGCAGGAAGAGTTCCAGGAGCACGCTGCCGTCGAGCGCGTAAGGGATGATGTGCGCCCGCGCCACGCCGCCGCGGCACGCGCGGATTGTGTGCTTCAGGTAGAACGCGGCGTCGCCCTGCAGCTCGCCGCCTTCATGCAGGCGATACGCGTCGTCAAGCGACATTTCGCGCACGAGCTCGCCGCTTTCGTCGACGAGACCCGGCGTTTCGGTCAGGAAGATGATCTTGTCGGCGCGCAGGGCGATCGCCGCCGCCGAGGCCACATCTTCCATCGACAGGTTGAACGCTTCGCCCGTCGGTGAGAAGCCGAGCGGGGAGAGCAGCACGAGCTTGTTGCTCGCGAGCGAATGGCGGACCGAATCGCCGTCGATCTTGCGCACGACGCCTGTGTGCTGGAAATCGACGCCATCCAGGATGCCGACCGGCCGCGCTGTCACGAAATTGCCCGACACGACGCTGATGTGCGCGTGGGCCATCGGCGTGTTCGGCAAGCCCTGGCTAATGGCGGCCTCGATGTCGAGGCGCACTTCGCCGGCGGCTTCCTTCGCGGATTCGAGGGCGCGGGCATCGGTGATGCGCAGGCCGTGCGAAAACGACGATTCCACGCCGTGCAGGCTCAATTGCTCTTCGACTTGCGGGCGCGAGCCGTGCACCAGGACGACGTGGATGCCCATCGCGTGCAAAAGGCCGACGTCCTGCACGAGCGCGTTGAGCCGGCCTTCCTGCACCAGCTCGCCGCCGAACGCGACGACGAACGTCTTGTTGCGAAACGCATGGATATACGGTGCGACGGAGCGCATCCATTCGACGAACTGGGCGTGCTGATTCGGCGTGTCCGGTTCGGCTGCAACCGGCGACGGCACGGTGGGGAGGTCGGTTTGAGAATTCATGCGGGGATTATAATGCGACGCTATGCCGAATGTTTCCAAACGCCCCGCCGATGCCGGCAAGTCCGAGCCCCAGGAACAGTTGAAGAAGCTGCGTGAAAGTCTGCTGCGCGAGGGGGAGGCGCGGGCGGATTCTGGTGGTGATAAAGCGCTGAGCAAGAAAGAGGCCGCTGCGCGGCGGTTTGCGGCGGGGGGTGCTGCGCCAGCAGTTGCGTCTGATCGCGATGATGCTGGGCGGGCGCGGTCAGTATCTACGAGAAGTGAAGTGTCGTCGGGTGATGCGCAGCCGCGGGTGGGCGCGCAATCGCGCGTTGGGCCGACGAAAGCACCGAAGGCGCCAAAATCTTCGTCCGGCGATCGTCTGCCCAATGCGCAGCGCGAGTCGCGACCGCAGTCGTCTGTTTCGCGGGATGAGCGTGGGAGCAAGCCGCGTCAGGAAAAAGTCGTGACGGCACAAGCCGTGCAGGCATCCGCCGACCGTCCGCCTATGGCGCAACGCCAACCGAGACCTCAAGTGTCCGCAGCGCGCCATGAATCCGCCGGACGCGAGTCCGAACCGCGTCAGGAAAATCGCAGCCCGCGCCGTGAAGATGCTGCGAAGACCGCAGACACGCGTCCGCCTCGCTCCGAAACCCAAGTACACGCGCTACAACGCGACCAATCGCGACGCGGGAACGCCGCAAAGCCTGCCGGCCAGCGTTTCGAAGCGCAAACAGATTCACCACAACGCGACGTACAGCGCACTGAGCGCGAGACCAAACCGCGCGGCGAAAATCGTGGCCCGCGCGGCGAGAGCGACGCAAATCTCTCCGACACGCGCGCGACTCACCCCGAGGCACAAACGCAAGCTGCACAACGCGACGACCAAAACAGCGAACGCGAGTCCAAGCCGCGCAAGCAAAATCGTGGCCCGCGCGGCGAGCATGCCGCACATTCCGCCGATCCGCGCCCGCCTCGCGCCGAAGCGCAAACACCCCGTCGCGACACCCCCCGCGAGCGCCGCGTCGTCGAGTCAAATCCGATCCCGCCGATCGCCTTCCCCGAAGCGCTCCCCGTCTCGGGCCGTCGCGAGGAGATCGCGCGTGCCATCACCGCACATCAGGTCGTCATCGTCAGCGGCGAAACCGGCTCCGGCAAAACGACCCAGCTCCCCAAAATCTGCCTCTCGCTCGGACGCGGCTTGGGCGCCGGCGGCGCGGGCCTGATCGGCCACACACAGCCGCGCCGGATCGCGGCATCGGCGACGGGACGCCGCATCGCCGAAGAGCTCGGCACGCCCTTCGGTCAAGTCGTCGGCTACAAGGTGCGCTTCACGGACAACCTCTCGCCCGGCGCGTCGGTCAAGCTGATGACCGACGGCATCCTGCTCGCCGAAACGCAGACCGACCCGCTGCTCAAGGCCTACGACACAATCATCATCGACGAGGCGCACGAGCGCAGTCTCAACATCGATTTCCTGCTCGGCTACCTGAAGGAAATCCTGCCACGCCGGCCCGATCTGAAGCTGATCGTGACCTCGGCGACCATCGACGCCGACCGTTTCGCGCGCCACTTCGGCAGCGACGACAAACCCGCGCCCGTGATCGAAGTGAGCGGGCGCATGTTCCCCGTGGAAGTGCGCTACCGGCCCGTGCAGGAAGACAGCCCCGCCGTGAAGAACGCGCAGGGCACGCCGCAGAAGGAGCCGCGCCAGAAAACCCAGCGCGAGACCGACCGCGACCTGATGGAAGCCATCGTCGATGCCGTCGATGAACTCTGCCGCGAAGGCCCCGGCGACGTCCTCGTGTTCCTCCCCGGCGAGCGCGAGATCCGCGACGCCGCCGAGGCGCTGCGCAAGCACCATCCGCCGCATACCGAGATCCTGCCGCTCTTCGCGCGCCTCTCGGCGGCCGAACAGGAGCGCGTATTCAAGCCGTCGAACGCGCGGCGCATCGTGCTCGCGACCAACGTCGCGGAGACGTCGCTGACGGTGCCGGGCATCCGCTACGTCGTCGATACGGGGATGGCGCGCGTCAAGCGCTATTCGTACCGGAACAAGGTCGAGCAGTTGCAGGTCGAGCCGGTGTCGCAGGCGGCGGCGAACCAGCGGGCGGGGCGCTGCGGGCGTGTCGCGGACGGCGTGTGCATCCGTCTTTACGAAGAAGCCGATTTCCAGTCGCGGGTGCGCTTTACCGACCCCGAAATCCTGCGCTCGTCGCTCGCGGCCGTCATCTTGCGGATGAAGTCGCTGCATCTGACGGCGATCGAAACGTTCCCGTTCATCGAGCCGCCGCCGGGCCGCGCAGTTGCCGACGGCTATCAGTTGCTGAACGAACTGGGCGCCGTCGATGACGACAATGCGCTTACGCCGCTCGGCCGCGAACTCGCGCGCCTGCCGCTCGACCCGCGCGTCGGACGGATGATTCTCGCCGCGCGAGATCACCAGGCGCTGCGCGAGGTGCTCATCATCGCGGCGGCACTGTCCGTGCAGGACCCGCGCGACCGGCCGATCGAGGCGCAGGAGCAGGCGGACCAGGCGCATCGCCGATTCGTCGACGAGCGTTCCGAGTTCCTGCAATGGACGCGCATCTGGGCGTGGTTCGAGGACGCGATCGCGCACAAGAAGTCGAACAAGCAGCTCACCGACGCGTGCCGCGCGAACTTTTTGTCGCATCTGCGCTTGCGCGAATGGCGCGACGTGCATTCGCAATTGCTGACGGTCGTGCGCGAGCACGGCTGGCGGCTGAACGAAGTCGAAGCCACCTTCGAGCAGGTGCATCTCTCCCTGCTGACGGGGCTTCTCGGCAACGTCGGCCTCAAAGCCGACGACGAGCCGTATTACCTCGGCGCGCGCGGCATCAAGTTCTATCTGTGGCCGGGCTCCGCGCTTCTCAAAAAAGCGGGGCGCTGGGTGATGGCGGGCGAACTCGTTGAAACGAGCCGTCTTTACGCGCGCACGATCGCAAAAATCGAGCCGGAATGGCTGGAGCAGGTCGGCGCGCATTTGTTGCGCCGCTCGCTTTCCGAGCCGCACTGGGAGAAGAAGGCGGCGCAGGTCGCGGCGTTCGAGCGCGCGACGCTGCACGGCTTGACCGTCTACGCGCGACGGCGCGTGAGTTTCGGCAAGCAGGACCCGGCGCGCGCGCGGGAACTGTTTATCCGCGGGGCTCTCGTCGAAGGCGAATTCGACACGAAACTTCCGTTTTTCGCGCACAACCGCAAACTGGTTGCCGATATCGAGCAACTGGAGCACAAGTCGCGCAGACAAGACGTGCTCGTCGACGACGAGTTGATCTTCGCGTTCTACGATTCGCTCGTACCCGAGGGCATTCACACGGGGGCGGCGTTCGAGCGCTGGTATCGCGACGAGGAGAAGGCGGGCAAGACGCGCCTTCTCTTCCTCTCGCGCGACGACCTGATGCGCCACGAAGCCGCCGGCATCACGACCGACCTGTTCCCGAAGCGCATGACGATGGCCGGCATCGAGATGACGCTGACCTATCACTTCGAGCCCGGTTCGCCGCGCGACGGCGTGACGCTGACGGTGCCACTCTACGGCCTGAATCAGGTCGACGCGCGCCGCGCCGAATGGCTTGTGCGCGGCATGCTGAAGGAAAAGGCGCAGTTGCTGATGAAGTCGCTGCCGCAGAAGCTGCGCCGGCACGTGGTGCCGCTGCCCGAGTTCGCGGCGGGCTTCGCCGACCGGCACAGCGGGCCGAAGTTCGGCGCGGGCGGCCTGCTCGAAGCGCTGATCGCCGATATTCGCGCGCAGACGCAGATCGCGATGAAAGGCTCCGACTTCAAGCTCGAAACGCTGCCTGCGCACCTTTTCATGAACTTCAAGGTGATCGACGAGCACGGCCGCCAACTCGCGATGGGACGCAATCTCGCGCAGTTGCGCGCTGAACTCGGCGGCCAGGCGCAGCAGCATTTCCAAAAGCTCGCGGCAGGCGCAACGCTCGATCTCGGCGACGATGCCGCGCCGCAGGCATCGGTCGCCGCCCCTTCGAGCGATCCGTTGAGCACCGCGCTCTACGAAAACCTCACAACGTGGAACTTCGGCAAGCTGCCTGAGTTGCTCGAAATCCGCCGTCGCGGACAGACGCTTTTCGGCTATCCGGCGCTCGTCGATCGCGGCACGCATTGCGACGTCGAAGTCTTCGATTCGCCGGAGGAAGCGGCGCGGATTCATCGCGCGGGGCTGCGGCGGCTTTTCGGGCTGCAACTGCGCGAGCCGATCAAGTATCTGGAGAAGAACCTCGGCGGGTTGCGCGAGATGTCGCTGCAGTACATGGCGCTCGGTACTCAAGAGGATTTGCGCGATCAGATTATCGAGACGGCGCTGGATCGCGCGTGCCTGCAAGACCCGCTCCCCGACGACGACGCCGGTTTTCACAAACGTCGCGACGAAGGGAAGGGGCGTCTGACGCTCCTCGCGCAGGAAATCGCGCGGCTGACGGGGCAGATTCTCGGCGAATACGCGTCGGTGCAGAAGAAGCTCGTTCAGGCGAAGTCTTTTGGCGTAGCCTACACCGACATGCTCGCGCAATTGAACGCGTTGATCGGAAAGCGCTTCGTGATCGATACGCCCTATGTGCAACTCGCGCATTTTCCGCGCTATCTGAAGGGCATCGCGCTGCGCATCGACAAGCTGAAAGCCGATCCGGCCCGCGACGCGCGTCTGTCCACCGACTTGCAGCCGCTCGCGCAGCACTATCAGCGCGCGATCGCGCAGCGCGGGGGCGTCGCGGACGCAAGGCTTGCGGAGTACCGCTGGCTGCTGGAGGAGTTGCGCGTGTCGCTGTTCGCGCAGGAATTGCGCACGCCGATGCCGATTTCGGTGAAACGCCTCCACAAAGTGTGGGAATCGATCCAGCGGTGACGCTTCAGCGCGCTGATGCGTTCCGAATGCGACGAGGCCGGCGTTCTTTACGCCGGCCTTATCGCATGTGCTGCGCGTGCTTACTTGAGCTTGTCGACGCGGATCACGTCGTTGGTGACTTCCGTCGTGCTGGCCTCGACCGCGGACATCGTCATCGCGGACGACGCGGCAGCGTCCTCGGGAGCCGCCGTCGCAGCGGACGCGGTCACTTCGACAGGCGGTTCGTACTTGCGCCATTTGCCGTCGAGCAGCGTTTCGACTTTGTCGCCGCACTGGCGATAGAAGCTGCGCGCCTCATTGTGCGAATTGAAAAGCACCTTCAACTGGCAGATGAATTGCGGCGCGCCGGCTTCGTTCGTTACGTTCACGCGGTAGTCCCATTCGCGTACGCCGAAAAAGCCTTCGTCATACTGCGGCCGGCCGATCAGCCCGGCAACCTGTTCCTTCGTCATGCCGGGCTTCAGCTTGCGCAGCGATTCGACGAGCGGATAGGTACCGTTGCGGAACCACGTCGGCGTATCCGGGCCGGGAAAGACGAGCTGGTCGTGCATGCCGTCTTTGGACAGCGTGCTGCGCGTGCCGCAGCCCTGCAGCAGCAAGGCGGCGCCAAGCGTTGCGGCAAAGGCGGCCCACGCGGGTGCGCGGCGGAAATGCGTGCGGAGTGTGTGTTTCATCGTGCTCATGTGTTCAATTCCGATGATTGTCTGGAGTCGTGCGCGGGATCGGCGTATCCGCCGATCCCGCGCCGGCCCTTATGCGAATGAGGCCGGTGAGGGCGTTCAACAGCGCCTCACCAGTGCATGCCCGCGCCGAGCGATACGCCGAACTCGCCGCGCGTGCTCGTCGTGCCGGTGACCTTGTAGGCCCAGATGCCGTTATCCGACAACTGCGACACGCCGAGCGCCACCGCCGACTGGCCGCCGTACGTGCCGCCGCCGATCGCGACCATGCCTCGACCCGGCAGGACGGCTTGCGGCAGGCCCGCGACGGCGAGCGCCGCCGCCGTGCCGGCGTAGGCGTCGCGGCGGGTGGATTCCGCCTTCGAATTGGCGTAGTCGTTGGCTTGCTTGAGCGTATTCGACGACGACTGGCTCAACTGATCGACGTTCACGGCGTCCGTGCCTTGCGTGCCGGCGGCGACGTTGGTGATCTGGCGTTCATGGCCGGCCGTGCCGACCGAAACGGAGTTCGCGCGATCGGCGGCGGAGTTCTGGCCGAGCGCCACGGAGTTGTCGGCGGAGGCTTGCGCACCATTGCCGAGCGCCGTGGCGCCGTTGCCCGAGGCCGCCGCGTTCTGGCCGGCGGCAAGCGCACCCGCGCCCGAAGCGGAGGCGCCCGCGCCGAATGCAGCGGCGCCCGCGCCCGAAGCCGAGGCGCGTGCGCCGAAGGCCGCTGCGTCCGTGCCGGACGCCGAGGCACTCGCTCCCGCCGCCACGGCATGCGTGCCCGTGACCGACGCGCCTTCGGTGTCGCGCTCGCCTTCCGCGCTGAAGAACGGGTTCGCGGCGTTGATCACGGCGTTGTTGACCTGACCAATGGCGTCGTTTAGCTGGCCGAGGTTCACGGCGTCGGTGACATTCACACCGGCTGCAACGTTGTGGATCGCCGTTCCGCCCGCTGCGGGGTCGCCTTCGAGCGTGACGCTATTCTTGTTGACCGTGCCGTCGGGGTTGCGGTCGTATTTCACCGCGCCGTCAACGGTGGTAGCGACCTCGTCGACCTTGGCGGTCACGCCTTTCAACTGCGCCACGTTGACGGCTTCGTCGTCGTTCAGGCCGGGAGCCACGCCGCTGATCGTGCGGTTGCCGATGTTCACTTCGCCCATCGACGATTGCGTGCCGGTAAGGTTGTAGCCGGTGTAGGAACTACGCGCGCCGATCTTCGCAATCGAGCCGGCGCCGAGTGCGACGCTGTTTGCTGTCGCCTGCGCCGCCGTGCCGATTGCGAGAGCATTCTCGCCCGTCGCAACCGCTCGTTGCCCGAATGCCGCTGCCGCCAAACCGTCGGCGCTGCTGCGTTCGCCGAAGGCGATCGCTCCACGCCCGCGCGAGGTCGTACTCGTGCCGATGGCGATGCTGTTCGTATTCGCCGCAAGCGAACCCGCGCCCGCCGCGATGGAATTACCGCCGCTCGCCACGGCGTCCGCGCCGATGGCTGTTGCGCTAGTGTTGGCTTGCGCGTTGGTGCCGATTGCGGTGCCGCTCATGCCCGTCGCCACGGCGTTGTTTCCTACTGTAAGGGCTGTCGGACTTGGCGTTCGCCGCGCGGCCGACGGCGATGGCGCCCTCCCTGGCATTGGCCACCGCTCCCTTTCCTACGGCGACAGAGCCGTCGCCCGTCGCCAGCGAGGCGGCGCCGACCGCGACGGAGCCGGCCGAGGCCAGCCCCTGGACGTCGGCAGTCGCCCCCGTACCGATGGCGATGGAATCGGTCTTGCCGGCAATGGCTTTGGTTCCGGCTGCGAAACTGTTCTTGCCGTTTGCTTTCGCGAGGTCGCCTACTGCGATCGCGCTGTCAGCCGAAGCGGCCGCGGCCGCGCCTACGGCGATGCTCGATTCGCCCGTCGCTGCCGCGCTACCACCGACAGCGACGGCGTCCAGTTGTGTCGCGCTCGAGAATTCTCCGACTGCGACGGAGCTCTGGCCCGTTGCCTTGGCGAGATCGCCAGCAGCGGTTGCGCCAATCCCGGCTGCGGAGCTTGAACCCACGGCGACACCCTGAGCATCTGCCACGGCGTCCAGGCCGGCAGCAACCGACTGCGCGCCTTTGGCCTGCGCGCCGTTGCCCACCGCGATCGCGTTGTCAGCCGAAGCGGCCGCGCCCGCGCCTACGGCGATGCTCGATTCGCCCGTCGCTGCCGCGCCATCACCGACGGCGATGGCGTCGAGTTTTGTCGCGCTGGAGGATTCTCCGACTGCGACCGAGCTTTGGCCGGTTGCGCTTGCGAGATTGCCCGCAGCGGTTGCGCCAACCCCGGCTGCGGAGCTTGACCCCACGGCCACGCCCTGGGCTTCGGCCACGGCATTCATGCCGGCAGCAACCGCTTGTTTGCCTTTGGCCTGCGCGCCGTCACCGAGAGCGAGACTCGATGCGCCCGCCGCCTTCGCGTCGACGCCGAAAGCCGACGCCTTCGCCGCCGACGCTTGCGCGCGCGCGCCCATGGCGGTAGCTTCGAGCGCGGTGGCTTTGGAAGAATCGCCTACCGCGGTCGCACTTTCGCCCGATGCGAACGCTGCGTCACCCATGGCGACGCTGGACGTTTGCAAGGCTTTTGCGCCCGCACCCAGTGCCACGGCGGCGTTCCCGGAAGCCGTCGCTATCGTGCCGATGGCAAGTGCATAGTCCTCGGTGGCGCGCGCAGCCGTGCCCACCTCGAGCGATTCCGAACCTGTACCGACTGACCAGTCGTCGATATCGGCATAAACCTGCCCGCTCACCGCTCCACCAGCCAAGATCGCGCATATAACCGCGCGCTTGCCGCGCGAGCTTTTCCGCTTCGTTTTCGAGCGCGACGTCTCCGAAGCGGCGACCCACGTTCCCGACGATTCGTTCCACACAGCCTTGAAGATTTTGTTCATATAAGAGGATGTCCAGCGAGATTAGAAAAATTGCCAATGAGCGGATCTGTCGCCGTCGGGTTGACGTCGTCGCGTCGAACGACGTCCTCCGCCTTCGAGGTGCTTGGGTCCCGGTCAAAAAATTCGGATTCGGACGATTGCTTCCTCTGCGGACCTTGACGCGCGGAATATTCGGTTTTATTTGCGTCGGTCAATACGCGATATTTCCTAATTCGCGCTGGATAGGAGCCGATTTGCCGGCTAGCGGCTCCCGGGCACGAGGTCGAGCGCACGTTGGCGTCGTACCGGTGAACTTGTTTCCAGAGGGGAAGAAAAACCGCCGGGACGGCGAGGCCCAGAGAGGGCAAATCGGCAATCCGGTCGCGATCGCGCGAAATGGACGGACGTGCCTGAGCAGACAAAGAGTGCGCAAGGCGTCGCGACACGGACGCTGAATATCGCCTTGGCTCGCCGGAGCCAAAAGCCTCGCTGCCCGCGCGACCGTCAACGCTTTGCGTGGAGCAAACGTTCTACAATGACGCCCTGTTTTCCCACCCGAGCTTTCATGCGCAATTTCCCGCTTTCCCGTCTCGTTCGCGTGGCCCTCGGCGGCGCGGCCATTTCCGCCGCCTTTCTCGCCACCGCCGCCCACGCCAACAACGTCATCGTGCTGAACTCCGGCGAGGCAACGTTGAGCCTCATCGACGAAACCACGCACCAGGTCGTGGGCACCGTGCCCACCGGCAAGGAACCGCATCATTTGATGCCCACGCCCGACGGCACCTCGCTGATCGTCGCAAACTCAGTGTCGAACAACCTGATGTTCGTCGACCCGAAGACGGGCAAGACGCAGCGCTGGATGGAAAACATTGAGGACCCGTACCAGATCGGCTTCTCGCCGGACCGCAAGTGGTTCGTCTCGACCGGCCTGCGCCTCGACCGCCTCGACATCTACAAGTACGACGGCAAGGACATCTCCATCGCCAAGCGCCTGCCGCTCGCGGTCATGCCGAGCCACATCGCGTTCACCACGGATAGTCAAACGGCGTTCATCTCGCTGCAGGTGTCGGGCGAAATAGCCGCGATCGACCTGCCGACGCAGACCGTCAAGTGGAAGATGAAAGTCGGCAAGGTGCCGGCCGGGCTCTGGATGACGCCCGGCGACAAGTACATGCTGGTCGGCATGACGGGCGCGGACTACGTCGCGGTCGTCGACTGGCGCAACCAGAAGATCGTAAAGACGATCAAGACAGGCAACGGCGCGCACAACTTCCGCTCGCTCGCGGACGGCAAGCACGTCGCGGTGTCGAACCGGGTGGCGAGCACGATCAGCATCATCGACGAGGACACGCTCACAAACGTCGGCGACATCACCGGCCTCATGCCCGGCCCCGACGACATGGAACTTTCCGCCGACAAACGCTATCTGTGGGTTACGTTCCGTTTCGCGAAGCACATCGGCATCATCGACCTGACGAATCGCAAGCTGATTCAGACGATCGCCGTGGGCCGCTCGCCGCACGGCATCTACTTCCAGAATCGCGCGCCGGTGACGGCGCCGAACGGCGCGTGATTCGGGTTTTGAAGGGTCTTTGAAAGGCGCGTCTGTACTACCCTATAGAGATAGGCCCGCAGCGCATGTGACGGAGCACCATGTTTCAGTTCATTTTTTCGTCTCTCGATAACTTCGTTTCGGCGATGCAGACGCTTCTGTACGTCGACGTCATCCAGCCGTTCCTGTTCAAGGTCGGCCTGATGGACTACGACGAGGACACCTACGACGCGCTCTACTGGGTGATCGTCGGCGTGATGGAAGTGCTCGCGATGTACGCGCTCCTGCGCCCGCTCGAGGCGCTGCGGCCGGCAGAGCAGTGGGAGCACCGAAAAGGCGTGCGGGTGGACGTGCTGTACACGTGGATCGTCAAGCTCGGCATCCTGAACCTGTTCTTCTTCTTCACGTTCCAGCCGCTCTTCGATTCGCTGCAAAGCTGGTTACGTCTGCACAGCGTGCCCAATCTCGAAATCGACAATCTCTGGCCCGGCGTAACGACGCAGCCGCTCGTCGCGTTCGTCATCTATCTGGTCGTGCTCGATTTCGCCGGCTACTGGTATCACCGGCTGGAGCACAGGATTGGCATCTGGTGGGAGCTGCACGCCGTGCACCACAGCCAGCAACAGATGTCGCTCTGGTCCGACGACCGCAACCACCTGCTCGACGACGTCCTTCAGGCGAGCTTTTTCGCGTCGATCGCTCTTGTGATCGGCGTGGAGCCGGCGCAGTTCGTGGTGCTGGTGGCGATCACGAACCTGATGCAAAGCGTCCAGCACGCGAATATCCGCATTCACTACGGCTGGCTCGGCGACCGTTTGCTGGTGAGCCCGGCGTTTCATCGCCGGCATCACGCGATCGGTTTTGGCCACGAAGGCACGAAATACGGCTGCAACTTCGGCGTGCTGTTTCCGTGGTGGGACATGCTTTTCCGGAGCGTGTCGTGGAACCGGGAAGTGGAGCCGACGGGTATTCGTGACCAGCTTGCCGCGCCGGGTGTGACGCCCGTGAACTACGGCGAGGGCTTTTTCGAGCAGCATTGGCTCGCGTTCAAGCGCATCGGCGCTCGTCTCGTGGCGCGCCGGCAAAACTCCGACACGGACACCGCCGCTGTCTGACGTAAGTCCATGCCGCACGGGCCCGTGCGGCTCCAGCCGGCGCGTATTGGCCATTCGGCCAACTGCGCGAACTGGCTCCGCTGGTTTATTCTCTGTCGGCCAGAGTTGGAGCTTCAGCGCTGACTCTGGCCCCATGCAACGAAGTTGCTCCTTACTTTCCCTACCAAGACGAATCGCATGAATGACTTGCTGCGTTCGTTCGTGCGCGCGCTCGCGAACGCTTTTCACCCCAAGATGCTCTGGCTCACCTTCATGCCGTTCGCCGTCGCGACGGCGGGTTGGGGCGTCCTTCTGTGGTACTTCTGGCAGACGCTGACGGGCGCGGCGAGCGGCTGGCTCGACGGCTGGGCGCTCACATCGATGATGTACCGGCTCTTCGATTCCTTCGGCTTTGCGTCGCTGCATTCGGTGATCGCGCCGTTCCTGGTGGTCGTGATGACGATTCCGCTGATCGTGGTGACCGTGTTGCTGCTGATCGCGACGATGTCGATGCCGTCGGTCATCAAGCTGCTCACGCGCCGGCAATACGCCACGCTGGAGGAGCGTCACGGCGGCTCGTGGTACGGCAGCCTCGGCCATTCGGTGATAACGACGGTGGTATGCCTCGTGCTGCTGGTAGTGACGTTGCCGCTGTGGCTGATCCCGCCGTTCTTCGCGCTGATCCCACCGCTCCTGTGGGGCTGGCTCACGTATCGCGTGATGACCTACGACGCGCTCGCCGTGCACGCAAGCGCCGCCGAGCGACGCGCGATCGTGAGGGGCGCGCGCTGGCCGCTGCTTGGCATCGGCATCGCGAGCGGACTCCTGAGCTCGCTTCCGACGATGCTCTGGGCTTGGTCGGTATGGCTCTTGCCGCTGTTTCCGGTGGTCGCCGCGGTGACGATCTGGATTTACGCGTACATCCTCGTCTTTTCGGCGCTCTGGTTCGCGCACTACTGTCTGCACGCGCTCGAACGCCTGCGGTCCGAGACGGCGAGCACGGCGGTCGTGCCGCTTCAATCCTGAGGGGTCTTTATGGGCTTTGGCGTAATCATCATCGGCGATGAGATCTTGTCCGGGCGGCGCGCGGACAAGCATCTGCCGAAAATCATCGAACTGCTCGCGTCGCGCGGCCTGGCGCTCGACTGGGCGGAATACATCGGCGACGATCCTGAGCGCATCACCGCGACGCTCGCGCGCACCTTCGCCGCGGACGACGTCGTGTTCTCAACCGGCGGCATCGGCGCGACGCCCGACGACCACACGCGGCAATCCGCCGCGCGTGCGCTCGGCGTGCCGCTGGAGCTGCATCCGGAAGCCGCCGAGCTGATTCGCGCGCGCGTAATCGAGATGGCGGCCGGCAAGCCGATCGATCTCGAATCGCCCGAAAACCTGCATCGGCTGAACATGGGGACGTTTCCGCGGGGCGCGTCGATCATTCCGAACAGCTACAACCGAATTCCGGGCTTTTCAGTCGCCGATCATCATTTCGTGCCCGGCTTCCCGGTGATGGCGTGGCCGATGATGGAGTGGGTGCTCGATACGAAATACGCGCATCTGCATCACTCGAAGCCTTATGTCGAGCGGTCGGTGCTGGTGTTCGGGCTGCCTGAGTCGCGCATCACGCCGCTGATGGTCACGATCGAACAGGATTTTCCCGGCGTGCGGGTGTTCAGCCTGCCGAGCGTCGGCGATGCGTCGCGCGGTGCGATTTACGCGCGCGCACACATCGATCTGGGCGTAAAAGGCGATCCGGATTGCGCTAATGCGGCCTTCGAGGCGTTGCGCGATGGTGTGAACGCCCTCGGCGGCGAAATGGTGGAAGCGCCGCCGGGCGAGGCGGCGCAGGCTTGACAGCTTGTTGGCCCGTTACGCGCCGATCCACGGGAGGCCGCGGAAGCACCAGCCGGAAACGGTCTTGCGATGACCTTGGCCGTCCTTGTCGCCCTCGAAGCCTTCCAGCAGGTCGAACGCCTGCGTGTAACCTTCCTTCTGCGCGGCGACTGCGGCGAGCTTCGATCGCGCCGCGCTGCGGCAAAGGAACAGGACGGGCGTATCCGGGGTGGCGACTTGCCGCAGTTGTTCGATAAACTCGGCGTTCGGAACCGAGCCCGGGTAGCGGATCCATTCGATGTGGGCGTACTGCGCGCCGTCGATCCCCGGGCGACCGACCCAGTCGAGTTCCGCGCGGGTGCGGACATCGACGAGCTTGACGCGCGGGTCGAGTTGCAGCAGTTCGAACGCCTCAGCGGGCAGGATTGCGCCCGCATACGGCAAGCGGTTTTCAGCGCCACGGGCCGTGGCCTGACCGTACAACTGCTCGAGCGTGCTCATGACGCAAGTCTCCGTAAAGCTTAAAAGTTCATTCTAGCGTGGCGGCGGCGCTTGCAACACCTAAGCGCCGAGAAGCAAGGAAATGGCAGTATGCATCAAGTTGGTGCGGGGAATGAGCGATGCTCTATTTCGGTGCTAACGTAAGAAGAGTATCGGAGCGAGGCACTGTTTTTGTGCATGCAGCGAGGCCAGTACTCCGGCGCTCGATGCGGAGCAAAATGATCCTTCACCGAAAATGCGCGCTGCTTCAATCGCTTGGCGCAAGGATGGTGCGCCTGGCACGGAAGCTGCTTTTTAGACGCCGATAGTTTTCGGATCGGTACGGGGCGGCGAAGCCGTTCGCCGACTTTTGTTAATCAGGAGATAGGTAATGAGTAAATCCGTGGCCGACGTCATGCAACTCGTCAAGGACGAGGACGTCAAGTTTGTCGATTTCCGTTTCACCGACACGCGCGGTAAAGAACAACACGTATCGGTGCCGGTATCGGCATTCGACGAAGACAAATTTGAAAGCGGCCACGCTTTCGACGGTTCGTCCATCGCAGGCTGGAAGGGCATCGAAGCGTCGGACATGCTGCTCGTGCCGGATGCCGACACGGCTTTCATCGACCCGTTCTATGAAGAATCGACGCTCGTGCTGTCGTGCGACGTCGTCGAACCGGCTGACGGCAAGGGCTACGAACGCGACCCGCGTTCGCTTGCGAAGCGCGCCGAAGCGTATCTGAAGAGCTCGGGCCTCGGCGACACGGCTTTCTTCGGTCCGGAGCCGGAATTCTTCATTTTCGACTCGATCAAGTGGGGCACGGACCAATCGGGCACGTTCGTCAAGATCGGCTCGGAAGAAGCACCGTGGTCGTCGGCAATGGACTTCGAAGGCGGCAACACCGGCCACCGTCCGGGCACGAAGGGCGGCTACTTCCCGGTCGCCCCGGTCGACACGTTCCAGGACATCCGCTCGGAAATGTGTCTGCTGCTCGAACAGATCGGCATTCCGGTCGAAGTGCATCACCACGAAGTGGCGGGCCAGGGCCAGAACGAAATCGGCACGAAGTTCTCGACGCTGGTTCAGCGCGCCGACTGGCTGCAGCAGATGAAGTACATCATCCACAACGTGGCGCACACGTACGGCAAGACGGCGACGTTCATGCCGAAGCCAGTCGTCGGCGACAACGGTTCGGGCATGCACGTTCACCAGTCGATCTGGAAGGACGGTGTGAACCTGTTCGCGGGCAACGGCTACGCGGGCCTGTCGGAATTCGCGCTGTTCTACATCGGCGGCATCATCAAGCATGCGCGCGCGCTGAACGCGATCACGAACCCGGGTACGAACTCGTACAAGCGTCTCGTGCCGCACTTCGAAGCACCGGTCAAGCTCGCCTACTCGGCGCGTAACCGCTCGGCGTCGATCCGCATTCCGCACGTGCCGAACCCGAAGGGCCGCCGTATCGAAACGCGCTTCCCGGATCCGCTCGCGAACCCGTACCTGTGCTTCTCGGCGCTGATGATGGCCGGTCTCGACGGCGTGCAGAACAAGATCCACCCGGGCGAAGCCGCCGACAAGAACCTGTACGACCTGCCGCCGGAAGAGGATGCAAAGATCCCGACCGTGTGCGCCGGCCTCGACGAAGCGCTCGACGCGCTGGATGGCGACCGCGAGTTCCTGACGCGCGGCGGCGTGTTCACGGATTCGATGCTCGACGCGTACATCGAACTGAAGACGGGCGAGCTGCAACGCTTCCGTCAGGCGGTGCATCCGATCGAGTTCGAAATGTACTACTCGCTGTAAGCACGCCGGATGGCGACGCTTCATCGGCGGCCTGCCAGTGAAGCGCGCCGTTTTGCGAGCCACGCGGGATGACGAAAAGGGACGGCGCGCCGTCCCTTTTTTTAATCACCGCGCTTTAATGCGCCGCAAGTGCGCGCGGCTGAATTTCAAGATACCGACTTAACGAGCGAGGCCTCACCGCAAAGATGGTGCTCAAGAATCTGATCAAGTCGAGAAAGCCGCAGGCCGATGCGTTATCGGACGATGCGCAACTCGTGCACACCGGCTTGCTGCCGGGGCTCGAAGCGCTGCCGACCGTCGTGCTGGTGCTGGACAAGCGCAACCTGAAGGTCGCGTATGCGAATCCGTCGGCGGAATCGATGCTGGAGATGTCGCGCAAGCAGCTCACGCAGACGCACTGGCCCGAGCTTTTCGCCAACGCCGAGGAGCTGGTGAGCACGATTGCGTCGATCGCCGAGAACCGTTTCAACGCGACCCATCTCGACGCCGTGCTCGAGCGCGCCGGACGCGAGGCGCTGCATGTGCATGCGGTCGTCGCGTATCTCGAAAGTGCGGCGGACTACGTGCTGCTCGAGCTTTTCGAGAACGAGCGGCATCTCAAAAGTGATCGCGAGGAGCGCATTCACGACCTGACCGCGGTGAACAAGCAACTGATCCGCAATCTCGCGCACGAGATCAAGAATCCGCTCGGGGGCATTCGCGGTGCCGCGCAACTGCTCGAATTCGAACTCGGCGCGCGCGAACGCGACGAATTGCGCGAATACACGCAGGTGATCATCAAGGAATCGGACCGGCTGCAGACGCTCGTCGACCGGTTGCTGGAGCCGCACCGGCATCCGCATATCGTCGGCGACGTGAATATTCACGAGGTCTGCGAGCGCGTGCGGCAGGTGATCCTCGCGGAGTTTCCGCGCGGCCTCACGATCGAGCGCGACTATGACGTCTCCGTGCCCGACCTGCGCGGCGACAAGGAGCAACTGATCCAGGCGCTGCTGAACATCGTGCGCAATGCGGCCGAAGCGCTGCGCGAACGCATTTCGCAGGGCGACGCGAAGATCGAATTGCGCACGCGCATCGCGCGCAAGGTCACGATCGGCAAGCGCCTGCACAAACTGGCACTGGACTTGCATATCACTGACAACGGCCCGGGCATCCCCGGCGATATCCGCGACCGCATCTTTTATCCGCTCGTGTCGGGCCGGGAAGACGGCAGCGGACTTGGCCTCACGCTCGCGCAGTCGTTCGTGCAGCAGCACGATGGACTGATCGAAGTGGAGAGCAGGCCGGGCTGCACCGAGTTCACGATCCTTTTGCCTTTTGGAAGCTAACCTGGGACCCATGACCGAAGGTTGATTATCCAGAGCCAACATTCCGAATCATGCTTTGACGCCTGACCGTTTCGACGGGCTCACCGAACCACACGAAGACTTCTCGCCGAACGATATGAAGCCGATCTGGATAGTAGACGACGACCAATCCATCCGCTGGGTGCTCGAAAAAGCCCTGGCACGCGAGAATTTCGCGACGCGCAGCTTTTCCGGCGTGCGCGACGCCCTCGCCGCGCTCGAGCAGGAGAGCCCACAAGTGCTCGTCTCCGACATCCGCATGCCGGGTGGCTCGGGGCTCGAGTTGCTGCAAACCGTGCGCGACCGGCTGCCGGGGCTGCCGGTCATCATCATGACCGCGTTCTCGGACCTCGACAGCGCCGTCGCTGCGTTCCAGGGCGGTGCGTTCGAGTACCTCGCGAAACCATTCGACGTCGACAAGGCGGTGGAGCTGATCCGCCGCGCCGTCGACGAAAGCATGCGTGGCGAAGCGGCCTATGACGACCGCGTCACCGAGACGCCCGAGATGCTGGGCCAGGCGCCGGCGATGCAGGACATGTTCCGCGCAATCGGACGTCTGTCGCATTCGGCCGCCACCGTGCTCATCACGGGCGAATCAGGCACCGGAAAGGAGCTTGTCGCCCGTGCGCTGCACCGACATAGCCCGCGCGCGAACGGCCCGTTCATCGCGCTCAATACCGCGGCGATCCCGAAGGACCTGCTGGAATCCGAACTCTTCGGTCACGAGCGCGGCGCGTTTACCGGCGCGCAGGCGATGCGCCAGGGCCGCTTCGAGCAGGCGGAGAACGGCACGCTCTTTCTCGACGAAATCGGCGACATGCCGTTCGACCTGCAGACGCGGCTGTTGCGCGTTTTGTCGGACGGGCAGTTTTATCGCGTCGGCGGCCACAATCCGCTGAAGGCGAACGTCCGCGTGATCGCCGCGACGCACCAGAATCTCGAATCGCGCGTGCGGCAAGGGCTGTTTCGCGAGGACCTGTATCACCGTCTCAACGTGATCCGGCTGCGATTGCCCGCGCTGCGCGAGCGCAGCGAAGACATTCCGCTGCTCACGCGCCACTTCCTGCAGAAAAGCGCGCGCGATCTCGGCGTCGAGCCGAAACGCGTGTCGGAAGAGGCGCTGGCTTATCTCGCTTCGCTGCCGTTTCCGGGCAACGTGCGGCAGCTCGAAAACCTGTGCAACTGGCTGACGGTGATGGCGCCCGCGCAGACGATCGAGCAGAAGGACCTGCCGCCCGATCTCACGCCGACGCAGGAATATGCCGGCGAGAGCACGTCGCTCACGGCGAATTCGGAGACGAGCGGCGCGGTGTTATCCAGCGCAGGGCTGAACGGCACGTCGAGCGCGCCGGCGACGCTCAACGCCGCGCCGCCGGGCGTGCCGGTCAGCGTGTGGGAGAACGGTTTGCGCACGGAAGTCGCGCGGCTGTTGCGCGAGAACACGGCCGATGTCATGGACGAACTCGCGCGCCGGTTCGAGGCAGCCGTGATCCGCGAGGCGCTCGATTTCACGCGCGGCCGCAAGGTCGAGGCGGCGGAGCGGCTCGGCATCGGACGCAATACGATCACACGCAAGATCCAGGAACTACATCTCGACGCCTGATTCCCGGGCGTCTCAAAAAAATCAGCCGATCGTCGCGATCACGGGCGCGTGATCCGACGGCTGCTCCCACTTGCGCGGCACCTTGTCGACTTCGCAGGCCGAGCACGTCGCGGCAAGTTCGGCCGACAACAAAATGTGATCGATCCGCAGACCCGCATTGCGGCGGAATGCGAGCATCCGGTAATCCCACCACGTAAAGAGTTTTTCGGGCTGCTCGAACTGTCGGAAGGAATCTGTCAGGCCGAGCCCGACGAGCCGCACGAACTGCGCGCGCTCTTCCGGCGACACGAGATTCTGGCCTTCCCACGCTTTCGGATCGTGCACGTCGCGGTCTTCGGGCGCGATGTTGTAATCGCCGAGGAGCGCGAGCTTCGGGTGCGCCTTTATCTCGTCAATGAGCCAGTCGTGCAGCGCGTCGAGCCAGCGCATCTTGTAGGCGAATTTCTCGCTGCCTACAGCCTGCCCGTTCGGAAAATACGCCGACACGATCCGCACGCCGTTGATCGTCGCCGCGATCACGCGTTGCTGCGGATCGTCGAAGCCGGGGATGTTGCGCACGACGCTGCCTTCATCGACCGATACGCCGTCGCGCACCAGGATGCCGACGCCGTTGTACGTCTTCTGGCCGGCGAACCAGCTCTTGTAGCCGGCCGCTTCGAAGTCGGTGCGGGGGAATTTGTCGTCGGTGAGCTTGAGTTCCTGCAGACACAGGACGTCGGCCTGGCTCAACTGAAGCCAGTCGAGGACGTGCTGCTGGCGGACTTTCAGGGAATTGACGTTCCAGGTGGCTATTTTCATGCGTGGGTCGAAAGAGTGGAAAGGCGTTGGCGGGAATGATAACCGTCCGGCGCATACACGACAGCCAGGCGATTTTGTCCCGCTACAATCATCCCGAAAAGCCCAACCGCTCAAGGAATTGTATGGACCTCATCATTCGACGCGCGGCGACTGTACGTTCCCGCGAACTGGTCGACATCGGCATGGAAGCGGGGCGCATCGCCGCGATCGAGCCGCGACTGGAAGCCACCGCCCGCGAGGAAATCGACGCCAACGGTTCGCTCGTCACCGCGCCCTTCGTCGACGCGCATTTCCACATGGACGCGACGCTGTCCTACGGCTTGCCGCGCGTGAACGCGTCGGGGACGCTGCTCGAAGGCATCGCGCTGTGGGGCGAACTGAAGCCGGACCTGACGCAGGAAGCGCTCGTCGAGCGCGCGATGCAGTACTGCGACTGGGCCGTCGCGCGCGGCTTGCTCGCGATTCGCTCGCACGTCGATGTCTGCGATCCGCGTCTGCTCGCCGTTGAGGCATTGCTCGAAGTGAAACGTCGCGTGAAACCGTATCTCGATCTGCAACTCGTCGCGTTTCCGCAGGACGGCATACTGCGCAGCGCAGGCGCCTTCGAAAACCTCAAGCGCGCGATTGCGCTCGGCGTCGATGTGGTTGGCGGCATTCCGCACTTCGAGCGCACGATGGCGGACGGCGCGGCGTCGGTGAAGCTGCTCTGCGAATTCGCGGCGGAGAAGGGCCTGCGCGTGGACATGCACTGCGACGAAACCGACGATCCGATGTCGCGCCACATCGAAACGCTCGCGGCCGAGACGCATCGGCTCGGCCTGCAAGGACGCGTGACCGGCTCGCACCTCACGTCGATGCATTCGATGGACAACTACTACGTGAGCAAGCTGATTCCGTTGATCCGCGAGTCGGGCGTCGCGGCGATCGCGAATCCGCTCATCAACATCACGCTGCAGGGCCGCGCCGAGACGTATCCGAAGCGGCGCGGCATGACGCGCGTGCCGGAACTGCTCGCGGCGGGCGTCGATGTCGCGTTCGGCCACGATTGCGTGATGGACCCGTGGTACAGCCTGGGTTCCGGCGACATGCTCGAAGTCGCGCACATGGGGCTGCACGTCGCGCAGATGACGGGCGTGGACGGCATGCGCGCCGCGTTCGACGCCGTCACGACGACGCCTGCGCGGATTCTTGGCATCGAAGGGTACGGTATCGAAGTGGGCTGCAACGCGGATTGCGTCGTGCTCGACGCGCGCGATCCGATCGAAGCGATCCGGCTGCGAGCCGCGCGCACGGCGGTGATCCGGCGCGGGAAGATCGTGAGCCGCTCGCCGCCGGTGCGCGCCACTCTGGCGCTCGAAGGGCGGCCCGCCGAGGTGAATTTCAGGCTGGAGCGCTGAGCAGAAAAAGGCCGTCCCGACTCACGCCGGAACGGCCTTTGAAACGTCACCTCAATCGACGCGCGTATGCACCGCGTCGGCTGTCATGCCGTTATGGCGCAGCAACGCGTCGATGTTCGGTTCGCGTCCGCGGAACGCCTTGAACGATTCCATTGCGGGCCGGCTGCCGCCCACCTCCAGAATTTCGCGGCGATAGCGGATGCCGGTCTCGGCATCGAGCACCGAACGATTCGACGACTGCGCCGCTTCCTCGAACGCCGCATAAGCATCCGCCGAGAGCACTTCCGCCCACTTGTAGCTGTAGTAGCCGGCCGCGTAACCGCCCGCGAACACGTGACTGAACGTGTTGGGCCAGCGCGAGAACGGCGCCTGCGGCACGACGTGGAACTTCTCGTTGATCTCGCGGGCGACGTCGGTGACGCTCTTGCCTTCGTCGCGCGCAGGGTCGTAGGACGTGTGCAGCACCATGTCGAACATCGAGAACACAATCTGGCGCAGCGTGCCCAGGCCGCTCTGGAAGTTTTTCGCGGCGAGCATCTTGTCGAAGAGATCGCGCGGCAGCGGGGCGCCGGTATCGACGTGGGCGGACATGTCGGTCAGCACGTCCCACTCCCACGCGAAGTTTTCCATGAACTGCGACGGCAGTTCGACCGCATCCCACTCGACGCCGTTGATGCCCGATACGCCCATTTCATCGACGCGCGTCAGCATGTGATGCAGCCCGTGGCCGAATTCGTGGAAAAGCGTGATGACTTCGTCGTGCGTGAAGCAGGCGGGCTTGCCGCCGACCGGCGCGGAGAAATTGCACGTCAGGTACGCGACGGGCGTCTGCACGTCGCCGCTCGTGAGTTTGTGACGCGAGCGCGCATCGTCCATCCAGGCGCCGCCGCGCTTGCCTTCACGCGCGTAGAGGTCGAGATAGAACTGCGCGATCAGCGCGCCCTCCTTGTTCTCGACGCGGAAAAACCGCACTTCCGGATTCCAGACCGCCGCTTCGTCGCGCCGGATCGACACGCCGAAGAGCGTCTCGGTGACTTTGAACAAGCCCTTCAACACCGCTTCCTGCGGGAAGTACTGCTTCACCTCGTTTTCCGAGAACGAATAGCGCTGCTGGCGCAGGCGCTCGGCGGCGAAGGTCGCGTCCCACGGCAGCAGTTCCGGCATGCCGAGTTCGGTCGCGGCGAACGCGCGCAACTCCATCCAGTCGTTTTCGCCGTGCGGGCGCGCGCGCTTCGCCAGGTCTTCGAGAAACGAGATGACCTGCGCGGGCGATTCCGCCATCTTCGGCGCCAGCGATACTTCTGCGAAATTCTGATAGCCGAGCGTGTGCGCCTCTTCAGCGCGCAGCTTCAGATGCTCGGCGACGTTCGCGGTGTTATCCCATTCGGCTTTGCCGTTGCCGTACATCTCGCCGAGTTCGGACGCGCGCGTCACGTACGCGCGATACATCGCTTCGCGCAGCGGCCGGTGCTCGGCGTACTGCATCACAGGGAAATACGACGGGAAATGCAGCGTGAATTTCCAGCCGTCCTTGCCGTCTTTCTGCGCGGCTTCGCGCGCCGCCTGGATCACGTCTTCCGGCAGGCCCGCCAGCTCGCTTTCCTTCGTGACGATGTAGGCGAACGCGTTGGTCGCATCGAGAACGTGGTCGGAGAACGCCTTCGAGAGCGCCGCCTGTTCTTCCTGCAATTGCGCGAAGCGCGGCTTGCGATCTTCGGGCAGTTCGGCGCCGGAGAGGCGGAAGCTGCGCAGCGAATTTTCGAGAATCTTCTTGCGCTCTTTCGAGAGTCCCGCGAATTCCTCACCGGCGGCGATCGCCTTGTACTTCTCGTAAAGCGCGAGATTCTGGCCGACGCTCGCCCAGAATTCCGTCACGCGCGGCAGGTTTTCGCCGTAGGCGGCGCGCAGTTCTGGCGTATCGGCGACGGCGTTCAGATGGCCCGCGACGCCCCACGCGCGCGACAGCCGTTCGGACGCGCTCTCGACCGATCCGACGATGTCCTTCCAGGTGGCGGGGGTATCGGGCGAGCTCGCGTGATCGACAGCGGCCTTCGCGGCGGCGAGCAGTTCGTCGAGCGCCGGCGTGACGTGTTCGGGTTTGATCTCGCCGAAACGCGGCAAGTCGGAGAAATCGAGCAGCGGGTTGGCGTGGGTTGCTGACGTGGCTAACGTGGTGTCGCTCATGGCTCTCCCGGTCTCGTGTAAAAGGGGCGGGTCCGCCCTTGTTTCGGTCGTTCGCTGCGCGTTTAGAGTGATGAATCGCATGCGAACGTCAGGGAATCATTATTGGGGCGACGCGGGCAATTTCCAATCGATTCTGCCTACAGATGCGATTTTGAACGCCCAGCGGCGTTAGCGCTCAGTCAAGCGCCGCCCGCTCGGCGGCCTCGATCGTGTTGACGAGCAGCATCGTGATCGTCATCGGGCCGACGCCGCCCGGCACCGGCGTGATGAAGCCGGCCACGTCGAGCATGCCCGCGAAATCGACGTCGCCGCACAGTTTGCCCGCGTCGTCGCGATTCATGCCGACGTCGATCACCGTCGCGCCCGGCTTCACCATGTCGGCCGTCAGCACGTTGCGTCGCCCGACCGCCGCGACCACCACGTCCGCGTTCCTCGTATGCGCGGCCAGATCGCGCGTCTTGCTGTGACAGATCGTGACAGTCGCGCCGGCTTCGAGCAGCAGCAGCGCCATCGGTTTGCCGACGATGTTCGAGCGGCCGATCACGACCGCGTTCGCGCCCTGAAGCGGAATCTCGTATTCCTTGAACATTTTCATCACGCCATACGGCGTGCACGGGCGAAAGAGCGGCTTGCCGGTGAGCAGCGCGCCTGCGTTCGCGACGTGGAACCCGTCGACGTCCTTTTCGGGCGCGATCGCCTCGATGACCTTGTGGCTGTCGATGTGCGCCGGCAGCGGCAACTGCACGAGAATGCCGTGGATCTTCGGATTGCGGTTCAGCACGTCGATGTGCGCGAGGAGATCGGCTTCGGAAAGCGTCGCGGGGAAACGGTCGAACACCGAATGGAGGCCGTTGTCCTGACACGCCTTCACCTTGTTGCGCACGTAGACCTCGCTCGCCGGATTGTCGCCGACGAGCACGACGGCGAGACCCGGCTGATGTCCGCGAGCGGTGAGAGCGGCGGCGCGGGTGGCGACATCGGCGCGAAGTTTCTTGGAAAGGGCGGTGCCGTCGATCAGTTGGGCAGTCATCGTGAGTCGGTCGAGAGTAGGCAAGTGGGGCGGCGCGGCGGCCTTGAGCGGCACGCGCGAAGCGCTTCCGGAATCGTCCGAACGGGTGCGGGGCGCTTTTCGGAAGGCGCTGATGGGGAAGGCCGAAATTATACCGCTTCGGGTGGTTGGCCTGCCTTGAGCGGATTCTTGGCCGCTGAAATGTAAAAGGCCCCAAAAAGGGGCCTCTGCGACTGGTCGATCAGGGCGAAACGGGCTGCCAGGTATCGTCGGGATTGAAGGTCCGCAGCGCGGCGGCGGCCTTCGCCGTCGATCGCCCGAGGTTCTTCTGATAAACCCGCCCGTCCTGATTGACGATGAAAGTCATCACGCCCGTCTTGCCATACTCGGCCGGCCACGCGACGAGGCCGAATCCCTTCGACATCTCGCCGTCGCTCACGTAGTTCTGCGCGCCGCCCTGCGCGCTCGGCCCCTGCGCGGTCAGGATCTTGTAGTGATAGCCGTGATAGGCATCGGCGGGGAGGGTGTGGTTCGGCATCGTCGCGGCGAGTGGCCCGAGCGGGCTTTCGGGCTCGCCGGGCGCGCTGTCCCAGTAAAGGCCGTCGCGCTTGCCCGGCGTGCTGACGAAGCGCTGCGCGTAGTGCTGCTGCTGCTTCTGGTAATCGCGCTGGGCGTCGACGTAGCCGAGCGCCGCGAGCATCACCGAGCGCTCGTTGCGGCCGATGCGCCGCGTCAGGATTTCGTCGCGCGCGGCGGGCAGGTCGAACTTCCATCCTTTTGATCCCTGCACGAGCGGGATCGGCAGCGTCCAGCCGTTGCCGCCCGCCTCGACGTGCGCGCGCGCCGCGCCGCCGAGCGGGGCGGCGTCATTGACGATCTTGTGCTCCTTCGACCACGCGCCGAGGAAATCGTAGATATCCTGCTCGCCGATGTCGTCGGTCGGGATGAAGCGCGGGTAGTCGTTGCCGAGTACGTGGCGCAAGGCGGCGTGGTCGCTGGTGGCGAGGGCGTCGGCGAAGGCGTCGGCGGCGGCGTCGGGCGTCGGGTAGACGGCTTGTGCGTGGATGGCAGGCGCAGAAAACGCGCCGAACGCGGCCGCCGCGACCCACGCGATGGCGCGTGCGCGCAGTTTCTTCGATGTGGCGTGTACGGGTGTGTGACTCATCACGGGCTCCTGAATCGGGTTGGGCGAGGGTTTGAGGCGTGTACGGGACTACCGGCGGCGCATGCCGCCGCCGTGTCCGCCGCCAAATCCGCCTCCGCCTCCGCGCATGCCGCCGCCTCCACCGCCGAATTCACGGCCGCCACCGCCGCCACCGCCTCCGAATTCACGTCCGCCACCACCCGCTCCGAGGTTGCCTCCGCCTCCGCCACGGTTGGCAAGCTGGTCGCGGCTCGCCTGGCCGCGCTGCATGTCGCGCCGAGCGGCATCGCCGTCGCCGGCGCCGCGCAACGCGTTGTCGCGATTCACGCCCTGCGCGCGCTGCTGCAGATCGTTGCGGTTAGCACCCCCAGCACCCCCAGCACCTCCGGCCCCGCCGCGATTGCCGCGCTCGCCACCCTGCTTGATGTCCTGCACGCGCTGGCTCGCGGAGCCGGTGACATCCTGCCCGGTACGCGTTTCCAGCGTCTGCCGCGCCTGCGCGCGCGGGTCTTCGCGGCCGCGGAACTGGTCGGCTTGCGCGCGATTCCCGCTGCCGATGTTGCCCGTGTTGAGGTTGTTCTGCCGGTTGCTGCGATCGACGTTGCGATTGAACTGCGGGTCGTTGCGGTTCCAGTTCGCCGTCGTGTTGTTCGCGTTCAGCCGGTTGTTCACGTTGATGTTGTTATAGCGGTTGACGTTCACGTTGACGTCGTGCGAATTCCAGTTGAAGCCGCCCCAGAGCGCATTCGTGATCGCTATGCCCGTGCCGAACGCGAGCCCGGCGACCAGCGCCGAGCCGGCGTAGTAGCCGACCGGCGGCGGAATGTAGACCGGCGGATAAGCGGGATACGCCCACGCGCCGTAGACGACCGTCGGGTTATAAGTCGGCACGTACACGACTTGCGGATTCGCCGGCACGATCTGAATCGTGCTCTGCTCGACGACCACCTTCTGCTGCTCGTTCGTCTTCAGGTTGCCGGCTTGCTGCGCCTGCTTTCTCAGCCGCTGCACGGAATCCATCACGTCGTTCGGCTGCGCGAGGAACGCGTTGCCGAGTTGCGAGACCCAGTCGGGCTTCGAGTTCATCGTCGCGAGGACCTGGGGGAACGCCACGAGCGATTGCACGCTCGGGTCCCACGGCTCCGAGGCGACGGCCTTCACCGCATCGTCGCCCTTGACGTTCGTGTGCGCGCTCGACCACGCCGCCGCCGCGGTCACTTCCGACGGATACGTCGTCGCCATCAGCACCTGCGCGAGCAGCGCGTCGGGGTAGAGCGCGATGGGGGCGGTCAACGAGTCGAGCTGCTGCTTCGAGAGTTTCGCGGCCGCCGGCGCGCTCGGCTGCGCCTGCGTCTGCGTCTGCGCGAGAGTGGGCGTCGCGTGGAGCGCGAGCATCGGCGAAGCGCAGAGGGCCGCGCACAGCAGCAGGACGCGCGCGGCCGGACGGGCATCGGCGAGTGGGCGGATTCGAGTCACGATCGGGTCCTCCCGGCCGTCGCGCGCGGCGACAGCCGATGACGGGGCGCTCACGCGGGCGTCGCCGGGAATGGGGCGGGCCTGCACTGCAGCGGGAAAATTCGATGCTGGGGAAGAAAGCGCGCGCGCAGCGAACACGAGAGCACGCCGGCCGGGGACAAGCGGAACAATATCGGCGACCGAAACGTTTGCTGGCGAAGATGAGGCGTGAATGGGCGCCTGATTGCGCATGACCCGGTTCCTGAAGTTTCGGTTCGGCCAAATTAGGGCCGGGGACACGTCGTGTCAACGTGAATGCAGAAATATCACGTTTCCGAAAACGCGGGAACTAGGAAAAGAGGAGTTGACGGGAGGGGAGAAACACGAAGCGCGCCGGACCTTGACTCATCCGGCGCGCGTGCAACGTGCGTTGCGAAGAGGCTTACTGCTGCGGCTTGTTCGACAGCGCGAGTCTGAGAAGATCGGCGACGGTATTCACGCTCAGCTTCTCCATGATGTTCGCGCGGTGCGCTTCCACCGTCTTGATGCTGATGCCGAGATCATCGGCGATCTGCTTGTTCAGGCGCCCCGCGATGATCCGTTCGAGCACCTGATGTTCGCGCGCCGTCAGCTTGCCGAGACGCTCGGCGGCCGCGCGCTGCTGCTGTACGCTCGTGCTCTCGCTGCGCGCCTTTTCCAGCATGCGCTCCACGAGCTTGCGCAGCTCGGCTTCGTCAAACGGCTTTTCGATGAAGTCCATCGCGCCTTTTTTCATGGTCGAGACGGCCATCGGCACGTCGCCGTGACCCGTCACGAAGATGATCGGCAGCAGCGAATTCTCTGCGATCAGGCGTTCCTGCAATTCGAGGCCCGTCATGCCGGCCATGCGCACGTCGAGGATCAGGCACGAGATCGCGCCGGAATGCGCGATCGGCAGATAGGCGTCGAGATAGGTCTCCGCGCTCGCGAAACACTGCACGCGATAGCCATTGGCCTCGAGCAGCCAGCGCAAAGAATCGCGCACGGCCTCGTCATCGTCGACGACGAAGACGGTTTCCTGGGTGGTAACTGGACTGCTCATAGCTCTCCCGTAACGGTTTGTTGTCTGGTGTGTTCATCGAGAGCGTCCTGCCCGCCGTTGCTCGGGCTGTCGGACTCTCCAATCGGCAGACTGCAGTGGAACGTGGCGCCAGTGACGTGGCCGTCGGATTCGACGTTATTGACCACCCAAAGGCGTCCGCGATGCGATTCGATGATCGAACGGCAAATGTTCAGCCCCATGCCCATGCCGTCGGACTTGGTGCTGTAGAACGGCTCGAAAAGGCGCTCGGCGGTGGCTTCGTCGACGCCCGGACCCTGGTCCACGACGCTCACGCACACGAAGTTGCCGTCGGTGCGTTGCACGATCACGCGAATCACCGGATCGACGGCATTCGGTTTCGCATCATGCATCGCTTCGGCCGCGTTTTTCAACAGGTTCACCAATACTTGCTCGATCAAGACCGGATCGACGTAGATCACGGGCATGCGCGAACGAATTTCCGTCACGATGCGGATCTTGCGCTTTCTTGCCTCGATCTCGGCGAGACCGACCGCATCGGCAACGATATCGGCGACGCGCGATGCCTGGCGCTTCGGTTCGCTGCGCTTCACGAATTCACGGATGCGCTTGATGATCATCCCGGCGCGCACGGCTTGCTGCGCGGTTTTCTCGAGCACGGGCAGCAGATTTTCCTGCGTCATGCGGCCCGATTTCACCATCGCGACGCAGCCCGAGCAGTAGTTGTTGATCGCGGCGAGCGGCTGGTTCAGCTCGTGCGCGAGCGACGACGCCATCTCGCCCATCGTCATCAGCCGGCTCGTGAACTGGAGCTTTTCTTCCTGCTGATGCGCGAGTTCCTGCGCCTGCTTGCGCTGCGTGATGTCGGTTGCGATCTGCATCTGCGCGAGATGGCCGTCTACCCATTGAATGTACTGGCGCCGCACTTCGAACCACTTCTGGATACCGTCGACATAGACTTCCTGCGCGTCCGCCGAGCTCTCCGTGAGCGCGGTGGCGGGCAGGCCCGCATAGGTATCTACCATGTCGATGGTGTCGGACGATGTCTGTGCGCCGTCGAACCCCGCGCCCGCGAGTTGCAGGTGGCCGTCCGGGCGGATGCCGAACAGGTGCCGGTAATAGCGGTTCGCGAAGAGCAGTTCGGCTTCGTCGGCGGCGAGCACGGAGACGGCGGCATCGAGGCTTTCGAGCACTGTCGTGAAGCGCTCGTGCGCGGCGGCGAGTTCTTCGCGCGCGCGTTTGGGCTCGGTGATGTCCGTCATCGACGACATCCAGCCGGTCTGCCGCCCGGAGCTGTCGATCAGCGGCGACACGTAGAGCCGCGCGTGGAAGAACGAGCCGTCCTTGCGGCGCACGCGCAATTCGAAGCCGGACGATGGCGCCTTGCCGCGCAGCGTCATGTCGAGCTGGCGCTGCATTTCGGGATACGCGTCGCGCGGCCAGTACGGAAACGGCTTCGTCTTGCCGACGAGGTCGTTTTCGTCCCAGCCGGTCATCCGGCAGAACGCAGGATTGACGTGCGTGATGCGGCCGTGCATGTCGAGCACGCGCATGCCGATCAGTACCGAGTTTTCCATCGCGCGGCGGAAAAACGCTTCGGCATAAAGCGCCTGCTGCGCCTCGAAACGCTGCCGGGTGTGCTTCCAGAGGCTCCACAGACTCCACAGCACGAAGCACGACAGACCCGCCACGAGCCACACGAGCGTGTTGTTCGTGAAATTCGTGAGCTGCGGGTACGAATACACGCGCACCGACACGCCTTGTCCCGGCGGATCGAGCGGCAGGTCGTAGAACATGTCGCGCGGCAGGCGCGGACGGCTCGACGTGGTGGCGAGTTCGCGGTTGTTGAGATCGGTGATCGAAATCTTGTACTTCGCCGACAGCTCGCTCGGAATGTCGTGCTTCAGGATCCCTTCGATCGAAAACACCGCCGCGATCGATCCGAGGAATTCGCGGTCGCGAAAAACCGGCGTCTGCAGCGTGATGTAGCCGTTGCCGAGATCGTCGTAGAGAAGGGGGGAATAGACCTGGCGGCGCGTCGTGCGCGCTTCGTCGAAGGCGGCCTGGACGGCTTCGTCCATCTGCGTTTCGTTCGGCTTGGCCAGGCGAGAACCCAATACCGGCAAAGGCGTGTTGGGCCAGCGCGGCTTGTGCTCGCTCGTATACCAGTTCATGTACAGGATCTCGGGATGACCCTGCATGATGTCGGTGGAGGAGGTCTGGAACGTCTGCGGATCACCGTGTCCGGTGGCGATGTCGCGAGCGAGCGCCTGAATTTGTTCTTGCGCTCCCGTCATGGAAAGACGAATCTGCTGCTGGGCCCACGCGACGTTTCTGTAAAGCGTGTCTTCCTGTTGCTGCTGCTCGCGCCGATTGAGACTCCACAAGATCAGGCTCATCACGATCAGAAAGACCAGGATCGAAATGAGCGGCGTGAGTAAATAGGAGTTCGACCACCACGGTCCGTGGTGCCAGCGGGACGGCGACGAGTCTGTCGGCTTGCGCGACGACCGCGCCGAACGTGCGAAAAGCCGATCGGTCAACATGGCGGCAATTGTAACGCAGCGTTTGATTGTTAAATGGCGTAGAAAGACAGGAAACAGCCTTCAAATGGTCGCAAGGGAGCGAAACGTCTACCGAAAAAGTCTTGCCGGACGGTGCGCCGCAGCAATTTTTCGTATTATGAGATTCAATCCCGTGATTTGAAAAATTCCTTGCGTGATGGTCCGGACCCTCATTAGAATTGCCGCACGCGGCCGGCGCCGTATTGGCGCGTGATGTCAGTTCATAGAGCGTTCCTCAAATCAGGAGACGAGCATGTCCGCTGTACCCGACGAAGTTCTGAAATATGTCGCCAATGCCAACGACGACGATCCCCAGGAAACCGCCGAGTGGCTCGAAGCGCTAGACGGCGTGATTTCGGCAGTTGGCCCTGATCGCGCGCATTACCTGATCGAGAAACAAATCGAGTTTGCCCGCGTCCACGGCGAACATCTGCCTTTTTCCGCGAACACCCCCTACATCAACACGATCCCCGTCGCCAACCAGGCGAAGATTCCGGGCGATCAGGACCTCGAACACCGCATCCGCTCGTACACGCGCTGGAACGCCATCGCGATGGTGCTGCGCGCCGGCAAGGACACGAACGTCGGCGGCCACATCGCTTCGTTCGCTTCCGCTGCCACGTTGTACGACGTCGGGTTCAACCACTTCTGGCACGCCCCTTCGAAGGATCACGGCGGCGACCTCGTGTTCGTGCAGGGCCACTCGTCGCCGGGCGTGTATTCGCGCGCGTTCCTGCTCGGGCGCCTCACTGAAAAGCAACTGAACAACTTCCGCCAGGAAGTGGGCGGCGAGGGCATCTCGTCGTATCCGCATCCGTGGCTGATGCCTGATTTCTGGCAGTTCCCGACCGTCTCGATGGGCTTGGGCCCGATCATGGCGATCTATCAGGCGCGCTTCATGAAGTACATGGAAGCCCGTGGCATCGTGAAGACGGCCGGCCGCAAGGTCTGGGCGTTCCTCGGCGACGGCGAAACCGACGAGCCGGAATCGCTCGGCGCGATCGGCATGGCCGGCCGCGAGCGGCTCGGCAACCTCGTGTTCGTGATCAACTGCAACTTGCAGCGTCTCGACGGCCCGGTGCGCGGCAACGGCAAGATCATCCAGGAACTGGAATCGGAATTCCGCGGCGCCGGCTGGAACGTGGTCAAGGTGGTGTGGGGCAGCCGCTGGGATGCGCTCTTCGCCCGCGACAAGACCGGCGCGCTGATGCGTCGCATGATGGAAGTCGTCGACGGCGAATATCAGACGTACAAGTCGGAGTCGGGCGCGTTCGTTCGCGAGCACTTCTTCAACACGCCGGAACTGAAGGCGCTCGTCTCGGACTGGTCCGATGAAGACATCTGGAACCTGAACCGTGGCGGCCACGATCCGCACAAGATCTACGCGGCGTACGACCAGGCGCAGAAGGCGACGCACGCGCCGACTGTCATCCTTGCCAAGACCATCAAGGGCTACGGCATGGGCGAGCACGGTCAGGCGATGAACATCACCCACCAGCAGAAGAAGCTGCCGATCGAGACGCTGAAGAAATTCCGCGACCAGTTCAAGCTGCCGATTCCGGACGACAAGATCGAGGACGTGCCGTACCTCACCTTCGAGGAAGACTCGAAGGAACTCGAGTACATGCGCGCCCAGCGTCAGGCCCTCGGCGGTTATCTGCCGACGCGTCGCGAGAAGGCGGAATCGCTGCCGGTGCCGGAACTGTCGGCGTTCGAGGCGGTGCTGAAGGGGACGGGCCCGGGCCGCGAGATCTCCACGACGATGGCGTTCGTGCGCGTCCTGAACATCCTCCTGAAGGACAAGGCGCTCGGCAAGCGCATCGTGCCGATCGTCCCGGACGAATCGCGTACGTTCGGCATGGAGGGCCTGTTCCGCCAGATCGGTATCTGGAACCAGGAAGGCCAGAAGTACGTGCCGGAAGATTCCGACCAGCTCATGTTCTATCGCGAGTCGGAAAGCGGGCAGATCCTGCAGGAAGGCATCAACGAAGCTGGCGGGATGTGTGACTGGATCGCGGCCGCGACGTCGTATTCGACGCACGGCGAGATCATGATCCCGTTCTACATCTTCTATTCGATGTTCGGCTTCCAGCGTATCGGCGATCTGGCATGGGCGGCGGGCGACATGCGTTCGCGCGGCTTCCTGCTCGGCGGTACGGCAGGTCGCACGACGCTGAACGGCGAAGGCCTGCAGCACGAGGACGGCCATTCGCTCCTGTGGGCGGCATCGATCCCGAACTGCGTGAGCTACGACCCGACGTTCGGCTACGAACTCGCCGTGATCATGCAGGACGGCCTGCGCCGCATGGTGGCGGACCAGGAGGACGTGTACTACTACATCACGGTGATGAACGAGAACTACGAGCATCCGGCGATCCCGGAAAGCGAGTCGGTTGCCGCGGACATCATCAAGGGCATGTACGCGTTCAGGAAGGCCGAGGCCGACAAGAAGGCGCCGCGCGTGCAACTGATGGGCGCGGGCACCATCTTCAACGAAGTCATCGCCGCAGCCGAGCTGCTGAAGACCGACTGGGGCGTCGCCGCCGACCTCTGGAGCGTGCCGAGCTTTACGGAACTGGCCCGCGAAGGCCAGGCCGTCGAGCGCTACAACCTCCTGCATCCGACCGAAGAGAAGAAGGTCGCGCATGTCACGAAGCTGCTGAAGGACGCGCCGGGCCCGGTGATCGCATCGACGGACTACATCCGCGCGCTCGTCGACCAGATCCGTGCGTTTGTGCCGCAGAAGTTCGTCGTGCTCGGCACCGATGGCTTCGGCCGCTCGGACACGCGTGAGGCGCTGCGTCATTTCTTCGAAGTCGACCGCTACTGGGTCACGCTCGCCGCGCTCAACGCGCTCGCGGACGAAGGCACGATCGACCGCAAGGTCGTCGGCGAGGCGATCAAGAAGTACAGCCTCGACCCGTCCAAACCCAACCCGATGACCGTCTAAAGGCATCGCCCCCGAGCGTTGTGACGGCGCGCCGCTTCGAAGCGAAGCGGCGCGCCGTGCAACTCAGGAGACACTAATAATGAGTCAAGCGATCGAAATCAAAGTGCCGGATATCGGCGATTTCTCCGATATCCCGGTCATCGAAATTCACGTGAAGGCGGGCGACACCGTCGAGAAGGAGCAGTCGCTCGTCACGCTCGAATCCGACAAGGCCACGATGGACGTGCCCAGTTCAGCCGCTGGCACCGTCAAGGAAGTGAAGGTCAAGATCGGCGACAACGTGTCGGAAGGCACGCTGATCGTCGTATTGGAAGGCGGCGCGAACGCGGGGTCTTCCGCGGCTGCTCCGGCCGCTGCGCCCGCGAAGGCCGAAGCGGCGCCTGCTGCTGCGGCGGCTCCCGCATCGGGCGGCGGCACGATCGACGTGAAAGTGCCGGACATCGGCGATTTCACGGATATTCCGGTCATCGAGATCGGGGTGAAGGTCGGCGACAAGGTCGAGAAAGAGCAGTCGCTCATCACGCTCGAATCCGACAAGGCGACGATGGACGTGCCATCGCCCGCCGCCGGCACGGTCAAGGAACTGAAGGTCAAGCTCGGCGACACGGTCTCCGAAGGCACGCTGATCGTCGTGCTGGAAGGCGGTGGCGGTGCTGCTGTCGCGCCGGCCGCTCCCGCCGCGAAGCAGGAAGAGCCGAAAACCGTTCCGTCCGATGCGCCCGCGAAGCCCGCCGCGCAGAAGGAAGCACCGTCCGCGCTCGCTCAAGCGCCCGCGATGCCTGCCGGCGACGGCACGCACACGTCGAGCCACGCGTCGCCGTCGGTGCGCAAGTTCGCTCGCGAACTGGGCGTCGACGTGTCGCGCGTCACGGGTTCGGGTCCGAAGGGACGCATCACGCAAGGCGATATCACCGCGTTCGTCAAGGGCGTGATGTCCGGCCAGGGCAAGGCGCCGGCGGCGGCTGCCGCACCGGCTGGCGGTGGCGGCGGCGAGTTGGGCCTGCTGCCGTGGCCGAAGGTCGACTTCACGAAGTTCGGTCCGGTCGAGCCCAAGCCGCTCTCGCGCATCAAGAAGATTTCGGGCGCGAACCTGCATCGCAACTGGGTCATGATCCCGCACGTTACGAACAACGACGAAGCGGACATCACCGAGCTGGAAGCGCTGCGCGTGAAGCTGAACAAGGAGAACGAGAAGGCCGGCATCAAGATCACGATGCTCGCGTTCGTCATCAAGGCGGTTGTATCGGCGCTTAAGAAGTTTCCGACGTTCAACGCGAGTCTCGACGGCGACAACCTCGTATTCAAGCAGTATTACAACGTCGGTTTCGCCGCCGATACGCCGAATGGCCTGATGGTCCCGGTCATTCGCGATTGCGACAAGAAGGGCCTGCTCGACATCGCGAAGGAAATGGCGGACCTGTCGAAGGCGGCGCGCGACGGCAAGCTGAAGCCCGATCAGATGCAGGGCGGCTGCTTCTCGATTTCGTCGCTCGGCGGGATCGGCGGCACGAATTTCACGCCGATCATCAACGCGCCGGAAGTCGCGATTCTCGGGTTGTCGCGGGGCGCCATGAAGCCGGTCTGGGACGGCAAGCAGTTCGTGCCGCGCCTGACGCTGCCGCTTTCGCTCTCCTATGACCATCGCGTCATCGACGGGGCGGAAGCTGCGCGCTTCAATGCGTATTTGTCGGGGATTCTGGCGGATTTCCGTCGGGTGATTCTTTGAACGTGGTGCGTGGGTGAGTTTGTTTCGGTCATCCACGCGCGTCATTGAACTTGTCGACTCGCCGGTCTATTAGCGTTGCCCCTGTCCGGGGCGGGACTTACTTGCTTTGGCTATCGCCAAAGAAAGTAGGCAAAGAAAGGCGAGTCTGCCGACGGCAGAACCGATCACCACGCTCGTTGCTTAAGGTCGGTTCTCTCCGCTACATCTTTAGGGGACAACATGAGTCTCGTCGAACTAAAAGTACCCGATATCGGCGACTTCACTGACGTCGATGTCATCGAAGTCAATATCAAAGCCGGCGACGCCATCGAAAAAGAACAAGGCGTCATCACCCTCGAAACCGACAAGGCCACGATGGAAGTGCCCGCCGACGTCGCAGGCACCATCAAGGAAGTGAAGGTCAAAGCCGGTGACAAAGTATCGCAAGGTTCGGTCATCGCAATGATTGAAACCGAAGGCGCGAGCGCCGCCGCCCCCGCTCCGAAGGCCGAAGCGCCCAAGGAAGCACCCGCCGCGAAACCCGCCGGCGGTGGCGGCACGCAGGACGTGAAAGTACCGGACATCGGCGATTTCTCCGATATCCCGGTCATCGAAATCCACGTCAAGCCGGGCGATACCGTCGAGAAGGAGCAGTCGCTCGTCACGCTCGAATCCGACAAGGCCACGATGGACGTGCCGTCGCCCGCCGCCGGAACCGTCAAGGAACTGAAGGTCAAGATCGGCGACAACGTGTCGGAAGGCGTCGTCATCCTGACGCTCGAAGGCGCGGGCGGCGGCGCAGCTTCTGCCGCCGAAACCAAGCCCCAACAAGCCGCGCCGCAAGCAGCCGCGGCGCCGGCCGCGCCCGCGCCGAAGGCCGGCAGCTACTCGGGCGCAGCCGACTTCGAATGCGACATGCTCGTGCTCGGCGCAGGCCCCGGCGGCTATTCCGCCGCGTTCCGCTCGGCCGACCTCGGCATGAAGACCGTGCTCGTGGAACGCTACGCGACGCTCGGCGGCGTGTGCCTGAACGTCGGCTGCATTCCGTCGAAGGCGTTGCTGCACACGGCGCTCGTGCTCGATGAAGCGAAAGCGCTCGAACACCACGGCATCACGTTCGGCGCGCCGTCGGTCGATCTCGACAAGCTGCGCGGCTTCAAGGAAGGCGTCGTCAAGAAGCTGACCGGCGGCCTCGCCGGCATGGCGAAGGCGCGCAAGGTGCAGGTGGTCAACGGCGTCGGTACGTTCGTCGATCCGAACCACATGGAAGTCGCTACCGCCGATGGCAAGAAAGTCGTGAAGTTCGCGAAAGCGATCATCGCGGCGGGGTCGCAAGCGGTGAAGCTGCCGTTCATGCCGGAAGACCCGCGCGTCGTCGATTCGACCGGCGCGCTCGAACTACGCCAGATTCCGAAGCGCATGCTCGTGATCGGCGGCGGCATCATCGGTCTCGAAATGGCGACGGTGTACGCGGCGCTCGGCTCGCAGATCGACGTGGTCGAAATGCTCGACGGCCTGATGACGGGCGCCGACCGCGATCTCGTGAAGGTCTGGGAGAAGTACAACGCGAAGCGCTTCGCGAACTTCATGCTCAAGACCAAGACGACCAAGGCCGAAGCGAAGGACGACGGCATCTACGTGTCGTTCGAAGGCGAGAAGGCCCCGGCCGAAGCGCAGCGCTACGACCTCGTGCTCGTCGCGGTGGGGCGCAGCCCGAACGGCGGCAAGATCGGTGCGGACAAGGCGGGCGTCGCGGTGACGGAGCGCGGCTTCATCAACGTCGACAAGCAGTTGCGCACCAACGTGCCGCACATCTTCGCGATCGGCGATCTCGTCGGCCAGCCGATGCTTGCACACAAGGCGGTGCACGAGGCGCACGTCGCGGCGGAAGTGGCGCACGGCGAGAAGGCGTATTTCGACGCGATCCAGATTCCGTCGGTGGCCTACACCGATCCGGAAGTGGCGTGGGCCGGCAAGACTGAAGACGAGTGCAAGGCGCAGGGCATCAAGTACGGCAAGGCGGTGTTCCCGTGGGCCGCATCGGGCCGGGCGATCGCCAACGGCCGCGACGAAGGCTTCACCAAGCTGATCTTCGACGAAGAGACGCATCGCGTGATCGGTGGCGGGATCGTCGGGCTGAACGCGGGCGATCTGATCAGCGAAGTGTGTCTGGCGGTCGAAATGGGCGCGGACGCGACGGACATCGGCAAGACGATCCATCCGCACCCGACGCTCGGCGAATCGATCGGCATGGCCGCGGAGCTGTACGAAGGCGTTTGTACCGACCTGCCGCCGCAGAAAAAGAAGTAAGTTTTCGGCGCGGCAACGCAAAAACGGCCACCTTCTAGGGGGTGCGCCGTTTTTTATCGCGTGAAGCGAAGTCCGAAGACACAAAAAAACCGGCCGAAGCCGGTTTTTTTGAATCAGGCTAATACCTTAGGCAACCGACTTCTTGGCGGTGCGGGTAGCTTGCTCGGTCGCCTGCGTAGCGGCCTTCGTGGCGGCCGTAGCGGCTGCGTTGAAGTTGCTTTCAGCGATTTCGACAGCTTGCTTCGTTGCCTTGTGAACCGTTTCGTACGTGGTGTTGGCAGCGGTGATCGCCGACTTCATCACGGCGACAGCCGTTTCCGAGCCTGCCGGTGCGTTCTTCGCGACGTTGTCGACGAGCGTTTGCACCTTGCGGTTTTGCTCTTCGTATTGCGCTTCAGCGACGCGGGCGAATTCAGCTTGCGTGGCCGATGCGATTTCATACAGGTGACGGCCATACGAGAGAACCTTCTCGGCGACCGGCTGCGTCAGGCTGGCTTGCAGCGAGAGCAGTTCTTGCGCGTCCTTGACCGACAGGGCGCGTTGCGTGTTTTCCTGGCTTTCTGCGAGCGTCGACTTCACGACTTGCAGGTTCAGTTCAACCAGCTTTTCGATGCCTTCGAATGCCTTGTTCGTCAGGCCGAAGAGCGTGTCGAATTGAGCTTTTTGTGCGGCGGCGATTTGTTCGGGGGTCAACAGGGTCATATCACACTCCTGAAAGCCGACCCAGCAGCGCGCGGGTCGTGGTTTTGTGACGGTAGCCGGAAATCCGGCTACCGGATGAAGCAAGTGCGATTGGTGCGTCGCAACATGAAGCTTATTTTAGCCAAATTCCTAAGCGTGTCAAGCGCTTTTTGTTGCGCTGCACAAAATGGCTAATTTATTTGTTAAACAAAGGCTTATATGTGGGGACGGGTTCTCAGCGCGACTACGGGAAAACCCGTATGCACCAAGACGGGACAAGGAATACAGGACGGTTCCGATGCTACGATCGGGCGTCTGAGAACCTGCCCAGGACGTGATGAGAGCATTTTATAGTGACCGTTTTGTGTTGCCACTCCCGGTCGGCCATCGCTTTCCGATGCAGAAATATCGTTTGCTGCGGGAGCGTGTGGAGGCCGAGTTGCTTGGCGTAGCGCTGCACGAGGCGCCTATCGCGAGCGACAGCGAACTCGTGCGCGTGCATCGTGCGGACTATGTCGAACGGGTCGCGACGGGCGCGCTCGATGCCCGCGAGCAGCGCGAAATCGGCTTTCCGTGGTCGCCCGAGATGGTGGAGCGCTCGCGGCGGTCAGTCGGCGCGACGATTGCCGCGTGTCGCGCCGCGCTCACCGATGGCTTCGCGGTTAATCTCGCGGGCGGCACGCATCATTCGTACGCGGCGCACGGCGCGGGCTTTTGCGTGTTCAACGACGCCGCCGTCGCCGCCCGCACGATGCAGGACGACGCGCGCGGGCAGGGCGGCCGCGCGCAGATCGCCATCGTCGATCTCGACGTACATCAGGGCAACGGCACGGCATCGATCTTCCGCGGCGACCCGAGCGTTTTCACACTGTCGCTGCACGGTGAGTCGAACTATCCGTTTTCGAAGGAAACGAGCGACCTCGACGTCGCGCTCCCCGACGGCTGCGATGACGATGCCTACGCCGACGCGCTTTCCCGCGCGCTCGCGACGATGTTCGAGCGCGTCGAACCGATGTTGATCATCTACCTGGCAGGCGCCGATCCGCACGCGGGTGACCGTCTCGGCCGTCTTTCGCTGACCTTCGACGGCCTCGCGCGCCGCGACCAACTCGTGTTCGATGCCGCGACGGCCCGCAACTTGCCGGTGGCGATCGCGATGGCGGGCGGCTACGGACGCAACATCGACGACACGGTCGAAATCCACCTCCACACGATTCAACTCGCCGCCGCGGCAAGCCGGCTTTTTAGGATGGCGCCGTAAACCAAAATTGTTCAAGGAACGTTAACATTTCGTCTTAGTCGAAACGCCCGTTGCCGTTCGGCGACACGCGTTCCAGCCATTTCCGACAATCATCGATTGCGCGCGAAACGGTTTCGGAGACCGCAGAGTCGACATTTCACTAAAGATTCAGAATTAATTGCCGATATGCCTGGAAAGCCCGCAAGGCGTCTGCGCAAATCGGCGAACAAATTTCCGTATCACGATCGTTTTTGACGATCAACATACAGAACCTTATTGTGTTTTTGCAATCGAGGCTTACAACTCGGTTTAAAGAGCGTCGATAAGTGCTTAATATTGCTTAAATTTCGCAGCTTTACTACACTTGCGGTACTCTCACGCCGCTCCCAGAACAGAACACTAATGAAAACCGAAATGTTTTCGCCGCTAAAGGTGATGCAAGGCGTGGCGCTACGCACCGTGATGTCGGTCGCGGTGTCCGTCGCCGTGGCGACCTCCTTTGCGGCAATGCCCGGCGAAGCCTTCGCCAAGACCGCGGCGCAATCGAAATCCGCGGCCAAGAAAGCCAGCAAGTCCCCCTCCACAGCGGAATCACCCAAAGTTCAAGGCACCAAGACCGCCAAGCTGCGTGCGCCCGCGCCGGCCAAGGCCGCGAAAGTAGCAGCCGCCAACGACGACGATGACGCCCCGCGCGCATCGCGCAAACGCCGCGTCAGCTACAAAATGGACCCGCACAGCCGCCGTAGCGCCGTGCACGCGGTCGCGTACCAGCCGCGCACGCCGACCGTCGGCCAGGCGTTCGGCCTGCATGAGACGCCGGACAGCCTCGCGCTGCGCTCGAGCGTTGCGTACGTCGTCGATCAGAACACACAGGAAACGCTCTTCGACAAGAACTCGCGCGCCGTCGTGCCGATCGCATCGATCACCAAGCTCATGACAGCGATGGTCGTGCTCGATTCGCGCGAGCCGCTCACCGACGAACTCATGGTCACCGACGAAGACCGCGACTACGAGAAATATACCGGCTCGCGGCTCGCGGTCGGCTCGGTGCTGAATCGCGAGGACATGCTGCATATCGCGTTGATGGCGTCGGAAAATCGCGCGGCAGCGGCGTTGTCGCGCTATTACGCGAACGGCCGCCCCGGCTTCATCGCCGCGATGAACGCGAAGGCGAAGTCGCTCGGCATGACTGACACGCACTTCGAGAACTCCACGGGCTTGACGAGTCTGAACGTGTCGAGCGCGCGCGACCTCGTGAAGATGGTCAACGCCGCGTATCAATATCCGCTGATCCGCCGCTTCTCGACCGACACGAGCTACGACGTCTACACGGGCAAGCGCAACATCGCCTACCGCTCGACGAACGCGCTGATCCGTAATCCGACGTGGGATATCGGCTTGCAGAAGACAGGCTTCATCAACGAAGCGGGCGAGTGCCTCGTGATGCAGGCGACGATCAACGGCCGTCCGGTCGTGATGGTGCTGCTCGATTCGTCGGGCAAGTATTCGCGCTTCGCCGACGCGGGCCGCATCCGCTCGTATCTCGATACGGCCGGCGAGCCGCGCATCACCAGCGCCGACGCAGGCGGCGGCGCCTGATCTTTTAGGCCACTGCGCATAAAAAAACCGGATTCATCGTGAGATGAATCCGGTTTTTTCTTGGATCGGCGCTTTTCAGCGCTGCTGCGAATCCGAACCCTGATCCGGCCGATACCCGAGCGACTGCGAAATTTCGAGCGCCGTATGGCTCAGTTGCTTGAGCCACGCGTCCTGCAGACGATCAGCCGGCGCCGATAGCGACAGTCCCGCCACGAGCCGCCCCGTATCGTCGTAAATGCCGGCGGCGATGCAGCGTACGCCCAGTTCCAGTTCCTCGTTATCGCGCGCGCAGGCCTGCTGGCGCACGAAGGTCAGCTCGCGCTCGAGCTTCGCGAGATCGGTGATGCTGTTCTGCGTATGCCCCGAGAGGCCCGTGCGCGTGGCGTAGGCGCGCACGCGCGAGGCTTCGTCGGCGGCGAGAAAGAGCTTGCCCACCGAGGTCAGATGCAGCGGCGCCCGCCCGCCGATCGCACGCACGACCTGCATGCCCGAGCGCTCCGAATACGCGCGCTCTATATAGACGATCTCGTCGCCCTGACGCACCGACAGGTTCACCGTCTGCCCCGTCTGCCGGTGCAGTTCGCGCATCGGCGGCATCGCGGCTTCGCGCACCGAGAGCCGTGCCTTCACCAGGTTGCCGAGTTCGAGCAGCCGCATGCCGAGCCGGTACGTGCCCGGGTCCGAGCGGTCGACGAGCCGGCACAGCACCATGTCGTTCAGGATGCGGTGCGCGGTCGACGGATGCAGCTCCGTGCTCTGCGAGAGTTCCTTGAGGCTGACGGGATCGGTGTGCGCGGCGAGGGCATCGAGGAGACGCATCATGCGCTCGATGACCTGGATGGAGGTTTTGGATTCCGGGTTCGTATCGCTCATCGTGGAAAATCGGTTGACGCGTCAAACAGCGGAAGCGCAATTGTATCTCATAATGTGAAAAAAGCGAAATTGAGATGGCGTGCTTCGACTTGAGCCGCTTCCGGCCCTTTTTCGCAGGGGAGGCTCGCGCAGTCGAGTTAATCGCGGATAATCGGCGAGAAATTCAGGAGAGAAATCCCCATGCGAGTCGGTTTGTTCGTCACTTGTCTCATCGACCTGATGCGCCCGGAGATCGGTTTTTCCGTCATCAAGCTGATCGAGAAGGCGGGCTTTGAAGTGATCGTGCCGCCTGCGCAGACCTGCTGCGGCCAGCCGGCCTATAACTCCGGCGACCGGCCGCTCGCCCGCGATCTCGCCGAAAAGACCCTGCGCGAATTCGAGCAGTTCGATTACGTGGTCGTGCCGTCGGGATCGTGCGGAGGGATGATCCGCGCGCATTACGGCGATCTTTTTCGCGACGATCCCGAGTTGAAGAGCCGTTACGCGCGCGTGCAGCCGCGCGTCTTCGAACTGACCGATTTCCTCGTCACGGTCGCCAAGGTGGAGCTCGAAGCGGGCGTGTTCGAAGGTGGCGTGACCTATCATGATTCCTGCTCGGGCCTGCGCGAACTCGGCGTCAAGGCGCAGCCGCGCGCGTTGCTCGCGCAAGCTGGCGTGCCGGTCACAGAGATGAAGGGCTGCGAGCACTGCTGTGGCTTCGGCGGCACGTTCGCGGTAAAGTACGGCGCGATCTCGACGGCAATCGTCGACGAAAAATGCGCGAACATCCGCGAAAGCGGGGCGAACGCCGTCGTACTCGGTGATCTCGGCTGCATGCTGAACATAGAGGGGCGCCTGCGTCGCACCGGCGACACCACGACGCGCGTGCTGCACATCGCGCAAGTCCTCGCAGGCGACGCCTGAATCACGGAGCGACGATGCAAGTTCAGACGATGCATTTCAAGGCGCGCGCGGGCAGCAAGCTCGCCGATGAGCGCTTGCAGCAGAACCTCACGAAACTCTCGACGAAATTCGTCAGCGCCCGCGCGAGCGCGATCACCGCGATCGACTTCGAAGCGACGCGCGCCGCGCTGAAAGAACGCCGCAACCGCGCGATCGAGAATCTCGACGTGTGGCTCGAAACCTTCGAGCGCGAGGCCACGCGCCGCGGCGCGACCGTGCTCTACGCCGAATCGACGCAGGACGCGGCGCGGCTCGTCGCGGACATCGCACGGAAGCACGACGTGAGAAAGGTCATCAAGACGAAGTCGATGGTGTCGGAGGAGATGCAACTGAACCGCGTGCTCGGCGAGATGGGCGTGCAGTCGATCGAGACGGACCTCGGCGAGTACATCCTTCAGATCAACGACAACGAGCCGCCGAGCCACATCATTGCGCCCGTCGTCCACAAGGACAAGGAGCAGATCGCCGATCTTTTCGCCAAGACGCACGGCAAGCCGCGTCTGACCGATATCCCCGACATGACGCGTGAGGCGCGCGAGGTGCTGCGGCCGCACTTCATGTCCGCAGACATGGGCGTGACGGGCGGCAATTTCGTGATCGCGGAGACCGGGTCGGTCGCGGTCGTCACGAACGAGGGCAACGAAGGCATGTGCACGGTGATGCCGCGCGTACACGTCGCGGTGACGGGCATCGAAAAGGTGCTGCCGACGCTCGAAGATCTCGCAACCGCGATGCGTCTTTTGCCCCGCTCGGCAACCGGGCAGACGATGTCGAACTATTTTTCGCTGCTGACCGGGCCGGGCGCCGAGGGCGAGCTGGACGGGCCGGAGCATATGTACTTCGTGCTCGTCGACGGCGGGCGGACCGGACTCGTCGGCGGGGAGTTTCAGGAGATGCTGCGCTGCATCCGCTGCGGTGCGTGCATGAACCACTGTCCGGTGTATCAGAAGATCGGCGGACATGCTTATGGTTGGGTCTATCCCGGGCCGATGGGGTCGGTATTGACGCCGGCTTATGTCGGCATCGATCGCGCCCTCGATCTGCCGCAGGCCGCGACGCTCTGCGGTGAGTGCAACAGCGTGTGTCCTGTGGGAATTCCGCTTTCGGACCTTCTGCGCAAGCTCCGGGAGAAACAGGTGGAGCGGCGTCTGCGGCCGCGGAACGAACGCGTGGCGCTCGCCGTTTGGGGTTTTCTCGCGCTGCATCCCGACTGGTATGCGCTGTTCACCAAGCTATCCGTGCGGATTCTCGAGCGCATGGGCGGCAGCAAGAAAGCGATTTCGCGGATGCCGCTCGGCGGAGGGTGGACGAATACGCGCGATTTGCCAGCTCCGGTCGGAAGGACGTTTCGCGAGTTATATAAGGCGCAGAGATCGCACATCGGGTGATACGCGGGCGTATAAAAACCGCGCGAGACCTTTTGTGTCTCGCGCGGTTTTTTTCATGCGACACGACGTGGTCAGCCGCCGAAGGGCCCCGACTGACGCTGCGAATTGCCTCGGTTACCGCCGCCTCCGTTTCCGCCGTTGCCTTGATTTCCTCCGCCATTGCCACGCTGAACAGGAGGCGGCGCGACATTCGGACGGCTAGGCGCCGGCCCGCCGACAGCGACCGGAGGCGGCCGGCCGCCTCCGGCTTGCGGTCCGCCTTGTCCGCCACCGCCACCACCGCCTGCCTGCTGTCCAGGTGGAGGTCCGCCGTGATTTCCACCGCCATTCCCGCCGCCGTTTCCACCACCGCCGCCACCACGGCCGTGATAATTGTCGCCACCGTAGTAACCCCCGCCGCCACGACGATATCCGGGACCATCATCCCAATACCGGCGCGGCGGCGGCCCGCCGTAATACCCCGGCCCGTAATAGCTCCCGCCGCCGACGTACACGCCGGACTGCACCACGGCGGGCGCGCCATACCCATACGCCGGATAGCCGGGATCGTAACCGGCCGGATAGCCGCCGCCGTAGGCGGGCGTGCCGTCCGGATAAACCGCGCACCCGCCCAGTAGGGCCGACGACGCGACAACAAGTCCTGCGACTGCGAGTTTCATGATGTATGGGAACAAACGTTGACCGATTGGTTAATAAGACACCCGCCGGGATGCGGTGTCGCGAAAAGTTTGTAAGCCTTTATGACGGTCGGTTGGGATTATCTCCGCATCGACCGTGCCGCAAGGGCTTGTTGTTCCCAACGCAACATACCTTTGCTTACAGGTGTATTTATGAGATACGGGGAAACCCGTAAACTTCGAAGCGTCGATAAGTGCGCCTTTCCCTTTGGCCACGCGACCCAGAAGCAGGGGTATCCAATGAAAAAGACAATAGCGACCTACTGGCCCATCGCGATCCTCGTCCCGATCGCGCTTGCCGCGTACATGCACGCAATGGGCGCCGCCGAGCCTGCCGCCGCGCCGCGCGAGATGACGACCGCCGCGACCGTCAGCGCCGAGCTGGCGCGCGCGGTGTCGTTCGGTTACGTCGAGCCGGACGGCGACTGGATGCCCGCGACTCCGATGCCGCACGAAGCACCGTCAGCGCGCGTCCTCTAAGCGAGCGTGCGTAGGCCAACAGGGCAGATTTTTCCGACTCTTTGTATAATTCGCGGCAACCGCAAGCAGGGCCGGATCGCACGCGGCCCGCGCAGCACCTGACAACCGACGCAGCCTCCTCTCCAACCGAATGAACTCGATCGCCGTCTGCTTCGTCTGTCTGGGCAACATCTGCCGCTCGCCGAGCGCGGAGGCGGTGATGCTGCATCTGGTGGCGGAGGCGAAGCTCGGCGACCGGATCGTCGTCGATTCAGCCGGCACCGGCGACTGGCACATCGGCCAGCCGCCCGACGAGCGCGCCCAGCGCGCCGCACAGCGCCGCGGCTACGATCTCTCGACGCTGCGCGGCCGCCAGATCGCCGCTGCCGACTTCGCGCGCTTCGACCTCCTGATCGCGATGGACGACGCCAATGCCGCCGCGCTCGGCGAAATCTGTCCGTCGGAGCACGGCGACAAGATTCGTCTGCTGATGGAATTCGCCACGCGCGACGACAGCCGCGTCGTCGTCGATCCGTACTTCGGCGGCGACGATGGCTTCGAGCGCGTCCTCGACCAGTGCGAAGACGCCTGCGCAGGTCTTTTGAAGGCGCTGCGCGCGCAACTCGTCGTCTAGAGCGAATCGTCGGACGGCCTTAAGTAACTTCCTATAGATTTTTTGGGATGGATACTTGACTAAAAGCGTAGGCTATTTATACTGGACGAAAATCCTCAAGTATTAGCGGTAGCCCCCAATTATGAGACTCACCACGAAAGGCCGTTTCGCCGTCACGGCGATGATCGACCTGGCTTTGCGCCAGGAGCAGGGCCCGGTGACGCTGGCCGGCATCAGCCAGCGCCAGCGCATCTCGCTGTCCTATCTCGAACAGTTGTTCGGCAAGCTGAGGCGTCATGAAATCGTCGAATCGGTCCGCGGGCCGGGCGGCGGTTACAACCTCGCGCGTCGCGCCGAGAACGTCACGGTGGCGGACATCATCATCGCGGTCGACGAACCGATCGACGCCACTCAGTGCGGCGGCAAGGGTACCTGCGAAGGCACGAAGCAGCACGACGGCCATTGCATGACCCACGAACTCTGGGCGACCCTCAACCAGAAGATGGTCGAGTATCTCGATTCCGTGTCGCTGAAGGATCTCGTCGATCAGCAGCGCGCGCGCGAAGGCTCGCCGGCAGTGCTGCGCGACCGGCGCACCGAGAGCGCGGGCGTCGAAGCCGCGCGCGTCGCGCCGAAGGGACCCAATTCCGTTTTCAACCTGGCGGGCTGACGGCCGGCGCGCTCGTTCTCGGGTGCGAGCCGATGCGCCATGCGTCGATGACAACGCCATTTGACAGATTTATCCGGAGCGACAGATGAACAACGATATCCCCCACCTGCCCATTTACATGGATTACAGCGCGACGACGCCGATCGATCCGCGCGTGGTGGACAAGATGATTCCGTTTCTGCGCGAGCAGTTCGGCAATCCGGCGTCACGCAGCCATCAGTACGGATGGGACGCGGAGCGTGCGGTCGAGGAAGCGCGCGAGAACGTCGCGGCGCTGGTGAACTGCGATCCGCGCGAGATCATCTGGACGTCGGGCGCAACGGAGTCGGACAACCTCGCGATCAAGGGCGCCGCGCACTTCTACAAAAGCAAGGGCAAGCACGTCATCACGGTAAAGACCGAGCACAAGGCCGTGCTCGACACCTGCCGCGAACTGGAACGCGAAGGCTTCGAAGTCACGTATCTGGATGTCAAGGACAACGGTCTCATCGACCTGGACAGGCTAAAGGCCGCGATCCGCCCGGACACGATCCTCGTTTCGGTGATGAACGTGAACAACGAGATCGGCGTGATTCAGGACGTCGCCGCGATTGGTGAGATCACGCGCGAGAAGGGCATCATTTTTCACGTCGACGCGGCGCAGGCCACCGGCAAGATCACGATCGATCTGCAAAAGCTGAAGGTCGACTTGATGTCGTTCTCGGCGCACAAGACGTATGGCCCGAAGGGCATCGGCGCGCTGTATGTGCGCCGCAAGCCGCGCGTGCGCATCGAAGCGCAGATGCACGGCGGCGGTCATGAGCGCGGCATGCGTTCGGGCACGCTCGCGCCGCATCAGATCGTCGGCATGGGCGAGGCGTTTCGCATCGCCCGCGAGGAAATGGCGACCGAGAACGAGCGCATCCGCATGCTGCGCGACCGGCTGCTCAAGGGCCTCTCGGATATCGAGGAAACCTATGTCAACGGCGACATGGAGCAGCGCGTGCCGCACAACCTGAACATCAGCTTCAATTTCGTCGAAGGCGAGTCGCTGATCATGGCGGTGAAGGACGTGGCGGTGTCGTCGGGATCGGCTTGCACGTCGGCTTCGCTGGAACCGTCGTATGTCTTGCGCGCGCTCGGCCGCAACGACGAACTCGCGCACAGCTCGATCCGCTTCACGGTCGGGCGCTTCACGACCGAGCAGGACGTCGACTACGTGATCAACCTGTTGAAGGGCAAGATCGCGAAACTTCGCGATTTGTCGCCGCTCTGGGAAATGCACAAGGACGGCATCGATATCTCGACCATCCAGTGGGCCGCGCACTGAGCGCCCCGGACCGCGACAGACACACACGGAATACGAAAGGAGTTTGAATCATGGCATATAGCGACAAGGTTCTGGACCACTACGAAAACCCGCGCAACGTCGGCTCGTTCGGCAAGGACGATGACACCGTCGGCACGGGCATGGTCGGCGCGCCGGCTTGCGGCGACGTGATGAAGCTGCAGATCCGCGTGGGCGCAGACGGCATCATCGAGGACGCGAAGTTCAAGACGTACGGCTGCGGCTCGGCGATCGCGTCCAGCTCGCTCGTGACCGAGTGGGTGAAGGGCAAGACGCTCGACCAGGCGCTCACGATCAAGAACACGCAGATCGCCGAGGAACTGGCGCTGCCGCCGGTGAAGATCCACTGCTCGATCCTCGCGGAAGACGCGATCAAGGCAGCGGTCGCCGATTACAAGCAACGCCATGGCGCGGCGGCTCCGGAAGCGGCATCGGCGGAAGCGAAGCAGCACGCAGCGTAATGAGTGGACGGGTTTGCCAGGCGGCAGGCCCTTGATTGATCGATGCTTAAAGCAAGGCCGCAGCTTGCGACCGCGCAGCCCGAAAGGGAAGAGCGGCGGACGAGCGGCTGCGAGAACAAGAGACTATGGCAATCACGTTGACGGATAAGGCAGCACAGCACGTGCAAAAGTATCTGGCGCGACGCGGCAAAGGCGTCGGGCTGCGTCTGGGCGTGCGCACGACGGGCTGTTCGGGCCTCGCGTACAAGCTCGAGTATGTCGACGAACTCGCGCCGGAAGACCAGGTGTTCGAGTCGGCGGGCGTGAAGATCATCATCGATCCGAAGAGCCTCGCCTATCTCGACGGCACCGAGCTCGACTTCGCGCGCGAAGGGTTGAACGAAGGCTTCCGCTTCAACAATCCGAACGCGAAAGACGAGTGCGGTTGCGGCGAGTCGTTTCGCGTTTGACGCCGGGAGTACCGGCCAAAGAGGCGGCATGTGCCGCCTTTTTCTTTCGTGGTCCCACTTGTGGTTCTGCTTTAAGCATCCGGCTCACTGGGTAAATCATGGCAACGCTCAACGACAGCCACTTCGACCTGTTCCATCTGCCGCCGGTCTACGCCGTCGATCAACCCACGCTCGACGACGCCTATCGCACCGTGCAGGCGCAGGTGCATCCGGACCGCTTCGCCGCGGCCGGCGACGCGCAACGCCGCATCGCGATGCAATGGGCGACGCGCACGAACGAGGCGTATCAAACGCTGCGCGATCCGCTGAAGCGCGCGCGCTACATGCTGGCGCTGCGCGGCGTCGATGTCGGCGCGGAGAACAACACGGCGATGGAACCCGCGTTCCTGATGCAGCAAATGGAATGGCGCGAGAGTATCGAGGACGCGGCCGCTGCGAAGAATCTCGGCGCGCTTGAAGCGCTGCTCGACGAACTGCGCGACGAAGAGCGTATCCGCTTCGACAAGCTCGCGGCGCTGATCGACAGCCATTCGGACCAGGCGGCGGGCGAAGCCGTGCGCCAGTTGATGTTCATCGAGCGCGTGGCGAGCGAGACCGGCGCGCAGATCGAAAAGCTCGAACACGCGTGAGCGCGGCTCGCGCGAATAACCCCCACTAAAACAACGATGGCTTTACTGCAAATCTCAGAACCCGGCATGGCGCCCGCGCCGCACCAACGGCGCGTGGCGATCGGCATCGATCTCGGGACGACCAACTCGCTGGTCGCCGCCGTGCGCAACAGCGTGCCCGAAGTCCTGCCCGACGAGGACGGCCATGTGCTGCTGCCGTCCGTCGTGCGTTATCTCGAAAAGGGCGGGCGGCGGATCGGCCGGATCGCGAAGGACGAGGCGTCGCTCGATCCGCTCAATACGATCGTGTCGGTCAAGCGCTTCATGGGGCGTGGCAAGAGCGAGGTGGAAGGGGCGGAGAACGCGCCGTACGACTTCATCGACGCGCCGGGCATGGTGCAGATCCGGACCATCGACGGCGTGAAGAGCCCGGTCGAGGTATCGGCGGAAATTCTGGCGACGCTGCGCTACCGCGCGGAAGACACGCTCGGCGACGATCTCGTCGGCGCGGTGATCACGGTGCCCGCCTATTTCGACGAAGCGCAGCGCCAGGCGACGAAGGACGCCGCGCGGCTCGCCGGCCTGAACGTGCTGCGCCTCTTGAACGAGCCGACTGCGGCCGCGATCGCCTACGGGCTGGATAACGCGTCCGAAGGGCTCTACGCCGTGTACGACCTGGGCGGCGGCACGTTCGATCTGTCGATTCTGAAGCTCACGAAAGGCGTCTTTGAAGTGCTCGCGGCGGGAGGCGATTCCGCGCTCGGCGGCGACGATTTCGACGCCGTGCTTTATCGGCACGTAGTGGCCGAGGCGGGTATCGACGTGAATACCGCCGAAGATGTGCGCCTGTTGCTCGATCGCGTGCGTTCGGCGAAGGAAGCACTTTCGGAAACGTCCGAGACGCGCGTCGATGTCACGTTGTCGGACGGCAAGCGGATCGACGTCACGATCACCGAAGCGCAATTCGCGACGCTCGCCGACGCGCTCGTCGCCCGCACGCTCGCGCCGACCCGCAAGGCGCTGCGCGACGCGAAAGTCGCGCCAGCGGACATCAAGGGCGTCGTGCTCGTCGGCGGCGCCACGCGCATGCCGGTAATCCGGCGCGCGGTCGAACAGTATTTCGGCCAGCCGCCGCTCACGAATCTCGATCCGGATCAGGTCGTGGCTCTTGGCGCCGCGATCCAGGCCGATCTGCTCGCGGGCAACCGCCGCGGAGAAGGCGACGAATGGCTGCTGCTCGACGTGATCCCTCTGTCGCTTGGCGTCGAGACGATGGGCGGCCTGACTGAGAAGATCATCCCGCGCAATTCGACGATTCCCGTCGCGCGCGCGCAGGATTTCACCACGTTCAAGGACGGCCAGACCGCGATGGCGATCCACGTCGTGCAGGGCGAGCGCGAGCTCGTCGCCGACTGCCGGTCGCTCGCGCGCTTCGAACTGCGCGGCATCCCGCCGATGGCGGCGGGCGCGGCGCGCATCCGCGTGACTTACCAGGTCGACGCGGACGGTTTGCTGTCCGTTTTCGCGCGCGAGCAGGAATCGGGCGTGGAGGCGTCGGTGGTGGTGAAGCCGTCCTACGGTCTCGCCGACGACGACGTCGCCCGCATGCTCGAAGAGAGCTTCAAGACAGCCGAGGTCGACATGCGCGCCCGCGCGCTGCGCGAGGCGCAAGTCGATGCACAGCGTCTCGTGGACGCGACCCAGGCGGCGCTGGAAGCCGACGCCGAACTCCTCGACGACGACGAACGCGCCCAAATCGACGCCCTCGTCGCCGAGTTGGCCGCCGTCACGAGCGCGGACAACCTCGACGCGATCGACACTGCGACCAAGGCGCTCGCCGTCGCCACCGACGAGTTCGCCGCGCGCCGGATGAACAAGAGCATTCGCCGCGCGCTCGCGGGCCGCAAGCTCGACGACGTCTGATCGAACCATCGAATCTACGGAAAGACTCATGCCTCAAATCGTTGTACTGCCTCATGTGGAACTGTGCCCGGACGGCGCCGTGATCGACGCGGATCTGTCGAAAAGCATCTGCGACAACCTGCTCGATAGCGGCATCGAGATCGAGCACGCCTGCGAGAAGTCGTGCGCGTGCACGACGTGCCACGTGATCATCCGGGAAGGGTTCAACGCGCTGGTGCCGTCGGAGGAAGACGAGGACGATCTGCTCGACAAGGCCTGGGGCCTCGAGCCGACATCGCGGTTATCATGTCAGGCGATGGTGCCGGCCGAAGAGGATCTGGTGGTCGAGATCCCGCGCTACTCCATCAATCACGCCAAAGAAAATCACTGACAGGAGAAACGCCCATGAAGTGGACAGACACGCAGGACATCGCGATGGCGCTCACCGATGCGCATCAGGACGTGGACCCGCAAAATGTGCGCTTCACGGACCTGCATCGCTGGATCACCGAACTGGATGGCTTCGACGACGATCCGCAGGCGTCGAATGAGAGGATTCTGGAAGCGATCCAGGCGGCCTGGATCGAAGATGCGGATTATTGATTTGCGCGGCGCGGTGTAAAGCAAGACGCGGCAAAACGGCGATTCCCGAAGGAATCGCCGTTTTGCTTTTCAGGCTTCGGTTTAAGGATTATCCGGCGACAAGCGCGCCGTTCTGCACGCGAACGCGTTGGCCTTGCTGGAACGGCGGCGCTTCGTGATAGGTGAAATAGCGCGTCTTGCCGTTTTCCATGTGAACGCGCACCGAGTAATCGGTCTCGCTGCGGATGTGCTTTTCCACCGAGTTGCCCGCGAGACCACCGCCGAGCGCGCCGAGCAGGGTCATCGCGGTTCTGCCGTGGCCGCTACCGAACTGATTGCCGACCACTCCGCCCGCAACCGCTCCGCCCACCGCGCCGATGCCTGTGCCGTGTCCTTCGCGTCGCACGGCGCTGATGGCTTCGACCGTGCCGCAGGTCGAGCAGTACGCGGGTTTTTGCGCGTAAGAGGGCTGGGGTTGCGCCGGCGTTTGTTGAGCCAGTTGTTGCTGTTGTTGCGCTGCGGCTTGCTGCGCCGCGCGCTGTTGTTCGGCTTGCTGCTGCGCGGCGGCTTGTTGCGCTGCCGCTTGCTGTTGCGCCGCTTGCTGCTGAGCCAGAGTCGGGCCGACCGCGGACTGAGTCGAAACTGCAGCCGATTGCGTCTGCCCGTTCTGCGCGAGATTGCTCGACGCCTTCGGGAAGATGCCGGTGATGGCGGCCGTCGCGGCGAGGCTCGCGACGATCACGGCGCCCGCGGCAGTCGCAACCAGAGGATGCAGGCGACGCGGCGTCGCGGATTTATCGTTGATGTTGTCCATGTTCAACCTCCGTATCGAGGCTCGATTTCGTTATCGGGTAGTGTCAGGGAAAACGAATTGGCAGGCATTTCATTTTGTAACTAGTCCCTGTGCTGCGTTTTACTCTTCTAAGCAGGATGGATGCCAACGCATGTTCTGCGCACATCCCGGCCTGAACGAGCCGTCAAGGTCTTACCGATAGTTACAAATGCCCAGCAAAAAAACGCGCGCCTCAGGCGCGCGTTTTTGCTGTCTTGCGGCGTGGGAGCGTTAGTCTTCGCGACGCAAATGCGGGAACAGAATCACGTCGCGGATGCTCGGGCTATCGGTCAGCAGCATCACCAGCCGGTCGATACCGATGCCGCAGCCACCTGTCGGAGGCATGCCGTACTCGAGCGCGCGGATGTAGTCGGCGTCGTAGTACATCGCTTCTTCGTCGCCTGCGTCTTTCTGGTCGACTTGTTTCTGGAAGCGCGCAGCCTGGTCTTCCGGATCGTTCAGTTCCGAGAAACCGTTCGCGATCTCACGTCCGGTGATGAACAGCTCGAACCGCTCGGTGATGCCGTCGACCGTATCCGACGCGCGCGCCAGCGGCGACACCTCGATCGGATAATCGATGATGAAAGTCGGCTCCCACAATTGCGACTCGGCGGTTTCCTCGAACAGCGCGAGTTGCAGCGCGCCGACGCCCGCGTTGAGAAACTGCGGTTGTCCTGCATCGACGCCGAATTTCTTCAGCTCCGTACGCAAAAACGCGCTATCGGCGAGTTGCTCGGTGGTGTACTGCGGCGCGAATTTCTGAATCGCCTGAACGATCGTCAAGCGATGGAACGGCTTGGCAAGATCGAGCTCGCGGCCCTGATACGTGATCGACGCCGTGCCGCGCGCGTCGATGGCGGCCTCGCGGATCAGCGCTTCGGTGAAGTCCATTAGCCACTGGTAGTCCGTGTACGCGGCGTAGAACTCCATCATCGTGAATTCCGGATTGTGACGCGGCGACACGCCTTCGTTCCGGAAATTGCGGTTGATCTCGAACACGCGCTCGAAGCCGCCGACGATCAGCCGCTTCAAATAAAGCTCGGGTGCGATACGCAGGAACATCTGCATGTCGAGCGCGTTGTGATGCGTAACGAAGGGCTTGGCCGCCGCGCCGCCGGGAATCGGATGCAGCATCGGCGTCTCGACTTCCATGAAGTTCGCGCGCGCCATGAAATTGCGAATCGACGTGAACGCCTTCGTGCGCGCGATGAACGTCTGGCGCGCTTCTGGCGTCACGATCAGATCGACGTAGCGCTGGCGATAGCGCATTTCCTGGTCGGCCAGGCCGTGGAACTTATCGGGCAGCGGACGCAGCGCCTTTGACAGCAGCCGCAACTCCGTGCAACGCACCGACAGCTCGCCCTTGTTCGTGCGAAACAGCACGCCTTTCGCCGCGACGATATCGCCGAGATCCCACTTCTTGAAGGCGTCATAGACTTCCGCGCCAACGTCCGCTGGCGTGATGAAGAACTGGATCTGGCCGCTGCCGTCCTGCACGGTCGCGAAACTCGCCTTGCCCATCACGCGCTTCAGCATCATCCGGCCGGCGAGTGCCACCTGAAGCGGATTGGCTTCGAGCGCTTCCTTGTCGGACTCGGCGTATTCGGATTGCAGCGCGGCGGCCTGATGCGTCGGACGGAAATCGTTCGGATACGCGATGCCTTGCTCGCGCAGCGCGCGCAATTTCTCGCGACGCTCGGCGACGATCTGGTTCTCTTCCAGTTCAGGAGCGGCGCTCGTCTGGGTCGGTTCGGTCATGATGGTTGGCTTTGAATTCGGTTGGGCAGTGGCGCGGCGTGCGCGAGCCGCGCAGTGCGCCTGCTGAAAATGACGCGGCGCGGCCTCAATCAGCCGCGCCGCTCGCGCTTACACGCCCTGTTTCAGGCTGGCGCTAATGAAGTCGTCGAGATCGCCGTCGAGCACAGCCTTTGTGTTGCTGATTTCGACGTTGGTGCGCAGATCCTTGATGCGGCTGTTGTCGAGCACGTAGGAGCGGATCTGATGGCCCCAGCCCACGTCCGTCTTGCTCGATTCGAGCTTGTCCTGTTCGACCTGGCGCTTGCGCATTTCAAACTCGTAGAGCTTCGCTTTCAGCATCTGCATGGCTTCCGCGCGGTTGCGGTGCTGCGAGCGGTCGTTCTGGCACTGCACGACAATGCCGGTCGGCCCGTGCGTGAGACGCACCGCGGAATCTGTCTTGTTGATGTGCTGGCCGCCTGCGCCGGACGCGCGATACGTATCCGTGCGGATATCGGCGGGATTGATCTCGATTTCGATCGAATCGTCGATTTCCGGGTACACGAACACCGAAGAAAACGACGTATGCCGCCCGCCCGACGAATCGAACGGCGACTTGCGCACGAGCCGGTGCACACCGGTTTCGCTGCGCAGATAGCCGTACGCGTATTCGCCTTCGACCTTCACGGTCGCGCTCTTGATGCCCGCGACGTCGCCTTCGGATTCTTCGAGCACTTCGGTCTTGAAGCCCTTGCGCTCGCAGTAGCGCAGGTATTGGCGCAATAACATTGCCGCCCAGTCGCACGCTTCGGTGCCGCCGGCGCCGGCCTGGATGTCGATGAAGCAGTTGTTCGGGTCGGCCGGATTGCTGAACATCCGGCGGAACTCCATGTCTTCGACGCGTTTTTCGAGCGCGGCTGTATCCGTTTCGCAGGCGACGAGCGTTTCTTCGTCGCTTTCCTCGCGGGCCATGTCGAAGAGATCCTGCGTGTCGCGCAGATCGTTATCGAGATCGGTGAGCGTCGTGACGACGCCATCGAGCAGTTTCTTTTCCCGGCCAAGCGCCTGCGCGTTCTTGGAGTCGTTCCAGACGTTCGGGTCTTCGAGAACCTTGTTGACTTCCTCTAGACGCTGGGCTTTTGCGTCGTAGTCAAAGATACCCCCGAAGCTCGGCCGCGCGGCGGCGCAGGTCGGCGAGAAGGTTCTCGATCGAGTTGAGACGTTCCGCTTCCATGTTCGATCTTTTCGGCTTGATGAAAAGGGGAAATTATAGCCGATCGGATGTTTCCGAAGCGGGGCGGACGAGGCGCGGGGCGGCAGGGCGGCGCTCAGCCTGCCGCGTGCTCCACGACCATCTGCACCCTCGCCACGCCATTCCACGTATCGCTGACGAGCCGGTACGCCACCATCGCTCGCGCGGGCAGCGTATCGACGTGATTGAACCAGATCGCGTTGAAGCGCTGCCGCCCGCGCACGAGTTGTAGCTTCAGATGCTTGTCCTTCACCAAAGCCTGAGACGCCACGTCGAATTCGCCCGAAAACACCGGCGCCGGAAACCCTTGCCCCCAAACCGCCGCATCGATCAACTCTACGAATTGCGGTGTGAAATACGCGTCCTCGAGTTCGCCGTCCGTCTCCACGACGCGCGACAGCGCTTCGGCCGTCAGCCATTCACGGCCGATCTTCTCGAACGCCGCCGTGAAGCGCGGAATGTCGGCGGTGGCGATCGTGAGGCCCGCCGCCATCGCGTGGCCGCCGAACTTGACGATCATCCCCGGTTCGCGCTTCGAGATCAGATCGACCGCGTCGCGCAGATGAAAACCAGGGATCGATCGCCCCGATCCCTTCGACAGCACGCCGCTTTCGTCGGCGTGCGCGAACGTGAACGACGGCCGGTGGAAGCGCTCCTTCAACCGCCCCGCGACGATCCCGATCACGCCCTGGTGCCAGTCGGGGTTGAAGAGCGTGAGGGTGGCGGAATCGGCGGGATCGATCGATTGCAGTTCGTCGAGCGCCTGCTGCTGCATGCCCGCTTCGATCTCGCGACGCTCGCGGTTGATCGAATCGAGCTGCTGCGCGAGTTCCCACGCGCGGCCGATGTCGTCGGTCGTCAGGCACTCGATGCCAAGCGACATGTCCGCGAGCCGTCCCGCCGCGTTCAGGCGCGGCCCGAGCGCGAAGCCCATGTCGAAGCCCGACGCCACGCGCGCGTCGCGGCCGGCTGCGCGAAAGAGCGCGGCGATGCCCGGCTGCATACGTCCCGCGCGAATCCGCTTGAGCCCCTGCGCGACCAGGATGCGATTGTTCGGATCGAGTCTGACGACGTCCGCGACCGTGCCGAGCGCGACGAGATCGAGGAGGCCGTCGAGACGTGGCTCGGGGTTTGCATCGGTGAAGGCGTTGCGGCGCCGCAGTTCGGCCCGCAGCGCAAGCAGCACGTAGAACATCACGCCGACGCCCGCGATGCATTTGCTCGGAAACGAGCAGCCCGGCTGGTTCGGATTGACGATCGCGCGCGCGGGCGGCAATTCGTCGCCGGGCAGGTGGTGATCGGTGACGAGCACGTCGATGCCGAGCGCGTTCGCCGCTTCCACGCCGTCGACGCTCGCGATGCCGTTGTCCACCGTGATCAGCAGTTCGGGCTTGCCGTTCGGGCGCCGCGCCGCCAGTTCGACGATTTCCGGCGTGAGGCCGTAGCCGTATTCGAAGCGGTTCGGCACGAGATAGTCGATTTGCGCGCCGAACATGCGCAGGCCACGCACGGCGACGGCGCAGGCGGTCGCGCCGTCGCAGTCGTAGTCGGCGACGACGAGCATCCGGCGCTTCTGAGCGAGCGCATCGGCGAGGACGACGGCGGCCTCGTCGCAGCCTTTCAGTCCGACGGGCGCATGCAGTTTCTTCAGCTCGATCTCGATCTCATCCGGCGACGACACGCCACGCGACGCGTAAAGCCGCGCGATCACCGGATGCAGGCCGTGGCGCATCAGCACTTCGGCATCGGCGGGGGAGGAGGCGCGGGTGACGATTCGAGTCATGCTGTCGTTCATTCGATGAAAAGTGCGGCGATCGGACGGCGGCGCCAGAATTTGCGCAAGGTGCCGCGCGTGACGGTGAGCGTGACGGAGCCGGTGTCGCTGCAAAGCGTCATGCGCAGCGTGCCGAGCGAGCCGTCGTTCAAGGCGGCGAGGGCGGGCGCGAACCAGTCGGCTTCGAGTTGCTGCAGCGAGGCGTTCCAGCGCGCCCAGTCCTGCTCGATGAAGGGCGCCGAAAACGGATCGAGTTCGATCAGTGTGCGGCCGGTGTCGCTGCTGCTCGACGCCAGCGCCGCGAACGACGTCAGTGGAGGCTCCGGCGAAAGACCGGCCGCGAGCGCGACGCCGCGCGTCGCGGCGGCATCGGACATCACGCGGGCGAACGGGCTCGTGACCGCGCGGTACGCGCCTTGTCCGTGCAGCCAGATGGAGTTGATCGCGGGCAGGCCGCGCGCCTCGCGCGACTCGTTTAGCGGATGCTCGAACCACGCCATCTGCACTTCATTCTGCAGCTTCATCCACGCGCGCGAGCGCTGGCCGGTCTTCGCCTCGTGCGGCAGCCAGATTTCGATGTTGCGCCCGCTCGCCCGCAGCGGCGACGCGCCCGTCAGCGTGCCGAGGCTCGCGCCGCTGACGTACCAGCGCGTCGCGCGCGGCGCCTGGACGTCGACGTCCAAATCTTCTATCAGCGGCTTCACGACCTGGAAAAGTGTGCGGGCTTCGTCGTCGGAGACTTCAAGCGTCGCCGGGTCGATGAGCACCAGATGATCATGCGCGATACGAACGTGCACCGGCTCGATGCAGGCCCAGAGCGCATCGCCGGGCGTGCCGCCGTCGGCGAGGAGCATATAGGGCGCGAGCGGCGCTTCGTCCGCCGCAGTCCCCGCCGACGCGTTCGCCACGCCGAACTGGCGCGCGATCCAGCGCTCGTGCGGCAAAGTGCGCTGAAAATCCTCGCCAATCACACGCTCGTCGAGCGTCGCGCGGGCGAGCAGCTTTTCGAGGGCGGGCGTATCGAGGTTGTGCAGCGCGGTCGCGGCGTCCGCGGCCGCGGGGAGCGCGAACGGGAGCAGGAGGTGGAGGTCGTGAACGGGCATGATGGTGCGCATTGTAGGGCAAACCGATGGGGTTCCCCGGTACGCGCGCCGCGCGTTCCGGCCGCGACCGCGTAACGGGCCGCACCGCGTTTGTATGGCAAACTTCGCGGTTGACCGGTAAGAAGAATAGCGTCCGGCGCGCCCAGCCTCACGTATATAGAGCGGCGTCAGACCGCGCGACGCAACATCGAAGAAACGACACAAGGACTCGCTTGAAACTACCCTACGAATGGCAGATCGGCTGGCGCTACACCCGCGCCGGCAAACGCACGACAGGCAACGGCTTCATCTCGTTCATCGCGCTCGTGTCGATGGCGGGCATCGCGCTCGGCGTCGCGGCGCTGATCGTGGTGCTGTCGGTCATGAACGGCTTCCAGAAGGAAGTCCGCGACCGCATGCTGTCCGTGCTCTCACACGTCGAGATTTTTTCGCCGACCGGCTCGATGCCCAACTGGCAGCTCACCGCGCAGGAAGCGCGCCGCAATCCGGAAGTGATCGGAGCCGCGCCCTACGTCGAAGCGCAGGCGCTCCTGACGCGCCAGGGCGCGGTGAGCGGCGTCGCGCTGCGCGGCGTGGAGCCGTCGCTCGAGCCGCAGGTGTCGGACATCGGCAAGGAAATGCGCGCGGGATCGCTCGCGAGCCTCGTGCCGGGCGAATTCGACATCGTGCTCGGCGCCGATCTCGCGACCAACCTCGGCGTCACCACCGGCGACAAGATCACGCTCGTCGCGCCCGAAGGCACCATCACGCCGGCCGGCATGTTGCCGCGGCTCAAGCAGTTCACGGTTGTCGGCGTGTTCGAATCGGGGCACTACGAGTACGACTCGACGCTCGCGCTCATCTCGATCAAGGACGCACAGGCGCTGTTCCGCCTGCCCGCGCCGACCGGCGTGCGCCTGAAGCTCAAAGACATGCAGCGCGCGCCCGAAGTCGCGCATCAACTGGCGCGCACGCTCTCCGGCGATCTCTATATCCGCGACTGGACGCAGCAGAACAAGACCTGGTTCTCCGCCGTGCAGATCGAAAAGCGCATGATGTTCATCATCCTCACGCTGATCATCGCGGTGGCGGCGTTCAATCTCGTGTCGTCGCTCGTGATGACCGTGACCGACAAACAGGCCGACATCGCGATCCTGCGCACGCTCGGCGCGCAGCCCGGCTCGATCATGAAGATCTTCGTGGTGCAGGGCGTGACGATCGGCTTCATCGGCACGGCGCTCGGCGTGACGCTCGGCTGTCTCATCGCGTGGAGCATTCCGTGGCTCGTGCCGATGATCGAGCACATGATCGGCGTGCAGTTCCTGCCGCCTTCGGTGTATTTCATCAGCGAGTTGCCGTCGGAGCTCGTCCCCGCTGATGTCGCGAAGATCGGCATCATCGCGTTTGTGTTGTCGTCGCTCGCGACGCTCTATCCGAGCTGGCGCGGCGCGAAGGTTCGTCCGGCGGAGGCACTGCGGTATGAGTGATGTGAATAAGGACGTCGTGCTGGAGGCATCGTCGATTTCGAAGACGTTCGTGCAGGGCGGCTTCAACGTACAGGTGCTCGACAACGCGCAGTTGCAGGTGTTTCGCGGCGAGAAGCTCGCGATCGTCGGGGCGTCGGGCTCGGGCAAGAGCACGCTGCTGCACGTGCTCGGCGGTCTCGACGAACCGAGCGCCGGGCGCGTGTCGCTGCTCGGCAAGCCGTTCACCGACCTGAAGGAGCGCGAGCGCAACGACCTGCGCAATCGCGCGCTCGGCTTCGTGTATCAGTTCCACCATCTGCTCGCGGAATTCACGGCGCTCGACAACGTCGCGATGCCGCTGCGCATTCGCCGCCTGTCGGAGGACGAGGCGCGCCGCGAGGCGATGCAGATGCTGGAGCGCGTCGGCATCGGGCATCGGGCGAAGCATCGGCCGGGCGAGTTGTCCGGCGGCGAGCGGCAGCGCGTGGCGATCGCGCGGGCGCTCGTGACGCGTCCGGCGTGCGTGCTCGCCGACGAGCCCACCGGCAACCTCGACGGCGGCACGGCGGACACGGTGTTCAACCTGATGCTGGAACTGTCGCAGACGCTAGAGACGAGCTTCGTGATCGTCACGCACGATCCCGATCTCGCGGCGCGTTGCGACCGCATCATGCGACTGCGCGACGGCGTGCTGCACGAAGAGCCGCCGGTACCGGTGTAAAGCCATGTGGATCGATACGCACTGTCACCTCGATGCCTCCGAATTCGACGCAGACCGCGACGACGTCGCGGACTCGGCGCTGCGGGCGGGCGTGACGCGTATCGTGATTCCGGGCGTCGAGCGCGCGAACTTTGCGACGGTGCGCGAGCTCGCGCATCGTATCGACGGCGGCGCGTACGCGCTCGGCATCCATCCGCTTTTCACGCCGCGCGCGGAAAACGACGATCTACGCGTGCTGCGCGACGAAATCGCAGCGAGTCTGGACGATCCGCGGTTCGTGGGTATCGGCGAAATCGGGCTGGATTATTTCGTGCCCGGCCTCGACGACGCCCGTCAGCAATTCTTCTACAACGAGCAACTCAAACTCGCGCGCGAATTCGACTTGCCCGTGATCTGCCACGTGCGCAAATCGCAGGACAAAGTGCTCAAAGGGCTGCGCGTCAATGGCGTGCGGACCGGTATCGCGCACGCGTTCAACGGCAGTTTCCAGCAGGCCGAGGCGTTCATCGCGCAAGGCATGCATCTCGGCTTCGGCGGGAACCTCACGTTCGAGCGCGCGCGGCAGATTCGCCGGCTCGCCGAGCAATTGCCGCTCGGGGCGATCGTCCTCGAAACCGATGCGCCCGATATCGCGCCTTCGTGGTGCTACAAGGGACGCAACGCGCCGGACCAGGTCGCGGGCATCGCGAAGGTGCTGGCCGAGTTGCGTGGCATCGACGAAGCGGTGCTTTCAGTAGGCACAACGGCTAACGCGCACGCCGCGCTCCCCCGGCTCGGGCTTCTCTCCTCATAATCGTTTGCGTGTCGAATGCGGGCATCGGATGAAGTGGTCATCCGGTGTGGATGCGCTCGCCGTTTCGTGAGGGGCGCGTGTGTGCGTGGGGTTTTGCTTGGCTTCGCGGCGGGCGTCTGGTGTTTGCAGCAGCAGGCCGTGTTGCCGGGATGGGGCTTTGTCGCTTTGTGCGCGTTGTTTTGCGGAGCTTGCGCTTGCTTCAAATGCCGCCGCGTGGCGCTGATCGTTGTGGCGTTTGCGTTCGGTTTTGCATACGCCGCGCTGCGTGCCGAAGTGCGTCTGCAAGACCAACTGCCGTCGGCGTACGAAGGACGCACGATCGAAGTCGCGGGGTACGTGCGCGGCCTGCCGTCCATCGACGCCGACGGCACGCGCTTTCTCTTCGAAGTCGAATCGAACGATGCGCGGTTGCGAAATTTTCCGCGCGTCGTGCGTTTGTCGTGGCTGGTAGTTGAAGGTGAGGCGCCGCCGCCCGCGCTGTGGGCCGGACAGCGCTGGTCGCTCGACGTGCGATTGAAACGCGCGCACGGCAACGCGAACTTCGGCGCACGCGACGCGGAAGCTGCGCTGCTCGCCCGCGATATCCGTGCGACGGGCTATGTGACGCGCGCACATCGACTGCCGCGCGATGTGATCGGAATCGCGCTCGCGATCGACCGGCTGCGGGCGCATCTGCGTGATCGTATCGAACGCGTTCTTGGGGACGCTGCACATCGCGGCATCGTCGTGGCGCTCGCAGTGGGCGCGCAGCACGGCGTCAGCGATAGCGACTGGACGCTCATGCGCGCCACCGGCACGAGCCATCTCGTGGCGATATCGGGGCTGCATATCGGCTTCGTCGCGGGGCTGGCGGCGCTATCGATCGGATTTGCGTGGCGGCGTCTGCGATGGCGCGGCACGCCGTTGCCTTTGTACGTATCCGCGCAGAAGCTGGCGGCGGCGGGCGCGGCGGCGTTCGCCGCGTTCTACGCGGGCCTCGCGGGTTTCAACGTGCCGGCGCAGCGCTCGCTGTGGATGCTGGGCTTTGTCGCGATCGCGTGGGTGACGGGGCGGCGGGTGGCGTCGTCGCTGGTGCTGGCGTGGGCGCTCGCGCTCGTGCTGCTCGCCGATCCGTGGGCGGTAACGGCAGCGGGGTTCTGGCTGTCGTTCTGCGCGGTCGCGGCGATTCTTTACGCGATGGCGGCGCATGGCCGGCGCGCGTCGAAGCGGCGCGATGACGGCGAGGAAGCGTCCACCGATACATACGAAGCGCAGCAGCGGGCGGGCGAGGGGCTGGCGACGGGGCGTCGTGGGCAGCATTTCTTTGCCGGGTGGCGCCGGTTGGGCTATGGCTTGCGACGGACCATCGCGTCGAGCACGCGCGTCCAGTACGCCGTGACGGTCGCGCTCGCGCCGCTCACCGTCTATTGGTTCTCGCAGATCCCGCTGATCGGTCCGCTCGCGAACGCTGTCGCGATTCCCTGGGTCAGCCTCTTCGTCACGCCCGCGGTGCTTGCGGGCGTGCTGCTGCCCGCGCCGCTCGATGCCTTCGCCTATCGCCTCGCGCACCATCTGCTCACGATCATGTGCGATGCCCTCACCTGGCTCGCTGGCCCAGCGTGGGCGCTCTGGCGGCTGCCGCAGCCCGGCGCGTTCGCACTGATCGCGGCGGCGATAGGCGTGGCATGGGCGCTCGCGCCACGCGGTTGGCCGATGCGTTTCGCCGCACCGCTCACGTGGCTGCCATTGCTGCTGCCCGCGCCGCACGCGCCGCCGCCGGGCGCGTTTCGCCTGACCGCGCTCGACATCGGCCAGGGCTCGTCGATCGTCGTCGAGACCGCGCGCCACGCCTTGCTCTTCGATGCCGGCCCCGGTCCCGAATCGACGCATGCCGGCGAGCGTATCGTCGTGCCGTATCTTTTCGCGGACGGCCTGCCGGCGATCGATACGCTTGTCATCAGCCACTCTGATTCGGATCACGCGGGCGGCGCACCGGCCGTATTGCAGGCGATCGACGTGCGCCAACTGCTGGCATCGCTGCCGCCGCAGGACGCGCTGTGGCAAGCGGCGAACGAGCGCGGGGCGGAGACGCTGCGCTGCGCGGCGGGCCAGCACTGGACGTGGGACGGTGTGGAATTCGCGATTCTTTGGCCTGACCCCGCGCCTCTCGCAGGCAAGCCGAACGGGCAGTCCTGCGTGCTGAAGGTGACGAGCGCGGCGGGCCGCTCGGCGCTCCTCGCCGCCGACATCGAAAGCGACGTCGAGCGCACGCTGCTCAAGCGCGAAGCCAAAGCATTGCGCGCCGACGTCCTGCTGGTGCCTCATCACGGTAGCAAGACGTCGTCGACCGAGCCTTTCCTCGACTCTGTCGAGCCGCTCGTCGCGGTATTTCAGGTAGGCTATCGCAACCGTTTTCATCACCCGCATCCGACCGTCTTCGAGCGCTATCGGCTGCGCGCGATCGAGCTCTCGCAGAGCGACGACGACGGCGCTGTACGTATCGAAGTGTCATCGACGATCTCGCTCGAACGTTATCGGCAGACGCATGCGCGGTATTGGATGGGGCGGTGACGCAGTGATTCGCACAGAACCAAAAAGCAACTTCGTTGCATGGAACGAGAGCAAGCGCTGACTCTCGCCTGCTACAAATGCGTTGCATGGGACGAGAGGAAGCGCATGGGATCAGAGCAAGCGCTAAAGCGCTAACTCCGATCGACAGCGCCAACTCTGATCGACAAAGGGAGGCCACACCGCTTGAAAGACATCATCCACTTCTCCCACGCGAACGGCTTCCCCGCCTCGACGTATCGCACGATCTTCGCCGAACTCGCCGACGATTACGAGATCCGTTCCGTCGAGCGCTTCGGCCACGATCCGCGCTATCCGGTCACGCGCGACTGGCCGCATCTCGTCGACGAGTTGCTCGACGATATCGCGAGCCACCATCGCGACGAGGAACGCCCGAAGGTGTGGCTCGTCGGCCATTCGCTCGGCGGGTATCTTTCGCTGATGGCGGCGATGAAGCGCCCGCAGTGGGTGAAGGGCGTCGTGATGCTCGATTCGCCGGTGATCGGGGGATGGCGCAGCAGTCTCTTGCGCGTGTCGCAATTCACGGGTCTCGACGAGCGTCTTTCCCCCGCCGCCGCGACCAGAAAACGTCGTACGCACTGGGCGAGCCGCGACGAAGCCTGGCGCCACTTTCACTCGAAGCCCGCGTTCGCGCGCTGGGACGAGCGCATGCTTTCGGATTACATCGACTACGCGATTCCGCAGACGGGCGCGAACGGCGCGCGCTCGCTCGCCTTCGAGCGCGAAGTCGAATATCTCGTCTATCGCACGCTGCCGCATACGATCGGCGCGCGCCTCTCGCGCCGCGCGCACGGCAGGCAAGTGCCCGTCGGCTTCATCGCGGGGACGCAATCGAAGGAAGTACGGCAAGTGGGGCTGGGACTCACGCGACGCATCACGGGCGAGCATTTCGAGTGGATCGAGGGCAGCCATCTGTACCCGATGGAACGCCCGATCGACACCGCGCGCGCAGTGCAACGGATGCTTAACGCGCTGTCGGGCGAAGCCGCGTGACGCGCTGAAATGCCGCGCTGCAGTGCAAAAACTCGCCACGCGTGCGCTGGGTGGGAGGCCTCCTTTACGGTATAATCCGTTTTTCCCGCGAGCACCTAGCGATGACCAAATATGTATTCGTCACCGGCGGCGTAGTTTCTTCACTTGGCAAAGGTATTGCCGCCGCTTCCCTCGCCGCGATCCTCGAATCGCGCGGCCTCAAAGTCACCCTCCTCAAGCTCGATCCCTACATCAACGTCGACCCCGGCACGATGAGCCCGTTTCAGCACGGCGAAGTGTTCGTGACGGAAGACGGCGCGGAAACCGATCTGGATCTCGGCCATTACGAGCGCTTCATCAGCACGAAGATGCGCAAGGCCAACAACTTCACGACCGGCCAGATCTACGAATCGGTGATCCGCAAGGAACGCCGCGGCGAATATCTTGGCAAGACGGTTCAGGTCATCCCGCACATCACGAACGAAATCCAGGCTTTCCTCGAACGCGGCGCCGCAGCGGCGACGAGCGGCGAGCCGGACGTGGCGATCGTCGAGATCGGCGGCACGGTGGGCGACATCGAATCGCTGCCGTTCCTCGAAGCCGCGCGCCAGATGAGCCTGCGCCTCGGCCGCAACAGCGCGTGCTTCGTGCACCTGACGCTCGTGCCATACATCGCCACCGCGGGCGAACTCAAGACGAAGCCCACGCAACATAGCGTCCAGAAGCTGCGCGAGATCGGTATCTCGCCGCACGTGCTGTTGTGCCGCGCGGATCGCCCCATTCCCGACGACGAATCGCAGAAGATTTCACTCTTCTCGAACGTGCCGGAAGACGCGGTCATCTCGGTATGGGACGTGGACAGCATCTACAAGATCCCGCAGATGCTGCACGACCAGGGCCTCGACGACATCATCTGCGAAGAGCTGAAGCTCTCGCCGCAGCCGGCTGACTTGAGCATGTGGTCGCAGCTCGTCGAGAAGCTGGAGAACCCGAAGAGCGAAGTGACGATCGGCATGGTCGGCAAGTACGTCGAGCTCACCGAGTCGTACAAGTCGCTGATCGAGGCGCTCCGCCACGCGGCCATCCACACGTCGACGAAGGTCAATATCGAGTACATCGATTCCGAGCAGATCGAAGCCGAAGGCGTCGAAGGGCTGAAGCATCTCGACGCCGTGCTGGTGCCGGGCGGCTTCGGGCGCCGCGGCACGGAAGGCAAGATCAAGGCGATCCAGTACGCGCGCGAAACGAAGACGCCGTATCTCGGCATCTGCCTCGGCATGCAGTTGGCCGTGATCGAATTCGCACGCGACGTCGCCGGCCTCGCCGATGCGAACAGCACCGAATTCGACCAGAGCACGCAGAACCCTGTCGTCGCGCTCATCACCGAGTGGTACGACCGCGCGGGCCGCGTCGAAAAGCGCAACGAGGAATCGGATCTCGGCGGCACGATGCGCCTCGGTTCGCAAAAGTGCCCGATCAAGCCGGGCACGATGGCCTCGCGCATTTACGGCACGGATGTGAACGAGCGACATCGTCACCGTTATGAAGTCAATAACCGCTTTGTGCCCCAACTCGAAGCGGGCGGCCTTATCATCAGCGCCCGTACCCCGAGCGAGGATCTGCCGGAAATGATGGAACTGCCGCAATCGATGCATCCGTGGTTCGTCGGCGTTCAGTTCCACCCGGAATTCACGTCGACACCGCGCGACGGCCATCCGCTCTTCAAGGCGTTCGTCGAGGCAGCACGCTCGCATAGCGACGCGCCGGACAGCGTGAAGGCGCCCGCCGAAGCCAAAGCTACTGCCGGAGCGCAGGCATGAAACTGTGTGATTTCGAAGTCGGTCTCGACCAGCCGTTTTTCCTGATCGCGGGCACGTGCGTCGTCGAATCGGAGCAAATGACCATCGACGTCGCGGGCCGCCTGAGGGAAATCTGCGCGAAGCTCGGCGTGCCGTTCATCTACAAGTCGTCGTATGACAAGGCGAATCGTAGCTCCGGCAAGTCGTTTCGCGGGCTCGGCATGGACGAAGGTCTGCGCATCCTCGGCGAGGTGAAGAAGCAACTCGGCCTGCCCGTTCTCACCGACGTGCATTCGGAGCATGAAATCGAAGCGGTGGCGTCGGTGGTCGACGTTCTGCAGACGCCCGCGTTTCTCTGCCGCCAGACCGATTTCATCCACGCGTGCGCGCGTTCGGGCAAGCCCGTGAACATCAAGAAGGGCCAGTTCCTCGCGCCGCACGACATGAAGAACGTCATCGACAAGGCGCGCGACTCCGCTCGCGAAGCGGGGCTGTCGGAAGACCGGTTCATGGCGTGCGAACGCGGCGTGTCGTTCGGCTATAACAATCTGGTGTCGGACATGCGCTCGCTCGCGATCATGCGCGAGACGGCCGCGCCCGTCGTCTTCGACGCGACTCACTCGGTGCAATTGCCGGGCGGGCAGGGCACGAGTTCCGGCGGCCAGCGCGAGTTCGTGCCGGTTCTGGCGCGCGCGGCGGTCGCGACCGGCGTTTCCGGACTCTTCATGGAGACGCATCCGGACCCGGCGTGCGCCAAGTCCGACGGCCCGAACGCGGTGCCGCTGCATCGGATGGAAGCCCTGCTCGAGACGCTCGTCGCGCTCGATCAGGCTGCAAAGCGCGGCCCGTTCCTCGAGAACGACTTCAACTGACGCATTCATCGCGGACGCCGGCAAGCCGTCCGCATCACAACAAGCGCCGCACGAGCGGCGCGTCGAGTGGGGGAGAACGAAGTGGCGAAGGGTTACATCATCGCGAACGTGGAAGTAACGAACCCCGATCAATACGCCCAGTACCGGCCGCTGTCGAGCGTGGCCGTTGAAGCGCACGGCGGCACGTTCATCGTGCGCGGCGGCCAGAGCGAAACGCTCGAAGGCGCGTTCAATTCGCGCACGGTCGTCATTGAATTTCCTTCTTTCCAGGCAGCGCAGACGTTTTATCATTCGGCCGAATACGAAGCCGCGCGGCATGCGCGCGCGGGCGCGGCGCAAATGAACCTGATGGTGGTCGAGGGAGTCTGATCGGTTCGGCTGGTTTTTACGGCCAAATCCGGATCGTTTCCTTCGAATATCTTAAGTAAAGCCGGCAGAAGCAACGCCCGGCAGCAGGAATTCAACGTCATTTCTTGAGGAAATCATGAGTGCTATCGTAGATATCATCGGCCGCGAGATTCTCGATTCGCGAGGCAATCCCACCGTCGAATGCGACGTGTTGCTCGAATCGGGCACGATGGGCCGCGCAGCCGTGCCGTCGGGTGCATCGACGGGATCGCGCGAAGCGATCGAACTGCGCGACGAGGAAGGCAACCGCTATGGCGGCAAGGGCGTGCTGAAGGCCGTCGAACACATCAATACCGAAATCTCCGAAGCAATCATGGGCCTCGACGCTTCGGAGCAGGCGTTCCTCGACAAGACGCTGCTCGAACTCGACGGCACCGACAACAAGTCGCGCCTCGGCGCGAACGCGATGCTGGCCGTTTCGATGGCCGTCGCGAAGGCCGCTGCCGAAGAAGCCGGCCTGCCCCTCTACCGCTATTTCGGCGGCTCGGGAGCGATGCAACTGCCGGTGCCGATGATGAACATCGTCAACGGCGGCGCGCACGCGAATAACAGCCTGGACATCCAGGAATTCATGATCGTCCCGGTCAGCCAGCCGACCTTCCGCGAAGCGCTGCGCTGTGGCGCCGAAGTGTTCCACGCGCTGAAGAAAATTTTGAGCGACCGCGGCATGAGCACGGCGGTGGGCGACGAAGGCGGCTTCGCGCCGAACTTCGGCAGCAACGACGAGTGCCTGTCGACGATCCTGCAAGCCATCGAGAAAGCCGGCTATCGCGCGGGCGAAGACGTGCTGCTCGCGCTCGACTGCGCGGCGAGCGAGTTCTACCACGACGGCAAGTACCAGCTCGCGGGCGAAGGCCTGCAACTGTCGTCGACGGAATTCGCCGACTACCTCGCGGCGCTCGCCGACAAATTCCCGATCGTCTCGATCGAGGACGGCATGCACGAAAGCGACTGGGAAGGCTGGAAGATTCTCACCGACAAGCTCGGGAAGAAGATCCAGCTCGTCGGCGACGATCTGTTCGTGACGAACACGCGCATCCTGAAGGAAGGCATCGACAAGGGCATCGCGAATTCGATCCTGATCAAGATCAACCAGATCGGCACGCTGACGGAAACCTTCGCGGCGATCGAAATGGCGAAGCGCGCGGGCTACACGGCCGTGATCTCACACCGCTCGGGCGAAACCGAAGATTCGACGATCGCCGATATCGCGGTCGGCCTGAACGCGGGTCAGATCAAGACCGGCTCGCTGTCGCGCAGCGACCGCATCTCGAAATACAACCAGTTGCTGCGTATCGAGGAAGATCTCGGTGATATCGCAAGCTATCCGGGCAAGTCTGCGTTCTATAACCTGCGCTAAAGCTTTATCCGAATTGGACGTTAGTTAATTTTTCAGCCCGCCGCCCTCGCGTTTTCCGACGCCGGGCGGCGCTTCTTTCGGCTCTATCAATGCGGCTTGTTACTGTCGTCCTCGTTCTCCTGCTGGCGCTGATCCAATATCCGCTTTGGTGGGGGCACGGTGGTTGGCTGCGCGTCCATGAATTGCAGGGACAACTCGCGCAGCAGACCCACAAAAACGCCGACCTGAAGCTGCGCAACGAACGCGTGCAGGGCGAAGTGCAGGATCTGCAAGGCGGCACCGCGGCCGTCGAGGAGCGCGCGCGCTACGAGATGGGCATGATGAAGGACAGCGAGGTGTTCGTGCAGTTCGTTGCACCGAATTCCGCTGCGCCCGTCAATTCGGCGAATGCGCCGGGCGCGAACGCGTCGACGCGGGGTCAGGTATCGGCAGCGCCGTTCCGCGTGTTGCCAAATCCGGTGTCGCGTTCGAAGGAAGAGCGTCGCGCGCTGGAGAAGAAGGCCACGAAGGAAAAGGAAGAGGCGAAGAAGAAGCAGGGCGGCTGAAAAACGAAACGTCTGGACGAAAAAAAGCGCGGTCAATCAAATGACCGCGCTTTTTTATTTCAAGGCAGCGAACAAACGGCTTACCACGAATAACCGGTGCCGATGCCCCATCCCGAGCCGCCCCAACCGCCGGTGGAATAACCGCCATAGAGGCTGACAGGCGCGCGGTAATACTGCGACGCGGCTTGAGCGGCGGCATCGACGGCCATGGCTTGCTGTTGATCGGCGAGCGCCTGGCGGTCGATCTGGTTATAGCGATCTTGCTCTTCCTTCGTCATCGGCTGGGCCGATTGCGTCTGCGCGGAAGGCAAGCGGCTATAGATCGGCGAAGGGCCGGGCGGATCCATCATGCAGCCGGTGAACATAGTCACCGAGACGATTGACAAGGACAAACGACTTAACAACACAGCGTTTTTCATTTCGACCTCCACCGGGCCGGACAGCCAAACAGGACTCGGATGATATCGTGCCGGAACACTCGCGACGAGGGCGCCGGCGTCGCCGAATCCTGGCCGCAAGAAGCGGGCCGCTTGCGTATTTTCCTTAAGTATCAAGCCCTAATGACGCTGTTGAGACGCGCCGCTCACACCTTGTGAGAGTTCTTTTGCGACAAAAAGTTGCGCAACGTCGACCGGATCGAACTCGTAGCGCTGGTTGCAGAACTCGCAATGCACTTCGACGTCACCGCGTTCCGCGATCACGCTGTCCACTTCCTCGCGGCCGAGCATCTTCAGCATTCCGCCGACTTTCTCGCGCGAGCACGAACACTGAAAACGAGTCGCCGCCGGCTCGAAATGCTGCACGTTTTCCTGCCAGAAAAGGCGACGGAACACGGTTTCGGGCTCTTCCTTCAGCAATTCCTCGTTCGACAACGTCCCGCCGAGATGGCAGACGCGCTGCCACGTATCGGCGTCGTGCTCGCCGGGATGCGGCACGATGCCGCCATCACCGGGCAGCTTCTGCAGCAGCATGCCAACCGCGCGGTCGGTGTTCGCCGCGAGCCACATCCGCGTGTCGAGCTGCTCGGAATGATGCATGTAGTGCTCAAGCACCTCGGCCATCGACGCGAGCGGTCCATGTTCGCCCGACAGCGGCACGATACCCTGATACGGCTGCTGCCCCGGGCGCTTGTCGTTCGGGTCGAGCGTGATCACGCAGCGGCCGTGGCCGCGCTCGTTCAGGAGCGCGGGGAGCATCATGTCGTCGGTGATGACGGCGCCTTCGGCTAGCTTGGCCGTTGCGCGCAGGGACAGATCGGAGTGGCACTGCACGACCAGCATCTGGACCGGCCCGTCGCCGTAGATTTGCATGATGAGCGTGCCGTTGAACTTGAGATTCGCCGACAGGAGCGCGCACGCCGCCATCATTTCGCCGAGCACGTTGCGCACCGGCGCCGGATACGAGCGGCGCGCGAGCACTTCCTGCCAGGTGTTGCGCAGCGAGACGATTTCGCCGCGCACGGGCGCCGCGTTGAACATGAATTTCTGCAACTGGTCGTTCACAACTCTTCCTTGATCGATACGGCGGCAAATCCGGTGCGCTCGGGTGTCAGCCGATGCGCACGAGTTGCGCCTTGTAGTATTCGCGCCGGTCCGCGTAACTGGCGGTGGCCGACTGCATGCGGGCGATATCCGCCTCGGTGATTTCGCGAATCGCCTTGGCGGGCGAACCGAGAATCAGCGTGTTATCGGGAAAAACCTTGCCTTCCGTGACCACCGCGCCTGCGCCAACCAGACAGTTGCGGCCGATCACCGCACCATTCAAGACCACGGCCTGAATTCCGATCAACGAGCCTTCCTTGACCGTGCAGCCGTGCAGCATCGCCTGATGACCGACCGTCACGTTCGCCTCGATCGTCAGCGGGAACCCGGGATCGGCGTGGAGGATCGCGCCTTCCTGGACGTTGCTGCCGCGGCCGACCATGATCGGCTCGTTGTCGCCGCGCAGCGCGGCGCCGAACCAGACGCTCGAGTTCTCTTCGAGCGTGACGCGGCCGATGATGGTCGCGGTGTCCGCGAGAAACACGCTTTCGTGGATGGTGGGGGCTTCGTCGCCGAGCTTGTAGATGGCCAACTGTGTCTCCTGAGCGGTTTGGGTGCGGTTGCGCTCGCCGTTTGCACGCGAGCCCACCGGCTACAATGCCGGACGCCGCCGTGTTTTTTTAGGCGAAATCCGATGCGCAAAACGCTATTTTAGCCGTTTGCGTGGTGATGCCGCCGCGGGCGCGGCCCGGCGTTCTATCCATCGTTCGAAATCGTTTCCATGTCCAGCGTCCCTGTTCAAACCGGTTGCACGCGGCAGATGGCGCTCGACGTGTTGTGCGAGCGCGATCCGCAGACCAAAGCTGCACGCGCCCGCGACCTTTACGCGCTGGCGCAGGACGGTGCTGCGTCGATCGATCCAGCGGCGCGGTTGTCGGCGCCCGCCGGGCTGCCGGGGCGGCCGGAGCGGCCGCCGCTCGTCGAGCCGGGCTCGCTCAAGCGACGCGGCATGCAGACCGAAGCGGGGCGCGCCGTGCTACTGCACGCGCTCGCGCACATCGAATTCAATGCGATCAATCTGGCGCTCGATGCCGTCTGGCGTTTTCATTCGATGCCAGTTAATTTTTACCTCGATTGGTTGAAGGTCGCGTCGGAGGAAGCGTTTCACTTCTCGCTGTTGAGCGCGCGCTTGGGCGAGTTCGGCCACGTCTACGGCGATTTCCCCGCGCACGACGGCCTCTGGGAAATGGCTGAGCGCACCCGCGACGACGTCCTTGCGCGCATGGCGCTCGTCCCGCGCACCCTCGAAGCGCGCGGCCTCGATGCCTCCCCGCCGATCCGCAAGCGTCTCGCGCAAGCAGGCGATCACGCCTCAGCCGCAATCCTCGACGTGATCCTGCGCGACGAAATCGGCCACGTGCTGATCGGCAACCGCTGGTTCCGCCATCTCTGCGACGCAGTCGGCGCCGACCCGCACTCCGCCTACGCACGCCTTGCCGAACAGTATCGCGCGCCAAAACTACGCGGTCCGTTCAACTTCGAGGCCCGCCGCGACGCCGGTTTCGACGAAGCCGAACTGCGCGCGCTCGCCGGCCTCGACGACTGATTCATCTCGAAAACGCCGCCGCTGACTATAATAGAACGATCATTCGTTTCGAGACCAGCGATGCACCAATCCCATTCCGATTTCATCGATGCGCGCGGCGTGCGCCTGCACGTACGCCGGTGGGGCACGCCTGACGCGCCCACGCTCTTCATGCTGCACGGCTGGATGGACGTGGCGGCGTCGTTCCAGTTCGTCGTCGACGCGCTCGGCGACGGCTGGCAGGTCATCGCGCCGGATGCGCGCGGCTTCGGGCTGTCGGCGTGGCCGGTGGTCGAGCGTGGCGGCGGCCACTACTGGTTTCACGACTACCTCGCGGACCTCGACGTCATCCTCGATCATTACGCGCCGCACGGCCAAGTGAATCTGGTAGGGCACAGCATGGGCGCGAACGTGGTCGGGCTATATGCCGGGGTCAGACCACAGCGGGTGCGGCGCGTGGTCGATCTGGAAGGATTCGGCGTCGCCGCCGCCGAACCGAGACAATCGCCCGCGCGCATCGCGCAATGGCTCGACGACCTGCGCGCGCCGCCCGAACTTCGCACCTACGCGACGCTCGACGAGGTCGCCGAGCGCCTGATCCGCACGAATCCGCGCCTCGCCCGCACGCGCGCGACGTTTCTCGCGAAGCACTGGTCGACGCCCACGGACGACGGCCGCTACCGCCTGCTCGCGGATCCGGCGCACAAGCTGCGCGGGCCGCTGCTGTATCGGGTGGACGAAGTGATGGCGGTCTGGTCGCAGGTGCGCGCCAAGGTGCTGCACGTCGAGGCGGCGCGCTCGTCGACGCTTGCATCGATCGCGGGTGACGTTCCGCTCGCCGAGTTCAAGGCGCGTTTTTCCGCGTTTCCCGACTGGCGCGAGGAAATCGTCGAAGGCGCGGGGCACATGCTGCACCACGACCAGCCGGAGCGAATCGCCGCGCTGATCTCCGATTTTTGCGCGTAGCAGGGCACACGGCCCGAAACGTGCGTTGCAGTAGAATGTTAGTCAATCCCGAAATACTCACGATGAACGCCGATCTGCACTGCCACTCCACCGTTTCCGACGGCCAGCTCCAGCCTGCCGAGGTCGCCGCGCGCGCGCACGCGAACGGCGTAACGGTGTGGTCGCTCACCGACCACGACCAGTTGGGCGGGCAGCGCGAGGCGCGCGAAGCGGCCGAGGCGCTCGGCATGCAGTTCTTGAGCGGCGTCGAGATTTCGGTGACGTGGGCGGGGCGCACGGTGCACGTTGTCGGCCTGAACGTCGATCCGGAGAACCAGGAGTTGCTCGACGGACTTGCCGCCACGCGCGACGGCCGCGCCGCGCGCGGCGAAGCAATCGGCGAGGCGCTCGCGAAGGCGGGCATTCCGAACGCCTATGAAGGCGCGCTGCGCTACGTCGCCGATCCGAAGATGATTTCTCGCACGCACTTCGCGCGCTATCTGGTCGAAGCCGGGCTCGCGCAATCCACCTCCGATGTGTTCGCGCGCTATTTGGGCGAGGGCAAGCCGGGTTACATCGGCCATCGCTGGGCGAAGCTGCCGGACGCCATCCGCTGGATCAAGAATGCAGGCGGCGAACCGGTGATCGCGCATCCCGGCCGCTACGATTATTCACAGACGGAATTCGCCGCGCTCTTCGACGAATTCATCGGGTTGGGCGGTAATGCAATCGAAGTCGTGACCGGCAGCCACACGCCGGACCAGTATCGCGAGTACGCCGACGTCGCGCGTCGCTATGGTTTTTACGCGTCGCGCGGGTCGGATTTTCACGGCGCGGGCGAGGGACGGATCGACCTCGGCCAGCTCCCGCCGCTGCCTTCCGACCTCAAGCCGGTCTGGGAACGCTGGCTCTGAGAACGCGCCCGGCGCGCAGGCGCCGCACGGTTGGCACGGTTCTGGCAAGTTGCAACGGGTTCCCCAAGGCGGCGTTCACATCATGCATTTCGCCACTCGTGTCCTGAATCGAACCGCGCCGTCGAGCTTGCGCGAACGTTGCACTGACAGCACGCAGAAGAGCCCCGCCGCGTCCCGCGCGAAGCGAAACCATAAGAACCATGCCGCCATGTCTCAATTTTTTCGCATTCATCCGGACAATCCGCAGCCGCGTCTGATCAATCAGGCGGTGCAGATCATCAACGATGGCGGCGTCATCGCCATGCCGACCGATTCGAGCTACGCGCTCGCCTGCCATCTCGACGACAAGGACGCCGTCGAGCGCATCCGCCGCATTCGCGGGCTCGACGAGAAGCAGCTTTTGTCGCTCGTCGTGCGTGACCTGTCGCAGCTTTCCAATTTCGCGCAGGTCGACAACCGGCAGTACCGGCTGATCAAATCGGTGACGCCGGGGCCGTACGTCTTCGTCCTGCAGGCGACGAAGGAAGTGCCGCGGCGGCTGTCGCACCCGTCGCGCAAGACGATCGGGCTGCGCGTGCCCGACCACGCGATCACGCTGGCCTTGCTCGAAGCGCTTGGCCAGCCGCTGCTCGGCTCGACGCTGATCCTGCCCCCCGACACCGAGCCGCTCAACGACGCCGAGGAAATCCGCGAGCGTCTCGAAAAGCAGATCGACCTCGTGATCGATGCCGGCGCGTGCGCGGCGGAGCCGTCGACGGTCATCGATTTGACGGGCGCCGCGCCGGTGCTGGTGCGCCCGGGACGCGGCAGTCTGGAGCCGTTCGGCCTGACCGCCGGCGCCTGAGTGCAAAAACTGCAAAAACGCGCGCGAACTTTTGCCGTCCGGGGCATCATCTGCGTTCGCGACCGTCAGCCGACGCAACCGAGAACCACCACGCTCGCCCCGCGCAACCGTGACTTTCCACCGCCATGAGTGGCGCCTGAACTGCCTGATACGCTTGATACAATAGCGAGCTATGGATTCTTCCCTGATACAGACAATCGCGGTCTACGCGCTCCCGGTGATCTTCGCGATCACGCTGCACGAGGCCGCACACGGTTACGCCGCGCGCATGCTCGGCGATAACACGGCCTATGTGCTCGGTCGCGTTTCCCTCAATCCGATGCGTCACATCGACCCCATCGGCACCATCGTCATACCAATCGTTCTCTATTTCGCGACCAGCGGCGCGTTCATGTTCGGCTACGCGAAGCCCGTGCCAGTCGCTTTCGGTAATTTGCGCAATCCGCGCTGGGGCAGCCTCTGGGTCGCCGCCGCTGGTCCCGGCAGCAACTTCGTGCAGGCGCTGATCTGGGGCATCGTCGCGGTGCTGCTGGCGGGCTTTCACGTCGAAGAAGCGTTTTTGACGCGCATGGCGGCGGCCGGCGTCGGCGTGAATCTCGTGCTCGGCGTGCTGAACCTCTTTCCGCTGCCGCCGCTCGACGGCGGTCGCGTGCTGATGGCGCTTTTGCCCATCCGCGCGTCGCTGGCGGTGCAAAAGCTCGAACCCTACGGCTTTTTCATCGTGATGGCGCTCGTCATGACGGGCGTGCTGACGCGGTTCTGGCTGAGCCCGCTCGTGACCGTCGGCTATGCGGCGGTGTCGGCCATCCTGAATCCCTTTGCTTCGTTCTTTCTATAAAACCATGTTCCCTGACCGTATCTTCTCAGGCATGCGGCCGACCGGCACGCTGCACCTCGGCCACTATCACGGCGTGCTGAAAAACTGGGTGCGGCTGCAATCCGAGTACCCGTGCTTTTTCGCCGTCGTCGACTGGCACGCGCTGACGACGCATTACGAAACGCCCGAAGTCATAGAGAAGAACGTCTGGGAAGTGCTGATCGACTGGCTCGCGTCCGGCATCGATCCGGCGCAGGCGACGCTGTTCATCCAGAGCCGGGTGCCGGAGCACGCGGAACTGTCGCTGCTGCTCGGCATGGCGACGCCGCTCGGCTGGCTCGAGCGCGTGCCGACCTATAAGGAACAGATCGAAAAACTGCGCGAAAAGGACCTGTCGACGTACGGTTTTCTCGGCTATCCGGTGCTGATGGCGGCCGACATCCTGCTGTACCGCGCGTCGCTCGTACCGGTCGGCGAGGATCAGGTGCCGCACGTCGAGATGACGCGTGAAATCGCGCGTCGCTTCAATTATCTGTACGGCAAAGAGCCGGATTTCGAGGAAAAAGCGCTCGAAGCCGCGAAAAAGCTCGGCGGCAAGCGCGCGAAGCTGTATCACGAGCTGCGCGTCGCGTACCAGCAGGAAGGCGACGACGAAGCGCTCGAACAGGCGCGTGCGATGCTGCAGGAGTCGCAGAGCCTGTCGATGAGCGATCGCGAGCGGCTTTTCGGCTATCTCGAAGGCGCGCGCAAGCTGATTCTGGTCGAGCCGCAGGTTTTGCTGACGTCCGAATCGCGTATGCCGGGGCTCGATGGGCAGAAGATGTCTAAGTCGTATGGCAACACGATCGGCCTCCGCGAAGACGCGGAAACCATCACGAAAAAGGTCCGCACAATGCCGACCGACCCCGCGCGCGTGCGCCGCACCGACCCGGGTGATCCGGACAAATGCCCGGTATGGCAACTGCATCTGGCCTATACCGACGAAGCCACGCACGAGTGGGTGCAAAAGGGTTGCAGGACCGCGGGCATCGGGTGTCTGGAGTGCAAGCAGCCGGTGATCGACGGCATCCTGCGCGAGCAGCAGCCCATGCTCGAGCGCGCGCAGAAGTACATGGACGATCCGTCGCTGTTGCGTGCGATCGTCGCCGACGGCTGCGACAAAGCCCGCAAGTTCGCCACCGAGACCATGCGCGACGTGCGCGAGGCGATGGGGCTGTCGTACAACTGATGGCGGATCCGGCGAGCGCGTGGGTGTGCAAGTGGTCGCATCTCGTCGAGGCGGGCGGGGCGGTGCTCGATGTCGCCTCGGGGAGCGGCCGGCATGCGCGCTGGTTCGCGTCGCGCGGACATGCGGTGCTCGCCATCGACCGTGATGGCGAAGCGCTCGGTTCGATGGCGGGCGTCGAGCGCATCACGACGCTCGCCGCCGATCTCGAAAGCGCGCCGTGGCCGTTGCCGGCTGATCAGACGTTTGCCGCGATCGTCGTGACGCGCTACCTGCACCGGCCGCTCTTCCCCCATCTCGCCGATGCTCTCGCACCCGGCGGCGTGTTGATCTACGAAACCTTCGCTTTGGGCAACGAAACGGTCGGCAAGCCGTCGAATCCGGCGTTTCTGCTCACACCCGGCGAACTGATCGACGCGTTTCACGCGCGGCTGCGAATCATCGCTTATCAGGATGGTTTCACGGCCCTTCCGCGCGCATCCTGTGTGCAGCGAATCTGCGCGGTCCGCGAGCCGGACCGATCTTCAATCGACCTCACCATTCGTAACAATGCGTTGAACCCGCCGCGTTACGAGTTGGTGGACTAATCCGCTACAATCGCGGTTTACCCATTAAATTCATAGCGTTTCATGACAAACGGAACACACGGCGGCATCCAGATCCGCGGCAGCATTCCTGCCATCGTCACACCGATGCACGAGGACGGTAGTCTCGATCTGCCGGCGTTTCGAAAGCTGATCGACTGGCATGTCGCGGAAGGCTCGAACGGTCTCGTCGTGGTGGGGACGAGCGGCGAGTCGGCCACGCTTTCGGTCGAAGAACACGTTTTGATGGTCCAGACGGCCGTTGAGCATACGGCTGGACGCTTCCCGATCATCGCGGGCGCAGGCGGCAATTCCACGGCCGAAGCAGTCGAATTGTCGAAGGCGGCGAAGAAGGTCGGCGCTGACGCCACGCTCCAGGTCGTTCCCTATTACAACAAGCCGACCCAGGAAGGCATGTATCGCCATTTCGTGAAGATCGCGGAATCGGTCGATCTGCCGGTCATTCTGTACAACGTGCCGGGCCGCACCGTGGCCGACATGAACAATGAGACGATCCTGCGTCTTGCGGACGTGCCGGGCATCATCGGTGTGAAGGAAGCGACGGGCAACATTGACCGCGCCGCGCACCTGATCAAGTACGCGCCCGCGAATTTCGCAATTTTCAGCGGCGACGATCCGACCGCGATCGCGCTGATGCTGCTCGGCGGCCACGGCAACATCTCGGTGACGGCGAACGTCGCGCCCAAGGCGATGAGCCAGCTCTGCCGCGCCGCGCTCGAAGGCGACGCGATCACCGCGCGCAAGATTCATCTCGGCCTGCTGTCGCTCCACAAGCAGCTTTTCTGCGAATCGAATCCGATTCCGGCGAAGTGGGCGCTCCAGGAAATGGGCCGCATGCAAGGTGGCATCCGCCTGCCGCTCACGCCGCTCGACGCGCGTTATCACGACATCGTGCGCGACGCGTTGCGCGAATCAGGGCTTCTGGCCTGATGACACGCGGCGGCGCGCCGAATGCATCGCACCGCGCCGCCGCAAGTCATCGAACGTCACGCAGCCAGTCATCAACCGTCGCTCGCCGACCTCGTTATCGACCCCGTTCTTGGCATCTGCTCCAGGCAACGCGCTTTCAGCATCACGAAGGACCCCATGAAACGATCCGCACTTTCCACTCACGCCACGCGCCTGAGCGCGCTGTCGCTTGGCCTTGCAACGGTCGTCGCGCTCTCGGGTTGCGATACGCTCAACGACTGGCTCGCCCCTGACCGCGTCAACTACAAGGCCGCTGAAACCGCGCCCGCGCTGACGGTCCCGTCCGATCTCTCCACCGCCGACATCAGCCAGCGCTACGCCGCGCCGCCGAAGGTCAACTCGCTCGGCGGCGGCGCGCAGCGCGCGCTCACGCCGGCCGGCAACGCGACGCTCGGCGTGCCGACGGCGCAAGACCCGTACGGCATGCACGTCGAGAGCGACGGCGACCGCCGCTTCCTCGTGGTCGACGGCCGGACACCTGATCAGATCTGGCCGCAGTTGCAGGAGTTCTGGACGGACAACGGCTTCACGCTCAAGACCGATGCACCCGCCACCGGCATCATGACGACCGACTGGGCGGAAAACCGCGCGAACATCCCCGACGACTGGTTCCGCAAGAGCATCGGCAAGCTGGTCGATTTCGCGTATTCGTCGGGCACGCGCGACATGTTCCGCACGCAGGTCGATCGCACGGCAAACGGCTCGACCGACATCTCCGTCACTCACAGTGCAATGGAAGAAGTGCTGACGGGGCAGGACAAGACGTCGTCGCGTTGGGAAGCGCGTCCGCGCAATCCGGCGCTCGAGGCCGCGTTCCTCGCGAAGATCATGGAGAAGTTCGGCCTCACAGACGCGCAGGCGAAGCAGTTGATCACCGAAGCGCGTCCGGCGGGCGCGAAAGTGGCGGTGGAGCAATCGGGCAGTTCGTCGACGCTCGACATCGCCGAACCGTTCGATCGCGCGTGGTTGCGCGTGGGCCTTGCGCTCGACCGCACGAATTTCACGGTCGACAACCGCGATCGCGAGAAGGGCCTGTATTACGTGCACTACTCGGACTCGATGCAGGAGCTGAAGAAGGACGGCCTTTTCAGCAAGTTCTTCTCCAGTAACACGCCGAAGCCGACGCGCCAGTTCCTCGTGAACGTGCGTCCGAAAGCGGATTCGTTGACGCAGGTCGCAGTCGTCGACGCGAACGGTCAACTGGATAGCTCGACGGATGCGCAGCGCATCGTGTCGCTGTTGCACGCGCAGTTGAACTGAGCACGGGCCGTGCGATTCGCGAGCCTCGGCAGCGGCAGTGAAGGCAACGCGTTGCTCGTCGAGGCGCAGTGCGGCACGACCACCACGCGCGTGCTGCTCGACTGCGGTTTTTCAGCGAAGGAAGTGGAACGCCGGCTAGGCCGATTGGGACTGCGAGTCGACGATCTCGACGCGATCCTCATTACGCATGAGCACACGGATCATATCGGCAGCGCGCTGACGCTCGCGCGCAAGTGGTCGATTCCGTTGCACATGAGCTGGGGCACGGCGCGTGCGGTCGGTGCCGACGAGGCTCCAGTCGACCTTCACGTGCTGTGGGGCGACGAGAGCGTCACCATAGGCAACCTGAGCGTGCTGCCGTACACCGTGCCGCACGACGCGCGCGAACCGCTGCAGTACGTCTTCTCGGACGGCGCAAGCCGTCTCGGTGTCCTGACCGATGTCGGCGTCTCGACACCGCACATCACGAGCACCCTGAGCGGCTGCGACGCGCTTGTCCTCGAATCCAACCATGATCTCCAGATGCTCGCGACGAGCCGCTACCCGGCGTCGCTGAAGGCGCGCATCGGCGGGATGCACGGACACCTGAACAATGACGCGGCTGCAGGCATCCTTGCCGCGCTCGATCGTTCTAAACTGCGCCATCTCGTGGCTGCGCACTTGAGCCAGCAGAACAACCTGCCGCATCTGGCGCAGGCGGCGTTGTCGGCGGTGCTGGGGGTATCGGCTGTCGATGTCGTCGTCGCGACTCAGGCAGAGGGCTTCGACTGGCTCACGTTATGATCCATCTTGCATAATCCTGCATAGGTACAGACGTAAAAAAACCGGCTCGAGAGCCGGCTTTTTACGCAAGTCTCGCAAGGAGACCCGCACGCAAACCTTACTGGCTTGCGCCCGATGCCGGAGCAGCCGAAGCAGCAGCAGCAGCGTCGCTGGCAGCAGCCGAAGCGTCGCTAGCAGCGGCCGAAGCGCTCGATGCAGCCGTGTTTGCGTCCGATGCAGCTGCGGCGGCCGGTGCCGAGGCAGCCGGGGCTTCGCTTGCAGCGCTCGGAGCAGCCGTATCGCTAGACTTGTTGCATGCAGCAAGAGCAACAGCAGCCAACAGGGATGCTACGAGGAGAGATTTCTTCATGATCACGTCCTTTTATGGTTAAAGGTAAGCAACAGCGCAAAGTACCGGTAATGTGTGCTCCAACACCGACCCGGGCCGCTGTGGAGACCCACATTTTATTGGATGTGTGAGACTTTCCACGGCTTGGGCGGAAATTATATGCACTTTCGTACTGACCGTCGATAAATGCGGGGCCAATACGTTGTCTTTCTCATACAAATTTTAACACTGCGGAACAGCAAGACGCATGACGTCAGGCGCAGGCGTCGACCTGAATCCAGCCCGCACGATACCACTCGTGCAGTAAGGCTGTCTCTGACGAATCGTCTTCAAGTGTTACAAAGCGTTTCGCCTCCAAGAGCCGTTTATCGGCCAATTCGGGGAGCCATTTTTTGGTTCTCGAATCGAATATCTCCGCCTCGCCATTGATGAAATACGAGCGTTTGTCGTAAAGCAAAATCGTTTTTCGATCGAGTCGCACACCGGACTTCTGAATGCGCTCAACAAACTTTTGCTCATTCAATGGGCGATTAGGCGGATCGAAGACCACATTCGCTTTCGGCTCGCTCAAATACGACCCGAGGAATGATGCCACGTCCTTTTCATTCCAACTGACGTTCGCAAGGATCGCGCCAACCCGGTCGACGAGTAGTGAGGGAAGCTGCGCCGGATGAGCGACCGGATCCTGCTTTGGATCGCGGTAGAGCGCAGGGGCGGAATCCGCGTCAGTCGAGCGCTCTGCAAGGTGGTAGAGGAACTGTCCCGTGAGCTCGCGGGTGGACGGCGCGCGAAAGCCGATGGAGCACGTCATGCATTCGCCCTCGGCCACGCCATCGTGGGCGATGTGCGGCGGCAGGTACAGCATGTCGCCGGGTTCCAGCACCCATTCCTCTTCCGGCTCGAAATGCTGTAAAACTTTCAACGGCAGTCCCGGATTTAGCGTGAGATCGCGTTGCGCGCCGATCCGCCAGCGGCGTTTACCATGCACCTGCAGCAGGAAGACGTCGTAGGAGTCGAAATGCGCGCCTACGCCGCCGCCATCGGTCGCATAGGAGATCATGAGGTCGTCGAGGCGCGCATCGGGGATAAAGCGAAAGCGGTTCATCAGCGCGTGCGCGCGGTCGTCGTGCAGGTTCACGCCTTGCACGAGGAGCGTCCATTCGCGCTTTTTCACCGGCGGCAATTCGTCAGGCGCAAAGGGACCGTGCTCCAGCGCCCACGTCTTGCGAAAGTGCGTGATCAGGCGTGACTCGACGTCGTCGAGATCGGCGAGGTCGAAGAGCTCATCACGTGTCAGAGGCGCCTGGATATCGGGGATCGCCTGGCGGATCAAGAGCGGCTTTTTCTGCCAGTAGCGGCGCATGAACTGCGCGGGCGTGCGGTTGCCCAACAGGGGAGTGACTTCGTCCGGCAGCGGCGCTTCAGGCCGGCCGGCGGTTGCATCTAGGGGCCGCGTTGGCATCGTATAATTGAGGCTTGTATCTTGGAGAATCCAATGAAAATCGCAAAAGACACCGTCGTATCAGTCGCTTACAAGCTCTCGGATGCGCAGGGCAATCTGATCGAGGAAAGCGACGAGCCGATGGTCTATCTGCACGGCGGCTATGATGGCACGTTCCCCAAGATCGAGGAAGCGCTCGACGGCCAAGAAGCCGGCTACCAGACCCAGCTTCAACTCGAACCCGTGGACGCGTTCGGCGAGTACGATCCCGAACTCGTGAAGGTCGAGGCGCGCAGTCGCTTTCCCGAACCGCTCGAAGTCGGCATGCAGTTCGAAGGCACGCCGGAAGACGGCGAAGAAGACGTCGATTCGCTGATCTACACGGTCACGGATGTCGCCGAGGACAAGGTCGTGCTCGACGGCAATCATCCGCTCGCGGGCATGGCGCTGCGTTTCGCGCTGTCGGTGCAGGAGGTGCGCACCGCGACCGAAGACGAAATCCAGCATCAACATGCGCACGGCGCGGACGGCCTCGAAATCCTCGATGAGGACGAAGACGACGCCGAAGGAGAACCGGGCAAGGTTTCGGGTCCGACATTGCATTGAGAGTCGGACCAGTTTGAACGAGAAGGGCGCAGCATGGGCTGCGCCCTTTTTCATTCGCCGGCGCCGCTCGCGGGCGCCGCGCGATAAATGCCGTTCTGCACGCCCGATGCGGGCGTCGGCAAAATCGGTGGGAGGGCGGGCGGCGGCGTGAGGATCGGTGGCATCGGCGTCAGCGTGGCCGGCGGCAGGTCGTCGCGCGGCGGAGAAGGCGCAGGCTCGACAGTCGCCGGCTCGTTCGCTTCAACCGTCTTGCTGCGTCCCGATACATCGCGCAGATCGACCTTGAACGGCGGTCGCCATCCGGCATTCGTCTGCACTTCGAGCCATTGCGCTTGCGGTTTTTTGAACGCGATCGCGATGCGCGTCAGATTCGCGACGACCGCGCCTTTTTCATCGCGCAGCGGCTGGTCGATGCGATACCCCGCCGGCAGCGACGTTTCCGAGCCGTGGATCACGATCACCGGACCACGGAACGAGTTCGCCATTTTTACGAGACTGCGCTTGAATTCGACGAAGCCATCGCGCGGCGGGTTGTTACGCGTAAAGCGCAGCCACGCGAAACGGTCGCGGCGTTCGTAGCGCGTGAAATCGGGATCGCCCTGCAGGATGACGACTAACGCTCGCTGATCCGCGCGCCGTGCCCACTCGGCCGCGTGTTCGAGCCAGAACGTGTTCGCGATCACGCGGTCTTCGAACTCACCGTTGCGACCGCCCGCTGTCAGATAATGGTTGTTCGGACTCGGTGCGTTTACGCCGACGAAAGCGACGCCTTGCGACTGCCAGCGCACGTTTTCACGAAACGTTCGAAATCGCGCGACTTCGCTTTCGCGCGTGACGGAAAGAGGCGCGGCGCCGAGCGCGTTGGCATCGGCGAAGAAAAGTTGTCGCAGAAAATCGAGCCGTTCGACCGGGTCGTAGGCGCCTGATTGCGCAAGTCCGCAGTCGGTCCAGTCGTGCTGTCCGGGCAATACGACGAGCGGCTTGCGCGACGCGTCGAGCAAGTCGCGGCGCGCTTCGAATACCTTGTCGCGGCACGGCTCCGCCGGACCCTTGATGTTGCCGTCGTAGACGATGAACGCGATGTCGCGATCGCGTGCGATCGTATCGAGCATCTGGCGCGTGGGCGCTTCGTCGGCGGGCTTCGTCAGCGCGTCGGCGATGATGGCGAACTTGAGCGGCGTGTCGTCGGCAGCGACGTGCTGTTGGGCGAGCACGCCGCACAAGAGCACGGCGAGCAACGTACGCGATGCCGCCGCGGTCAGATTAACGCGATGCATCCGGCGCGGACGTCGCCAGTTCATGCAGTTCGTAGAGCAGATCGAGCGCGTCGCGCGGACGCAGATCATTAGGATCGAGCGTGCGCAGCTTGTCGAGCACAGGATGCTCCGGTGCGGTTGCGGCTGGCGTGGGTTCCGCGGCATCCTCCGCATAAGGCGACGCCGCGAACAAATCGAACTGCGGCGACGGCTGGCCGATCGACTGCTGCTCCAGATGCACGAGGTGCTTGCGCGCCGCGCGGATCACTGCCGACGGCACGCCCGCCAGTTGCGCGACCTGCAGGCCGTAGCTCTGGTTCGCGGGGCCTTCGTTCACAGCGTGCAGAAATACGATGCCATGATCGTGCTCGACCGCCGACAGATGCACGTTCGCCGCATGCGCGAACTCGTGGGGCAACTGCGTCAATTCGAAATAATGCGTGGCGAAGAGCGTGTAGCAGTTGTTATGCGACAGCAGATGCCGCGCGATGGCCCACGCGAGCGCGAGGCCGTCGAAGGTCGAAGTGCCGCGGCCGATTTCGTCCATCAAGACGAGGCTCGATGCGCTCGCGTCGTTCAGGATCGCGGCGGCTTCCGTCATCTCGACCATGAACGTCGAACGGCCGCCGGCGAGATCGTCGGCGGCGCCGATGCGAGTGAAGATGCGATCGAGCGCGCCGAAACGCGCGCGCTTCGCCGGCACGTAGCTGCCGACATACGCCATCAACGCGATGAGTGCGGTTTGCCGCATGAACGTCGATTTACCGCCCATGTTCGGGCCGGTGATGAGCAGCAGCTTGCGTTCGGTGGATAGGCAACAGTCGTTCGCGATGAACTGCTCGACCTGCGCCTCCACGACCGGGTGCCGCCCCTGCTCGACATCGATACCGGCGTCCGCAGCGAACTCGGGCGCGACCCAGTCGAGCGCGCGCGCCCGTTCGGCGAACGCGCCGAGCAGATCGAGCTCGGCGAGCGCTTGCGCCACGCGCTGGCAATCCGCGATGAAGGGCAGCAGATTCTGCAACAGCGCGTCGTACAGCGCGCGCTCGCGGGCGAGCGCGCGTTCTTGCGCGGAGAGCGCCTTGTCCTCGAACGCCTTCAGCTCGGGCGTGATATAGCGCTCGGCGTTCTTCAGCGTCTGGCGGCGGCGATAGTCGTCGGGGACCTTGTCGGTCTGGCCGCGCGTCACTTCGATATAAAAGCCATGCACCTTGTTGTACTCGACCCGCAGGTTGCCGATGCCGGTCCGCGTGCGCTCGCGCGTTTCGAGGTCGATCAGGAACTGGTCGCAGTTTTCCGAGATGTCGCGCAGTTCGTCGAGATCGGCGTCGTAGCCGCGCGCGATCACGCCGCCGTCGCGGATCAGCGCCGCCGGTTCGGGTGCGATCGCGGCGACGAGCAGGTCGAGACACTCGCGCGGCGGTTCGAGCGCGTCGTCGATGCGTTCCAGCGCGGCCGCGTTCGTGCGCACGGCGACAAGCAGTTCGCGCAGCTTCGGCAGCGCGGCGAACGTATCGCGCAGACTCGACAGGTCGCGCGGACGCGCCGACAGCAGCGCAAGGCGCCCCGTGATCCGCTCGATGTCCGAGATCTGCCGCAGCGCCACGCGCAGCGTTTCGAGACTCGCGCCCGACGGTGCTTCGAGCAACGCGCCGATCGCCTGCTGGCGTGCGCGCGCAATCGACGCATCGCGCGGCGGATGATGCAGCCAGTGGCGCAAAAGACGGCTGCCCATCGTCGTGCAGCAGGTGTCGAGGAGCGAGCAGAGCGTCGGCGATTCGGTGCCGCGCAGCGTCTCGGTGAGTTCGAGATTGCGGCGCGTGGCTGGATCGAGCCCGATGTATTCGGATTCGTGCTCAACCTTGAGGCTTCTCACGTGCCGCAATTGCTGGCCTTGCGTCGCGGCGGCGTAGAGCAAAAGCGCGCCCGCCGCGCCCGATGCGCAGGTGAGCGAATGCGCGCCGAAGCCGTCGAGGCTCGCGACGTCGAGTTGCTCGCAAAGCCGTTGGCCGCCCGACGCGACATCGAAATGCCAGGCCGGCACGCGCGTCGTCGCGCCGATGTTCGGCACGCTGAACGACGCGTTGATATCGGTGATTGAATCGGCGATCAGCGTCTCCGCCGGCCGGATGCGCTCGAGCGCCGCGCCGACTTCCTCGGGCGCGACTTCCGCAAGCCTCAGCGCGCCGCTCGCGAGATTGAGCCACGCGAGCCCAACGCTCGTCACCACGCCGCGCCGGTTGTGCGACGGGCAGAGCGCGAGCAGATAGACATCGCTTTTGTCGGAGAGGAGGGCGGCATCGGTGAGCGTGCCCGGCGTGACGACGCGCACGACCTTGCGCTCGACCGGTCCCTTCGACGTCGCCGGGTCGCCGATCTGCTCGCAAATCGCCACCGATTCGCCGAGCTTCACCAGCTTCGCAAGGTACTGTTCGCACGAATGATGCGGGATGCCCGCCATCCGGATCGGATTGCCGCCCGATGCGCCGCGCTGCGTGAGCGTCAGGTCGAGGAGGCGCGCGGCTTTTTCGGCATCGTCGAAGAAAAGCTCGTAAAAATCGCCCATCCGATAGAAAACGAGCGTGCCGGGGTGCTCCGCCTTGATGCGGAGATATTGCTGCATCATCGGCGTGTGGTGCGACAGATCGACGGCCGCCGCCTGCGCGCCTGCTGATTCGGGAGTTGCGGTATGAGTGCCCATCTTGCGTGCGTTCGGTGCGGGAAAACCGGTTGCCAGACGAACCGGTCATATAGGGCGAGAGTGTAACCCGTCGCGCTGAAGCCGCGCCCTCGGCTGATCGGCTAACCCCCACGCAACACCATGAAACGACGACGCCCGCCGCGAACCGTCGTTCGCAGCGGGCGTCAGGGTCAGAAGCGGCGAGACTTATTTAAGAACGTCCCGCGAGAAAGCCGACCAGCAACGCCAGGCCAGCCACGGCGCCGAGCGTATGCCACGGCTTGTCGTGCACGAATTCGTCGGCGTAACCGGCTGCATCGTTCAACTTCGCCGTCACGGCCGATCCCGCGCCGTCCATCTGCGAGCGCACCGTCTTCAGCTTGGCCTGCAATTCCTTGCGGAGCTTGTCCGCATCGAGATCCTTGGCGTCGCGGATCGAGCTGTCCAGATCGTCCAGAAGGCTGCGCAACTGGCTGCTGGCGCTATCGACCGCGTCGCTTGCTCCGCTGACGGCGCGCTGGCCCAGGTCGGCTGCGCCGTTGATTTTGCTATCGAGCGTCGAACGTGTGAACAATCCCATTTGCTGCTCCTTTTGACGTGCCGAAAAAAAGAAAATCGCGGCTCGTTCGGGCACCTGGGCGCGCGGCGCCAAGGTTGCGTGACGAGCCGTCCGGTATTTACGACTTCAGCCCCCGCCTCATCGTTCCCCGCTTGTTTTTGCATCCTCTCGCGGGGCAACAAGGGGAGATTACACCCGTCAGCAAGTCCCGTTCCTCGATCTCATTCGCCCGCGAGCGCGCCCAGATCGACCTGCCGTTCGTTTCTCGCGTGGCGGCGCATCGCGAGCGACATCATCGCGCAGACGAACACGCCGAAGATCACGATGATCCACTCCACCGGCACCTGCGTCGTCAGGAGCAGCGCGTAGGACCCGAGCATCGCGAGCACGGCGAGGTTCTGGTTGAAGTTCTGCACGGCGATCGAGTGTCCGGCAGAGAGGAGCGTCGCGCCGCGATGCTGGAGGATCGCGTTCATCGGCACGATGAAAAACCCCGACAGGCTTCCGAGCAGGATCATCAGCGGATACGCCCCGAGGATATAGGCCGGCGCGAAGAGCGGCCCGATATGCACGCCGGCTGTGGATGGAAAAAGGTCCTTGTTGTAGAACGCCATCGCCACGGCGACCGCGCCCGTCACCACGCCGATCGGCAGCACCTTCAGCGACTGCCGCAGCGGAATCAACGCGGCGGCGGCTGCCGCGCCAATCGCGATCCCGATACCTGTCACGCCTTGAAGCACCGCCGCCTTCGACAGCGACAGCCCGAGGTTCGCATCGGCCCATTTGAGGACGAGCAGTTGCAGCGTGACAGCCGCGCCCCAAAGCAGCGTCGTGACCCAGAGCGCGATCTGCGCGAGCTTGTCGGACCAGAGCACCTTGAAGCAGTGCGAGAAATCGCCGATGAGCAGCGCCGGTTCCGCGAGCCGGTTCGGATAGCGCGCGCCGGTATCGGGGATGCCGATGTTGATCACGGCCGCCGCCGCGTAAATCAGCATGACGGCGGACAACGCGGCGTCGGCGGCGGTGTGCACGAGCGGCCAATGCGCCCCCGACACCCAGCGCTCCACGTACTGGCTGACGAGCGCGCCGCCGATCACGGTGCCGAGGATCGTCGAGCCGACCGTCGCCGATTCAAGCCACGCGTTCGCCGGGATCAGCTTGTGGGGCGGCAGCAGTTCGGTGAGGATGCCGTACTTGGCCGGCGAGTACGCGGCGGCACCGAGGCCGACAACGCCATACGCGATCATCGGATGCACGCCCGCGATCATCAGCGCGCAGCCCGCCGCCTTGAGCGCATTCGAAATGAACATGACGTGGCGCTTTTGCAGTGCATCGGCGAATGCACCGACGAAGGGCGCGAGCAGCACGTAGGAAATCGTGAAGAATATTTGCAGAAGCGGCGTGATCCACGATGCCGATTTGATCATCGTCAGCATCGCGATTGCGGCGATCAGGAGCGCGTTGTCGGCGAGCGATGAGACGAACTGCGCGGCGATGATCGTGTAGAAGCCTTTTTTCATGGGAGAACGCTTGCCGGGCGGGCCGGTGCGGGCAAAGAAATGCACTGTAGCGGAGCCGCAAATAGCGTGCACAAACGTGCCCAGCGTGTTGGCTCGCTCCCAAAAGCAAAAAAGGCAGCCGAAGCCGCCTTTCCCTTCCATGCGAAGAAAACGCGCTGCGAGTTACGTTGCGCTTTGTCGCGTTTTCGAATACGGATCGAGGATCTTGATCATCTGCGCGTACACCTTCGGATTGCCCGCGACGATCTCGTTCTCATGCAGGAAATTCGATTCGCCCGTGTAATTGCCGACCAGCCCGCCCGCCTCGGTGATGATGAGGCTGCCCGCTGCCACGTCCCACGGGTGGATGCCTTGCTCGAAAAAGCCGTCCATGCGGCCCGCTGCGACGTTCGCGAGATCGAGCGCCGCTGCGCCCGGACGGCGCAAACCCGCGCACGACAGCGTCATTTCGGAGAAGAGCTTCATATAGTCTTTCAGGCCCGAGCCGTCGCGGAACGGAAAGCCCGTGCCGATGAGCGCATCCGCCAGCCGGTCCAGCTTGCCGACGCGAATCCGCCGCTCGTTCAGATAAGCGCCGCGTCCGCGCGATGCCGTGAAGAGGTCGTTGCGCGTCGGGTCGTAGACGACCGCTTGCGTCACGATGCCCTTGTGCGCAAGCGCGATCGACACGCAGTAATACTGGAAGCCGTGGATGAAGTTCGTGGTGCCGTCGAGCGGATCGATGATCCACTGGAATTCGGACTCGCGGTCGTCCTTGCCGGATTCTTCGGCGAGGATCGAGTGGTCGGGGTAGGCGGTGTGCAGCGTCTCGATGATGGCGGCTTCGGACGCCTTGTCGACTTCCGTCACGAAATCGTTGTGCTGCTTCTTGCTGACCTGGATGCGGTCCAGGTCGAGCGACGCGCGGTTGATGATCTGTCCGGCGCGGCGGGCGGCCTTGACAGCGATATTGAGCATCGGATGCATGAGCGAGATCCTTTGGCCGGCGCCGCCTCGCGAGAGCGCGGGAAACCGGAAGTTGGCGACAACGACAATGTCGACGGAAGACGAATTGGAGAAGAGCGGGGCGGGCAGCGAAGAAACGGCGTTCGTGTCGCGCGAAGGCGGTATTTTACCTGAAGTAAGACTGTCTTAGCGGGATTCAGTCGACTCCTATTGCTTCCGGCTAGTTCAGGCAAGGCGTGGGAGGCGCTACCATGACGGCTCATTTCATCTCACCGGCAGAACACGCTTTGGACTCGCTCGATTCCCCCAACCTGAGCGGCGGTTTCACGTCGACACGCTTCGTGCTCGTCGAGCCGAGCCACCCCGGCAACGTCGGCGCGGCGGCGCGCGCGCTGAAGACGATGGGCTTTTCGCGGCTCGTGCTCGTCGCGCCGCGCGTGCCGCACGTAAAAGACGAGCCCGAAGCGATCGCGATGGCGAGCGGCGCAGACGACGTGCTCGCGTCCGCAGTCGTCGTCGAATCGCTCGCGGAGGCGCTCGCGGGCGTGCACTGGTCTGTTGCGCTCACCGCGCGCCAGCGCGAGTACGGGCCGCCGCAACTTCCACCGCGCGCGGCCGCCGCACGCGCACACGAATTCGTGCGGCACGGCGACATCGCGCTCGTGTTCGGCAACGAGCGCACGGGCCTTTCGAACGCCGACGTCGAGCGCTGCAGCGCGCTTGCGCACATTCCGGCCAATCCGGCGTACAGCTCGCTGAACCTGTCGCAAGCGGTGCAGGTGCTGGCTTACGAGCTGCGGCTGGCGTTCCAGGAGACGTTGCCGGACGTGGAAAGCGTCGGCACGAACGCGTCGAGCGACGAAATCGAAGGGATGTATGCGCACCTCGAAAACGCGTTGATCGCGCTCGATTTCCTCGATCCCGCGAATCCGAAGAGGCTGATGTCGCGTGTGCGGCGGCTTTTTGCGCGTTCCGGGCTCGAGCGCGAAGAGGTGAACATCCTGCGCGGCATCGCGAAGCATATTCTGCTGCGCGTGAGGAAGGACTGAGGCGAACCGCGCTCGATGTCCCCGACCGCTTCGCGAGCGGGGACATCGAGCAGAACCGGCAGGCTCGTCCTACAATCGGCAAAATTCAAGATAAGGATTGCGCGTTTCGTGCTAAAGCCCGAACGACGCGGTTCCCGGCTTTTCCCCTTGCCGTCACTCACCGAGCCATCGACATGTTCAAACGCCTGAGCGAAGACATCGACGCCATCCGCGAGCGCGATCCCGCCGCCCGCAGCGCCTGGGAAGTGCTGACGTGTTATCCGGGCTTTCACGCGATCCAGCTTCACAGGTTCTCGCACGCGTGCTGGACGCGCGATCTGCGCTGGCTCGGGCGTTTCGTCTCGCAGATCGCGCGCTTCCTGACCGGCATCGAGATTCATCCGGGCGCGACGATCGGGCGGCGCGTGTTCATCGATCACGGCATGGGCGTTGTGATCGGCGAGACGGCGGAAATCGGCGACGACTGCACGATTTATCAGGGCGTGACGCTCGGCGGCACGTCGCTCGCGCGCGGCGCGAAGCGCCACCCGACCCTCGGGCGCGGCGTGATCGTCGGCGCGGGCGCGAAGGTGCTTGGCGGCTTCACGATCGGCGAGGAGGCGAAGATCGGCTCGAACGCGGTTGTCGTGAAGCCGGTGCCGGCGGGCGGCACGGCGGTCGGCAATCCGGCACGGATCGTGGTACCCGCAACCGAGCGTCCCGCCGATCCGGCGCGCGCGTCCGCAAGCGGTGGCTTCTGCGCGTACGGCATCACGCCGAACGCGGACGATCCCGTCTCGCTCGCGATCCACGGCCTGATCGACCATGCGTCGACGCAAACGCAGCGCGTCGACGAAATCGTCGTGGCGCTGGAGAAGCTCGGCGCACGGCTCGAAGCGTTGAACGGTATCGATGGCGCCGCGCTGATCGACCTGAAGCGGCTGTCGGCGGCGATGGAAGGGGAGGCGGCGCGGCGTTGATCCGTTTCGCCTATTCGAGCGGCAGCGCGCGAATACCGGCGGCGTCGATGCGCAGATAACCGCCGCGCCGCTCGCCGTGGTCGAGTTCCCAGTCGGGGATGACCCAGCGCGTGCCGTCGGCTTCGCGATGCCGCGCCGGCCGATGCGTGTGGCCGTGGATCATCGTATGCGTGCCGCTCGACGCGAACAATTGCGCGACGCCCTCGCGCGTCACATCGTATTTCGACGACACCGGCATCATGCGCGCGCCTTCGCTTTTCGAGCGCATGCGTTCGGCGATCGCGAGGCGTGTTTTCAGCGGCAACGCTAAAAAGAGACGTTGTGCGAGCGAATTGCGCGCAAAGCGTCGAAACCGCTGATAACCGGAGTCAGCCGTGCAGAGCGCGTCGCCGTGCGCGAGCACGATGCGCGTGCCGAACGCCGTCATTACGAATGGATCGGGCAGCGGCAGCGCGCCAGCTTCCTTCATGAAGCGCCGGCCGAGCAGGAAATCGCGATTGCCGTGCATCATATATAGCGCGATGCCGCGTTCGGACAGCGTATGCATCAGCTTCGTCATGCGCCGCGCGAAACGCGCGCGTTGGTGATCGACCGATGCGTCGAGCACGTCATCGCCGACCCAGAATTCAAACAGATCGCCGAGGATGAACACCGAATCGGCCTCGCTGGCCGTGACGGTCACGAAGTGTTCGAACGCCGCGACCGTCTGCGGGATCGCGTCGCTCAAATGCAGATCGGCAATAAAAAACAGCGGGCGCGAATCACTCGCCGTCCCCGCTGCTTGCGCATCGAGATGCGTAACGTCGGTCATTACTCGACGACGACAGCCTTCTCGATCACCACGTCGTCAACCGGCACGTCCTGGTGGAAGCCCTTCGAGCCCGTCTTGACCTTGCGGATCTTCTCGACGATATCGAGGCCGTCGACCACGCGGCCGAACACGGCGTAGCCCCAGCCCTGCGGCGTCGGCGACGAATGGTTCAGGAAGTCGTTGTCGCCTACGTTGATGAAGAACTGCGCGGTCGCTGAATGCGGGTCGTTCGTGCGCGCCATCGCGAGCGTGCCCTTGTCGTTCTTCAGGCCGTTATTGGCTTCGTTGTCGATCGGCGCGTCGGTCGGCTTTTGCTTCATGCCCGGCTCGAAGCCGCCGCCCTGGATCATGAAGCCGTCGATCACGCGATGGAACACGGTGTTGTCGTAGTGGCCCTTCTTCACGTAGGCAAGAAAGTTCTCGACCGACTTCGGCGCCTTCTCGCTGTCCAGTTCGATCTTGATGATGCCGTGGTTCGTATGCAGTTCGACCATGATGTGTTTCTCCGATGTATGTTGATTTGTGCTAGCAGCCCGCAGGCAGCTTACTTCGAGACCACCGTCGCCGATTCGATGACGATCGGCTTTTGCGGCACGTCGGCCATCGGCCCGCGCGTGGTGGTCGGAGTGCCTTCGATCTTCTTCACGACGTCCATGCCCGCCGTGACCTTGCCGAAGACGGCATAGCCGTTGCCGTCCGGGTTCGGAAAGTCGAGACCCGCATTATCGACCGTATTGATGAAGAACTGCGCGGTGGCCGAGTTCGGGTCGCTCGTGCGCGCCATCGCCAGCGTGCCGGCGGCGTTCTTCAGGCCGTTCTTGCTCTCGAGCGGGATCGGCGCGCGCGTCGGCTTCTCGGCGAAGCTCGTGCTGTATCCGCCGCCCTGGATCATGAAGCCCGGAATCACGCGATGAAAGATCGTGCCGCTGTATTGACCTGACTTCACGTAGTCGAGGAAGTTCGCGACGGTCTTCGGCGCCTTCTCGGGATAGAGTTCGACACGAATGTCGCCTTGCGAGGTCTTGAACAGCACGCTCGGATGCGCGGCCTGCGGTGCAGCTTGAGCGAACGCGGGAGCGTTGGCGATCAGTGCGGCGCTGCCGAGCGCCAACATCAGCAATTTCATGAAGAATCGATCCTCTGGTTAGAGTTGCAACGGGTCCAACGTCGTATCGAACCTGCTGCGCACGATCACGTTGATCTCGCGCAAGCAGGCGGGCGATGTCACGGTTGCGCGTTCGGCGCGATGTAGGGCGAGGTCGGGAACGGGCCGGTCGGGCCGCCGAACGGCGAGTAGGGCGAGGGCAGCGTCATGGCCGGCGCCGTGTAGGACGAGTCTTGCGTAGCTGCGCTCGGCGCGACCGTTTTCTTGGGTGCGGGCGGCGGCGCGATGATCTTCCGGATGTCGGCAACGCGCTGGCGAGAAAGCGCACTCTTCGATCCCAGCGACTGCGCGCGCTTGTACGACTCGGCCGCGAGCCGCAGATAGAGATCGCCGAGATTGTCGTACGCGAGTGCATAGCTCGGGTTTGCCTTCGTGGCCGTTTCCAATGCGACGCGCGCGTCTTCGTAGCGGCCTTGCTTGGCGTAGAGCGCGGCGAGGTTGTTGTACGGCTCGGGCAATTCCGGATAGGCCTGCGTGAGCTCCGTAAATGCGGTGATCGCTTCGTTGTCGCGATTCAGGCGCGCGAGGATCGTGGCACGCTTGAACTTCGCCTGGACGTCGCGCGGGTTTGCCTGAAGGCGCGCGTCGAGTTGCGTTAGCGCGCCGGCATAGTCCTTCTGCGCGATGGCAGAATCGATTTGCGGCGTGCCGTCGGCGGTGGCCGTCGACACCTGCGCGTGAGCCGTGGCGATGCACAGAAAACTCGCGGCGAGACCGAAACTTGCAGTGCTCATCGCGCTCGAAAAAACGGTCGCGACGATGCCCGCGAAGCGAGTGGCGACGCGGCTTGCGGCTCGGTTGGCAACGCCTTGTGCGCGGCCGCTTGAAGGTTTCATAGGCTCAAGTCTGGATGTTATACTCCGACCCATTCTAACAAAAGGTCTGTACGTTCCGTCGAACGCCGGACTGTCTTTACGCCACTCGTGGTCGTCTCCGTTTTGATCGCAGCGTGAGCCTCATGTTTGCTCGGGCGGCATGCGTGATCCGAAGCGCGTTGTTCGAGGGTCATCGCCCTCGCAATGTCCGCGGATCGCGTGCCTGGATTTTCGCGCCGCTTTTGCCAACATGATAGTGCCGACACGTGATCCAGCGACACCAACACACGGATGTTTCCGACCCGCACCGTCTTCTATGAATTCACTGCGCATCTACAACACGCTCGCGCGTGACAAGCAATCTTTCGTGCCGCTTCGCGATGGCGAGGTGCGCATGTATGTCTGCGGAATGACGGTGTACGACTACTGCCACATCGGCCATGCGCGCGTGATGGTCGTGTTCGACATCGTGCAGCGGTGGCTGCGCACGCTCGGCTACGAGGTGACCTACGTCCGCAACGTCACCGATATCGACGACAAGATCATTCGCCGCGCCGTCGAGAACAACGAGCCGATCAAGGCGCTGACGAAACGCTTCACCGACGCGATGCACGAAGACGCTGACGCGCTCGGCGTCGCACGGCCGGACCTCGAGCCGCGCGCGACCGACTTCATCCCGCAGATGCTCGGCATGATCGACATGCTGGAGGCAAACGGCTACGCGTACCAGGGCAAGGACGGCGACGTCAACTACGCGGTGCGCAAGTTCGCGGGCTACGGCAAGCTGTCGGGCAAGTCGATCGAGGACTTGCGCGCCGGCGAGCGCGTCGCGGCCAACGAAGCGAAGGAAGACCCGCTCGACTTCGTGTTGTGGAAGCAGTCGAAGGCGGGCGAGCCCGAGGGCACCGGCTGGGACTCGAAGTGGGGTCGCGGCCGTCCGGGCTGGCACATCGAATGTTCGGCGATGGGTTGCGCGCTGCTCGGCGATCGGTTCGACATCCACGGCGGCGGTCAGGACCTGCAATTCCCGCACCACGAGAACGAGATTGCGCAGAGCGAGGCCGCGACGGGCCAGCAGTACGTGAACTACTGGATGCACAACGGCTACGTGCAGATCGACAACGAGAAGATGTCGAAGTCACTCGGCAACTTTTTCACGATCCGCGAGGTGCTTGAAAAATTTGACGCGGAAGTCGTGCGTTTCTTTATAGCGCGGGCACACTATCGGTCGCCGCTGAATTACAGCGACGTGCATATCGAAGACGCACGCGGCGCGCTGACGCGTTTGTATACAGCGCTGAAGGATGTCGAGCCGGACACGCAACCGCTCGACTGGAATGAAGCGCACGCAGCGCGCTTCCAGTCGGCGATGAACGACGACTTCAACACGCCCGTCGCGGTATCGGTGCTGTTCGATCTCGCAAGCGAGGTGAACCGCACGCGTGATACCGCGTTGGCACGTCAGTTGAAGGCGCTCGCGGGCGTGCTCGGACTGCTCGGCCGCGAGCCGCGCGCGTTTCTTCAGCAAGCGGCGGGCACGGGCGATGCAGGCATCGCGCCCGCTGAGATCGAAACTTTGATCGCCGCTCGCGTCGCCGCGAAGCAGGCGAAGAACTATGCCGAAGCAGACCGGATTCGCGCGCAGTTGCTCGAAGCCGGGATTGCGCTTGAAGACAAACCGGGTGGGTCGACGGAATGGCGCCGCGTCTGAGCGCGGCCATTCACACCCTCTAATCGACTCACCAGGCAGGAGGCATGATGGCAACGGCCAGGAAGGCGCCGGCTAAACGAGCCGCGTCCGCAAGAAATGCAGCGCCCGTCACGAAGAGCACGCGGCGCACGCAGGCGAAAGCGCCCGCGAAGGCAGGAAATGGTGCGACGAGAAAGACCACTGCGAAGAAGGCGGCCACCGATGAAGTAACGCTCACCGGCCGCGGCAATGGTGTCGCGCGGACGGGCAAGGCGTCCGCTACTGCGGCGCCCGCATCGCGAAAACGCGCGGGTATGAAGGGCAATGGTGAGGCGGCTGGGGCGTCCACACCGGCTTCCGCGACCGCGCTCGTGCGCGATCCGCAGCACGAAGGCGAGGTCGTGCGCAAGTCGCGCGCGGTCACGGCCGATGCCGCCGTCCCCGTTCAGATCGCCGGGCTCAAGGCCGAGATCACGCGTCCCGCGTATTGGGACAAGGCGTGCACCGACCTCGTCAAGCGCGACCGCATTCTCAAGAAGCTGATCCCGAAGTTCGGGCCCGTGCACCTCATCAATCGCGACGATCCGTTCATCACGCTCGCGCGCTCGGTCGTGGGCCAGCAGATTTCGGTGCGTGCCGCGCAGAGCATCTGGGAACGCGTCGAGTCGGCGTGCCAGAAGCTCGTGCCGCAGCAGTTCATCAAACTCGGCCACGAGAAGCTGCAGGCCTGCGGGCTGTCGAAGCGCAAGTCGGAATACATCCTCGATCTCGCGCAGCATTTCGTCTCGGGCGCGCTGCACGTCGACACCTGGACGTCGATGGAGGACGAAGCCGTCATTTCCGAGCTGACGCAGATTCGCGGCATCGGTCGATGGACGGCGGAGATGTTCCTCATCTTCAACCTGTCCCGCCCGAACGTACTGCCGCTCGACGACCTGGGTCTCATCCAGGCAATCAGCGTGAACTACTTCAGCGGCGAGCCGGTCACGCGCAGCGAAGCTCGCGAAGTCGCGGCGAACTGGGAGCCGTGGCGTACAGTGGCGACGTGGTACATGTGGCGCAGCCTGGATCCGATCCCCGCAGATCATTAAAAGCAAAAGAAGCCGTGGCCGCTATCGTTATCTTATAATTGATAGTTGCGACCCGAATTTGATAGGGTGAGGCGCGGTTAGAATACGCGCTGCCCGATGCTCCAAGGATTCGAAGAAAATGAAGACCACGTTTCTGGATTTCGAACAGCCGATCGCTGAACTCGAAGCGAAGATCGAAGAGTTGCGCTTCGTGCAGGACGATTCCGCTGTCGATATCTCGGAAGAAATCGAGCGGCTGTCGAAGAAGAGCCAGCAACTCACGAAAGATCTCTACGCTAACCTCTCGCCCTGGCAGGTTTCGCAGATCGCGCGTCATCCGCAGCGCCCCTATACGCTCGACTACGTCAGCGAGCTTTTCACCGATTTCCACGAACTCCACGGCGACCGCAATTTTGCCGACGACCTCGCGATCGTCGGCGGCCTCGCGCGCTTCAATGGGCAGCCGTGCATGGTGCTCGGCCATCAGAAGGGGCGCGACACCAAGGAGCGCGCGCTGCGCAACTTCGGCATGCCGCGTCCGGAAGGCTATCGCAAGGCCGAGCGCCTCATGCGCCTCGCGGAGAAATTCGGCTTGCCGATCTTCACGTTCGTCGATACGCCGGGAGCGTATCCGGGCATCGGCGCGGAAGAGCGCGGGCAGTCGGAGGCGATCGGGCGCAACCTATATGTGATGGCCGAGCTCAAGACGCCGAGCATCACGACCATCATCGGCGAAGGCGGCTCGGGCGGCGCGCTTGCGATCGCTGTTGCCGATAGCGTCCTGATGCTGCAATTCTCTACCTATTCGGTGATCTCGCCGGAAGGCTGTGCGTCGATCCTTTGGAAGAGCGCGGCGAAGGCGCCGGAAGCGGCTGAAGCGCTTGGCTTGACGGCGCATCGGCTGAAGGCGCTCGGTCTCATCGACAAAATCGTCAACGAGCCGCTCGGCGGTGCGCATCGCGATCCGAAGGGCATGGCCGCGCTGCTGCGTCGCGCGCTCGCTGATTCGCTGCGCCAGTTCCACGGCATGAGCGTGCAGGACGTGCGCGAACGCCGCTTCGACAAGCTGATGGCGTACGGCAAGTTCAAGGAAACGTTGCCGGGCGCTTGAAGCCGCCCCGCGTAACGCCGTGACCTCCGGCACCGACACCCCCGCCAGCCGCCTCGTGACCGAGGCGGTGCGCGCGGCGCTCGATCGCGTGCCCGCTTCTTCCTCCGATTCACCCTTTGCAGTCGCGCTGAGCGGCGGCCTCGACTCGACCGTGCTGCTCGACGCGGCAGTGCGCTGTGCGGGCGCGTCGCGCGTCGTTGCGCTGCACGTGCACCACGGACTCAGCCCGAACGCCGACGCGTGGTCCGCGCACTGCGAAGCCTTCGCTGATTCGCTCGGCGTGCGCTTTGCCGGGCGCAACGTCGACGTGGTGCGCGCGAACGGCGAAAGCCTGGAAGCGGCGGCGCGCGACGCGCGTTATCGCGCGCTCGATCAACTCTGCGATGAACACGGCGCAGCCGCGCTATGGCTCGCGCATCACGCTGACGATCAGGCCGAGACCGTGCTGCTGCAATTGCTGCGCGGCGCGGGCGTGGCAGGGCTCGCGGCGATGGCGCCGGAACGCATCGACGGCACGATGTCGGTACCGCGCGTGCGTCCGCTGCTCAAGCTGCTGCGCGCTCAACTCGAGCATTACGCGCACGAGCGTGATCTCAACTGGATCGACGACGAATCGAACGTCGATACGCGCTACGCACGCAACGCGTTGCGCCACGACGTGCTGCCGGTGCTTGCCGTGCACTTTCCCGGTTTTCGCGATGCGCTCGCGCGCACGGCGTCGCACGCGGCGTCGGCGCAACGGCTGCTCGATGAACTCGCCCGCATCGATTTCGAAGACGCGCGTGAAGAAGAGAGCGCGCTCAAGCTCGACGCGCTGCTCGCACTCGACGACGAGCGCGCGACCAATCTCCTTCGCTACTGGATGCGCTCGCGCGGCTTGCCGGCGGCATCGACGGCGCGCATCGCCGACGTGCTGCGCCAGTTGCGCGACGCGCACGCCGCGCGCGACGGCCACGCGTTGCGCATCGATCATGCGGGGCATTGCCTGCGCGAGTATCGCGGATCGATCTTCTGGGAGCAGGGCGACAGTGCCGATCCCGCCGATCTCGACGAAGGCACGGCCGCGCCGAAGATGGCGGTCGAATTGCAGTGGCACGGCGACGAGGTGTGGCGTTTGCCGCAATGGCGCGGCTCGTTCGTGTTCGAGCACTGCGCCGCTACCGATGCCGATGCAATTCCCGAATGCGCATTGCGTTCGGTGCCGCTCCACGCGCGTTCACGTGCGGGCGGCGAGCGCATGAAACTTTCCGCCGATACCCCGGGCCGCACGCTCAAGAATCTCTTCCAGGAATGCGGCGTGCCGGCGTGGAAACGCGACGTGCCGTTGCTGTTCATCGGCGAGACGCTGCTATTCGTGCCACTGATCGGCGTGAACCGCGACGCGTGGCAGATGCCGGACGCGCAAGCTTGCCGACGCATCGTGTGGCGGCCGGACTTACTCATTGCGTGATGCGAAATCCGCGCCTGTAGAGTCGCTGAAACGCACTCGAAACTTGTATTTTGAGGCCCGATCGGGTACGTTAACTCGTTTGCCTGCCGTGCGTTTTTCGCAGCATTTGCGTCCAAAAGACCCGATTTTCGCCGCCTGACTCGCACTTTCGCGCCAAGTGACTCTTATGAGTTCGCGCGAGCGGCATCCGCTTGTCGTGCTCAACTCGGCGCTTACGCTCGTTGCCCGGTCCAACGCCACCCCGAAGTCGTCGATCGCAACGCCAGCAGCGCTACAGCGCGGTTTTCCCTCCAGTTCAAAACGACAATGGCACTCATCGTACACAAATACGGCGGCACCTCGATGGGCTCCGTCGAGCGCATCAAGAACGTCGCCAAGCGCGTCGCCAAATGGCACAAGGCCGGCCACAAGATGGTCGTCGTGCCCTCGGCGATGTCTGGCGAAACCAATCGCCTGCTCGGCCTCGCGAGAGACATCACGCCGCAACCTGACCCCCGCGAACTCGACATGATCGCCTCCACGGGCGAGCAAGTCAGCGTCGGGTTGCTCGCCATCGCTCTGCACGCCGAAGGCCTCGAAGCCGTCAGCTACGCCGGCTGGCAAGTGCCGATCAAGACCGACAGCGCGTTTACGAAAGCGCGCATTAGCGAAATCGACGGCGGCCGCGTGCTCGCCGATCTCGACGCGGGCAAGGTCGTCGTCATCACGGGCTTTCAGGGCGTCGATCCGGAAGGCCACATCGCAACGCTCGGCCGCGGCGGCTCGGACACTTCGGCGGTTGCTATCGCCGCGGCGCTCGCCGCCGACGAATGCCTGATCTACACGGACGTCGACGGCGTCTATACGACCGATCCGCGCGTGGTGGAAGAAGCGCGCCGGCTCGACCGCGTGACGTTCGAGGAAATGCTGGAAATGGCGAGCCTTGGCTCGAAGGTGCTGCAGATTCGCTCGGTGGAATTCGCCGGCAAGTACCAGGTGAAGACGCGCGTGCTCTCCAGCCTGACCGACCCGCTGATTCCGCTCGAAGAAGAAATGCACTCGGGCACCCTGATTACTTTTGAAGAAGACGAGACCATGGAAAAAGCAGTGATTTCGGGCATCGCGTTCCAGCGTGACGAAGCGCGCATCGCGGTGATGGGCGTGCCCGACAAGCCGGGCATCGCGTACCAGATCCTCGGGCCGGTCGCCGATGCGAACATCGACATCGACATGATCATCCAGAACACGAGCGTGGACGGCAAGACCGACTTCACGTTCACGGTCGGCCGCGGCGACTATCAACGTGCCACCGAGATCCTCAACACGCAGGTGAAGGATCACGTGAAGGCCGAGCGCGTGCTGGGCGACCCGAAGGTGTCGAAGGTGTCGGTGGTTGGCGTGGGCATGCGTTCGCACGTGGGCATCGCGAGCACGATGTTCCGCACGCTGTCGGAGGAGGGCATCAACATCCAGATGATCTCGACCTCCGAGATCAAGATCTCGGTGCTGATCGACGAGAAGTACACCGAGCTCGCCGTGCGCGCGCTGCACAAGGCGTTCGAACTCGATCAGGCTTGATGGCGTTGGGCGGATTGCCCGGTTTGAGGCGCTGATCGATCGATCGTTTGACGTGTGAAAAAAATCGTCTGCGAAATTGACCCGCGCCTTCGAACCCGCTATTATCTTGGCTTCGTCGCGCTGACTCCCTGCGCGACCGAAAGTTTGGGAGACGTGGCCGAGAGGTCGAAGGCACTCCCCTGCTAAGGGAGCATCTGGGCCAAAACCTGGATCGAGGGTTCGAATCCCTCCGTCTCCGCCAGCGATGGTAGAGGAACCCCGCAGAGTCTAGGCTCTGCGGGGTTTTTGTTTTGTACTCTCGATAATCCGAGCCTTCGCGCGAAGCTTGGCTGGACTAAGCGTCTCGCGAACGACGGTCCCGCAAAAGCGAAACCGTCGCTCGCATCACATTACTTTCCCGATGCAATCCGATCCTGAATATGCTTCGCCCGCGCAGCCGAAGGCGGATGCGAATCGAGCATCGTCAGGCTCGACTGGTTGCCGCCGAGCGACGCGAGTTTCTGAAACGACGTAACGAGCCCCGACGGGTCGAGTCCCTTCTTTTTCTGGATGTCGAACGAATAGTCGTCGGCGGCGGATTCCTGCTGCTGCGAGAACTGCGCGTTGACGAACTTCTCCGACAGATCTCCCAATTGCGACGCCGACAAGCTCGCCATCACCCCCGTTCCCGCCGCCGCCACCGAGCGCAACGCGGACGTCCCATACGCGACCTGCATCGCCTTCTTCGTGTGTCCGAGCGCGACGTGACCCATTTCGTGCCCGACGACACCGCGCACTTCGTCGTCGTTCATCAGGTCCATGAGGCCGCTGTAGACACGCACGCAGCCGTTGCCCATCGCCCACGCGTTGACGTCCTTCGTCTCGTAGACCTTGTAGTTGACCGGCACGCCGTTGATGTTGTTGCCGAGTTGCGCGGCGATCTTGTTCAGGCGTTGCGTGTATGTGGTGTTCGCCGCTGAGATCTTGTTTTCACTATCGAGCTGCGCGCAGGATTTGTCGGAGAGGGTGCGGACGTCGGCATCGGTGAGCATGGCCGCCTGCGTCGCGAGCTGGCCCGATTGCACGAGCGCGTTCGGGTCCATGCCGGCGCAACCGGCGAGCATCGCGAACATCGAAGCCGCGACGAAAAAACGGTGAAATTTCATTAAGAGCCTTTCAGTAATGGAGAACGTCGATGGCGGCCTGCGCGCGCCTGTGCCCGATGGTCGGCAGAAGCCGGTCGAAGCACCACACGAACATTCCTATTTAGTGACATATCGCGACGGAGTCGCCGTCGAAAGGGGAATGTTAGCAATCAGGCGCGCGCGCGTGAACCCGGTCTGGACGATCTGCAAGCGTATTGCAAAATCCTCCGGACCCTTACTGAACGTAAGATCGTGGATTGCGCAAGACGGTAATACGGAGTTACTAACCTGAAACACCTCGGCCGGACCGATCCGCTATATTCGCGTCGACACAATAAACAACCCATCGAGGTGGGCTTCACATGAACAAGGTATCGAAGGCTTCTTTGCTGGCCGGCGTCGTCGCAGCCGGCAGTCTGTGTGTGTCCGGGGTGGCCATGGCGCAGGTGCATATCGGCGTGAACATCGGGGTTCCCGCGCCGGTCTACGTCGCGCCGCAGCCAGTCTATGCACCGCCGCCTCCGCCCATCGTCTACGCACCGCCCCCGCCGGTGTACGTGGCGCAGCCAGTGATCGTGATGGGCTGGCACGGCGATCGGTATTACGACGGCCGTCGCTACTGGGATCGCGACGACTGGTATCGCCGTCATCCGGATCACTACGATCACGGACACGGCGGCCACCACGACAATGGACGCCATAACGGCTGGCATTAAGGTTTATTAGCGCTCTCAGTGAAGCGAAAAAGCCACGCGATGTAAATCGTGTGGCTTTTTTGTCGGCATCGACTTATTCGTCCGATGTAACAAAAGGTAAGCTCTCTCTAGACATTACACCGATCCGCGAAACAACTTACAAACCTGAAATACGCGACTGAAAGCTGTCCGTTATATTTCGCCTCGACACGAACCAGAAAATGCCGAGGCCGCTTCATCATGAGAGATAACTTCATCGTCCGATTCGTGACTGTCGCGATTGCAGCCGGCGCGCTCGCCGTCAGCGGCACCGCGCTTGCGACGGACGTTCACGTGGGCGTCAACGTCGGGATTCCGGCGCCGGTCTACGTCGCTCCACAGCCGGTCTATGCGCCGCCTCCGCCGCCCGTCATCTATCAGCCGGCGCCCGTGTACATGCGGCCGCCGGTCGTGATCGGCTGGCATGGCAACCGTTATTACGACGGCCGCCGCTATTGGGATCGCGACGATTATTACCGTCGACACGGCCATGGACACGGCCATGACAAGCATCGCGGCCACGGAAAAGGGCACGACAAGCACCACCATTAACCAAAAAAAACCGTCCCCTTTTACAGGGACGGTTTTCTAATTGTGCTGATTGAAGCGAGCTTTATTCCGCAGCGGGAGCCATTCCGCCGACAACAGCATTAAACCCGCTGTCGACGTGCACGATCTCGGCGCTCACGCCTGCCGCCAGATCCGACAGCAAAAACGCCGCGACATTGCCCACCTGTTCCGTCGTCACATTGCGCTTGAGCGGCGCGTTGGTTTCGACGAAGTCGAGAATCTTGCCGAAACCCTTGATGCCGCTTGCCGCGAGCGTCTTGATCGGGCCGGCCGAAATGCCGTTCACGCGCACGCCCTTCGAGCCAAGCGATGCCGCGAGATACCGCACGCTCGCTTCGAGCGATGCCTTCGCGAGCCCCATCGTGTTGTAGTTCGGGATCGCGCGCTCGGCGCCGAGGTAGCTGAGTGTGAGCAGCGAAGCATCCGCCGACAGCATCGGCGCAGCCGCTTTAGCCAAAGCGGGGAAGCTGTACGCGGAGATGTCGTGCGCGATGCGGAAGTTTTCGCGCGTCATGCCGTCGAGGAAATCGCCCGCGATCGCTTCGCGCGGCGCGAAACCGATCGAGTGCACGAGGCCGTCGAGCGTATCCCAGCGTTCTTTCAGCGATGTGAAGAGCGCGTCGATCTGCGCGTCTTCGGCGACGTCGCAGGGGAAGATCAGGTCGCTGCCGAATTCGGTGGCGAATTCGGTGATGCGGTCCTTGAAGCGCTCGCCGACGTAGGTGAACGCCAGTTCCGCGCCTTCGCGCTTGCAGGCTTGGGCGATGCCGTAGGCGATCGAGCGGTTGGACAGCAAGCCTGTCAGCAGAATTCGTTTTCCAGCGAGAAAGCCCATGAATGCTCCTTTGTCGACGGGAGTTAGCGCTTCAGCGCTTACTCCCGTCCCATGCAGCGTAGCTGCGGTTGTCGATATCGCCCGCGCGCGTTGCGCCGTGCCGATCTGCGCGTGCCCGCCGAAAGCGGCGCCGCCCAAGCCCGCGCGGGATTTTGGGTAGAATTCTCTCACATTGCAACCGCCGCCCTAAGCGTCATACGGCTTTTGCGCCATCAGCCATCTCCTACTTATCGTCCAAAAAAGGGGCTTATGACGACTCGCATCACGGCCGCGTCGCGACGGGTCGCAGGTCTTCTCTTCGCGAGCGCGATGATCGGGTCGATAGGTTTGGGGTTTTCGCACGCGGCATTCGCCGTCTACGCGATCGCGCAATACGGAGAGCCCAAGTACCCGCCGGGCTTCAGGCATTTCGATTACGTCAACCCCGACGCCCCGCGCGGCGGCACGCTCGTCCTCGCGAATCCGAACCGCCTGACGAGCTTCGACAAGTTCAATCCGTTCACGATGCGCGGCAACCCCGCACCCGGCCTCGGCTTCATGTTCGAGAGCCTCACGACGGGCAGCCTCGACGAGATTTCGACCGCCTACGGCCTCCTCGCCGACGACATCGCCGTCGCCGCCGACGGCCTCTCGACGACGTTCCACATCAACCCGAAGGCGCGCTTTTCAAACGGCGATCCGGTCACCGCGGAGGACGTCAAATTCTCCTTCGAGACGCTCAAAAGCCCGAAGGCCGCGCCGCAGTACTCGGTGTACTTCGGCCAGATCGCGCGCGCCGTCGTGATCGATCCACTTACGATCCGCTTCGATTTCAAGCAACGCACACGCGAGATGCCGCTGCTCGCGGGCGGCATCCCGGTGTTTTCGCGCAAGTGGGGCATGAAGCCCGACGGCACGCGCATCGATTTCGACCAGCTCGCGTTCCAGAAGCCGATCGGCAGCGGCCCGTATCTGATCGAGCGCTACGACAACGGCCGCACGATCACCTACAAGCGCAATCCGGCGTACTGGGGCGCGCAATTGCCGGTGCGCGTCGGCACGTACAACTTCGAGCGGATCGACTACAAGCTGTACTCGGACGGCGTCGCCCGGCTCGAAGCCTTCAAGGCGGGCGAATACGACGTGCTCGTCGAGAACGTCGCGCGCAACTGGGTGCGGCGCGACATCGGCAAGCGCTTCGACAGCGGCGAACTCATCAAGCGCGAATTCCCGCATCACAACGGCAGCGGCATGCAGGGCTTCTTCATGAACGTGCGCCGGCCGCTGTTTCAGGATGTGCGCGTGCGCCAGGCGCTCGATCTCGCGCTCGACTTCGAATGGCTCAACCGGCAACTGTTCTTCAGCCAGTACCGGCGCACGGACAGCTTCTTCGTCAACGGCGAACTGCAGGCGAAGGGCCGTCCGTCCACGGGTGAACTCACGCTGCTCGACCCGCTGCGCTCCGAGCTCGATCCATCGGTGTTCGGCGAGATGGTGCAGCAGCCGCTCACCGCGCCGCCGCCGGACGCGCTGCGCGCGAACCTGATCAAAGCGCGCCAGTTGCTCGCCGACGCCGGCTGGACTTATCGCGACGGCGCGCTGCGCAACGCGAAGGGCGAGCCGTTCGTGTTCGAGATCCTCGACGACACCGGCGGCGGCGCGTCGATGGAGCCGGTCGCGGCGGCGTTCGCGCGCAACCTGCAGAAGCTCGGCATCGTGTGCAACTTCCGCACGGTCGATTACGCGCTGATCCAGAAGCGCCTCGACGCCTTCGATTTCGACATGACGAGCGTGCGCATGCCCGACGTGCAGGTGCCGGGCACGGAGCAAGTGTCGCGTTTCGGGAGCAAGTCGGCGGACGAGCAGGGTTCGGACAACCTGTCGGGCGTGAAATCGCCTGCCGTCGATAAAATCCTGCAGGCGGTCGTCTCCGCGCAATCGCGCGAACAACTCGTCGATGCCACGCACGCGCTCGACCGGGTGCTGATGCACGGCTACTATGTGGTCCCGCACTGGTATTCGGCGACGCACCGCGTGGCTTACCGCAATACGCTCGCGTACCCGTCGACGCTGCCGCTTTACTACACCGCCGAGGACTGGATCACGTCGACGTGGTGGTTCAAGCCCACGCCAAAATAATCTTCACAAAGCACAGAAACGAACCGGACGCCGCCCATGTGGAGCTACATCCTCAAACGTATCCTGCTGATGATCCCGACGCTGCTCGGCGTGCTCACGCTGACGTTCGCCGTGATCCAGTTCGTGCCGGGCGGCCCGGTCGAGCAGGCGGTGCACGATTTGCGGCGCGGCGGCGAGCAGGGCGGCGCGTTCGGCATGCGCACGCACACCGGCGTCGATGCGCAGCAGGTCGCGCAACTCAAGGCGCTCTACGGCTTCGACAAACCGCCGCTCGAACGCTACGTGTCGATGCTCGGCAAGTTCGCGCGTTTCGATCTCGGCGAGAGCTATTTCCGGCATCAGAGCGTGTGGTCGCTGATCGTGTCGAAGCTGCCGGTGTCGATCAGCATCGGCTTGTGGACGTTTTTCATCACCTATCTGATATCCGTGCCGCTCGGGATCGCGAAGGCTGTGCGCAATGGCTCGAAATTCGACGTCGCGACGAGTCTCGTCGTGCTGATCGGCTTCGCGATTCCGGGCTTTGTGCTCGGCGTGCTGTTGCTCGTGCTGTTCGGCGGCGGCACGTTCTGGCAACTGTTTCCACTGCGCAACCTTACCTCCGACAACTGGGCGACGCTCTCGCTCGGCGGCAAAATTTTGGATTATTTGTGGCATATCACGCTGCCGGTGGTGGCGTCGGTGGTGGGCAGCTTCGCCGTCATCACGATGCTCACGAAGAACGCCTTCCTCGACGAAATCCGCAAGCAATATGTGCTGACCGCGCGCGCGAAGGGTTTGTCGGAGCGGCGCGTGCTGTGGAAACACGTGTTCCGCAACGCGCTTTTGCCGCTGATCGTCGGCTTTCCGGGGGCGTTCATCGGCGCGTTCTTCACGGGTAGTCTGCTAATCGAGACGCTCTTTTCGCTCGATGGTCTGGGCCTGTTGTCCTACGAGTCCGTCGTGCGGCGCGACTATCCGGTCGTGCTCGGCACGCTCTATCTCTTCACGCTGATCGGGCTCGCGACCAAGCTGATCTCCGACCTGTGCTACGTCTGGGTCGATCCGCGAATTCAATTCGAACAACTGGAGCGCTGACTTGAACCGAGCCGCATCGTCGCGACGCAACGCGACCGCCACCGACGGCCAGCCGCTTCGCCCGCATGTTTCGATCACGCCGGGCCGGCGCGTGTGGCTGCGCTTCAGGCAGCATCGGCTGGGTTATTGGAGTTTGATCGTGTTCGTCGTCGCGTTCGCGATCAGCCTGGCTGGGCCGCTCTGGTCGAACGACAAGCCGCTCGTCGTGCGCTATCAGGGCCAGCTCTATTTCCCGCTCGTGAAGACCTATGCGGAGACGGTGTTCGGCGGCGACTTCCCGACGCCCGCCGATTACCTCGATCCTTACGTGCGCGATCGCTTCAGCGCGCCGGGCAACTTCGCGGTGTATCCGCCGAATCACTATTACTACGACACGCTCAATTACTTCTCGAAGGGCTCGAATCCGGCGCCGCCGTCGCGCGAAAACTGGCTCGGCACCGATGATCGCGGCCGTGACGTCTTCGCGCGGCTCGTGTACGGCTTTCGCGTGTCGGTGCTGTTCGCGCTCGTCCTGACGGTGATCGGCACAGTACTTGGCGTGCTGGCGGGCGCGGTACAAGGCTATTTCGGCGGGAGGACCGACATCACCGGCCAGCGTTTGATCGAAATCTGGAGCGCGCTGCCGGAGCTTTACCTGCTGATCATCTTCGCGTCGATTTTCGAGCCGAGTCTGCTGCTGCTCGTGATCCTGCTGTCGCTCTTCGGCTGGATCGGGCTCTCCGACTACGTGCGCGCCGAGTTCCTGCGCAATCGCACGCAGGACTACGTGCGCGCCGCGCGGGCGATGGGTTTGTCGAACTGGCAGATCATCCGGCGTCACGTCCTGCCGAACAGCCTCACGCCCGTCATCACGTTCCTGCCGTTTCGCATGAGCGGCGCGATCCTCGCGCTCACGAGCCTCGATTTTCTGGGTCTCGGCGTGCCGTCGCCGACGCCGTCGCTCGGCGAACTGCTCGCGCAGGGCAAGGCGAATCTCGACGCGTGGTGGATCTCGCTCTCGACGTTCGGCGTGCTCGTCGCGACGCTGCTTTTGCTGACGTTCATGGGCGACGCGCTGCGCAACGCGCTCGACACGCGCATCGCGGACGCGGTCAAAGCCGGAGGCGGCCGATGAGCGCCGCGCCGCTGCTGCAAATCGACAAGCTGCGCGTGCGGTTCGGGCAAACCGTCGCCGTCGATGACGTGAGTCTCACGATCGAAGCGGGCGAGCGCGTGGCGCTGGTCGGCGAATCGGGGTCGGGCAAGAGCGTGACGGCGCTTTCCATCCTGCGTCTTTTGCGTGAGGCGGAGCTTTCGGGCTCGATCCGCTTCGCCGGCGAGGAACTGCTGACGAAGAGCGAGCACGCGATGCGCAACCTGCGCGGCTCCGACATCGCGATGATCTTCCAGGAGCCGATGACCGCGCTGAACCCGCTCTACACGGTCGGCGACCAGATCATCGAGACGATCCAGCTGCACGATGGCATCAGTCCGCGCGACGCCCGCAAGCGCGCGATCGAGCTGCTCGCGTGCACGGGGATCACGGAGCCGGAGCGGCGTATCGACAGCTATCCGCACCAGCTTTCCGGCGGCCAGCGCCAGCGCGTGATGATCGCAATGGCGCTCGCGTGCCGCCCGCGCTTGCTGCTCGCCGACGAGCCGACCACGGCGCTCGACGTGACGATCCGCGCGCAAATCGTCGATCTGTTGCTCGAATTGCAGCGCGACGAAGCCGAAAAGCGCGGCATGGCCGTGCTGCTGATCACACACGACCTGAACCTCGTGCGCCGCTTCGCCGAGCGCATCGCGGTTATGGAAAACGGTCTGCTGGTGGAGCAGGGCACGGTCGAATCGATTTTCACGTCGCCGCAGCATCCTTATACGCAGCGCCTCCTGCAGAGCCGGCCGCAGCGCGCGGTGCTGCCGGTACTGCCGCTCTCGCCCGTGCTGCTCGACGCGAAGGACGTCTCCGTCGACTACTCGACGAAGCTGCCGGGCGTCGCCGGCTGGTTCCGGCGCGGCGCGTTCAAGGCGGTGGATCGCGTGTCGGTGTCGGTGCGGCAGGGCGAGACGCTGGGGATCGTCGGCGAGTCGGGCTCCGGCAAATCGACGCTCGCGATGGCGCTGCTCGGCCTGCAGCGCATCTCGCACGGCGCGGTGGAATTCCAGGGCCGCGCGCTCGCCGACTATCGCGGACGCGAAAAGACCGTGCTGCGCTCGAACATGCAGGTGGTGTTTCAGGACCCGTACAGCTCGTTGTCGCCGCGCCAGACGATCGAGCGGATCGTGGGCGAAGGGCTCGCGCTGCATCGCCCGGAACTCGATGCCGCCGCGCGTCACGCGAAGGTGGTGTCGGTGCTGCGCGAGGTCGGAATGGACCGCACGGCGCTGCAGCGCTACCCGCACGAATTCTCGGGCGGACAGCGCCAGCGGATCGCGATTGCGCGCGCGCTCGTGCTGGAACCGCGCATCCTGATACTCGATGAGCCGACCAGCGCGCTCGATGTATCCATCCAGATGCAGGTGTTGAAACTCCTCGCCGACCTGCAGAAGAAGTACAACCTTGGCTACGTCTTCATCAGCCACGACCTGGAAGTGATTGGGGCGATGGCGCACCGCGTCGCGGTGATGCAGAACGGTTTTGTCGTCGAAACGGGCGATGTGGAGAAAATCTTTTCGACGCCGTCGCACGCCTACACTCGGAAACTTCTCAAAGCGGCCTTGGCCGCTTAAATCTCACTCTTCTCACCAATTAGGTGCGGGGAGCGATTGATTTTCTCTATATCTTTTGACATGCAAATAATATCTGTCTAGTATCATCCAAACTTTACGTATGCCCCTGATTTTTCAGCCTTTCTTCGCAAAAACTACCGACCGATGCAGCCAATCACCTTGACTCAGACATGCGCGCGCGCCGCCGCCGGCATGTTGATCGGCCTACTGATGACAGCAACTTCGACGGCGATTGCCGACGAAGTCAACAATTCCCAACAAAATGCCAGCAATGGCATTTTTTTGTCGTCTAAAGCAAACGATGTCTACCCGGTCGCTGAATCGGGAAATACGTCGTCCTCCGGCACCAAATCTTTCCTGTCCGGCATGGCCAGCAAAGCGGGCGACGTTGTCGTCGGCGCGCTGAACATGATCGGCGTGCGTTATCGCTGGGGCGGCGATACGCCGGACTCCGGCCTTGATTGCAGCGGCTTCGTGCGCTACGTCTTCCAGGACACGCTCGGCATGACCTTGCCGCGGCGTGCGGAGGAAATGAGCCGCGTCGGCGAGAAGGTCCGCGTGAGCGAACTGAAGCCGGGCGACCTCGTGTTCTTCAACACGATGCGCCGCTCGTTCTCGCACGTCGGCATCTACATCGGCGACAACAAGTTTGTGCATTCGCCGTCTACCGGCAGCACGATCCGCGTCGACGACATGGAAAACGCCTACTGGGAAAAGCGCTACACCGGTGCACGCCGCATCGACGCCGCGTTCCCGATGGACGGCAACGATCTTCGCCAGCGCGTGAGCGCGACGATCGGCAATCAGTAACTGATTGGCCCGGTTGTTCCAGAAGCCCGCTTCGTGAGAAGCGGGCTTCTTGTGTTTCTCAGGCCGTAGCGCCACGCGACGCCAGTTGACGCTGCAACTCCGGCCACGCCTTCGCCACCGCTTCCTCGCCAGCCAGGATCGCCGCGTTGCGCTGGCCGAAATCGCTGCCGCTCATCGCCGCCAGATTCGGACGGATCACGACGTCGGCGTATTTGTCGAGTTCGTAGGCCTTGATCGTCTGGCCCATGATCGTGAACGTCTGCATCAGCACGTCGAACGAGCTTTGAGTGAGCGCCGATTCGGGCCGCGCCGAGATATCGACGGCGATCACGAAATCCGCGCCCATCTTGCGCGCGAACGCCGCGGGCACCGGGCTCACGAGGCCGCCGTCGACATATTCATGCGCGCCGATCTTCACCGGCTCGAAGATCGACGGCACGCTGCACGAAGCCCGCACCGCGACGCCCGTATTGCCGCGCTGAAAGAGAATCGGCTGGCCGGTGCGCAAATCCGTCGCGACGACGCCGAGCGGCTTCGCCATCTTTTCGATCGGCCGGTTATCGAGCGTCTTGTTGAGATAGTTCTGCAGCGCGACGCCTTTCAGGATGCCGCGCGTGCGAAACGGCATCGCCCAGTCGCTGATCGACGCTTCGTCCATCGTCAGCGCGAGCTTGTTGATCGAGATGCCGTTCATCCCCGACGCCGACAGCGCCGCGATCACCGAGCCCGCGCTGGTGCCGGCGAGCAGGTCGACGCGGACGTTGCGCGCCTCGAGCGCCTTGATTACGCCGATGTGCGCGAAGCCGCGCGCCGCACCGCCACCAAGCGCGAGCCCGACGCGCAACTGGCGCGGCGGCTCGGCCTTAGGCGGCGGCGCGTTCGTTGCTGCGCCCGAAGAACCGTTATTGCCGACGATGCTGCTACCCGTCGTGGAACAGGCGGCGAGCGCAGCCGATGCGGCCGCAACCGAAAACGCACGGCGCGAAAAGCGAGGGGATGATGATTTCAAAGGGTTTCTCCAGCGGCGCTGTTGGCGAGAGTAAGCGCTTTAGCGCTTACTCTCGCCCCATGCGGGTCGATCGACGCGACCGCCCACGACGTGCATGCATCCTGAAAATAGCGCGCACATCATAAAGCAACTCGAAACGCTGGCGCCGGTAAAAAGCGGGCGGCGAGTATAATTCCGTCTCATTTTGTTCGGCGGGGCGGCGCGGGAAAAGCGCACGCATGCCGCACGCTGAAAAGCTGAAACGCCGACGCATCGTTCGCATGCTGCGCCCCGAGCTTCGCAGTCTGAACCGCCGCGCTTAGGGGTGACTTAACGTGACTTAGCATCGCTTTCGTCGCCCCGAACCGCGAGCGCATTCCGCCATCGAGTAAAACGCCAATGACCACGCAAGTCCGCACCCGCTTCGCCCCGAGCCCGACCGGCTTCATCCATCTCGGCAATATCCGCTCCGCGCTGTATCCGTGGGCGTTCGCGCGCAAGATGAAGGGCACTTTCGTGCTGCGCATCGAAGACACCGACGTCGAGCGCTCCACCGACGCCTCCGTCGACGCGATCCTCGAAGGCATGCAGTGGCTCGCACTCGATTTCGACGAAGGCCCGTTCTACCAGATGCAGCGGATGGACCGTTACCGCGAGGTGATCGGCCAGATGCTCGAGCAGGGCCTCGCGTACCACTGCTACATGTCGACCGAAGAGCTCGACGCGCTGCGCGAGCGCCAGCGCGCCGCTGGCGAAAAGCCGCGCTACGACGGCACGTGGCGTCCCGAACCCGGCAAGTCGCTGCCGCCGGTGCCGGAAGGCGTGCAGCCCGTCGTGCGCTTTCGCAATCCGCTGAACGGCGTAGTGAGCTGGGACGACGCGGTGAAGGGCACAGTCGAAATCTCAAACGAAGAGCTCGACGACCTCGTGATCGCCCGCCCGGACGGTACGCCTACGTATAACTTCTGCGTAGTCGTCGACGATCTCGACATGAACATCACGCACGTCATTCGCGGCGACGATCACGTGAACAACACCCCGCGTCAGATCAACATCCTGCGCGCGCTGGGCGGCGAAGTGCCGGTGTACGCCCACCTGCCGACCGTGCTGAACGAGCAGGGCGAAAAGATGAGCAAGCGCCACGGCGCGATGAGCGTGACCGGCTATCGCGATGCCGGCTATCTGCCTGAAGCGGTGGTGAACTACCTCGCGCGCCTCGGCTGGTCGCACGGCGACGCGGAAATCTTCTCGCGCGAGCAGTTCGTCGAGTGGTTCGATCTCGATCACCTCGGCAAGTCGCCGGCGCAGTACGACCACGACAGGCTCAACTGGCTGAACGCGCACTACATCAAGGAAGCCGACAACGCGCGCTTGGCGACGCTCGCCAAACCGTTCCTGGCCGAACTCGGCGTCGATGCCAACGCGACCGAGCAGGGCGCGCCGCTCGAACTGGTGGTCGGGCTGCTGAAGGACCGCGCATCGACGGTGAAGGAGATCGCCGAAAACGCCGCGATGTTCTACAAGGAACCGGCCATCGACGCGGCGGCCTTCGCGCAGCACGTCACGGACGCGGTGCGCCCGGCGCTCGCGGACCTGCGTACGGCGCTTGGCGAAGTCGAATGGACGAAGGAGGCGATCGCGGCCGCGATCAAATCGACGCTCGCCGCGCACAAGCTGAAGATGCCGCACCTCGCGATGCCGGTGCGTCTGCTGGTGGCGGGCACGACGCACACGCCATCGATCGATGCGGTGCTGATGCTGTTCGGCCGTGAGACGGTTCTCAAGCGGCTGGAGAAGACGTCGGCGTGATCTAAGAAATCGTTGCGGACGCGAGTTCGCAGCGATTGCGCAAGATCGGGGCTGAAGAGCAAAAAAATTTCAGACAGGGCGGAGAAAGGTATTTACAACTTCAAAAGTGCCCTTTAAAATCTCGTTTCTGTTCTGCAAGGGGGTATAGCTCAGCTGGGAGAGCGCTTGCATGGCATGCAAGAGGTCAGCGGTTCGATCCCGCTTACCTCCACCACAGAACGGTTTGAAGTCTTTTAGTGAGACAGGTTGTCGCAAAAAAGACTTCACAAGTAACAGAAAGCTGTATAGAATTTCGGTCTTCGCTGCAGTAGCAGAAGACTTAAGCGAAGAACGTAGCAAGACAGAGATTTAACCAAGTTTCTGTCCCCTTCGTCTAGAGGCCTAGGACATCACCCTTTCACGGTGAGTACAGGGGTTCGAATCCCCTAGGGGACGCCA